>NZ_CP104144.1:0-689906 GCF_025200715.1 Rhizobium sullae
ATGAATATGGCACCTACAATTGGTAAAGCAATTTCTGATGTCGATCAGCTGATCATCGGCCAGGCACAGGAACTGTCCGACAAACTAAAGCAGCATCGCCTGGAAATGTTTCCGCCCCGCTCTATGAAGAGTCTGCGCGAATTCCAACTTGCAGAAGTCGGGCGTTTCCTTGGTGTTACAAGTGGCTATCTTCGCAATCTCTCGCTGGAGGGCAAGGGCCCCCTGCCTCAAGTGACGCCATCGGGACGCAGGTCCTACACGGCGAGGCAGATGGATGAAATGCGACTGTTTTTGGATCAGAATGCCAGAGGCAGCACACGCTACGTCCCGCACCGCACGGGCAATGAACACCTGCAGGTCATCGCCGTCGTGAATTTCAAAGGCGGCAGTGGCAAGACCACGAGTGCGGCCCATCTTGCCCAGCATCTGGCGCTGACCGGCCACCGCGTTCTCGCCGTCGACCTCGATCCACAGGCCTCGCTTTCGGCAATCCACGGCTTCCAGCCGGAGTTCGACGTCGACGAGAACGAGACGCTTTACGCGGCGATCCGCTATGACGACGAGCGGCGGCCGCTGAAGGAAATCATCCGCAAGACCAATTTCCCCAATCTCGATCTCGTACCCGGCAACCTGGAACTCATGGAGTTCGAGCACGATACGCCGCGCGTTCTTGCCCAAGGCAAAGCGAGCGACTACGGCCGCATTTTCTTTGCCCGCCTTGACGAGGCGCTGTCTTCCGTCGCCGACGATTATGACGTGGTTGTCATCGACTGCCCTCCTCAGCTCGGCTTCCTGACGATGAGCGCCATCTGTAGCGCAACCGCCGTGCTCATCACTGTTCACCCGCAAATGCTCGACGTGATGTCCATGTGCCAGTTCCTGCAGATGCTGGGAGAGGTACTGAACACGCTGAAAGGCGCAGGCGGTAACATGAATCTCGACTGGCTGCGTTATCTCGTCACCCGTTACGACCCGCAGGACGGCCCGCAGACGCAAATGGTCGCCTTCATGCGCTCCATGTTCCGCAACCACGTGCTCACCAATCCTATGCTTCGAAGCGTGGCGATTTCGGATGCGGCAATGACCAACCAGACCCTCTACGAGGTGGAGCGCAATCAGTTTACCCGCGCGACCTATGACCGCGCCATGGAGGCCATGAGTGCCGTGAACGGTGAAATCACCGAACTGATCCACAGGGCATGGGGGCGCAGATGAAGGCGCACCGATTGATCGCGATGAACCGCTCAGCCGCCAGGAGGAGAAAGAATGGCACGTAAGAATATCCTCTCGGGCCTGATGGATGATTCCAAGAAGTTTACCGCCGTAAACAGCGAGCCTGCGAGCGACGGTGACAGACAGCCGATCAGTTTCAAGGGTATTGGCGCGCTAGGTGCAGTTACCCGCAGCATAGATGCCCTTGCTTCAAGGGCCGATGCTGCGCGCGCGATCGAAGAGAAGCTGGCTCACGGCGAAACCGTGATTGATCTCGACACCGCGCTCATCGAAGATTCCTTCGTCAGCGACCGCCTCGCGCACAACGACGAGCAGTTTCAGGAATTGGTAGAAGCTATCCGCCTGCGAGGGCAGGATTCGCCCATTCTCGTCCGTCCGCATCCGGAAAAGGACGGAAAATATCAGATCGCTTTCGGCCATCGGCGGGCGCGCGCCGCCAAGGAGCTTGGACGGCCGGTGCGCGCCGTCGTCAAGAAGCTTGCCGATCGCGACCATGTGATTGCCCAGGGTCAAGAAAACTCCGCACGCGCGGATCTCTCCTTTATCGAGCGTACGATGTTTGCCGACAAACTCGACAAGCTCGGCTTCGATCGGGAGACGATCATGGCAGCACTCAGCGCCGACAAGACGACGATCTCCAAGATGCTGTCCGTCACCCGGCGTATCCCTGAAGGAGTTCTTTCGGCCATCGGAGCAGCACGCGCAACCGGCCGCGACCGTTGGCACGATCTTTCGGTGAAATTCGAAGAAGAGAACGCCACTGAGCGGGCGACGCTGTTCATCGAGACACCGGCCTTCGAAGCCGCCGAGCCGGATGCCCGCTTCGAGATGCTCGTCGCTTTCTTCAGCAAGAAGCCGGCCTCAACTGCCCAGACCACAATGCCCACCTCGGCAGTGAGCCAGTGGCAGCTGAGAGATGGCTCCGTAAAGGCGAAGATCAAGGACGACGGAAAACAATTCACTATCGCGCTGAGGGCAGGGAAGGCATCGGCCTTCGGCACCTATATCGCGGACAACCTGGATCGTCTCTACGAGGCGTTCGAGAACAGCAGGAATATCGGAAAGAACGGAGATCAATAGCAAAAGAAAAGGCCCCCGAACGTTGCCGTAGCGGAAGCCCTCTCTGATCTAGACACCCAGAGAATCACATTTCCGCGCAACATAGTCAAGAGTCTCCGGCACCTATTTTCGGTGAGCTGATATCTTTTGCCTTGAAGAAGGCGAAGAAAATGGAAAGCGGAAGTGTGACGACGCCTTTTGGGCGGCGGCCGATGACACTTGGCATGCTCGCAAGTCAAGTCAACAGCCAAAAAATCGAGGCAGGCGCCTCAACCGATAAATGGAAAATCTATCGCGCGCTTTGTGAAGCCAAGCCCCTGCTCGATATATCCGACAGGGCCCTTACGGTATTGAACGCGCTTTTGAGCTTCTACCCAAAAAGCGAGCTTGCTGCGGGTGAAAATCTCGTCGTGTTCCCCTCCAACGCGCAGCTTTCGCTCCGCTGCCACGGGATGGCCGAGCAGACGATCCGCCGGCATATGGCGGCACTCGTCGCTGCCGGTCTCGTGATCCGCAAGGACAGTCCCAACGGAAAGCGCTACGCTCGCAAGACCCGCAATGGCGAGATCAACGACGCTTACGGATTCTCGCTCGCGCCCCTGCTTGCCCGCGCCGCAGAAATCGAACGCCTGGCAGCAAAAGTCGCCGCCGACCGTCTCTACGTCCAAACACTCAAGGAACGGCTCACGCTCACCCGCCGCGACATCTCAAAGCTTGTCCACGCAGCGATCAGCGAAGAGCTTCCGGGAGACTGGCAAGCGTTCAACGGCCGCTTTCACGATATCCTGAACCAATTACCCCGTGCCGCGGCCCCCCATGCGATTGCATCCACCTTGCATCTTCTGGAAACGTTGCGGGATGAAATCCTCAAGCGACTGGAATTGCAGATTAAAACTCAAACTTTGAGCGGCAATGACTCACAAAATGAGCGGCACATACAGATAACAGAATCTGAATCTAATCTTGATTCTGAAGCTTCTGTCGAAACAAACGTCCCTGAGTTGACCGCAGTAAACTCGCCGTTGGCCAACTCCGTAAACGTCAGCGGCACTGAACTCACCCGCTACGCAACAGGAACCAACGCGGCATCCACGATATTTCCACTCTCCCTCGTCCTGCAGGCATGCCCGGAGGTGCGCAATTACGGTCCTGCCGGAACTGTCGGATCCTGGCAGGACCTCATTGCCGCGGGAACTGTCGTCAGCTCAATGTTGCAGATCAGTCCTTCAGCCTACAAGAGCGCCTACCGCGTCATGGGCCCGCAAATAGCGTCGGCCGTTCTCGCCTGTATTTTGGAACGGGCTGGGACGATCAATTCAGCCGGGGGCTACTTACGCGACCTTACACGGCGTGCCCAACGTGGCGAGTTTGCGATCGGATCGATGTTATTGGCCCTGGCAAGGGCAAGGGAACATGATGCCCCGCACTGAGTTGACTGCAGTAAACTCGCCACTAGCCAGCCCCCGAAACATTAACGGTACAGCATTCCTAGGCCACCCGCCACGAACCGGCCGATTGTCAAACCCCGGCAAGACATCGTTGTCTGGAGGAACTATGGCCGGTTCAATGGAACAGATCAGCCCCCCGACATACGCGGACGCTTGCTGTGTCATGGGTTTTTTGTGACTCACATCGCGTGCGTACCGCGAGCGCTCAAGATCGGATCGAGGTTAGTGGCTTTGGTAAGCAAGGAACCCTCAGGACGCGCATCACCGGTTCAATGCCGCGATATGCTACCTTACGCGGCCTGTAAACGACCCATCTGCAGTGACTGAAAGGAAGAGGGAGATTATTTCCGTTAGACGTCGAATGGTCTATGATAACAAACTGTTAGAGATCCGATAAATTTGATCTGACCTCCCAGAAATCATGTCATCATGATAGAGAAACAGGGGCTTTTGGTCAAGGAAAGGTCTCGTTGAATTGCGGAGAACCGCAAAACAGCAACGTGTCGACACGCTTCCGGCAAAACCTGAGAGGGGACGCGGCAGCACTAGCCTGGCGAGTGCCCCGAGTCTTCCGGCTCGTTGCCATAAATCGACCCAACGGCTTCTCTTCGCGCGGCCACTACTCGCTGATGTCTGATTTGAAGTCAGACGTTCCTAACCGACAAAATACTGAATGTGATGCCGGCCGTGCACCGCGGACTTTTCAATGCGAGCCCGAACTCCGAATACATCGCGAACAAGCGTCTCAGTGAGAACCGTCTCGGGCGGACCCACGGCGACCACACGACCACCCTGCAGGACGGCCAGGCTGTCGCAGAACATTGCCGCCAGATTGAGATCATGCAATGCGATGACGCTTGTGACCGGCAGTCTCGTGACGAGATCCAGCAGCTCCAACTGATGCTGGATATCGAGATGATTGGTCGGTTCGTCGAGTAGCAGTTCCGTCGGCGTTTGCGCAAGCGCGCGAGCGATGTGCGTGCGCTGGCGCTCGCCACCTGACAGCGTCCGCCATAGCTGTGTGGCCTTGCTGGTCATGCCGACCTGTCCCAGTGCAGCATTGACGGCGGCCTCGTCCCTCGCATCCCACGGGGAGAGGGCCCCCCGATGCGGCGTTCGCCCTAAGCGGACAGCATCCTTCACCGTGATTTCCGCATCGGTTGTCGCTTGCTGTTCGACCAGCGCGAGACGCCGAGCAATCTCGGGACGCGCCATCGTGCTGATATCGCTCTCGCCAAGTTTGATCACGCCGCTTTTGACCTGCCGCAGCCGGCAGATGAGACGCAACAGGCTTGACTTGCCTGAGCCATTGGGCCCGAGCAGACCAAGCGTCTTGCCTGCCGCGACATTAAGGCTCACACCGTCGACGATCATTGTGTCGCCGGCGGACCAGCAGACATTCTGGATCGATATGCTCATACCGGCCTCCTTGCCTTGTAGAGGATGAAGGCGAAGGCAGGAGCACCGAAAAGCGCAGTGACTACGCCGATCGGAAGCACCTGCTGCGGGATGATCGTGCGCGAGACGATATCGGCAAGCACCATGAAGATCGCGCCGATCAACGCTGTTGCCGGCAGTATCCGCCGGTGCGCGGGGCCGACCAGAAACCGGGCCGCGTGCGGAATGACGAGGCCGACGAAGCCGATTGAGCCGACGATGCTGACAACGGCAGCGGTCATCACGGCCGTCAGCCCAACGAGGATGAGGCGCACGCGATTGACCGGAATGCCGAGCGCTGCGGCAGAATCCGTTCCGAAAGTGAAAGCGTCGAGCGCACGCGCATGAAACATGCAGATGAGAAAGCCGCCGCCGGCGACGGGGGCCACGAGAAAAACGTCCGGCCAGCGCACGCCGCCGAGACTGCCGAGCAGCCAGAACATCACACCCCTTGCCTGCTCGGCGTTGGCCGAGGTCGTGACAATGTAGGATGTCAGCGCATTGAAGAGCTGCGAACCGGCTACACCTGCCAGGATGATCCGATCGGTGCCGCCTCCTGCGCCTGCGGCCAAAAGGGAGACGAGACTGAAGGCTGCCACTGCACCTAGAAAGGCACCGGCCGAAAGCGTCAGTACGCCTGAGCCGAGGTTGAGGATCATAACGGCGACCGCGCCGGTCGAGGCACCCGCCGAAATGCCAAGCACATAAGGTTCGGCAAGCGGATTGCGGAGCAGGGCCTGCAGAATGGCGCCCGTTACGGCAAGAGCCGCGCCGGAACTTGCAGCGACCAGGGCACGGCTCAGTCGATAGTCCCAGATGACACCTTCATGAACCGGCTTGATCGCGAAGGAGGCACCGAAGATGCGATTGGCAATCGCTTCCGCAATCGTCTGCAACGGAATGACGATTTCGCCGATCGACACGGCGAGGCTTATCGCCAGCATCAGAGCAGCTAGCGATAGCAGGAACAAGGCGGCAAAGCCGCCCCGCCCGTTGCGTTGCATGGCGCCGGTGGTCACTGAACCAGTCCAAACTGCCGAATGGCTTCCGCGAGCGTCTCGATCCCGTCGACAAGGCGGATCGACGGGCTCATTGCTTGCGAGTCCATCACGACGAGGTGCTTTCTTTCAACGGCGTCGATCTTGCTTGCGACAGGATCGGTTTTAAGAAACTCCAGCTTGACGGCCGGATCGTCGGCGGCATAGCGGCGCCGATCCATGCCGGCGATCACGATGATCGCAGGATCGAGGCCTGCGACTGTTTCCCAGCCGACCAACGGCCATTCCTCGTTGGTGGTGATCACATTCTTCGCCCCAAGGGCTTGCATAATATAGGCCGGCGCTCCGTTGCGGCCGGCCATGAAGGCTTCGCCGTTGATTTCTTTGCTGGAGAACCAGAAGATGACGGGAATGTCCTTAACCTTGACACGGGCAACGGAGGCGATCGCTTTTGCCTCGCGTTCCTTCAGCCTTGCGATCAGCGCCTCGCCGCGGTCCTGAACGTTAAAGATCGCGGCCAGCTCGGCGATCTCCCGATAGATCACCTCCGTCTTCAGCATCTCCTTGCGGACGCCATCGCCGCCGGTGGCATTGTCCTTGGCCGCGCAATCGGCCGGCGCGACATAGCTGTTGATTCCAACCTTCGAGAACTGGTCGTAGGTTCCGACGGAACCGTTCGGGCCGACATGCCACTCGAACTCGGCAGTAACAAGTTCAGGATCGGTTTCGACCACCGACTCAAAGCTCGGATCATTGTCGGCAAGACGCTTGATCTTGTTGTTTTCGGCTTCGAACGGCTTCAGCACGGGGCTGAACCAGACCGCCGTGCCGGTGATGCGATCCGCAAGGCCGAGCGATAACAGGATTTCGGTCATCGCTTGCCCGACCGATACCACTCTCTCCGGTGCTTTCTCAAAAGTGACGGATCGTCCGCAATTTGTAATCGTCAAAGGGTAGGCGGTGGGCGCGGCGAAAGCGGACGCAGAAATACCGCAGACCGCCAGTGCCGCGAAAGCGAAGTGCAGTAGATATCGCCGAAAGTCTAAATTGTTTGACATGGAAATGCTCACGAAGAATTGGGGAGGCGTCGGCGCGGTGCCGCGATCGCTCCGATGCTGATGGGAAACGCGTAGGTGTTCACCGGCCATGTCGGCGGGCGTGCCGCCGGAATGACTGGTGTCCGTCTTAGCGATTGCGTTGTATTGAAAAGAGCGATCCGTTCCGTCTTGTGCGGAAGGGCCTGCGCCTGATGGCGGCGTCAAAAGAAATCATCTCGTCTCCTGTTCCGGGCAACCCCGCCCGTTCAATTGGATCTCTCTTTGACGGCAGGTCTCCTGGCTCGCGGATATGCGCCGGACCATCTGCCTTCCCGTGGGAACGAGCCCACAGTGGCATGGCGCTTGGCGCCACGAGGATGATCGGCAATCCGCTTACAGTTGCGGGGGCAGCCACGGTCTTGGTCCCTTCTGGGTCGTCCGCACCGTGTTCCCTATTAATCCCCTTGGAGTCTTCCTCGGGGAACCGTCCCGCTCAGTTATGCCGAGCGCGACGGCCGCGTCAAGCTGCGCCAAGGCAAAAGCGATTAATGGACGGCGCCCGATCCGCCGACGGCGACGACGCTGAATGGCTGACCCTCAACCGGAATGGCTCGAACCTTTTTCATGGTCGCAATATCGATGATCCGGACGAGGCTATGGCGAGGATCAGTGATAGCGATCTGATCGCCAGCTACCGCAAGCCTGGGGCGCGGATCGCGCCAGTGCCCATCCTTGCTGTATGGCTCGGTAACGCTTGTCGATGTCGTGATTTCGCCGCTCAGGATGTCGACGAGATGCAGTTGCCCGTCTTCGGTCAACACATAGGCGTTCTTAACCCGCGCAGGATCGAGCGCGAAATCGATGCGCCGGGTCGGCAGGTCTACTAGGCGGTAGGGTTCGGTGCTGTCTGGATCGATCAGCACAATCTTGTCCTCGCCATAGTTGCCCAGGAAGAATTGCATCGCCTTGCTGCCAAGCAAGGTCGTCACTTTTCCCTTCGGCAGCTTGTCGCCATATTCCAGCATCTTAAGTTGCACGGTCTGCTCTTTGCCGGGACGCGCAATCAGGACACCTTCCTCGCAGCCGAAGGCAACGAGCTTTGCGGAGAAGGCTTCTCCGTGCAGCGCCGTGCAGGGTGCGACGTCGCCGACCTGTGCACCGCTTTCACCCAGAACACGCAATCCCAGCCGTGGCGGCAGTTCATCCGCTTTGGTTTCCTGGGTGGTATCCGGAACCGAGACGAGCATATTCCGCCCCATGGGCACGGCGACACCATGGTGAGGTGCCGTCGCGTCTATGAGCTTTTCGGACGGCTTGCCTTCGAGGATGCCTTCTTCGGAAACGAGCTTGGCTTTGCCTTCGCGGTCGTAGAACAATACCACGTCGTCGCCACGCATGACGGCGTGAACCGGCCGTTTTCCGTCGAGTGCGGTTGGCAGCAGCGCAGCTTCGGACGTTTCCAGATCGCGATGCTCGCCATGATCAGAAAGCGCCACACCGGATTTGATCATTTCGACGGTATCGGCCTCCGATTGGATGGCGAAGATGGTCTGGCCAGAACTGCTGGCTGCAAGTGCCGCATAGCCCTTCAACCGAAACTCGCCGATCTGTTCTCCTGTCATGAGGTCGAATGACCGCGCTATGGGAGCCGTATGATCGGCGACGAACAGGCGCCACGTCTGCTTTTCCTCTTCAGCAAAAGCCGGGTTCATCAGGATACTTGCTACTGCAAACCCTCCGGCCATCGTCAATCTGGGCATCATGGAAAATCTCCGTTGATATGTAATAACATTACGTCAATAGGGATATTTTGAAAACGTGTCCAGCCTCCGAAGCTGAAATCAGGAAGCTCCTGAAGCCAGACGGTCCGATGCGGTTCTCAAATGAACTCATCAACGCATTCAAATGAGCGAATGCGGTTGAGATGGCATCCAACAATGACTATCTGGTGCCAGCTTCAAGCGGACTCTCCAAGCAACAAAAAGGTATATTCCGGCATGATCCCAGGTTTCCTCGTCACCCATTCCGGTGGCTTCCATGCCGACGAACTAATGTCCAGCGTCATCCTGACCCGGCTCTTTCCGCAGGCCCGTCTCATCCGCAGCAGGGCGCCGGAATGGGTCACGCCCGGCGTGGACCGCATCATCTACGATGTGGGCGGCGCGTATGACGCAGCAGCGCAGATCTTCGACCACCATCAGCGTGGCGCGCCGGTGCGCGAGGACGGCCGACCGTATAGTTCGTTCGGATTGATCTGGAAGCATTATGGCCGTGACTATCTTAATGCCTCGGGCCTTCCCGAAGCGCATATCGAGACCATACATGCCTCTTTCGATGCCAGCTTCGTGCTGCCGGTCGATCTGGTGGACAATGGCGCGGTTAGTCCATCCGTTGCGGGACCACTGGCAGGGTTGACGCTGCCCGCGTTGCTGGAAACCTTGAAACCCGTTTTCGATGAGACAGACCCGGAGGCGGAAGACCGCGGATTCCACTCCGCGCTGGCCATCGCCCGGAGTTTCGTGGAGGCAAGGATAGCCCAAAGTGCTGCAAAATTGCGGGCAGAGGCGCTTGTCCATCAGGCAATCGAGAATACGGGCCAAGGACGCATTCTGGAACTTCCAATGGGAATGCCCTTCCGTCCCGCGATCATGAAGGCAGGCGCCGATCACCTGCTGTTTGTCGTTCACCCGCGCGAAAAGGATTGGTGCCTGACGGGCATCCGACGCGAGGACGAAGGCTTTGAGCTGCGCGCAAATCTGCCTGCAGCCTGGGCTGGGCTGACGAACGGTGATCTGGAGGCGGCTTGCGGCGTCGATGGTGCGAGTTTTTGCCATAACGGCCGCTTCATCGCCGCCGCCAAGACCCGTGAGGCCGCACTCGCCATGGCGGAGTTGGCGGTAAAGGACGCTACCTCCATCGGGCAGAAATCGATAGTCGTCTAAAGCGGAGCCGTTTTAGTCGCTTGGACGCCCGGAAAGCGATGGGTAAGATTGGCGGTCCGATCATTGTCGGTGTATGCTATGTTTCGACCACCGTGGGCAATCGCCCCATGCGCTGCAAGAGCCCATCGCACTTAGACGGAGTTCAAGATTGGCCGTTGCTTTCACCAAGGAAGAGAGTTTCGAAACGGCTTCGGAAACCCTCTTGCCAGACCGTCCGATTTCACCGCATCCGAACCTTGTTACGGAAGCGGGGTTGAGGGCTCTTGAGTTGCAGCTTCAACAAGCTCGCGAGGCCTACGATGGCGCAAGCACGATCGAAGACGTGAATGAACGGCGACGGCAATCAGCCAACCCATTGCGTGATCTGCGCTACTTTTCGGAAAGAGTTCGCACGGCTCAACTTGTCCCCGACCCGGCTTCAACAGATACGGTTGCCTTTGGGAGCACGGTGACCTTCAGCCGTGACGACGGGCGCGTCCAGACCTATCGCATCGTGGGAGAGGACGAAGCGGATCCCAAGGCCGGATCGATGTCTTTCGTATCGCCGGTCGCAGGGACACTCAGGGGCAAAGCGGTTGGGGATATCGTCAGCGTGGGCGATCAAGAACTCGAGATCATTGCGATTTCTTAGAGCGCACATCTCGCCGCTGCGAACGCGACGGCTCTGCAAGCGTTTCTCGAACAGCTTCTGGCCATATGAGATGTCGGGCATCGATCATTCTCTCGTCGCGGAGGCATGCTCGCGTACCTTCTCCAGTCGGCCCAAGGTCGACATTCGATTGGTTGGTGTGCCATGCAATCAGCCAAGGTTGACATGCCACCGGCATTGGAACGCTGGCCGCAGAGAAGTCGTGCTGCCTTGCAATATGCTGCCAGCGAAGCCGTGCTTCTTGGAAGTTTGACGTTCCCGTACTGAGCGGGGCTTCAACGAGAAATTCGAGGAACACGACCTGATGGGGATGTCGCTTATCGCCGCGACGACACCTGGCTATCTGCGTCGCTGGTCGGCCCGGCTTGAAACCGGTTCTGTGCCGGATGATCTGCCAAGCCGGAATTTCGAATTGGGAAGGCCAGCGGCATCGCTTTCCGGATCGGCCGCGGTTGGATCTTGTTCGCGCAGGCACGTGAGGCGATCGCAGCAGATGAAAGGGGGCAATGGGATGAGCTTTCCCTGCTGCACGATCCGTGTCTAGCATTCCAAGAAACGCGATGGTTGCGTCCGAAACCATACAATCCTGAAAAACCAACGGCCTCAGCATACATCATGGCCGCTCATTCGGCTCGTCCGGTCGTGCGGCCTTGGGTCAAGGTAAATTCCACCGCTTCGCCGGGCGCCGTTTGACGGCCGCCGGTGAAAATCATCTTGGATCTGGCCTCAGTGAGAAATCAGTGAGGATAGCCCGCTGGTTTTTGAGTATCTTCTGCTCGGCCTGCGGCAGCGAAAACCAGTTCGCCCTGTCCACTTCCGGAAACGACCTCATGGTTCCCGATCTTGGTGGCCATTCGATGTGGAATGCGTTGCTGGTGATTGTTTTCACATCGATGCAGACGTCGGCCTCGACCGCCCAGGCGATCACGATTTTGCCGCCAGGCTGTTTGTACTCTCCGAGACGAGCGAAGCATCCATCGATGTCCACACCGAGCTCTTCCTTGACCTCGCGCCGAGCTGCCATCAACTCATCTTCTCCCTCATTAATCAGACCCTTCGGTATCGACCAGGCGCCGTCGTCCTTCTTGATCCAGAACGGTCCTCCCGGATGAACCAGCAAGACTTCATGATGGCCATCGACCTGGCGGTATATTAACAAACCGGCACTGCGCTTTGCCATCCTGGCCTCCTAGCTGTGCTGCCGCCTCATCTCCATGGCAACCTCAATCCGATGTTGCCCAACAGGTTCCAATGTGTGCTCCTCCTTTGCGAAAACGGCGGCGATGTTCCCGCTCCGCTTCGTAAGGTCGTCCAACTGGTCTCCTCAGGCAGCCACGATAATGCGCGTGGTCATCTCGTTCCATGGCATCATGAACTTGCCGAAACGCACCGATGATAACATCGGATGCATCGCGCCGCCCGCCTGCGCTTTAACCTTACCGGCTAAGCTTAACGCCACCTTGGGCTTGCAAGATTGATTGGCTGTGACAAGGTGATGCCATGACGAACATCAGGCCTCCTCAATACAGTGTCGAACAGCTCGAACGCTCGCGCGATTGTGATGCGATCTGCTATGAAGCCCTTACCGATGTCGTGCGCTGCGCCGTGGCGGCAGGATGGCGCGAGGAGGAGGTGGCTCTCCATCTCGCTGATGCAGCAGAAAGCTATATTGTTTATCTGGCAACCAAGCCGACACGTCGCTGGATCGCAGCCAATAGCAACTGATGGGAAAGTGGGCCTAGTGGACTAGGATCCGCGTTTGGTGCCAATATGCTGGCTTGGACGACGGTCGTGCTTTATCAGTGCCTCGCGATGCGGTTAACGAATTGGGTACTCTGCGGGGTGTTGGTGTCGCGTTTGCCTTCAGGATTAATCCGGTGTTGCGTGGTTGAGACCGATGTAACGCCGTCCTTTGCAAGCACAGCCCCGAAAGGAACGACGAAGCGATATGGAAAACGTGAATACTGTACATCTGGCCCACAATCCGCGCAGAACAACGGACGTGGATGCGGTGATCGGAGCTCGTCTCAGGCTCGCACGTGCTAATGCGGGCTTGTCTCAGACGATAGTGGCGGAACAGCTCGGGGTGACTTTCCAACAAATCCAAAAATACGAAAAAGGGTCGAACCGGATCAGTGCTGCGACACTGCATAACATCTCGTTGATCTTTGGCCTGCCCATTACTTTTTTCTTCGACGACGTAGGAAAAGCGGACGTCGCGCCAAATCAGGCGCTTGAACGGCAGGTCGATCTCGCGATGACAAAGCGGGGACAGAAGCTTCTTGGCGTTTTCCAGCGCGCGTCGCCAAAGCTTCAAGCCAGCATCGTTGCCTTGTTGCAGGCGGCGGCCGGAAGCGGTGACGATGAGGATCTCGAGCTCGACGAATGACGAGCCGCCCATACCGCCTCGATCGCTCGTGAGGTGATGCTAATTGCCGGCTGCATAGGCACCCGCCAGGCCGCCGTCGCAGCGACAGAGACCCGGCGGCAGCTTCCTGCGGCCGCACCGGGTCTCTTTTGCCGCAGTAGGGGTCCCACGGCCTGACAACGTTGATTGCTGTCGGTGAGTCGCGCCACCTCAATGAAATCGTAAGGATAACGGCCGGTAAATATCCACTGGTGATGTTTCCGCCCGGAACGTTGTCCGTGAGCGTGCTGGTTGCGACATCCGCTTCGAACTGAGGAGGATTGACCAGTGAGAACCTTGCACGTGGAGATCTCGTCGAAACGGGGACCGGCGCGCTAAGCGAGACGTTCGAGCTGTGTCCGGACTGCCAGCATCGGCAATGTGGCTGACCCCGGTAAGTGGCCTCGACGTCGATCTGCCTCGTTGAATTTCATTAGCAAATTTCCGCTGTTACGCGGCTGATGCTGACGGACTCGAGCCGAAGGAATTCTGTTCCCTCCATCCCTGGATATGTTTCGCGCCTGCCTTACCGGCATTTGCGGCAAGACGCCGTCTTCGGTCTATTCAATAACGGCCATGCTCATTTTGGTTGCACGCGCTTTTTCGCTTAGGTTGCACATTCGTGAGACAATTCGGCTATAAACTGCCGGCGGCCATTTGGGGGATCGGACAGCCAAGGCGCGGCGTGGCGCGTTTTCACTTGGACGAATGCTGATGGCGCTGATGCGCCTGAAATGGGAGGAGGCTGGATAAAAAGGGTGTCGTTGGCATTGTCGCTACGCCGCCAGCCGGATTTTGCCTTTGCCTCATATTCAGAAACGTCTATTTATGTCGGCGCAAAATGCGATTTGCCGGACGAAAGTGCGGCAGGGTTAAATGATCAAAGGAAGACGCTATGGCGACCGGTACGGTAAAATGGTTCAATGCAACGAAGGGCTTTGGTTTCATCCAGCCGGACGACGGAAGCGCTGACGTCTTCGTCCACATTTCCGCGGTCGAGCGGGCTGGCATGCGTGGCCTCAACGACGGCCAGAAGATCACCTACGAGCTGGTCAAGGACCGCAAGTCGGGCAAGATGTCGGCGGACAACCTGCAGGCTTGAGCCTGATTTCGATGCGACAGTCGGAAGGCCGGGTTCTCCCGGCCTTTTCCGTTGCCAATGTCTCGGGCGCCGATGCCTTGTTGGTTTCGCTCTGGCAGAGTAACACCTTGCGAACATCGGACATTGCCGAGGAACGCAATACGACGACAGTGGCAACAAGGGACAAGTTCCGAAACCTGTCCGCGATCTGCTGCGACGGACGTAAGGTTGATTTCCGCTCTGCCGCCGACGGCAGCATTGTCGTGGTGCGAGCGGACAAGAAGCAGCCTGTAGGCCGGTTTGCGCAGTTGCGCGGTCATGGGGTAAGGTGCCCGGCACCAACGCCATCATGGCCTTGACACGTGGCGACGCTTGACCCTCATCGATACCAATATCCTCTGAGACGTTGCCACCGATGGCCCGGAGTGGGTGGATTGGTCGATTGCGCGACTTGAAGCGGTGAGAGAGACGGGGAGCGTCCGGGCTCGTTCACTCGCCTCTGGCTGCTGTCTCGAACTCTGCTTGTAGCTCCGCTTCGCGCCCGAGATAACGCGGAGAAAAATGCATCGGGATCCGGCGTGCCGCTTTTGCGGCAGCAGCGATCTGCCCAGCCTGGCGGGCTGTCAAATGCCGTTTGGACTCCGCGAGGCGCATGTCCTGTTCAAGAAAGACGCTTTCGATGAAGAGATAGTCCGCGTTTCTTGCAAGCCTTGCGATTTTATTCACATTCGCCGGTGTGAAGGCAAAGTCGGTGGCATAGACGACCCGCATTCCGGGCGCCGTGACAAGCGCTCCAGAGGCTAGCAAATCTGACAGGATAACTTGCCGTTCGCCGTCAATGGCGATTGCCGTTTGAGGATCAGCGCGCCCACGCACCAGCCGCTTGGCCTCCGTCAGCCATGGCCCGACGGGCAGCCCGCACCTTTCCAGGTCTACCTTATGAACATTGACACGGAGCCGTTCCTGAAACGCGAAGGCAAGAGATGGAATTCCGTGATCTAGACGCGCCGCTTCGACGTGAAAGTTAGGCTCGTCGTAAAGAATGTGCGAGGAGATTGGCAGATCGGAGGGAATGCCGGGCGCGAAACGCCAACGGGACTTGAAGCTTTGCTGTTTGACGGCATTGCCTGCGTTCCACTCGACGGCGCGGATCATGAAATCGGGCGACGTTTCGTCGAGGAGGTTCCAAGTATAGGCCCGAAGCTTGGCTTCGACGGCATCAATGATGCCTAGTGGTCCGAAGATCGTCAAAGCGGCGTCGCGATGCAGAAACAGGCGTAGAAGATGGTCGAAGCCAATAAAATGATCCATGTGCATATGTGAGACGAAGACGTGCTGCACGCGCAAGATTTCTCGAGTTGACAGGCTGGTGAGATCACCGAGATCAAAAAGAAGGGCACGCTTCCCGAAGCTGAAGTCGAGCAGCAGCCCGGGATCGCCGAACACGTCATTCACCAAACGCGGCTGCACCATCAGGACCAACTTCGTAACTTCATCTTGACCTCGTTACTCGCGTGCGTGTCTCCCGCACGCACCTTGCTTGGGCGTTTGCGAACTCGGTAGCCTCGGCGTCGTCTGATTTATGACTTTCGTCTCGACGCTGCCCATGGCTTTGAAACCGGCAACATCGACCCGAAAGGCTCCGACCCCGGCGGACGGACCCAGCAATTCGGAGACGGTACCTGACTTGGTCCGTCACCTCGCGGAGTCCGCTGTCGGTTAGCGGGGCGACAAGGCGGCATTCTCTCGGTGATATCCGTAACCGCATCCATTAAGAAAAGTTCCCTGATGAGATTGCAGGCATGCAGCGGAGCGTTCTCTGAAACGGTTCGCCTCGATCTCAATTTGGGGCCGGGCGAGCTTCCGACTCGACGATGTTGGAGTGCGCGCGTCTGCCTCGGAATTGTATCGGAACCTTCAGCCTCTGATGCGGTTTAAAGGGCTAAGACAATCCAGTCGGGCCGGCGAAAGGATCATTGCGATGCAGATCAGCAATTTCAAGGACATGTATCTTGCCGAACTTCAGGAACTTGTAAGCACCGAAGCGCAGCTCGCCGAATCGCTGCTGCAGATGGCCGAGGTGGCGTCGCATCCGGCCTTGAAGGAGGCGCTCGTCCGCCACCGTGAACAAACAGAGGTCCAGAAAGAACGTCTCGTGTCGCTCCTGCAAAAACATGGAGCTGACCCGACGGCGCATACCGACCAGGCCATGCAGGCGCTGATCGGCGAAACCGGAAAAATGGTCACCATGCTCAAGGGCAACGACCTTCGTGACGCGGGTCTCATCGCCTCGGCCCAGAGACTCGAACATTACGAGATCGCGGCATACGGTACGGCTGCGGCTCTCGCCGGGCAGTTGAACCTGCGCGACGATCAGCAAACGCTGCACACGAGCCTTGAAGAAGAGAAGCAGACGGACCTTCTCCTGACGCAACTGGCCAAACGCGAAATAAACCCGCACGCGGTGGCCGCCTGATCGAAGCGCGCAGCAACCAGTGGACAAACGCCAAGCTCTGCGACGTAGCCAACCTGATCCTTGGAGCGATCCTGTTCGTCTCTCCGTGTATTTCGCCTTTGCGGCAGGCCCGCAATCGCTGAACGCATTTGCCGGCGGCATCGTCATTGTCGTGTTTTCGATCGCCGCGCTTGCGGCATATGCCGTCTGGGAGGAGTGGGTCAATCTCATCGTGGGACTGTGGCTCTCGTCTCTCCCTGGCTGCTCGGCTTTCAAGCGACCACAGCCATGACCGTGCATTGATTATCGGTGTTCTCGTCGCCGTCCTTGCGGCGATGGAACTCTGGTTGATACATCAGAACCAGCCGACATAGTCCGCGTAGCGCGGCTCCGCCCTAGCCGACAACCAAAGACGCTGGCATTCGGCGTCCTGAAATGAAAAGGCCCACTGCGACAGCAGCGGGCCTTTGCGCATCCGGCGGATACCAACTTCTTACTCGGCGAGAAGGTTCTCGGCGGCATTTTTGCCGCTTTTGCTATCGCGCACGATGTCAAAGGTGACCTTCTGGCCTTCCCTTAGATCAGACATGCCGGAGCGCTCTACGGCAGAGATGTGGACGAAAACGTCCGTTGATCCATCGCTTGGCTGAATGAAGCCGAAGCCCTTGGCCGAATTAAAAAATTTAACGATTCCGCTTGTCATAACGATTTCCTTTCAATCGCATAGAACTAGTCGCTCGGCCACATTGCCGACGACGGATGATCGATTTTGAGAGGAAAGATCGCCTTGAACGCAAAGGGCGCCAAAAACAAAGCTCAACAGGCAAGTTCGATATCGTCCACCTATGCGAGAACTGTGTTTGCATAAAGGCCATCATGGAAGCGCTATAGCGGCCCCACCACGGCTGGGCGTGTCCATCTGAAACGAAGAGGTCCGCAGCTCGGGAAGCAACATCACCTCTAAGCAGCGTTTAGCTCGGCTATTTCGCCATACCTTGCAAGCAAGCGGGGCGACGTCATGTCGCCAGTCTCGTCATCGACCATCACGGCATAGGCAGCGACCCCGACGAAGCGAACAGCCATCGAGGCAGCAATCTTCTCAGCCGATTGACCGTTTGAAGCCTGACGCATCTCCCCCGGCACGAGGTTCCCGCGGTTCTTCTTATAAGGCAGGATGATGAACTTCTCTGCAATTGACATGGTTGTGCCTCTCATTTTGTTCTTTAAATGTTCCCATTGGTGAATCGAGTCAAGCGATTCATTTACCGTTTGATCGGAGCGACCTAAATATCTCTGATGCTCTCTGCCTGCGGAGATGATATCCGGCCTCGCTTTCCTTGAGCACGCGAGTCGCCGGCATAGAGCAGTTTTGCCCGCTCGGCGAGATCGTCGATGCGTCCGGACAAATCGATTACCATAAATCTGCTTACTGCTGCTTTTGTGGAAGCGCGTCCGGCGGGATTACGGGTGTGTCGCCGACCGGCGGCGCCGGCTTGACCAGATCGCTATCGCCGGTCAAAGGCGGCTTTAACACGCCGTTGCAATCAGACAATTTTCCCGCATCCGACCTGTTTGCTGATCGCGAATTACCGTCGGTTGGCGCGCGCTCCTGGTTCTGCTGCGGATCCGGCGCTTGACACCGATCCGACTGATCAGGGGACGTTTGGGCAAAAGCCGGTCCACACAGAAGCCCAGCGGCACAAGCTATTGCGCCGATGCGTTTCGCACAATCGGCGACATTTGCTTGAATGGAGAGCATGTACCCTCCCTCGGTTGCTTCTCATGAAACACGTTGGAGTGGGGAATGTTCCAAATGCTTCGGGTACCTGTCGGGCGTGATAGAAGTCCGGAATCGGCCCGAGCACGCCGCGTCAGACAGCGCGGCAGTAGCTAGATTTCTTCCTTGGCGCCGTCAGGCAAAGAAACGGTCCTCGGATGAGACCGTATTTTCAACGAGGAGGTGACCAATAGAGCCTTTCTGGTCACGCTGGCCGACGACCTCGTCACTTGGTCGTGTAGCGGCTCATTGACGGGGATGATATCGATGCCGCTGACTTGGACACAGGTAAAATCAGACCTTGGCCCCAAGCGGTTCACGGTTTGCACACGGCTCCTTGCGAAATACCCGGCGTGGCACGATTTCTGCGATGGCCACCGCCCGCTTGAACTGGCCATCAAAGCATCTCTGAGAATCAAGGCAGGGAGCGTGAATTCTCGGGGACGTGCGGCGAACGAACATGAGCTTGTATTCTTGCGTTATGAGACCATGGAAAAGGAACCGAGCGACACCCCCCGCAAACCGCGTGTCGGCGCCACGGCCGACCTGCCTCACGATCGCATCACGGTGCAGCGTTTTCGCGAGTCTTTCCCACGCGCGCGCTGGAGCGACAGTCTGAAGGCTTGGTTCGTGCCCGGCCGCACCGCCGAAAGGCGCATCGGTCGTTGGCTGGCTGAGATGGAAGCAGAGGCCGACGCTTTTGCCGATGAAAAGGGCAGGGATGCTTTCGCATTCGATCCGATCGAAAGCCGCTATCTCGAAGCAGCGCCTTCGGCCTTTCAGGTCAGGACGCCATACTCGCGCACTGTCGTCAACGAAATTCGAGAGATCCCCTTTGCGCGCTGGGACGCGGATCGCCGACTTTGGACAGTGCCTTATCGAGCGTTCGACGAACTGCGCCGACGGTGGCCAGCGATTGAAGCGGCGGCTGAGCGTAACGAACCCGAGGTGAAGAAAGCGCGCCGTGAGGCAATGAAGGGCACGGATGAAGCGGAGGCATGGAAGGCGAAACTGAGGGAGCGCCGGCGAAAACGGTATCCTGTGCCTGCTGAAGATCTCCCGCCGTTCGAGCGCGCGATAGGCACGCATGCTGGTGTGGTCATCTTCACCGGCACGGACGGCGAGTTGGCAGATCCGGTGACCGTCAGCACGTTCTATTTTCCTGCAGCAGAGCGCGTACAGTATGTCTGGGTATCATCGCGACCGGGTTCGCTGGAAGAGCTGGTGACAACGTGGCCCGCACGAACGCCACCCGGAGATGAGGAGATCGCACGCGGCTGGTGGCTCCCGGACCTGGAGGAATTGCGGACGGCTCGGCGAAAGGCCAGATCAAAACGACGCACCAAGCAGCGCCAGGAAGAGGAGCGCAACGATACAGCGTAGATCGTGCCAAACGTCGCCGGGAGAGGAGCGTCCGGATTGAGTGAGCAGCAAATGCGGAACGCGCTTGATGAATTTCAACGCTTGCCGCCGATCGAGCCGCGCGAGATGATCGGGCTATGGACCGGTCGGGGCATTCCGTCCGACCACCCTTTCGACGGCGTGCTAGAAAATCTCGGCTGGTTCGGCAAGCGGTTCACGCCGGATTTGCGCGCGGATGCGCTTTTGTTTCGCTTCGGGGAGCGGGAGCTGATTCCTATTGATCCGGCAAGGATACCGCTCCGGCTGGCTCTGCGTATCCGCAAAGTGGGGAAAACGCGAGCAGCGCGCAAACTGTTTTCGTGTCTTCAGCGCAAACTTCGTGCCAAAGGCTCGGTGGCTTCCCTGAAAACAATGTCGTTCCAAGGCGTCGCGAGTGCCGCGATGATCTATGACGATCAGCCCATTATCGACCACTTCCGCAAGATGGATGATCGAAAAATCATAGGAGCGATGACAATCCAGGGAGACGATCGGATTTATTTCTTCAAACTCGAGCGGGTTGATGAGCCGTGAGCGCTGACTGGATGGGTAGGGCTTGAATTTCCGACAGGCAATTATCATCTGTTGCCTACTACCCGTTTCGATGACCGCTTTGTCGCAGCAGCTTTTCTGTCGTGCGCGGTTGTCCGGGTGTGATAGGGCGCTCCCCGCAAGGGTCGAGCGCCCTATTTTTGTCTAATGGGAAGCTCGCTCGAGCATATCAAAGACCGCGGCGTTACGGAAAGACACTGTCGCCGCGGCCTGATGGCGAGCAGGTTAACTGTGCCGCTGCCAGCCAGCGCTGCCCATGGACACCCGCGGTATGGCTGCTCTTTCAGAGCCTATGCAGGAGACGGGCAGGACTTGAGGTAGCTGACGACGGCATCCGCGATCATTCCGCGGTGTCGGTCGACCGTTTCGCTTTCGGAGAGATCACGCCTGAAAATCGTGCCGAAGGTATAGCGGTTCGAGACGCGGAAGAAGCAGAAGGCGCTGATCATCATGTGGACGTCGATCGGATCGGCCTTCCGGCGAAAAACGCCCTGTTCGAAACCGCGGTCTAGGATGCCGGCGATCGTCTCTATGACCGAGACGTTGAGGTCGCGGATGGCCTCCGAGCGCAGCATATGCGCCGCGTGGTGAATATTCTCAATACTCACCAGCCGGACGAAATCCGGGTTGGCCTCATCATGATCGAAGGTCGTTGCGATCAGCGTGCGTAGTGCTGCTTCCGGCTCAAGGTTCGAAAGCTGAAGATCGGCTTCCAGCGACCGGATCTTGCGGTAGGACTGCTCCAGCACGGCGAGATAGAGACCCTCCTTGCTGCCGAAATAATAATAGATCATCCGCTTTGAAGTGCGGGTCTTCTCCGCGATCGCGTCGACGCGCGCGCCGGCAAGGCCATGGGTCGCGAACTCCTTCGTCGCGACGACGAGGATATCCGCCTGTGTCCGCTCTGGATCGTTCTTTCGTCCGTTTTCGGCCCGCTCCGCCATCTCTTGCGACTATGCTCCCTAAACCGCTGTTTCAAATAGTCAAAGCGGCAGCTGTGAGCGCGGTTGTGCTATCGCATCCGTGCCCGAGAACCCAAGTCATATTCACCTTGCACGCCGGTTTCAATAGACTGCGGCTTGACATTCGAACTAGTTAGTACATTTTTGTAGCAAGACTACGGACCTGGAGGAGGGACGTCGGCGAGATCTCGTCAGAACATGTTCCGCATGCCTGACGGACGACCAAAAGGGCCACTCGATCGGTGGCTTACGCTTTGGGAGGAGCGAATGACCCGCATCATCGACTTCTATTTTCTCGTGTTGAAGGTGACGATCGCGCTGCTGTTGGCAGGCATGGTCGTGCTCGTCTTCGGCAATGTCGTCCTTCGCTATGCCTTCAATCAGGGCATCACGTCCTCCGAAGAATTGTCGCGGATGTTCTTTGTCTGGCTGACCTTCCTCGGCGCTGTTGTCGCGATGCGCGAGCATGGCCATCTCGGCGTTGACTCAGTGCTTCGGCGTCTGCCTCCCGTCGGCGCCAAGATGGCGGCCCTTGCCGGCCACGCGCTGATGCTGCTGGCAACCTGGCTCTTGATCAGCGGCAGCTGGACGCAAACGCTGATCAATGTGCATGTGGCAGCGCCTGCGACCGGCATTTCCATGGCGTTCTTCTACGGTGCCGGGCTGGCGTTCGGCATTCCGGCATTTCTCATCCTCCTGTGGGATGCTTTCGCGATCGCCACCGGCCGTATCGATATCACGACGGTCGAGCTTGTCCGCGACAGCGAGGAGCAAGTCGCGCTCGAGGATCATGCCGATCCGGCACTTGCCAATCTCGTAACAAAGCATTGAGGGGCGGAGAATGACTGTATCCATCTTCCTCGGCGCGCTTCTTGGACCCATGGCGCTTGGTGTGCCGATCGCCTTTGCCCTCATCATCAGCGGCGTTGCGCTGATGATGTATCTTGGCATGTTCGATCCGCAGATCGTGGCGCAGAATGTGCTCAACGGCGCCGACAGCTTTCCGCTGATGGCGGTACCGTTCTTCATGCTGGCAGGCGAGGTGATGAATGCCGGCGGTCTCTCCCGGCGTATCATCAACCTGGCGATGGTGATGGTCGGCCATATTCGCGGCGGCCTCGGTTTCGTCGCGATCTTCGCCGCCTGCGTCATGGCAAGCCTCTCCGGCTCGGCGGTTGCCGATGCCGCGGCGCTCGGTGCACTGCTTCTGCCGATGATGTTGAAATCCGGCCATGACCCGGCGCGCGCCGGCGGCCTGCTCGCGTCGGCCTCAATCATCGGCCCGATCATTCCGCCGTCGATCGGCTTCATTCTTTACGGTGTCGTGGGCGGCGTCTCGATCACCAAACTCTTCCTCGCAGGCATCTTTCCAGGCCTCATGATCGGCGCAGCGCTCTGCATCACTTGGCTCATCGTTGCGCGCAAGGAGCAGTTCCAGCTTCCGCCGAAAGCAAGCGGCGCAATGCGGATGAAGGCATTCGTCGAGAGCATCTGGGCGCTTATGCTGCCGCTCATCATCATCGTCGGCTTGAAATTCGGCGTCTTCACACCGACTGAAGCGGGCGTTGTCGCTGCCGTCTATTCGCTCTTCGTGTCGATGGTCGTCTACCGCGAGCTGCCGCCTGCAAAGGTCTTCCACGTCTTCGTGTCGGCGGCGAAGATCACCGCGATCGTCATGTTCCTGGTTGCTTGCGCTGCCGTTTCAGCCTGGCTGATCACGGTTGCGGACGTTCCCGGCGACCTTGCCGCCATGGTCGAGCCCTTGATGGATAATCAGACGCTGCTTTTGCTCGCGATCATGGTCCTCGTCGTTGCCGTCGGCACGGCGATGGACATGACACCGACCATCCTCATCATGACGCCGGTGCTCATGCCGATCATCAAACAGGCGGGAATCGATCCTGTTTATTTCGGCGTGCTCTTCATCATCAACAATTCGATCGGCCTGATCACGCCGCCGGTCGGCACCGTGCTCAACGTCATCTGTGGCGTTTCTAAGCTTTCGATGGAGCAGCTGATGAAGGGTGTCATGCCCTTCCTCATCGCGGAACTGATCGTCCTGCTTCTGCTCGTCCTGTTTCCGCAACTGGTGACCGTTCCGGTTTCCTGGTTCGGGCACTGATCTTAGCTTCGCCGGCAACGGCGATGGAATTTCAACGCGGCCGGAGGGAGATGCCGGCCACAACCTGGGAGGAAAACATGCTGAACAAATTGACGAAGCTGGCGTTGGGATTGGCATTGCCGATCGCCCTGCTGGCAACCGGCCCCGCGATCGCCGAAATCCGCGGACACCAGCTGAAATTCGCCTCGGCGAACAACAAGGGCCATCCCCAGGTCATGGGCATGGAGAAGTTTGCCGAGCTCTTGAAGGAGAAGAGCGGCGGCAAGATCGAGGTCAAGCTCTTTCCGGGCGGCGTGCTTGGCGGCGATGTACAGACCGTTTCAGCGCTGCAAGGCGGCGTGATCGAAATGACCGTGCTCAATGCCGGCATTCTCGCAAGCAATGTCAAGCCGTTCGGCGCCGTCGACCTGCCCTTCCTCTTCAATAGCGGCGAGGAAGCAGACAAGGTGATGGACGGACCGTTCGGCTCCGGCCTGATGAAGCTTCTGCCGGATACCGGCCTCGTCGGACTTGCCTATTGGGAGCTCGGTTTCCGCAACCTTACGAACAACCGCCACGCAGTCACCAAGCTCGAGGATATCAAGGGCCTGAAGATCCGCACGATCCAGTCGCCGATCCCGATCGAGCTGTTCAACAGCCTCGGCGCCAATGCCGTGCCCTTGCCTTACACCGAACTCTATACGGCGCTTGAGACGGGCACTGTCGACGGCCAGGAAAATCCAGCCGCGAACATCATCAATGCCAAGTTCTTCGAAGTGCAGAAGTACATGACGGTGACCCGTCACCAGTACAATCCGCAGATCGTCCTCATCAGCAAGAAATTCTGGGACGGATTGAATGACGAGGAGAAGGCCCTCTTCCAATCCGCGGCAACGGAAGCCCGCGACTATCAGCGCAAGGTCTCGCGCGAGATGGACGCCAAGGCGATCGACGAGATCAAGAAGACCGGAATGGAAGTCAGCGAACTGAGCCCTGAGGAAACGCAGAAGCTGCGCGAGGCCGTCAAGCCGTTGATCGACAAATTCAGCGCCCAGATCGGCACAGACACCGTCGCACAGCTCATGAAGGAGCTCCACACCGCGCGCGGACAATAAGCAAGGACCGGGCCCGCCCGAAACAGCGGGTCCGTTCTCCTGTCACTGGAAATCACGGAAAAGACGGATGCCCGAGACACTCATAAAACCACTGAGGGCCGGATTGATCGGTGCCGGGATCCAGGCTTCGCTGACGCCTGCCATGCATATGGAGGAGGGTGCTGCGCAGGGTCTGAACTATGAATACGAACTGATCGACCTCAATCAGATCGGCGCCGCACCAGCCGACCTGCCGAGGCTTCTAGCCGAAGCCGAAGCACAGGGTTTTGCAGGCCTCAACATCACCCATCCCTGCAAGCAGGTCATCATCCCCTATCTCGACGAGCTATCGGCCGAGGCGCGAGCGCTCGGGGCCGTCAATACGGTCGTCTTCAAAGACGGACGGCGATATGGCCACAACACCGATTGGTGGGGCTTTGCCGAAAGCTTTCGCCGCGGCTTGCCGGACGCCGATCTCTCTTCGGCCGTTCAGCTTGGTGCTGGCGGCGCAGGCGTTGCGACCGCCTATGCGATGCTCTCGCTCGGCATACAGAGATTGACAGTCTTCGATCGAGAACCGGAACGTGCCGTCACCCTGACCGAAGCGATGTCGCAGCGCTTTCCCGCTGCTGCCATCACGGCCGGAATGGACCTGGCATCGGCGATGCGGCAGGCATCCGGCCTCACACACGCAACGCCAACTGGGATGGCGAAATATCCGGGCATGCCTTTGCCGCCGGAACTGCTTGAGGAACGGCATTGGGTCGCCGAGATCGTCTACTTCCCATTGGAGACCGAACTGCTGCAGCAAGCCAGGAAACGCGGCTGCCGGACGCTCGATGGCGGCGGCATGGCGGTCTTCCAAGCGGTTGGCGCCTTCCGTCTCTTAACCGAGCGAACGCCGGATGCAGCCCGGATGCTTTCGCATTTCAAAGCCATGACCGAATGACCTTCCATTCGACACCGCAAGGAGCAGGCCGATGAAGACGTCTATAGCGACGGTATCGTTGAGCGGCGATCTCCGAGACAAGCTGGAAGCGATCGCGAAAGCCGGTTTCGATGGCGTCGAAATATTCGAAAACGACTTCCTCATCTTCGATGAGAGCCCGCGCCAGGTGGGCAAGATGGTGCGCGATCTCGGTATGGAGATCACGCTCTTCCAGCCCTTCCGGGATTTCGAAGGCATGCCGGAGCCGCTTCGTAGCCGCACATTCGACCGCGCCGAGCGCAAGTTCGACGTCATGCAGGAAATGGGGACGGATCTGGTGCTCGTCTGCTCCAACGTGTCGCCGGCATCGCTCGGCGGCCTCGACCGGGCAGCAGTCGACTTTCATGAGCTTGGCGAGCGCGCGGCAAAGCGCGGCCTGAAGGTGGGCTACGAGGCGCTGGCCTGGGGGAGGCACATTCACGATCACCGCGATGCCTGGGAGATCGTGCGCCGTGCGGACCACCCCAATATCGGCCTGATCCTCGACAGCTTCCATACGCTGTCGCGCAAGATCGATGTCAATTCGATCCGCTCGATTCCGAAGGAAAAGATCTTCATCATCCAGCTTGCCGATGCGCCTCTGATCGACATGGATCTGCTTTTCTGGAGTAGGCATTTCCGCAACATGCCGGGCGAGGGCGACCTGCCGGTCCTCGATTTCATGAAGGCGGTCGCGGCGACCGGATATGACGGATATCTGTCGCTGGAAATTTTCAACGACCAGTTCCGCGGCGGCTCGCCCGCTGCCATCGCAGTTGATGGCAGGCGCTCGTTGATCTATCTCGGTGATCAGGTGAAACGGCAGGAGCCGGAGAGTTCCTTGCCCGTCCCTGCGATGCCGCCGCGTGCCTCCGTCGAAGGCGTCGCCTTCGTCGAGTTCACGGTCGACGAAGACGAAGCGCCGCAGCTCGAATCGCTGATTGCGAGCCTCGGTTTCCGGAAGGTTTCGAGGCACAAGACCAAGAGTGTTACCGTCTTTCGCCAAGGGGGCATCAATCTCGTCGTCAATACCGAGCAGAAGGGCTTTGCCGGCGCATCCTATGCCGTCCATGGCACCTCGGCCTATGCCGCCGGCTTGATGGTCGCCGATGCGAAGGCGGCGGTCGAACGCGCCGTGGCCTTAGGCGCTGAGCGTTTCCGGCAGCCGATCGATCCCGGCGAGATCGAGATGCCGGCGGTGCGCGGTGTCGGCGGCGGTGTCCTCTACTTCCTCGACCGCAAGACGAAGCTTGGCCGCATATGGGAGATCGAGTTCGATCCGGTCGAAGACACGGCAGCCCCGCAGCCTGCCGGGCTGCAATCGATCGATCACATCGCCCAGACCGTGAAATATGAGGAATTGCTCACTTGGCTCCTGTTCTACACATCGATCCTCGATGCTCATAAGACGCCGATGGTCGACATCATCGATCCGTCCGGCATAGTGAGAAGCCAGGCGATAGAAAATGCCGACGGGTCGCTGCGCATCACCATGAACGGTGCCGAAAACCGCAACACGCTTGCCGGCCACTTCATCGCCGAAACCTTCGGCTCCGGCATCCAGCACCTTGCCTTCGAGACTGAGGATATCTTCGCCACCGCTGCGGCCCTTGCCGCAAACGGCTTCGTATCCCTTGCGATCTCGCCGAACTATTATGACGATCTGGAAGCCCGCTTCGGTCTGGACGCGGAATTTGCGGAGCGATTGAAGGCGAACAACATTCTTTATGACCGGGACGAGCATGGCGAATATTTCCAGCTCTACAGTCCCACCTACGGCGAGGGCCTGTTCTTCGAAATCGTCGAAAGGCGCGGCTATCGTGGCTATGGCGCGGCAAATGCCATTTTCCGTATTGCCGCGCTTAGAAAACATCTGCGACCGGCCGGTGTTCCACGTGCCTGAATGCGGGATCATTATCGAACGTATTGGTCAGTGCAGCACCATGTGGCGCGTAGTTGCTTGGCGACGTGGCAAGGTCCTGAATGATCCGTCTAATTCTAATCAGAGCGATTCCAGGGGCTGCCGGATTCCCTCATTGTCGAATTTCGCCTCTAAGCTCTGCGGACGATGGTCTTTTCCGCATCGAGCTGCGCGCCTTGCTTTTCGATCGTTGACCGCGTCCGCTGCCGCGGCGACCGTGCCGTCGTCTTGAGACACGACCCTTCCCTTGCCGTTGTTCATCATAGGCCGCGGCCTCCTAAGCCGAAGAACCGGGCCATCGCCGCGTCGACTACTGCCATCGTATTCGAATCCAGCCTGCCGAATACCGCGCCTGTCTTTGACCGTGGTACGGTCATGGTGCGGTCGACCATCACCTGTGACGGTTTGCGCAAGCCATTGTTGTCATCCGGCTGCACCGTGATGCGGATTAAGTGCTCGTCATGGACGTCGCTGGCTATTTGCAGCAAGGTCACGGAAGGGAGTTCGGCAAATGCGTCATCTTGCACAATGAGCGCAGGGCGCGGTTTGCCATAGTCACCACTGACGGCGATCGTCACTAGGTCGCCGCGCGTCATGCCTTCCATTCGTCCTTGAGCTGTTCTTCATCAAAGAGTATGTCCAGCTCCTTCAAAGACTTTGCCTCGTCGCTCTCGGGGTTGCGGGCGCGTTTCGCCACGGCAAGCGATTGCCGCCGCGCCTCGACCTCAAATGCCTTGCGCTTCTGGCGTTCGACATAGGCTCGCATAAAATCCCGCAATAGCTGGGCGGCAGGCCGATCTTCAGATTCCGCCGCTTGCGTGAATGCGGCCTTCAAGGCGGGGTCGATCCGGAAATTGAACGTATCACCCTTGGGATGACCGGCGCGGGGCATGACAACCTCATCATGTGTTACATATTGCACCTATAATGTAGTTACAATTTTGCCCTTGGTAAGTTATCATTCCAGTTCAAGATTGCGGCCGCGCGACGGCTGCCATTATCTTACGGGCGAGGATATCTTCGCCACTGCTGCGGCCCTTGCCGCAAACGGCTTCGTGCCCCTTGCGATCTCGCCGAACTATTATGACGATCTGGAAGCCGCTTCGGTCTGGACGCGGAATTTGCGGAGCGATTGAAGGCGAACAACATTCTTTATGACCGGGACGAGCATGGCGAATATTTCCAGCTCTACAGTCCCACCTACGGCGAGGGCCTGTTCTTCGAAATCGTCGAAAGGCGCGGCTATCGTGGCTATGGCGCGGCAAATGCCATTTTCCGTATTGCCGCGCTTAGAAAACATCTGCGACCGGCCGGTGTTCCACGTGCCTGAATGCGGGCCTACTGATCATTATCGAAAGTATTGGTCAGTCTCCACTCGGCAAGCGGGCTTTTTGCTGGCAGAATATCCATCTCTGTGATATTTGGATATTCACAAAGGAGATATCCAAATGCCGCTCTACGTCCGCGATAATGATGTGCTCGCGCTCGCCGTCGAGCTTCAAATGCTCATGAAAGCACCCAGCAAGACCGAGGCCGTGAGGATCGCTCTCCGTCATGAGATCGAGCGCACACGCAAAAATATGCCTATACGCGAGCGCCTGGCAAGGGCGCGCGCTAAAGCGCGGGAAATCGGCACCGGCGATCCGGATTTCGACATGAAGAAGTATACCGATGAAATGTGGGGCGACATGTGATGTTCATCGATGCTTCCGCGATCGTCGCAATTCTCAAGCCGGAACCGGACGCCGACGAACTGATGGACCGGCTCGAAAAGGCCGGAGGGCCTTTCTTCGTCTCCCCGCTTGTGCGCTACGAAGCGACAATCTCGCTTGCCCGGGCCCAAGCACAGCAGATAAAGAAGAATACCGCCCCTACGCCCGAAATGGTGGCGATCGCCCGTGAGGCGGTTGACTATTTCGTGCAGGACCTAGAGGCACGTGAGCTCTCGATTTCGAGCGACATCGGCAGGCTTGCGCTCGATGCGGCGATGACCTACGGAAAAGCCATCAGTCATCCAGCTGACCTGAATTTCGGCGACTGCTATGCCTATGCCTGCGCCAAGGCGTATCGCCTTAAGCTCCTCTATAAGGGCGACGACTTCGCGCGAACCGATTTGGCATAGGCCGGAGAGGACCAGAAGACGTTGCGGTGATCGCCGTCGTCAAGTCAATCCTTATCGTCTCGATGCAGTTGAACATGCGCTGCGCCGGCACGTTCTGGCATTTGTTCCTGTCGATGGGCTTGGACTTGTAACCAGACCGTCACCTTTGCAACGGTCGACGCGTTCTTCTGTGTCCTCATCATGTTCTGCGGTAGGATCGCTGCCTTGATCATCAATCGTCAGGTGCCCAGACAAGCCGTCTTGGTTCGCAACCAGCTCGACGAGGACCATACCTCCTGGCCGTGAACCGCTCCCCCCCCCGGAAGAGAGGGCTGGCAAAGAGCCCTGCGCGCCAGACCTACCCTTAATAGGGGAAGCTGATGTGCCGAAAGGTTAGCTAACGGAACGTGCTAACTTCTGCAAAAATAGTGGTCATTCAGGCGAATGACTGGCTCTCGGGAGTTGGCGGCAGTCGGCAATACAACGATCAAGCTTTAGAAATGTCTTGTGAACGATCTGCGATCGTCAGGCGTTATCCTCGCAAGGAGGAAATGATCATGAAGAATATGAACAACCGGCAGGTCCATGTTCCCGGCCCTCACGAGCGCGACGTTGCCGATCACTGCAAGAAACTTGGGGTTGATCCGGCAGAGGAGCGTAAGCTCCTGCGGCTGCTTGGCAAGCATGCACCGCTTCATGAAATCCGGGCGAATGCGCCGCCGAAACAACCGCGTTTCCGTTGAACGATCTCGTATTTGCCGGGTAGCCAACGAAGCGCTGACCTTCACATTGCCTTCGTCCCAAATAGCGCCGAAGAAAATCGTCAGACGCCGCGTTTGTTGCCCCAAAGCAGCACGTGCAGTTGCGGCAGCACGCGCGCCTCGAACCACCGATCTTCGGTTACCTTGTCGATCAGCCAGCGCATCCGGTCCATGATGCCGTCGATATCGACCTTTGCATCGTCATCCGCAGGTGGGGGCGGCGTGTGGTTGCCGGGTTGGAGATAAACCGGAAGCCTGGGATAGCGCGCCGCCGCCGCTCGAGCATAGAGGTAGTCGCGGTCGTCGAAGATAACGATCTTCAGCGCAAGCTGCGGCTTTTTCCCGGCCATTCTCAGGCAGGCGCCGAATGCGCTCCAGTCCGTCTCCATGCCGCTCGACGGCGGCTTCGGGCTGAGCACGAGGACGTCGAGATCGGCAAACCAATCCTTGGCGACGCTGCCTTGGGTCTCCAGCGCGAAACGATAGCCGTCCTCATGCCCGCGCTCAAGCAACGGGCGAAGCGGCTGGATCGCCGGGTTGCCGCCCGACAGCGACACGGTCAGCGGTTTGTTGCCCGAGAGCCGCACGACCTCCTGCCAGATATCGTCGACCGACATCGGATGCCATTGATCGCGATAATCGCTATCGACCGCATGCAGCGTATCGCACCACGAACAGCGATAGTCGCAGCCCCCCGTCCTGACGAAGACCGTCGGAAGTCCGATCAGGATGCCTTCTCCCTGGATAGTCGGCCCGAAGATTTCGCTGACACGGATGTGCGTTTCTCGCGCGGCGCTCATGGCCGGTATTCCGCCCAGGTCTTCGGCGTTTCACTGACGCGCACGGCCGAAGTTTCCGGCAGGCGCTCCTTGCACCAATCGTAAAAATGCTTCGCCAGACATTCCGCCGTCACCTGATCATGACCGAGGACCTCGTTCAGATGACGATGGTCGAAGCACTCATCGATGTAGCGCTTCAGCGGCGCGAGTTCGTGGTAATCGCGGACAAATCCGTGGCTGTTGAGTGCTACTGCCCCAAGTTCAACCTCGACGACGTAATTGTGTCCGTGGAGGCGGGCGCATTGATGATCGGTGGGCAGGCTTGTGAGCTGATGGGAGGCGGAGAAATGGAATTCCTTGGTGATGCGAAACATCATTTCACCTCTTTGGCCAAAAAGCCCGCGGTTGCAGCCGCCCAGAAGTCCGAGTCTTCGTAATCTGTCGGATCCTCTATACCGGCCAGATGAAACGCCTCGCGCCGTTCGACGCAGGTACCGCAGCGGCCACAGTGGCGCACGCCGCCCTTGTAGCACGACCAGGTCTCAGCGAACGGAGTGCCGTTCCTGGCACCATCGGTCACGATGTCTGCCTTTGAGACGGTGACGTAAGGTGCAAAGAGGGAAACACTGGCATAGCCGTCGAGCGCCTGCTTCTGCATGTCCTGGAACGCCTGGATGAAGCCCGGCCGGCAGTCCGGATAGATGAAGTGGTCCCCGCCATGCACGGCGACTGCGACCGCGTCTGCCTTTTGTGCCGCGGCAAGCCCGAAGGCGATAGAAAGCATGATGGCGTTGCGATTCGGGACGACCGTCGCCTTCATCGTCTCTTCAGCATAATGTCCGTCCGGAACATCGATGTCGTCGGTCAGGGCCGATCCGGTGAGATGACGGCCTATATTCCTTATGTCGATGATCTGGTGGGGCACGCCTAGTCTTTTGGCGCAGGCGGCGGCGAAGTCCAGTTCCTTGCGATGCCGCTGTCCGTAGTCGAAGGAAAGAAGGCCGGTGAGTTCGCGTTCCGCGGCAACCTTGTGCGCGAGCGAAACGGAGTCCAATCCGCCGGAGCAGATGACGATGGTTTTCATGATGGATCCCTTGTTTTGACCGGGTGGGCTGCGACCGGATTACGGGAGCGCTTCTAAAGCATTCGAACCGGCTTGTGAAGGGTGCTGGCTGGAATATCCATTAGCATTTCCTTGCATAAGAAGTGCACGAAGCGCAAAATGCCGCCACGGCGGAACGGGGCTCTGCCGCCTTGGGGAGGAAATCATGGACAACTTGAACCTTACGACCCTGCACAAGGGCCAAACCGCCGTGACGAACGTCGCGATCGATGCCTTCGCCGCAGGTTTGCGCGGCAGATTGCTCACTGAGAAGGATGCCGAATACGACGAGGCACGGGCCATATGGAACGGCATGGTCGACCGGCGCCCGGGTCTCATCGTGCGCTGCGCTGGTGCCGCCGACGTCATGAGAGCAGTCCGGTTCGCGCGTGAAAACAATCTTCTGCTGGCAGTGCGCGGCGGCGGGCATAACATCGCCGGCAACGCAATCTGTGAAGGCGGCCTGGTCATTGATCTATCGCCGATGAAATCGGTAAGGGTCGACCCTGGGACAAGGCGCTTGCGGGTCGAGCCGGGTGCAACGCTTGCAGACGTCGATAACGAAACACAGGCTTTCGGGCTGGCCTTGCCGACAGGGATCAATTCCACGACCGGCATTGCCGGGCTCACGCTCGGTGGCGGCTTCGGCTGGCTCACGCGCAAATTCGGTCTGACTATTGATAATCTCATTTCGATGGAGGTGGTGACTGCTGACGGCAAGCTGGTACGCGCAAGCGAGAAGGAAGAGCCGGATCTGTTTTGGGCGCTGCGCGGCGGCGGTGGTAACTTCGGGGTGGTGACCTCCTTTGAATTCCGGCTCCACGACCTACCGGGCGAGGTTCTGGCGGGTCTGGTCGTCCATCCTTTTGCCGACGCCGAAATGGTGCTCAGAGAATATAGACAGGTGCTCGAAACGGCGCCGGACGAACTCACATGCTGGGTGGTCATGCGTCAGGCACCGCCGCTGCCTTTCCTGCCTGCCGAGTGGCATGGCAAGGAAATCCTTGTGCTCGCCATGTGCCATTGCGGTGACATCGAAGCGGGCAAGGCGGCTGCCGCGGGGCTTCGTGCCATCGGCAATCCGATTGCCGACGTCGTCGGTCCGGCGCCCTTTGCCGCCTGGCAACAGGCATTCGATCCGCTGCTGACGCCGGGCGCCCGCAACTATTGGAAGAGCCAGGATTTCGCGGAACTTTCAAATGCGGCGATCGCGGTTCTCCTCGATGCCGTTCGCAAGCTTCCGGGGCCAGAATGCGAGATATTCATCGGCCATGTGGGCGGTGCGGCGGGCCGCATCGCAGTGGAGGCGACGGCTTTTCCCCAGCGCAACTCGCATTTCGTCATGAACGTACATGCGCGTTGGCGCGAGAAATCGATGGATGGCGCCTCCATGGCTTGGGCACGCGAGCTTTTCGAAGCAACGAAGGAGCACGCCATCGGCACGGCTTACATCAACTTCATGCCTGAGGACGAAACCGATCGTGTCGAGGCGGCCTATGGCGGCAATTATCAGCGCCTGACCGAGATCAAACTGCGTTACGATCCGCAGAATCTTTTCCGCATGAACCAGAATGTGACGCCACAGGCGGAAATGCGGGCCGCCAGCTGACCGGTCAGCAACACAACGGATGACACGTCAGGTGCCGCCGCAACGCTTATCATCGGCGGCACGCGTGAATGAAACCAGACGCCGCGTTTCGAGTGCGGCGCGGATCGCGTTCTTTGGCGCTGCGATGGCTCCGGGCGGCTATCAGACGTGCGAGGCAGCGTAGGTTCACAATCAGGGGCAAGGATTTTGGTCTTTGGACCATCGGTATCGTCTTCACGAGTAGAGCGGCAGGACCACCCGGTTTTGTATGTGCCGGATCTCTTGTCGAAGGTGATCCTACGCAGGTCGCAGTGACCAACCTCCAGCCGACTTTTAGGGTCACCAAAGGTGTTGCGTCGCCGTTCGTGGCGTTATTCTACAACTCCAAAGATCGGGCCAAACCCGCCATGCCAGGATCTGTCATTGCGGCCCATGGCAGGGTTGTAAATTCCCACACCTCGCCCACCGTCGAGAAACAGTGCATTGGGGCATTTGAAATGGTCGCGGAACAGGCGCGCGAATTCATGGAAATTCACCGTGTCGTCGCTTGCGGCAAAGCGAACCGTGCCACCGCCGCAGACTCCCACACCGCTCCGACGGGTTCGGTCTGTCGAGCCTAAAATAAAGGCCGGATGCAGCTTGTTCTGCATGACAAGCAATGGACCAGACTGGGTGGCGAACCGCACCTTGGGCCGAAGTTTCAAAAATTGATCCGTCGGGAGTATTCCAGCGCCTGCATCGTCAAGAAAGAACACGCCGTTCGGCTTCTTATAGAAATTTGGAAGCAGACCGGCTGAGCCTTCACCTCCGGCCGTATTGGCGGGTCGTAATTCTCGGCCGTTCTCGACATAAAGTCCTATCGGCGAAAAATCGGCACGGTACATCCCTGCGTTCATCGCGAATGTCAGAGCTCGTCCCTCTTTTCCCACGGCTTCGGCCACGCGCGAGAAATAGCGGTAAGGCTCGCCATTAACGTCGTTCCAGAACAATCGCAGGTCAGCTTTCCCCGGTTCCACCGTGCAAACGATGTATCTCGCATCCTGAAACGTTTCTTGCCCACAATCCTGGGCAAGAGCCGGTGGCAAGGGAGTTATCAATGCAACCAGCATCATGACTGCGAATAGCACCCCATTTTTCAGATACGTCATCGCTACCGACACCTTTATTTCAAGTCTTATTGGACCGCTCTCGTCTGCAATCACATGACACGGTTTGCTTGCCTTTCGAATGTGACGGCTTGCGAAAGTGGTGGCCACTATGGATAATTCCAGCAGTTCGAGGAAGACAGGTTGGGGCCAAGCCAGGGACCTTCATATCCCATGTTCGTTCGTCGCCGAAGACGTGTACGATCCCGCGCGACGTCCTGCTGTCGACGGAGCGCTACCGAGCGAGACAGATGCGAAGCGCATGCCTTGAGGCGATTTTCGCTGAAGAGCTGAAGGGATCGAGGGGTTCATCGAGCTTCAATATGTCCGTGTTGCAGGGATGTAACGATGGCATCCTTCGACCACGACATCCTCATCATTGGCGGTGGTGGAGCGGTACGTCCCTGCTTCGTAGGGGCGCATCCGCAGCGGTTTATGCTATCTTGAACAAATGTCGCTTGCCGACGCCCCAAGGGTGTCCGCCAAATCCCGTCCGGGCGGTGGAAGGCTTCGTTCTGCGGGACGTATCGCAAAAGGCAGAACGGAACCAGGTTCATCCGGCCGCGGTTAAACGGAAAAGGAGGGTTCCATCATGGTGCCAAACGAAATGGATGTTGTACTTGCCACTCTTCCGCTGCGGGTCGGCACTTATGTGCCGGACGATCTGCTTGAGGACTGGTTTGCTCCTGATACAGGCATGAATCCGGTCAGCGACCAATGTCTGAAGGCTGCGAAAGCTTACGGACGGAAATTTGAGTGCGAGTTCAAGTATTATACGGATCGCCAGGAAGGAGTCTTTTGGAAATTCGTCCCAGCTATGTGACACGCTGCGGGCAAACAATAATTGGATGCAGCCGGCGCCGGAAGATAGAGTTGCGGCGCCGAAGTCCATCCGCCGAATCTCACTTAGTCGGGAACCACGACGAGTTTTCCGACGAAGTTCTTGGCCATGAAATCCGTCTGAGCCCGATGAAAATCCGATAGCGGATAGACGCCGCCGACGAGTGCCTTGATCTTTTTTTCCTCGATATAGCGGACGAGCCGGCGGAAGTCGGCCCGCGTACCTTGGCTCGATCCATGCAGCTCCAATTGCTTCAGATACATCGTTCGAAGATCGAGTTGGACGACCGGCCCGCCGATTGCGCCCGCTGTCGTATATCGCCCTTCGGGGCGAAGGATTTTCAGGAGATCGTTGAACATCGGCCCGGCAACAAGATCGGCCACGACGTCGACCGGTTCCCCGCCCGCCGCCTGATGGACGGCTTCGACGAGGTCGCCCGCACCGCGCGTGATGACTGCTTCCGCGCCGATATCGAGCACCGCGTGCTCCTTGCCGGGACCGGCGATTGCGATCGGGATCGCGCCGCGCGCTCTTGCGAGCTGAATGATGGCCGAACCGACGCCGCCCGATGCGCCCGTCACCAGCACGCGCTCGCCTGCGGCGAGCCGCGCCCGCTCAAGCATACGTTCTCCGGTCAGATAGGCACAGCAGAAGGTTGCAAGTTCGATGTCTGTGAGGTCGGTGTCGACGACATGGGCGTTTTCGGCGGGCAGTGCCATATATTGGGCATAGCCGCCGTCCCGGCCGTGGCCCATGTAGTCGATGTCGGCGAGGCTGTCGTCTTCGCGATTGTAGATCGAGAAATCGACCATCACGCGTTCGCCGGTCCGGTTGGCGTCGATGCCGGCGCCGACCGCGACGATGTGACCGACGGCATCCGTCCCCTGGATGCGGGGGAACGTCAGCGTATTGCCCTTTCTGCGCCACGTAGAAACCGCCGACGGGTCGTCTTCGGTGCCATAGGCGCCCTGACGAACCCAGACATCGGTGTTGTTCATGCCGCAGGCCGTGACCTTGATGAGCACTTCACCCGCTGCCGGCGCCGGGACAGGGGTAGACTCGTTATACACCAGCTTGTCGAGCCCGCCATGACCGACGAGTTGGACAGCAGCCATCGTCTTCGGAACAACGGTCATGTCACACACTCCCCCTTCAGATGGACTTGAAGACGCTGTCGATCGCCTCGGCCGCAGCCTTGACGACGATGTCGGCCTCGCCGCGCGTCAGGCAAAGCGGCGGCGCAAAGCCGAGGATGTCACCCTGCGGCATGGCGCGGCCGATGACGCCGCGTTCGAGCAATGCTGCTGAAACCTGCGGGCCGATCTTTTGCGAGGCATCGAAGAATTTGCGATCGTCCCGATCTGCAACGAACTCGACTGCCGCCATCATCCCGTCGCCACGTACTTCGCCAACGTTCTTGTGCCCGCCGACGGCCTTTGTCAGTTCCGAGCGGAAATAGGCGCCCGTGTCGCCGGCGTTCTTTACGAGATCAAGCTCATCGATCAGTTCCAGGTTGGCAATTCCAGCAGCGGCGCAGATCGGGTGCGCAGAGTAGGTCCAGCCATGACCGATCGCCCCCATCTGGTCGGAGCCCTGGACGAGAAGCTGCCAGACTTTATCGGAAACGATAGTCCCGGAAAGCGGCGCATAGGCCGAGGTGAGACCTTTGGCGATGGTGATCAGGTCCGGCTTCATGCCGTAATAGTCCGAGCCGAACGTCGTGCCCAGACGCCCAAATCCGGTCACCACTTCGTCCGCAATGAGCAGGATATCATATTTCTGCAGCACGGCCTGGATCTTCTGCCAGTATCCCTTTGGCGGTGGAACGATGCCGCCTGTTCCAAGGATCGGCTCGCCGATGAAGGCGGCGACGGTTTCTGGACCTTCGGCAAGTATCATCTCCTCAAGCTTGTCGGCGCAATGTTGCGAGAACTGCTCTTCGTCCATCGAGCGGTCGGGGCGGCGGAAATAATAGGGAGCTTCCGTGTGGAGGATGGGCGCGCGCGGCAGGTCGAAAGCCTTATGGAAAAGTTCAAGCCCCGTCAGCGAACCCGTCATGACGCCCGAGCCGTGATAACCCCGCCAGCGCGAGATGATCTTCTTCTTGTCCGGACGGCCGAGGATGTTGTTGTAATACCAGATGAGCTTGATGTTCGTCTCGTTCGCATCCGAACCTGAAAGACCGAAGTATACGCGGCTCATGCCTTCCGGCGCACGGTCGATGATCATCTTCGACAGCGTTATCGATGCTTCCGTGCCATGGCCAACATAGGCGTGATAATAGGCTAGATTCTTAGCCTGTTCGGCGATCGCATCGGCGATCTTTTGCCGGCCATAGCCGACATTGACGCAGTAAAGTCCAGCAAAGGCATCGAGGCTGGTGCGGCCGCCCGTATCGGTGATGTAGACACCCTCGCCGCTGCCGATCACCCGCGTCGGCGTCTCGCCGCGTGCATGCGAGCCCATATGGGTGGAGGGGTGGAAGAAATGATCCCGGTCCCAGGCGTTGAGTTCGTTGCTTCTTTCCAGCATGGCGTTGTCCTTGATGTTAAAGAGTAAGAGGCCTCAGGCGGCCGTGTCGATGCAGAGGTATTTGAGCTCGGTGAAGGCTTCGATGCCATGCCTTGAGCCCTCGCGCCCAAGTCCGGACTGTTTCCAGCCGCCGAAAGGAATGGGGCCGCCGGTGATCTTCACCCGGTTGATCGCCACCATGCCGTATTCGAGCGCCCGTCCAAGACGCAGTTGCCGGGCGCCATTTTCCGTGACGACATAGGCGACGAGACCGTATTCGGTGGCGTTCGCCCTTGCGACCACTTCGTCTTCCGTGTCGAAGATGCTAACGCCCGCGACAGGGCCGAAAGTCTCCTCGCGCATGATGAGGGCATCGTCAGGAACGTCTGTGAGCAGCGTCGGTTCGAAGAACAGTCTGCCGGCGGTATGACGTTTGCCGCCGGTTACCAGTTTTGCTCCGCTCTTCAACGCATCGGCAACCTGTTCCTCGACTTTGACGATGGCACGTTCGTGGATCAGCGGGCCGATATCGGCGTCCGCCGAAAGACCGTCTGCAACCTTGAGCGCTTCGATGCGTCGTGCAATTGCCTCAGCGAAACGATCGGCAATGGAGCGGTGCACGAAGATGCGATTGGCTGCCAGGCAATCCTGGCCCGATGTGGCGAACTTGGCGTCGATGGCAATTTTGGCAGCACGCTCGATGTCGGCATCGTCGAATATGATAAGCGGCGCGTGTCCGCCAAGCTCCATCACCAGTCTTTTCATGGTCGGCGCGCATTGAGCGGCAATGAGCTTGCCGATGCCGGTCGAGCCGGTGAAGCTCATTGCCCGGACGCGCTCGTCCTCGCACATGCGGCCGACGATGGCTGCCGCATAACCGGTGACGACATTGAATACGCCCGCCGGAATGCCGGCGCGCTCGCCGAGCTCTGCAAGTGCGAGTGCAGAAAGCGGGGTCTCGGATGAAGGATGAGAAACGACGGTGCAGCCCGCAGCAAGTGCTGCCGCCGCTTTGCGTGTTATCATGGCGGATGGAAAATTCCACGGCGTGACGATGCCGACGACACCAAGCGCCTCGCGGCGGACGATCATCTCTGCATCCGGCAGATGGCTGGTGACGTTTTCGGCGTTCAGCCGCTTGCCTTCCTCAGCGTACCACTCGACGAACGAGGCGGCATAATCGATCTCGCCCAGGGATTCCGAAAGCGGCTTGCCCTGCTCGAGCGTCATGATCAAGGCGAGATCGTGCTTTGATGCGAGCATGAGGTCATGCCAGTTGCGCAGGATTTTTGCCCGGTGCTGCGGCAGCATGGCCCGCCAGGCAGGCATCGCCAGCGCCGCCGCGTCGATCGCCGCTGCGGTCTCGTCCGCGCCGAGGCTCGCTACCCAGGCAACGGTTGTGCCTGAAGCAGGATCGGTGACCTCGAAGCTCTTGCCGGCGTTACCCGCCGACCAGCGTCCGCCGACATAGGCGAGATTGCGCAGGAGATGCCTGTCCTTCAGGCGCGAAAGCGCATTATGAAATTCGGGGCGGGCAAAAACCGCGGTCATGATTTGTCTCCTCATTGCCGACAGCGAAGTCTCTCACAGGAGGAGACGAGAAATTGTCTGTTGCCGGGGGTCTCACGAGAGAGATTGACTAAGGCCACGGCCAATCGCGGCTGATCTGTCTACGAGCCGGATTGCGTTTCGAGCATCGCGATCAAACGTTCTTCAAAACTATGCCTTCTATACGCCACACGCCACACGCCCAGCGGCTCGGCGACGTGTCGTCGTCATCGATATATCCTGGGATCAACGCAGTCAGGACAGGAAGCCTCAGGCTAAATCCGCTTCTGTGTCGAGCTTTACAGGTGACCGACTCATAGGCACCGGAAAATCAAATCCGCTCTTTTTTCATGCCGCGGTTCCTGCAGTTTCCAGTAGTAGACGGCGAATCGTCTTTGGCCTATCGATGAACCCATGCGATCGTCCCTGGAACATCTGCCGGAAGAAAAGCAGCGCGAGCTTGCCCGCGTCGTTGCGATCATCCATGAGGAGTTCGCCGATGCGCTGTCAGGCACGTCGGCCGCCTTCAAGAAGCGCGGCCGGATCTTAAAGATTTTGCTTTTCGGTTCCTTCGCGCGCGGCACCTGGGTCGACGAGCCGCACACGATGAAGGGCTACCGCTCCGACTACGACATCCTCGTCATCGTCAATTCCAAACAACTGGCCGAACCACAATACTGGGACAAAACAACCGACCGGCTCCTTTGGGACAAAGGCGTGAAGACGCCGGTCGGGCTGATCGTCCATGGCGCCAGGGAGGTGAACAACTTTCTGGCCGATGGCCAGTATTTCTTCGCCGACATCCTGCGCGAGGGCATCGTGCTCTACGAGCTCGACGACCGGCCGCTGGCGGAGCCTAGGACGCTCTCGGCGGTCGATGCGTATAGGGTGGCGAAGGAGCATTTCGAGAGGCGCTACCCCGAAGCCCAGTTAACGCTTCGGACCGCGCAATGGCAGGCCAGCCAAATTGGTGAATCGACTGAATGGGCGCGTCTGGCAGCGTTTAGCTTGCACCAAGCAAACGAACATGCTTTTGCGACCGCGCTCTTGACGCTGACCAACTACAGCCCACCATCGCACAACCTGAAATTCCTGCGGGGGCTGGCGGAAGACCAGGACCGCCGGTTGATCGACGCCTGGCCGCGTGACCAGCACCGCTATACCGCCTGGTACAACATTCTCAACGAAGCCTATGTAAAGGCGCGATACTCGAAACACTTCGAGATCACCGAAGAAGCGCTAGCCTGGCTGCTTGAGCGAACAGAGCATCTACATCAGATTGTTGCAGCCATCTGCAGGGAGCGCTTGGCCGAACTGGAGCGGCAAGCGGCGACGACTGAAGACCGCGCCTAAAATGCGGCATGCCCGCAACGGCATGGGGGCCAAATCCCTCCTCCGTTACATCAGAACGGTTGTTCGGCCCGGAGGCCTAGATTATTCGACACGGGTAGCTAATAGCCGTTAATACCGCTGCCGCGAACTGGGCCTATCCCTTGCGGCTGTGCGTAGGTTGTGTTGTCCGAGCCGGTGGTTGTACACCCTGAAAGGGTCAAAAGCGCTATTGCTGCGGCGGCCAAAAGGTATTTCAGAGGCATGGGATTATCCTATCATGGAAGACTGCCCAGGCCCCAGGGGCCAGAGGCCGGATACTCCCTTAAATCATCTGCAATGGCAAGCGGACGGAGGTAACCGAGGCAAGTGCCTCCACGGTATCGGGCGGCGGTGATCGTCAGTCGAGGCGGACAACCTTATTGCGGGAAGCATACATCAAGCATCGCATGTCGCAGGTGTTCGGTATTGCCCATTCCTAGAATCACACCTCGCCAAGCATCGATGGGCTGCACGCACGGCGGAACAGGGCGGTTCCTCAAAGCAGATACAAAAGCTCGACGATCGCCGCAACTGTGTCGAGGATTGGCAATGCCAAACCAGCCAGGGCCAATGAGATGATAGGCCAATTTGATTGGGCTTGGGCGGGTTTGTTGTTCCTGTCAACATCCATAGTCGCGCCTCCATGTGAATTGATATAGGAAACCCGCATTAAGATGGAAGCCACGCCACCGCCCTTTCATCTTGTGGTCCCTACCGAGGCGCCTTCTCCTTAGCCGGGAAGGCAAGGGGCACACTCCTGCGGCACTGGGATCATGCAATTTTCATCGACTGAAGGACGATGAAATCGCGTGCCAATAAGCGCGCATGCGAAGGAAAAGTTCTCGGTGAAAAAAGGAAAACAGCCCCGCCCCATAGGGTGGAGGGCGAGGCTGAACTGGGAGGAGTAAATCACCGCCGCGGCGGCTCACCAGAAACTAGGGCAAGCTCTCAGTTTCCCAGGCGGTCAAATCGTCGCAGGCCGCGATAGTTCAATGGCTGATACTCCCGTCAATACCAGCGAGTGATCGTTAGATGCGGGACTGGAAGAATTATTTCACGGCGCCATTTACTGAATTCTAAGGAACATGGCTCGGTGAGGTCCGCGTTTTATCAGCCCGATGGACGTCGACATCGAAGGCAACGGCGATATCCACGCGCTGACACAGTCAAGGACCTCGCCGGTCATGCGCCCAAGCAGCAAGTTATTCGAGTGCCGAAGCTAGTTTGCGTGTCCAGCCAGACCAAGCCTGGTGATGACGCGCTGGGAAAAGAAGCCCCGCAAGGGGACGGGGCTCAAGAAATGATGAGCAGCGCCCTAGAGCGGGCGACGTCGGAAAGTACGCTTCATAGCTCGCATCTTCAAGATGCACGAACTAAGGTTCCAGGCCGCGCCCATGGCCAAGTCTCATCGTTCGAAGCCACTCTAGGCGACTGACGGACGATTGATCATCGTGTGAGAGAGGCTGGTGAGGCGAGCCGTCTGCTTGATGCTGAGAAGGTGCCAAGGCTGTCAGCCGTAGGGCGAGCGCCCCGCTGAAAGGGCTGCCTCGATATCTTTTCGCCGCCAGCCCACTTCGGGATCGGGCGGCTGAGCGAAGCGGACGTAGGCGAGGGCGGCTTGTCGACAATCGATTTGTTCATAGCCCACCACGGGCTTGTCACCGATGTTGCCGGCGGCACAAATGCCGAGAGCCTTTTGTTCGTGGTAATGGGCAGTCAAACGGTGGTGAGCCGCAAACTCAGTTGTTTTAGAATGGCAACGGTGGTCAAGAGCAGAACGGCCACGTGATCTCGTGGCAGCGGCGTGACGTCAATCTGCCGCCCGACCCCATTCTCAAGTTAATGGCGGTCGCGTCCTAGCGCAGCGTCTACATCATCTGGTCGTTTACGCAAGGCGATCGATCAATCGCCCTTTTCTCTCGTCGCCCCCGCCAACAGCTTTAGCTGTTCTGGTTCACGCACGCCTTGCCGATACAATTCGATGATGATCGATGCCAGGTGATCGACTACTGATCCGCCGTTGGCCAGTTGAAATTCAGCGCACAGTTCGTCCAGAACCATGTCGCAGATCGCGAGGTCTTCAGACGTAAGTGGGACGTCGCGGAGGCGGGGCTGGTGCGTGTCGGTCATGGTTGTGGCTCCCCCATTTGCTCTTAGCGTTTTGCGACGATCTTTCCAGATTTCCTTCCAATCAGGCGCCGCAACCGAGAAGGCCGCGGCAATCCCGAAGTAGCTATCATAGACGCGTTTAGCCGGCGGCGCTGGACGACCACTCAACTAGATACTCAGTTCCGAATTCAGCAGTCGGTATCCGCCGCGTTGCCGGATCGAAGCTATCCGGCCAAGGAATATTGAGTTTTTCCGCCAATGCCCAGCAGCGATGCAACGCCTTTGGCAAGCAGAAGCGAAAAGTCCGGCCTGCCAAGCAGCGGCATAATCCAACGGCTCGACCAGACTTGCACGACTCCGGTAGTGGGATCGAGATTGCTCACGGTGAACCAATCAAAGATGCGATGGGAAGGACCGTTTCGTCCTTGACCGTCTTCGTAACGATATAAGTGAAGTAGCGTTCGATGCCGAGTTCGCGGTCGAGCAGGTCGTCGATCAGCCGCTGATAGGCATCGATGTCGGGTGCTGCGATTTTCAGAAAATAGTCGATCCCACCGCCGACCGACCAGCAGCCGACGATTTCGGGAATGGTCGCGATCACCCGTTCGAAGCGCTCGAAGTCGCTCTGGCGATGATTGGCAAGCGTCAGCTCCACCATAACGCTGGCGACCGGTGCGATCCGGCGGAGCGCGATGCGGGCATGGTAGCCGGTGACGATACCCGCTTTTTCCAGTTTTCTCAGCCGCATCCAGCAAGGGGTCGGCGAAAGCCCGGCCTTTTCGGCAAGCGCCAGCTTGGTGATGCGCCCGTCACGCTGAATGGCGTCGAGGATACGCAGGTCGATGGCGTCGAGTTTCATGGCATTTCCGGGTGGGCGAAATCATTCCAAAGATGAGGAAAAGACAATGGGAGCACATTTTGCCATTGTCAATTGAACTGATTTTCACCAGTGTCTAAATCATGACAAATTGGCGCCCTGATCCCTCTCAGCTTCGCCGGCCGGCCTATCTTTCGCTTGCCGAACAGATTGCCCGTGCAATTACCGACGGGAAGCTTTCCGACGGTGTCCGGCTGCCGCCGCATCGTAAAATGGCCGATGACCTACAGCTTTCCGTGCAGACAGTGAGCCGGGCCTATGACGAACTGATCCGGCGCGGCCTGATATCCGGCGAGATCGGCCGTGGCAGTTTCGTGCAGACCCAGCCGCGCGAGCCGGAACCCCCTTACCTGCCGGAGCGGCTTGGTGAGGTGATCGACCTTTCGATCTTAAAGCCCGTTTGCGAGCAGTTGCATCTTGAAAAAATGCGCCAGGCGTTTGGCTGGCTTTCGGAGAATCTTCCATCAAGTTCGGCCCTGTCTTTCAGGCCGAACATGGTCTTCCCGCGTCACCGCGCCATTGCGGCGGACTGGCTGTCCCGCTGTGGCCTGGACGTCTCTCCGTTGAATATCTGCCTTACGAATGGCGCAACGTCCGGCATGACCGTCGCGCTGATGAGCGTTGCGCCGTCTGGCTCCACCGTTGCGACCGAAGCGATCAGCCATCATACGCTCGTGCCGCTTTCCACCTATCTCGGCCTTCATCTCGAAGGTCTGGCGATCGACGAGGAGGGCATGATCCCCGAAGCGCTCGACGAGGCTTGCCGTAAGGGTCCGATCCGCGCGGTCTTTCTGCAGCCGTCCGTCATCAATCCGATGGCGGCGCTGATGAGCGCCAAGCGCCGGCAGCAGCTCGCCGATGTCGCGGCGCGCCACGACATCGCCATCATCGAAAACGACATCCTCGGGCCGCTGGTGGAAGATCGCGCGCCGCCGATTGCCGCTTTTGCGCCGGAGCGCACGCTCTACGTCACGAGCTTCACGAAGATCACTGTGCCGGGCCTACGCATCGGCTATCTCGCAGCCCCCGACCGCTATGTCGCCGCTGTTGCCAACCGCCATCTCGTTTCGAGCTGGATGGCGACACCGGCGATTGCCGAAATCGCCACCCGATGGGTAAGCGACGGCACGGCTCTTGAACTTGTCAAATGGCAGCGCGAGGCGCTGAAGGGCCGGCATGCCATCGCTGCGGAGGCCCTGGCGGGGCTTGCCTATCGCGCCCATCCGCAGAGCCTTCACGTCTGGCTGCCGCTTTCGGGCGCCCACCTGGAAGATTCCTTCGTATCGCAGGCCCGCCTGCGCGGCGTTGCGATTGCGCCCGGCACCTCTTTCAGAACTGCGGACCAAGGGTGGACGCCCGCTGTGCGCATTTCACTCGGCTCGACCACGGAAAACGAATTGCGCACCGGCCTTGGGGTTGTCGCATCTCTGGCGCAAGGAAATCCCGAGGCGCTGCTGCTTGCGATTTGACGCTGCTGCCCACGGAATGTGCAGTGCCAGAATAATTGTCATGATATTATTTTGCGAATTGACATGATTTCGATCGGCCGTCATCGTTAGCGCATTGCCTGTCTCAACAGGGGAGACATGAATGACGGCGCCCATCATCCGCATCGACAACATCGTCAAGAAATACGGTCCGCTGACCGTGCTCGATGGTCTGTCGATGAATGTCATGCCGGGCGAGAAGCTGGCGCTGATCGGGCCGTCCGGATCGGGAAAAACGACGATCCTGCGCATCCTGATGACGCTTGAATCGATCAACGGTGGCCATATCGAGGTCGACGGCGAGCAGCTCTATCACATGCCCCGAGGCAAGGAGCTGGTCCCGGCAGACGAGCGCCATCTGCATCGCATGCGCGAGAAGATCGGCATGGTCTTCCAGCACTTCAATCTGTTTCCACACAAATGTGTTCTCGACAACGTGACGCTTGCGCCGATGCTGACGAAAGGCCTCAAGAGGGCCGATGCGGAAAGGCGCGCGATGGCGCTCCTGGATATGGTCGGCATGGCCGACAAGGCCAAGAGCGTTCCCGCCCAACTGTCTGGCGGTCAGAAGCAGCGCGTCGCAATCGCAAGAGCCCTCGCGCTGTCGCCGAAGATCATGCTCTTCGACGAGGTGACATCGGCGCTTGATCCGGAACTCGTCGAGGAGGTCTTGAGCGTCATGAAGCACCTCGCGTCGGAAACAGACATGACGATGCTTCTCGTCACGCACGAAATGGGCTTCGCTCACGATTTTGCCGATCGCGTGCTGTTTTTCGACCGCGGCAAGATCGTCGAGGAAGGCAAACCCAACGACATTTTCCGCAATCCGACGCAGGAGCGGACGCAAACCTTCCTGCGCAAGATCATCGCGGCGGGACATCGCATCTGACCGCTGTGTATCCTCAAGTAACAATCCAAGGAAAACCAGGAGCAGGGAACATGAAAAAGACGATTCTTCTAAGTGCAGCCGCATTTTCCGCACTTCTTTCGGTGGCGATTGCGCCAGCGCAGGCGGTCGATCTCGATCAGCTGAAAGAGCAGGGCTTTGCCCGCATCGCCATCGCAAACGAGCCGCCGTTCACGTCGGTCGGCGCGGACGGAAAGGTATCGGGCGCCGCTCCCGACGTTGCACGGGTGATTTTCGAGCGCCTCGGCGTCAAGGAAGTGGTTGCCTCGATCTCCGAATACGGTGCGATGATCCCGGGCCTGCAGGCGGGCCGCCACGATGCGATCACCGCCGGTCTCTTCATGAAGCCCGAGCGTTGCGCTGCCGTCGCCTACTCGGAGCCGATGCTCTGCGACGCGGAGGCCTTCGCCGTCAAGAAGGGCAATCCGTTGAAGCTCAAGAGCTTTAAGGACATCGCCGACAATTCGGATGCGAAGATCGGTGCTCCCGGCGGCGGCACGGAAGAAAAGCTGGCGCTTGAGGCCGGCGTGCCGCGTGACCGGGTCATCGTCGTTCCGGACGGCCAGAGCGGCATCAAGATGCTGCAGGATGGCCGCATCGATGCCTATTCCCTGCCGGTTCTGTCGATCCACGACCTGATGGCCAAGGCGAATGATGCAAACCTCGAGACAGTCGCACCGGTCGTTGGCGCTCCCGTCTATTGCGATGGCGCCGCCTTCCGCAAGCAGGATGTTGCACTTCGTGACGCCTATGACGTTGAGCTCAAGAAGTTGAAGGAATCCGGCGAGTTCGCGAAGATCATCGAGCCTTACGGTTTCTCGGCGGCGGCCGCGATGTCGACCAGCCGCGACAAGCTCTGCGCGGCAAAATAAGCCAGCGGACTTCCGGCTCCGCCTTGAAATGCGGAGCCGGCTCCTCAATCCTCTGAAAGGGACCCGTCCAGATGTCGGTATGGTCCGGCTACCTCACATTGATCCTTGAAGGCGCGCTTGTAACCATCAAGCTCACGCTCATGGGATCGGCACTGGCGCTCGTCATGGCATTCGCCGCGGGGCTCGCGCGGCTTTCGCGCTTGTTCGCCGTCCGGGCGCTTGCGACGGCCTATATCGAATTCTTTCGCGGCACCTCGATTTTCGTCCAGCTGTTTTGGGTCTATTTCGTGCTGCCCTTTGCCGGGCTCACTCTGACGCCGCTCCAGGCGGGCGTTCTTGCGCTCGGGCTGAATGTCGGCGCCTACGCGGCCGAAGTCGTTCGCGGCGCTGTCAAGGCGATCGGGCGCGAGCAGAGCGAAGCCTGCGTCGCGCTCAATCTGTCGCGCTACCAGCGCATGCGCTACATCATCCTGCCGCAGGCACTCCCTTTGATGCTGCCGACCTTCTGCAACAATGCGATCGAGCTGCTGAAGGGCACCGCCGTCGTCTCGCTGATTTCGCTGACGGATCTGACCTTCCAGGCACAGGTCGTGCGGGCGCAGACGGGCAATACGCTGATACCGTTTGCGACCATTCTCGTTCTCTACTTCCTGATGGCCTGGGCAATTTCGACTGCGATGCGCTGGCTTGAGCGGCGCATGACCCGCGGTCTCGACGGAATGAGGGTCTAGCGCGATGGAGTGGGATTGGGATTTCGTCTGGCAGATTATGCCGACGCTCATCGAAGGCTTCAAGATCACCATCCTTGCGACGGTGCTCGGCGCGGCAGTGGCGGCGGCCTTGGGCCTTGCTATCGCGCTGGTGCGCCGTTCGCCAATCAACGCTGTATCGCGCGGCGTGGGCTTCATTTCCGAGTTCATCCGTGGCACGCCGCTGCTCGTGCAGCTCTATTTCATATTCTACGTGCTGCCGGATATCGGCATCAGGCTTTCGCCGCTCGTCGCCGGCGTCATCGGCCTCGGCCTGCATTATGCAACCTACACCGCCGAGGTCTATCGCGCCGGCATCGAGAACGTGCCGCGTGGCCAGTGGGAAGCGGCAAAGGCGACGAATCTGACGACGCGCCAAGCATGGATCCATATCATCCTGCCGCAGGCGATCCCGCCGATGATCCCGGCGCTCGCCAACTACTTCATCGCGATGTTCAAGGAGACGCCGCTGCTCTCCGCCATCACGGTGCTCGAACTGATGAACCAGGCAAAGAGCATCGCCAACAGCAACTACCGCTATATCGAGCCGATGACGCTGGTCGGTATCTTCTTCCTGGCGATCAGCCTGATCTCGGTGATCGGACTGCGCTGGCTGGAAGAGCGTTATGCTCGGACGGAAGATTAAGATGACGGCAACGATCGATATCATGACGGCAAGCCGCCGTCCCCGGCTGGACGAGCGGCCCTTGGAAAAGCGCGTGGGTCTGGTGATCCTTGCAACCGATCATACGACAGAAGTCGACTTCCATCGGATGGTAGCCAGCGATCGCATCGGCGTTTACGTGAGCCGCATCCACTACGCTAATCCGACGACGCCGGAAAATCTTCTGAAGATGCAGCCGTCGTTGACGACGGGGGCAGGGCTCATCCTGCCGGGCGAACCGCTCGATGCGATCATGTATTCATGCACGTCGGCGTCGGTCGTCATCGGCGACGACAAGGTCGAGGCAGCGATCGCCGCGGCAAAGCCCGGCATGCCGGTCGTTACGCCGACGGCTGCTGCGGTGAAGGCGCTGCGCGCCTTCACCGCGAAAAGAATATCGATCCTGACGCCCTACACCGTCGAAACGAGCCGGCCGATGGCGAATTATTTCGCCGCGCTCGGTTTCGAAATAGATCGCTTCACCTGCCTCGGTTTCACGGACGACCGGGAGATGGCACGGATCGCGCCGGAGGAGATTGAGGCGCTTGCGCTCGATGCCACTGCGCCGGGCTCAGATGCGCTCTTCATCTCCTGCACGGCGCTGCGTGCCGCCCAGGTCGCGGGCAGGATCGAACGGAAGATCGGAAAGCCGGTGGTCACCAGCAATCTCGCGACAGCCTGGGCCTGCCTGAGGCATTGCGGCGACGACAGGCCGCGGCCGGAGATCGCCCGGCTCATGACGATACCCTATCCGGGAGATTGATGTCATGACCAGATCCTTGCCAGTCAGTCTTCGGGACATCATCCTCGCGTCCGAGCGCATTTCGGGCCGGGTTCGGCAAACGCCAATCGTGAGATCGGATGCGCTCAGCGAACGTGTTGGCGCAGCCGTCTACCTGAAGCTCGAGCACCAGCAGATTACCGGCAGTTTCAAGTTGCGTGGCGCAACCAATGCCGTGCTTTCGCTGTCGGCTGCGCAGAAGGCGCGCGGCGTCGTGGCGGCCTCGACCGGTAATCACGGGCGCGCGCTTGCTTATGCGGCGAAGGCTGAGGGCTCCAGCGCGACGATCTGCATGTCCCGGCTGGTTCCTGAAAACAAGGTAGCGGAGATCCGCCGGCTCGGCGCAAATGTCCGGATCATCGGACGCTCGCAGGATGACGCCCAGGTGGAGGTCGACCGTCTTGTGCAAGACGATGGGATGATCGCGGTGCCGCCCTTCGACGATGCCAGGGTAATCGCGGGTCAAGGCTCGCTCGGGCTGGAGATCTTTAAGGATTGCCCCGAGGCCGCGACAGTTCTCGTGCCGCTCTCCGGCGGTGGCCTTGCGGCAGGTGTCGCTGCGGCGCTGAAGGCGATCAATCCGGGAATTCGCCTGATCGGCCTGACTATGGAGCGGGGTGCCGCCATGAAGGCAAGTCTCGACGCAGGTCATCCGGTTGCGGTCGAGGAAGAGGAAAGCCTCGCCGATTCCCTGGGTGGCGGGATCGGTCTCGATAACCGGCTTACTTTTTCGATGTGCCGCGACCTACTTGATGACGTCGTCCTTCTGAGCGAGCCGGAGATCGCCGCGGGCATGCATCACGCCTATTGCATGGAACGCGAGGTGGTTGAGGGAGCGGGTGCTGTCGGCATCGCGGCGCTGCTTGCGGGCAAGATCGACGTCACCGGACCGGTGGTTGCGATCCTGTCCGGCCGGAATGTCGACATGGAACAGCATCGAAGTGTGATCAACGGCGCAACGGCATCTACCGGAAAGGACACGGCATGAGCTCCATGATCATTCTGACGGAAGCAGACCTCCGGAAGATCGTCAGCCTTGATCTCGATGCGGTCAGCTGCGTCGAGGACGCCTTCAAAGCGCTGGCGACGAAATCAGTCGCCATGCCGCCGATCCTCAGGCTCGACGTTCCGGAACATCGTGGTGAAGTCGATGTGAAGACGGCCTATGTCCCAGGTATCGAAAGCTTCGCCATCAAGATCAGTCCTGGCTTTTTCGACAATCCCAAGATCGGACTTCCGAGCACCAACGGAATGATGGTGCTGCTCTCCAGCAGGACCGGCCTTGTTCAAGCGCTGCTCCTCGATAACGGCTATCTGACCGACGTCAGAACGGCAGCTGCGGGGGCCGTCGCAGCAAAGCATCTGTCCCGCGAGGACTCAAAGGTTGCCGCGGTCTTCGGGGCCGGCATGCAGGCGAAATTGCAGCTTGAGGCGCTGATGCTCGTCCGTCCGATCACGTCCGCCCGGATCTGGGCGCGGGATGGTTCCAAGGCAGAGGCTACGGCTGCCGAATTATCTGCAAAGCTTGGAATAGATGTCCTTGCGAAAGCCGACCCTCGAGAGGCGATGAGGGGAGCGGATGTCATCGTGACGACGACGCCTGCCGAGACGCCGATCGTGAGCGCTGGCTGGCTGGAGCCTGGCCAGCATCTGACGGCCATGGGTTCCGATGCCGAGCACAAGAACGAAATCGATCCTGTCGCGATCACGCAGGCCGATCTCTATGTCGCCGACAGCCTAAAGCAGACACGCCGGCTGGGCGAACTCCACCATGCGATCGCCGCCGGCACGATCGCCGCCACCACTGAATTTCCAGAGCTCGGACAGATTGCCGCCGGTCAACGTCAAGGCCGTTCGGACGCTAAACAGATCACCATCGCGGACCTGACGGGCACTGGCATTCAGGACACCGCCATCGCCACGCTTGCCTTTGGGCGGGCCAAGGCCGCCAACGCTGGAACGACATTTGAAAGCTGACCGGTGCGGCACCGGTCAAGGAGGGAAGGAATATGACAAAGCCCAATCTCAAATTTTCGCGTGAGGAATACAGCGCGCGCCTCGACAAGACCCGAAAGGCAATGGAAGCCAAGGGCATCGAGCTTTTGATCGTCAGCGATCCGTCCAACATGGCCTGGCTGACCGGCTATGACGGCTGGTCCTTCTATGTGCATCAGGCCGTGATCGTACCGCCGTCCGGCGAACCGATCTGGTTCGGCCGCGGGCAGGACGCCAACGGTGCGAAGCTGACCGCCTATCTGAAGCACGAAAACATCATCGGCTATCCGGACCATTACGTGCAGTCCACCGAGCGGCATCCGATGGACTACCTCTCCGGTATCCTGACCGACCGCCGCCTCGGCAAGCTTTCGATCGGCGTCGAGATGGACAATTACTGGTTCTCGGCCGCCGCCTTTGCTTCACTGCAAAAGCACCTGCCGAACGCCCGTTTCGTCGATGCGACGGCGCTGGTCAACTGGCAGCGCGCCGTCAAGAGCGAGACGGAGATCAAATATATGCGCAATGCCGCCCGCATCGTCGAAGCCATGCATCAGCGCATCTTCGACAAGATCGAAGTCGGCATGCGCAAATGCGATCTCGTTGCGGAAATTTATGATGCCGGGACAAGAGGTGTCGACGGGATCGGCGGGGATTATCCGGCGATCGTGCCTCTGCTGCCGTCGGGCGTGGAAGCCTCCGCGCCGCATCTCACCTGGGACGACCGGCCGATGAAGCGGGACGAGGGCACCTTCTTCGAGATCGCCGGCTGCTACAATCGCTACCATCTTCCGCTGTCGCGAACCGTTTTCCTCGGCAACCCGACGCAGGCTTTTCTCGATGCGGAAAAAGCAACGCTCGAAGGCATGGAAGCCGGCCTTGCCGTCGCAAAGCCTGGCAATACCTGCGAGGACATCGCCAACGCCTTCTTTGCGGTGCTGAGGAAGTACGGGATCGTGAAGGACAACCGCACCGGTTATCCGATCGGGCTCTCCTATCCGCCGGATTGGGGCGAGCGGACCATGAGCTTGCGTCCTGGCGACAAGACGGAACTGAAGCCCGGAATGACATTCCATTTCATGACCGGGCTCTGGCTTGAAGACATGGGCTTCGAGACGACCGAAAGTATCCTGATCACGGAGACTGGCGTCGAGTGCCTCGCTAATGTGCCGCGCAAGCTGATGGTCAAGGACTGACAGGATGACGAGCAACACAATCCTGCGCCCATCGCCGATCAGCGCCACGGTCGATTTCGCTGCCGACGGCGTCCAGCACGGCTTTCTGCGGCTGCCATACAGCCGCGACGATTCCGCATGGGGGTCGGTCATGATCCCGATCAGCGTCATACGGAACGGCTTCGGCCCGACTGCATTGTTGACCGGTGGCAATCACGGCGACGAATATGAAGGGCCGATCGCGCTCTTCGATCTTGCCCGGGCGCTTCAGGCAGAAGACGTCAAAGGCCGCGTCATCATCGTGCCCGCCATGAACTACCCGGCGTTCCTGTCGGGGGCCAGAACCTCGCCCATCGACAAGGGTAATATGAACCGCAGCTTTCCGGGCAGACCGGACGGCACGGTTACGCAGAAGATCGCGGATTATTTCCAGCGGACACTCCTGCCGCTTGCCGATATCGTGCTCGACTTCCATTCTGGCGGCAGGACGCTCGATTTTCTGCCGTTTTGCGCCGCCCATATCCTGCCCGACAAGGATCAGGAGGCAAAGGGCTTTGAGTTCGTCGAGGCGTTCGGCGCGCCCTACTCGATGAAGATGCTGGAGATCGACACTGTCGGAATGTACGACACGGCCGCCGAGGAGATGGGCAAGATATTCATCACCACGGAACTCGGCGGCGGCGGAACGGCGACAGCGAAAAGCGCGACGATTGCCAAACGCGGCGTGATGAACGTCCTCAAGCATGCCGGCATCGTCGATGGTATCGTTGAGCCACAAGCGACCCGATGGCTCGATATGCCGGACGGCGACTGCTTCCTGTTCAGCGAAGATGCCGGGCTCGCAGAATTTGTAGCCGACCTGGGCGAGACCGTAAATAAAGGGGAGGTTGTCGCGCGGATCCATCCGGTCGGGAGAACCGGCGGCGTTCCGGTCGAGCTTCGGTCAAAGATGACGGGCATCCTCACCGCGCGGCACTTTCCGGGGCTAATAAAGCCCGGCGATTGCGCCGCCGTCCTGGCGATTTGACCTATGGAGGCAATTATCGCGCCGCGCCCAGGCGCGGCGTCGCTGCCACGTCCGGCTTCCGACCAGTCATTGCCCTTCCGGCAGAGGCCGGAAAGGCGGTTTATACGGTTCAGCCGGCCTGCATCAGGTCTGCAGGATCGCGTAGACGACGTTCCTGTTCTCGCCGAACTCCACCTTTGCCTCAAACCGATCCTGATTTGGCAAGTCTCTGATGATCGACCACATTTCCGATTCAGAGCGCCACAGAAGCTCCCAGTTCATGAACGTTTCCATATATCCCTCGACGCTGATGTCGCGCGCGAAGTTGGCGAAGAGAAATTGGCCGCCGGGCTTCAGCATCTGCAGGCAACGTTCAGTAAGTTTCACGGCCACATTGTGCGCAAGATAGTCGTAAAGACCGGCGGCGTAGATAAAGTCAAATCGACCCAGTTGCTGGGCACGGGACAAAAGCGTGCGCACGGAGCCGTTGACGGCCTCGACGGCGCTTCCGGCAAAGTCACGCGCCACCAATCCGACACTGAGCGGGTCCTGGTCGAGCGCCACCCAGCGGCTGATCGCGCCGTCTTGCAATGCACGCGAGCGGTCCGCTTCCCTCAGATGTCCGGCGGCTATCGTCAGAATTTCGCTGTCGCCTGGCCGCTCGGATGCGATGGCGTCCACTTTTGTGGTCAGCAGATCCCGTCTTTCGCGGACAGCGACAGATGATGACGCTTGCTTCGTATATGCATAGAGATCCCGCCCCAGGACGGATGACTGCTCGATCGCGGGGCGCATGCTCGGGTGCTCGTAAATGAAGTCCAAGAGCTGAGCGTCACCCGAGTAGCCGCGGGGTTTTTCGAATGACCAGCGGGTCAGGGGGTCTTCAAGGAGATAGGCGGCGACGGCATGTTCGCGCGCAATCGGAGCGAGGCGCTGCCAGACGGAGGAAGGCAGCTTCTGTCTCAGGACGCTCAGCCGCGCTGTAAGACCGTGGACGATATCTGCCGCCGGCAGGCGGTTCTGGAATTGCTGCTCGCTCAGGGCAAGCAAAATGGCCAGTTCCGCCCGCCCTTCGATGAATTGCTGTTGTAGATACCCGCTGTCGGGTGACTCTGAATTGGCCGCGATGAGATCGGGGGTGATGAGGCTAAAGCCATCGAGGGCTGTCTGAAATTGGTTCACTTTTTGAGTTTCCGTTAATACTAAGCTTACTATAGAAAAAGAATCTCCTTCGCGCTAGAGTTTAATAAATAGCGGAGTTGCTGGGAATTTGTGACGTATTGTCACGCGGTATCCTTGTGGCGATATAAGGCTTAACTAAAATTTCATCGGCAATATCTATGGTCGCGATGACGTTGGCTGCACCATCTGCGATGACAGCAAATAGTTTCGACGTCGCTGAAGCGGACGGAACCCTTCAACTTTCGATGAGCTCGGGTGAACCGTGCATGAGGCACACGCTGGCAGAAGTCGAGACAACGCTCTTTGCGCCGCAAGAGGCTCATCAGGCCTGCGAGATGCGAGCGCTCTATCTCAAACATGGGGATCAACGTCGCAGAACATCAGCGCGCGCAGGCCTGTGGTTGGCCGTCACGGTCTATCTGATGTTCTTCGTGACCGACCTGCTGCTTATTCCCGACGTGGCGATCTTCACCATCATCGCGCGCGTGATCGTCGCGCTCGGCGTCTTGATGGTGCTTGAAGTTCAAGTTTGGCGAGGCGTGGGAACCAACGTCCTTGATTTGACGTGCGCGGCTGCCTTGGTCGTGGGGTATTCAGGATGGCTCGTTCCGACGATGACCACGGCATACGTTGAAAATCTCTCCTACTATATGGTGTTCGGCGCGATCTTCATGATGGGCGCAAACCTCTTTTTCAGCTTTCGCTTTGCGTTGTCGATTATCGCATCCGGCCTGATATTGGCGATCTTCCTGGTATCGCTTGCCGTCTTCAGTCCCGGCCCTTCCTATTATCTTTCTTTCGTGACGTTCTACGTGTCGTGTTTCACATTTACGTCCTATGTGAATTGGAAGCTCAACAAGGAGCGGTTCAATGTCTTCCTCAACGCGCATGAGGCGGACCTCCAGCACCAGGAAGCTACAGAGCGGGGGAAAGCGCTTCATAGGCTGGCGAATACCGACCCATTGACCGGATTGGAAAATCGAAGGGCCGTTGACCAGCGCTTGCGTGACTGTTGGGAGGAATGGCAGACGAAGGGGCTCGAATTTGCGACATTTCTGATCGATGTCGATTTCTTCAAGAGATATAATGACTTCTACGGCCATCAGGAGGGTGACAGATGCCTCATCGCCGTGGCAACGGCTCTCGAGGACGCTGTGGCGGCTATCGGGGCGACAATCGGGCGTTACGGCGGCGAGGAATTTATCGTCATCTCGCGTCAAAAGGGCGATGAGGAGGCTGCGCATTTAGCTGAAAAACTCTGCCGAACGGTCGAGAATCTCAAAATCGCGCACGGGCAGCGCCGTGACGGAGTGCCGGTGGTGACAGTCAGCGTTGGCGCAGCGGTGACAAGACCAGGGGCGGGCTCGAAGCTTGAGAAAATTATTAACGAAGCAGATCGCGCTCTCTATTCGGCGAAAGCCAGCGGCCGGAATTGCGCGAAACTCTTCGATCCGAACGATCCTCAGAGCGGCGACGAGACGGAGCATATAGCTGCGCTTTTGAAGATTGCTGTGCCTCAGAAACTCGTTTCCCTCGTTTACCAGCCGATTCAAGACGTCAGCAGCGGCAGCGTTCATGCCGTTGAGGCTCTGATGCGACTTAGGATGCTTGACGGCACGTCAGTGCCGCCAAGCCTCTTCATTCCCGTGGCTGAGCGAACCGGTGCTGTCATGGAACTGGGCTATTGGGCTCTCCGTACCGTGTGCCGTGAACTGCTGACCGCAGATCATGTGGAACTTGTGAGCGTAAATGTGTCCCCGATCCAGTTGAGAGCGCCCGGCTTTGCGTCGTCCGTTGCCGCCGTCCTTTTCGAGACTGGGGTGACGGGCTCAAAACTCGCCTTCGAAATTACCGAGGGGCTTGAAATGGAAATGCATTCGGATCTTATCCGCTGCATCAGCGACCTGAAAGCGCTTGGCATCAAAATCTGGCTGGACGACTTTGGCACAGGCTTCGCGGGCCTATCCTGGCTTCGCCTGATCGACTTCGATACCGTGAAGATCGATCGGTCCTTTCTTCACGACAGTGATACCGCGCGCGGAAGATCCATGCTGCGCGATATCGTCCGGCTCATCCGCAATCGTGGGCATCGTATTCTTGTGGAAGGGGTCGAAACGGCTGAGCAGCTCGAGCTGATGCGAGAATTCCGAATTGACGATGTTCAGGGTTTCCATGTGGGGCGGCCCGCGCCGGCCTCGGAATTCACGCGTCAGCCCACGGACGTTGCGACCAGGTCCGACGGCGACTTGGCCTACAGCGCGAAAGCCTCATGATTTGCGATTCCGGCCTGCAGGTCTTCGGGACAGAGATCTGCCGCAGATAGATTGCTCGGCTTGATCGTGTCCCAGCACGTGGTTTAGGAGCGCTAGAAGAGCCGAGCGCCGACGCGGTGCATGGCGCTGTAGTGGTGAGCGGCTTTGCGGGCGGCCATCAAGGTTTTCCGATTGGGGCGGGTTGTTGAAAGGCCACCGATGACCAACGCCATGATGAACCTGCGCTCGCTTGTTGAGAAGAGTGCAGACGCCGATCTTTTGCGCGACATGATCGGCTTTGCTGCCGAGAAGCTGATGGAGCTGGAGGTTGGCGCAAAGACGGCTGCCGACTATGCCGAAAGGAATGGCTTGCCAATGGCCCAACGCAGGGCTACCGCGACCGAGACTGGGGAAAATACCGATCGAACGGATCAGTGCGCTGATTGCCTATGCGTTTTGAACATCGAATTCTGTAGCTAGGATCGGTCGGCGGCTGACAGGGTTTGTCCACGAGCTCCTATACCTTCTTCTCATTATGGATCGATTGTGAAGGGACGTTGACAGCCCCATCTTCTATCAATCTGCGCTGCGGACGCTGGTAGGAGAGATGTTCCTACACGCTGAAAACGGATCTTCGACCATCCGCAGACTGAGCGAAATCGAAAATAGAGCTACACAGCGTGGCGTTCAAGCAGGGTGACGGCGGCAAGCGTCGTCCCACGAAATCGCTCGCCTCTCCTTTTACCAGGGGCGGGGTTGGCGAAGCCGTAGACCGCCAACCCGCAATTGACCTAGGTGGTTTCTCGAAAGTCAGGCAAGCTTGAACGTCGGTTGAGCATCTTCGAACTTACCATTCAGCTTTACAGCGACCCACAAGGGCTTATCGATCGGAAGAGCGTCAAGCTCCGGTTTCGCTATTAACGACAATACCCTGTCTGTGCTCGTAGAAGAATCATCAGGAACTATTTTGATTTTATAGGTTGATGCATCGTTGCTCCCATCTGGGTTTGAAACGTCATCCCCACCGTCTTCTCTAGTAGATATATACACGTATATATCTTTACTTAGGCCGTAGCCTATGAGTTTAAAAGGGGTCCGAACAAGTAACGGAGCAACTACAGTCGCCGGCTCTAGACGCTCAATTTTAACCTCAGGTTTCGTGGGCATACTAGTCTCCTTGGTCCATCTCTATCGGTGGATTAGTCGTTGTCGCCCGATCTGCGAGGGATGAATCCACCTGATCTTGACATCACGCCGCCGGAGCGGGACATCGCGCCGCCCGATCTCGACATACCGCCGCTCGCCATTCCTCTGGGATCGGCGGAAACCTCGGCCGACAGGAGAATTTGCTCAAGGGTTCCTGTTTCGGCATCGAGCCTCATCGAAACATCGCCCTTGTCATAGATCCAAACCCTCATATCCTTAGCCAGGGCTCCGATTTGGGAACCGAGGCCCGTTCGTGCACTCGAACCAGGGGATCGATACAATCGGTCATACTCGATATCACCGTCGATGTTCCTCGGGGGTGGATCGTCGGGATCGGCGCCGGGGCCGTGGACAACGAAGATTGCTGGCCGACCGAGCTCAAGGAAAGCTCCTTCGAAAGAGAAAGCAAAAATTCGCGCCAGAACCGCGTCGGCCGCACCAAGCTGGTCCCTCAGAAAGTTGTTTCTTCCAGCCAGCGGTACGCTTAGATTCTGGTAAATGGGCCCGCCTCTTAGAATGAGATCACTAAGTGTCTGTTCAAGAATGGCTGGCGGTCGTGGGGTTGAGTGAAGGGCGGCAATCAGATTCTTTGTATTTTGCGACAAATACGGAGAGATCGAATGGCCTGGACACCCTTCACCCGGCGTCATCATGACAGAAGCCGCATGCGCTACGCAAGCGATCTGACTGACCGTGAGTGGGGCCTGATCGAACCCTTTATGCCAAGGCAGCCTCGACTGGGCCGCCGACGCAAGACGTCGCTTCGGGCGGTGATGGACGCGATTTTCTATCTGCTGCAGTCAGGCTGCCAATGGGCATTGCTGCCGCATGATTTTCCACCGAAGAGCACGGTCTATCATTATTTCAAGCGGTTCTGCCGGGACGGGACGTGGCGTCGTATCCATGACGCGCTCTACTGCCGGACGCGGCGGCTTGAGGGGCGCGAAGAACAGCCGTCATTTGCCATCATCGATAGCCAATCGGTGAAGACCGGCCCAGATGCCCGTCTCGATATCGGATACGACGCAGGCAAGAAGATCAAGGGCCGCAAGCGGCACATTCTGGTTGATACCCTGGGCATGCTTCTGAAAGCGGAGGTTCATTCGGCAGGTATTCAGGATCGTGATGGAGCAGCACTTGTTTTCGACAGGCTCGTCAACCGCTTTCCATTCATCGAGAAAATTTGCGGCGATGGCGGGTATCAGGGCCCGACAGTCGAAGAGGCCAGTCCGCGATCGATGGAAATCGTCAAACGCAATCAGGCCGGCTTTCAGGTGCTCCCGAAGCGATGGATCGTCGAGCGGACGTTGGCGTGGCTCGGCATAAACCGCCGAATGGCAAAGGATTTCGAGCGCTTCTCTGGCACAAGCCTCGCCTTCATTCAGACCGCTATGATCAAGCTAATGACAAGAAGGCTCGCTCGATATCCGCTTTCTTGAACGGACTCTAAGTGGGCGCCCGAACAGATATACCGCTGATACGCCGAGCAAGGTTTCATTGTCTGCCACTTCTCCCTCCGTCACCTGATTATTGACCGGTAATTAATCTCGACAGCAGAAACTTCTCGCGATAGTTCATTTTCGGAAGCGCTAGATAATCTATCGGCAGTAACGTGCGTGCAGAAAGCACATGGCTTCGATGCTCGCCGCCTTTAACGTGCACGCCGGCGTGCAGCTCGCCGATCGCCCGTTGCTTGAAGTTTCTACTGATGATCCTTGTGAATTCGCCGCCACTTTCGGCCTGATCAATCGCAAGCATCGTTCTCGCGACGTCGCCGTAGTCCAGAAAGTCGGGAGCAAGAGTCCACAAGGTTTCAGCCAGATATGTCCCGGTGATATCTCGTGCGTCGAGCAGTGCCTCGACAAATCCATCTGAGTTCCGCGCGAAAGCGCGGTCGAAGGCCTGCTGCACCGGCGCCTCGGCAACCGGATCGAACTCGGCGATATCTGCGAGATCTTCAATGGCACGCGAGATCAAGCCGCGGCCCACCAGGCTCTCATGAAAGATGTCGACAAGGATGTCGAATATCGCGCCGGTGAGCGGTTGCGAAAGCTCATGCTCGTCCTTCCATCCACGCGCGAATTCGGTCATCGTCCGTTTGTTGTTGGCAGAACGTATCTGGCGATGCGGCGAAAATTCCGAAAAGCGCGCCAGGCGATTTGCAAGGTAAAGATTGCCGCGCGTCTCCGCGAGGACATTGTCGATCACGGACGGAAAATGCATGGCGGCAATCAGCGACACGCAGTCGGAAAATGCCTCCTGAAAACCAAGATATTCGGCGTACTCAGTTCCCGGACGCGGCACGCCCAATACACTGAAGATAATCGCGTGCCCCACCTCGTGGGCGATGACATCGAAATCCAAGCTGAAGGGAAGGATGCGTCCATCCTTCTCGAACTGGCTCCCAACTTCGAGGAAGCCATAGCCGTACTGAGCGTTGTCCCATTGCGGCAGGATCGTGATTTGCAGACGGTCGTAGTGATCGCGAAAATGCCAGACAAGCGGCTGACCGAGATAGCGCTCCCACACATCCAGGGTGAACCGCACGCAACCGAAGACATGGGCGGCTTCGAAGCCAGGCATCGAGGGTCGGAAATGGTCGAAATTGCCACACCCGCCGGGGGCCGCCGGCTCGAGGATTTTTCCGGTCCAAGGCGGCAGATATATGTACGGCGTTCCCAGCGGCCCGCGGTTCACACCATAACGGCAGGTCTTGCCGACCGGCTCCACAACATACATGCGATCGTCGGCCGGACCAGCTGTCAGGCTACCCAGCGGAGACGATACCTCGACAATCTCGGGGCTTGACCGAGCATCCTCAAATGGAGGCTGTACAAAAAGTCTGAACCGCGTGCCCATCCGCCCCCCAAAGAAAGACTTTATATCGGCCAGCTTAACCTTCGTCGCTTGGAGAAGTTTTAGAACATCCTAAAATAGTAGAAACCAGCCAAATGTACAGCACAGTTATTCAGAAAGCATAATCAACTTCGAATAGCGCGGGTGGCCGCGAATGGAATCGAGGTCGGAATCGTTCCTGAACCACAGCCTCATCTCGGCGCCGACTTGAGGCATCCAACCTTCAAGCACGTCAATCGCGCGGTCTACTTCGCCAAGCAGCGCATAAGTGCAGGCGGCATTGTATTGAATGTTTATGTCGTTGGGATCGGTCGCCAGGGAGCGGCCCAACCATTCCAGTGCTCGATCCCGGACACCGAGAAATGCCAGCACAGTCGCTCCAAGACAGGCAACATTGGCATTCTCCGGATGTAGCCGCATTTCTTCCTCAGCCTTTCTTATCGCGATCCGAGCATAGCTCTCGGCCTTGTCTAGCTGCCCGAGAGAACGGAAAACGTGAACAAGCATGATCGGCGCACCATAATCAGCAGGCTTGATTTCCATTGCGCGCTGAAAGTACGTGGCCGCTGGCCCGAATTGACCGTCGGTGACGCAAAACTCGGCATAGTACCGATTAGCCTCGTGACAATTGGAGTTAAGCGACAGGGCCTGCTCGAATGCAGAAACCGCCTCAGCGCGATTGCCGGCGACCGCCAACGCAAACCCCCTGGCCGCATGGGCCTCCGCCAGATTGGGATCGATAGCGATCGCCTTCGCCGTGTTCGCAAGAATGTCACCCACCGGAATCTGCATGCCAAACTGCGACCGCAGACGCGCGTCGCAAACCGCGACGCCGGCATAAGCGCGGGCATAGCCCGGATCCAATTCGATGGCTCTGGCGAAACTCTGTCTAGCCATCAGATGGTTTGAGCTCGAGGCGATGTGGTAGTACTCGCGCCCCCTCAAGTAGTGAGTATACGCTTCGACGCTGTCTGTTGGCGCCTGCTCGATTGCCTTCTTCTCCTCCGGGAGCAGCTTGACCTTAAGTTGCTCGACGATCGCCTTGGCGATCTCGTCTTGCACTTCGAAAATATTGGTGAGGTCGCGGTCGTAACGCGCGGCCCAGACGTGACCGTCGCTGGCTGCTTCGATCAATTCTGCATTAATCCTCACACGGTTTCCGTCCCTCCGGACGCTGCCCTCGACTATGTAGGCGACGCCGAGTTCCCCGGCGATGCGCTGCAGGTTCTCGTTCCGGCCTTTCCACGTGAAGACGGTATTGCGGCTCAGCACAAATAGGCCTGAGACATTTGATAAATCGGTGATGATGTCCTCAGTGATGCCGTCGCTGAAAAACTCCTGCGCGGGATCGTTGCTGATGTTAGCGAATGGCAGGATTGCAACCGACGGCTTGTTGAAGGGTGCCTGCGTATGGCCACTTGTGGCAGACGGGACCTCGCCTGAGGCTACGTTGCCCCAATCGGCAAAATAGACATGGACCGGACGGGAAATGTTCTTAACCGCCTTGGTGCCCTGGTCTGCGAAATCGAGACCGAGCTTATTTCCGACTTCGTGGCGCACAGCCGCCGAGCAAGCAATGCCACCGGGCGCTGCAAGGGCTTGTAGCCGGACGGCCACATTAATGCCATCCCCGTGAAAATCGTCCGCATCGAAGACGATGTCGCCGAGATTCAGGCCTATCCGGAACGTAAAGTGCCTGTCCGCTGGAATCCCGATGTTGCGCTCTAGCATGCCGCGCTGGATTTCGACTGCGCAGCGTGCCGCACTGAGCACGCTGCCGAACTCGACTAGGAAACCGTCGCCCATTACTTTGATTATACGCCCGCCATGGTTTGCGACCGCGGGATCGAAGAGCTCCCGGCGATGCTGACGAAGGGCATTGAGCGTATCCTCTTCGTTGGCCTCCAGGAGACGGCTGTAGCCCACCACATCGGCAGCCAGGATAGCTGCTAATCGACGTTCAACATGCTCTGCGCACATGCCCGTCTCCCCAAATCTCCCTCAAACCGATAGTCAACATCTACCTGTTTGATCATCCGTTGCGGAAGCTACCCCACGTGCTGGGGCACGAGCCTCGGGGTTCAGTGAGCGCCTTTGATCTCGGCGGCTTCGTCACTACATTAATTCTATCAGGAAAATGCTAAAAATGCAGTGCATCCATGACACAGCAGGAATACCAGCCGAAATATCGATGGCGGAAGACTTGGCCGGGAAAACACGACCAGGATTACAGCGCCTGGGACGGCAACATCGAGTTTGGGAGAATTTTCTTTGAGCGTGCGGGAGCGATGAAAGGCCGTTGGTGCTGGGCAGGCGGTTACGATCCGCGCATCAAGATGATCGTCAAGCCACGTTCGGGTTGGAGCGAGACGGCAGGCAGAGCAACCCAGAAAGTGGAAGAACACTACGAGGCATGCCTTCGTCTGAATGGCCTGTTAGCGTGAGCCATGGCTTTGCCACCACTTCGAACGCAGTAGCCGACGGCCACGCCAGGAGCGGAGCGCGCCTGCCGCCATTTCATTCTGACCTCCTATCGTTCGATCGTGCCGGTCCGGCGAATCTTCTTTTGCAGAAGCATGACGCCATAGAGCAGCGCCTCTGCCGTCGGGGGACACCCTGGGACGTAGATATCGACAGGTACGACCCTGTCGCAACCGCGAACGACTGAATAGGAATAATGATAGTAGCCGCCGCCATTGGCGCAGGATCCCATCGATATGACGTAGCGCGGTTCCGGCATCTGGTCGTAGACCTTGCGAAGAGCGGGGGCCATTTTGTTGCAGAGCGTGCCGGCGACGATCATGAGGTCGGATTGCCTCGGGCTTGCGCGCGGAGCGACGCCGAACCTTTCCATGTCATAGCGGGGCATCGCCACCTGCATCATTTCGATCGCGCAGCACGCGAGGCCGAAAGTCATCCACATGAGCGAGCCGCTGCGCGCCCAGGTGATAAGATCATCCGTTGATGTAACGAGGAAACCACGGTCCGCCAGTTCCGAGCTGAAATCCTCGAAGGAACGTCGTGGCAAGGTGGAAGCTGGGTCCGGGTTCTGCATGTCGGCCTCCCTGTCCCAATCCCAACACACAGGCCCTCGTGAAGTTCCCGCTGCGAGCAAAAGTTAGGGAAGCAAAGGACGAATTCTCCTTCGGCAAATATGAGATCTCACCTAGGCTGCTTGGGCCGGCGCGCAACAGCACCGCTAACATTTTCCTCGACCGAACCTCATCATGCTTCCTCTTGACAAGAGTGTTCACGATCGTGTTTATACGTATAAACAGCTAATACGTATTAGCAACGAGAGGGGAGAAGGAGTGGCAGGATCAAAGCGTCTGACGCAGCACGATATTGCGAAACTGGCTGGCGTCAGTCAGGCGACTGTCTCTCTCGTGCTGAACGGGACCGACACGGCTCTTGACCGCATCCCTCAGGATACGCGCGAACGTGTGCAGAAGGTCATTCGCGATACCGGCTATGTGGCCGATCCGATCGCCCGGCGCATGGTAAAGGGGGTCAATCGCATCCTTGGCGTCTTTACTTATGAGCCTGCCTTTCCGAGTGCGCAGGCAGACTTTTTTGCGCCATTCCTGCTCGGTATCGAGGAAGAGGCGCAGGCGCAAAGCTACGATCTTCTGCTTTTTACCGGTGCCGGCGTCGGCGGCAGGCGCAAAATCTTCGCGGACGGCAATCGCCTGCGGATCGCCGACGGCTGCCTGGTGCTTGGCCGCGAATTCGACCGCTCCGAACTCAAGCAACTCGTCGCCGGCGATTTTCCATTCGTTGCCGTCGGGCGGCGCGAAGATGCCGGCGGGCCGGTCCCTTATGTCGGCGGTGATTATGCTGAGGCGACGCGCGTGCTCGTCGAAAAGGCAAGGCTTTTGGGTCATCGCAAGCTCGCCTATATCGGCCCGAAAGGCTCGGCGGAATCGACTGCAGATCGCTGGAAGGGTTTCAGCGAAGCGCTCAAAGACAAGCTCGACCTTTCATTGCATATCCCGGCAGTGAACGCACCTGCCGGCGAGACCTTGGATGCCCTGCTTTCGAGCGGCGCTACGGCCGCATTCTTCATCGAGCTTGCCGACGCCATCAGACTTGAGGCTGCGGCGCACGAACGCGGATTGTCCTTGCCCGCGGATCTCTCGGTCGTCGTGATTGGAAGCCATATCCGCCCCGAGCGCAGCCGCACGCAATTTACCTCCTTCCATATCCCCCGTGAGGAAATGGCCCGCCAGGCGACGGCGATGCTGGTGCGGCGGGTGGAAAATGCCGAACCCGTACAGCAGATCCTGCTGCCGTGTGAACCCGTCGAGGGCGAGACCCTCGGCCCTGCAATGAGACGGAAATGACGATCGTGAGAGAGATGCAAACAGATATCCTGGTGGTCGGCGGCGGTCTTGGCGGCGTGGCAGCAGCCCTCGGCGCGCTTCGGGCGGGCCGGAGTGTCATCATGAGCGAGGAGTATGACTGGATCGGCGGCCAGCTGACCAGTCAGGCCGTGCCGCCCGACGAGCATAGCTGGGTGGAACATTTCGGCGTCACCCGCAGCTACCGCCAGCTTCGAAACGGCATCCGCCAGTATTACCGCGATCATTTTCCGTTGACGGAGGCCAGCCGCGCCTGGGGTGATCTCAATCCTGGTGCCGGATGGGTCAGCCGTGTCTGCGCCGAGCCGCGTGTCGGTCTGGCCGTTCTCGAAGCCATGCTGATGCCCTATCGCGGCGGCGGCAAGCTGAAGGTGCTGCAGCCCTATCGTCCGGTTGCGGCCGATGTCGAAGGCGATAGCGTCCGCACGGTGACCCTTCGCCACCGCGACACGGAAGCCGAGATCACTGTCTCGGCCACCTATGTCGTCGATGCGACGGAGCTTGGCGACCTGCTGCCGTTGACCCGCACGGAATATGCCATCGGCTTCGAAAGCCGGAGCGACACCGACGAGCCGAATGCGCCAGAGCATGCGCAACCGGAAAATGTCCAGGCCGTCTCGATCTGCTTTGCGATCGACCATGTCGATGGCGACCAGACGATCGACAAGCCGGAAAACTACGATTTCTGGCGAAGCTACGAACCCTCCTTCTGGGGCGGCCCGCTGCTTGGTTTCAAGGCCCCGCATCCGCGCACGCTCGAAACGACAACCCGCTCCTTCACGCCCAATCCGGACGACGATCCGTTGCTCGTCGACGCCGATCAGCGAAAGGGTGGCGGCGACGAGAACCTTTGGACCTTCCGGCGCATTGCCGCTCGGCGCAATTTCGTGCCGGGCGCCTACCAGTCGGATATCTGCCTCGTGAACTGGCCGATGATCGACTACATGGAAGGCTCGATCCTCGACGTCTCCGAAGAGAAAAAGGCCCGACACCTGAGGGCGGCGGCGGAACTTTCCTATTGCGTTTTCTACTGGCTCCAGACCGAAGCGCCGAGGGTGGACGGCGGGCAGGGGTTCAAGGGACTGAGGCTGCGCGGCGACATCACCGGAACCGAGCACGGCCTTGCCATGGCGCCCTATATCCGCGAAAGCCGCCGCATCAAGCCGGTGACGCGCATTGTCGAGCAGGATCTTTCCTACGCCGTTCGCGGTGAAAAGGGAGCGGTCAACTATCGCGACAGTATCGGCGTTGGCATGTACCGTATCGACCTCCATCCCTCGACCGGCGGTGACAATTATATCGATGTCCCGTCTTGCCCATTCGAGATTCCGTTGGGCGCGCTTCTGCCGCAGCGGGTGAAGAACCTTCTGCCGGCCGGCAAGAACATCGGCACGACGCACATCACAAACGGCTGCTATCGCCTGCATCCGGTCGAGTGGAATGTCGGCGAAGTGGCCGGCATGCTCGCCGCCCATTGCCTGAACAAGGGGCTGACGCCGCACCAGGTTCAGGAAAACGACGTTCATCTCGCCAACTTCCAGTCGCAGATTTCCCGGGAGGGGATCGAAATCCGCTGGCCGGACGTGCACGCCTACTAACCGACAAAAGGAGGAGGAACCATGTCGAACCGTCTGAGAATGAAATATGCCGCCATCATGGGGAGCGCCGTGCTCTCGCTGGGCCTTGCCAGCAGCGCAATGGCACAAGACGCCGTCAAGTTGCGCATGACGATCTGGAGCGCCAACGAGGCGCATTTGAAGCTCTTCAACGACATCGCTACAGGCTTCAATAAGGCGCATCCGAACGCCACGGTGACTTTCGAATCCCTGCCGTTCGAAACCTACACGACGGCGCTGACGACGCAGATCGCCGGTGGCAACGCGCCCGATATGGCCTGGATATTCGAGACCACGGCTTACGACTTCGTCAATTCGGGCGCCCTTTATCCGTTGACCGAAAAACTGACTGCCACCGAAGGCTACAATCTCGCAGAGGTCAGCCCGGGTGCTGTCGAACGCTGGTCGAAGGGCGGCACGCTCTATGCCTATCCCTTCTCGACTTCGCCATTTGGGATGTTCGTCAATAACGACCTCATCAAGAAAGTTGGCGCCAAGACGCCCGCTGAGCTGATCTCGGCCGGCCAATGGACCTGGGACAATGCAATCGCGACAGCCTCTGCCGTCGGCCAGACGGGCAAGGGCGGCCTGATCGTCCGCGACTTCAACTATCAGGCCTGGCAGAACCTCGCCTCAATCTGGACCGGTTGGGGCGCGTCGCCGTGGAGCGAGGACGGCAAGACCTGCACGCTTGGGGAAAAGCCGATGACGGACGCGCTGACCTTCATCCATGACGCGGTCTTCACCAAGAAAGCGATGCCGGGGCCTGGCGAGAACGTCGACTTTTTCGCCGGAGATGCGGCCATGACCATAACCCAGATCAGCCGCGCGTCGCTGCTGCCAAAGCAGAACGGCTTCGCCTGGGATCTCGTGCCGCTGCCGAAGGGGCCGGCCGGGGAGTACGCACTTATCGGCCAGGCCGGTATCGGCGTCATGCAGTCGAGCAAGAATGCCGAGACCGCCGCCGAATTCGTAGCCTATATGACCAATCCGGAAAACTCCGCGAAACTTGCCCAGTTCTTTCCGTCGGCCCGCAAATCTCTGCTTAACGCCGAGGTCCTGAAGAAGACCAATCCGCTGCTGTCGACCGAACAGCTGGACAAGGTCGTCATCTCCGGTATTGCGACCGGCAAGGTTATTCCGGGCCACACCGGTTTTGCCCAGATCCAGCAGGTCGTGCGCGCCGGCCTCGACAACATCTGGACGCCGAATGCCGATATTCCGGCCTCCATGCAATCAATCTGCGGCCAGATCGGGCCGTTTCTGCAGCGTTGAGGAGAGCCGTATGGCTGCCGCAGAACCCTATGCGTCCAATCCGAGCCTGCCGGCGGCGAAGCCGTCCTTCTGGACGGTGGAGCGACGTGACAGCCTCGCCGGTTTCCTCTTCATTGCGCCGCAGCTGGTCGGCATCATCATCTTCGTGATGGTGCCGCTCGGCCTCGTCTTCTGGTATTCACTGCATGAGTGGAACGTACTGGCAAATACCTTCACTTACACCGGTGCGCAGAACTACGCTCAGCTCCTGAGCGACCCTTCCCTGCCTTCCGTTCTGGGCTCAACGGCGATCTTTTCGGCCGGGCTTGTCGTGTTCAATATGAGTCTCGCATTGCTGCTTGCCGTCCTGCTGAACCAAAAGCTTGCCGGAATCACCATTTTCCGTACGCTGTTTTTCTCGCCCGTCGTCGTCTCGCTTGTTGCATGGACGATCGTTTGGAGCTTCCTGCTGCAGAAGAACGGCGGCATCAACGGAGTGCTGATGATGTTCGGCCTCGAAGGCCCGAACTGGCTACGCCAGCCAACGACGGCAATGATTTCGGTCATCGCGGTTCAGGTTTTCAAGAATGTCGGCCTCAACATGATCCTGTTCCTGGCGGCCCTTCAAGGCGTGCCGAACGAGCTCTATGAAGCAGCCCGCATCGACGGGGCGCCGCGCTTCAAACAGTTTCGCCGGATCACTTTGCCGCTGATCAGCCCGACGGTTCTGCTGACCTCGATCATAACGATCGTCGGCTCGCTGCAGGTCTTTGCACAGATTGCGGTACTCACGCAGGGCGGCCCTGGCCTCTCGACGACGGTGCTCGTCTACTATCTCTACCAGCAGGCCTTTCAGTTCCATTTCTTCGGTTACGGTTCGACGCTTTCCATTCTGCTGTTCATGATCGTCGCCGTTCTCACCTTCGCCCAGTGGCAGTTGCGCAAGAGGGTCGTCTTTTATGAAAACTGACCTGTCCCCGCGCATGAAGGTCTTCGTCTACGGGCTGATGTGCGTGCTGCTCATTCCCTTCGTCTTTCCGACCTGGTGGATGGTGACCTCGTCTGTAAAGCCGGTCAGCGATATCTTCGCCTTCCCGCCGAAATTCATCCCGACCTCTTACGACTGGACGACCTATTCGCAGGTATTCAAGCTGCAGCCCTTCGTCCATCAGTACTGGAACTCCGCCTACATCGCAGCGATCGTCACCATCGGCACGATGGCCGTGTCGTCGATGGCGGGCTACGCCTTCGCGCGCATACGCTTTCCTTTCGCCAACGCGATCTTCATGGTCGTGCTGCTTGGGCTGCTGATCCCTTCTGAAGTGACGATCGTGCCGCTCTTCCAGATGTTCCTGAAGATGGGCATGGTCAACACGCACTGGCCGCTGATCCTTGTTCCGATCTTCGGCGCGCCGAGCGTTTTCGCCACCTTCGTCATGCGCCAGTTCTTCATCTCGCTGCCGATCGAACTGGAGGAGGCGGCGCGGGTCGATGGCCTCGGGCGTTTCAAGATATTTCGCAAGATCGCGCTTCCCTTGGCGCGACCGGCGCTTGCCTCGGTCGCGATCTTCACCTTCCTGCATAGTTGGAACCTCTATCTGGAACCGATCGTCTTCCTCTCCAGCGCCGAGAAATTCACGCTGCCGCAGGCGCTGACGCAATTCACCGACGCCTATGGCGGGCCGATGTGGAACATCCAGCTCGCCGCCGCGACGCTGACTGCGCTGCCGGTGCTTATCGTCTTCATCATCGCGCAGAAGCAGTTCGTCGAAGGGCTCGCGCATACCGGCCTCAAGGGCTGAAGAACCGGATATCGATCTATGGCTGAAGTTGCACTCTCGAACGTTCGCAAGGCTTATGGCAGCCACGCCGTCATCCACGGCGTCGATCTCGACATCGCCGACGGCGAATTCGTCGTGCTCGTCGGTCCGTCGGGCTGCGGCAAGTCCACCTTGCTGCGCATGGTAGCGGGTCTTGAGACGATAACCGGCGGTGAGGTTTCCATCGGTTCGCGCATCGTCAACAATCTCGATCCGAAAGACCGCGACATCGCCATGGTCTTTCAGAACTACGCGCTCTATCCGCATATGACAGTCGCCGCAAACATGGGTTTTTCGCTAGAGCACCGCGGTGGCAGCAAGGCGGAAATCGCCGAGCGCGTCAAATGGGCGGCAGACATTCTCGGCCTCGCGCATCTGCTTGACCGCTATCCACGCCAGCTTTCCGGTGGCCAGCGCCAGCGCGTCGCCATGGGCCGCGCAATCGTGCGCGACCCGCAGGTCTTTCTCTTCGACGAGCCTCTTTCCAATCTCGATGCCAAGCTGCGCGTCGTCATGCGCGGCGAGATCAAGAGCCTGCATCAGAAGCTGAAGACAACGACGATCTACGTCACCCATGACCAGGTCGAAGCCATGACCATGGCCGACAAGATCGTCGTCCTGAATGGCGGCCGCGTCGAACAAATCGGTGCGCCGCTCGACCTTTATGATCGGCCGGTCAACCAATTCGTCGCCGGCTTCATAGGGTCGCCCTCGATGAATTTCATTCCGGGAGAGATCACCTCCGAAGGTTTTGCGGCAGCCGGTGTGATACTGCCGCTGCCCGAGGCGGCGCATGATCACAACGGCAAAAAGGCGATCTACGGCGTGCGACCGGAAAACTTCCACCTGGCCGAAGGCGGCATCTCTGTCGAGGTTGTGCTTGTCGAGCCCATGGGATCAGAGACGCAGGTGACGATGCGGATCGGACCCATAGAGCTCAACGGTATCTTTCGGGAACGCGTCTTGCCCAGGCCCGGCGAAACGATCACGGTCGAACCCGATATAAGTGCAATTCATCTCTTCGCAGCTGACGACGGCATGAGACTGAACTAGAGCCTCATATCACGTTTCGAGAATCGGAGAGCGCGAACCTTGATAGGTTTGCAACTATGCCGCATTTCAAGTGCGTGGAACTCACCGGGCGATAGATGGGCGCCTCGGCCGAAACCGAGCAGAACCTTATGGGCGCTTTTGATAAGAAAGCTCGAAAGGGGACCTCCTTGCTCGATACTTCGCTGCGCAGCGCTGAGAGCCCGGCTGTATAGGAAGACTTCGATCGCCTCATTTCGATAGTGCCCTTCCGGCTCATTGCCGCTTTCTTCTTGATCTGCCTCATATCTCAGCACGTCGTCGAGGGTGCTCACGGTTCCTTCCATTCGAGAGGAACCCACCGCTTCCTGGTTGCGCAATGGCGCAAGCAGGATCTCGCCATTGTGCATACCCTTAAGCATCTGGTCATAGCGAGCGAGCGCCGCTGATGCAGAGGCTATCGGAATTATGAGCCGATTGGCATCCATTCCCTTGGGAGGGAAATTGATCGTAGTGGTATTCCACTGCGTTTGACAGGTCGAGCGTGGGATGCTGAACCATATTTGGCTCCCAGAGTTCGGTATTTTTGCAAGATAAATAACCTTGGTCGCGCCATGGCCAACTCAATGACATTTGTCCACCAAAAACGAGGAATATTGGAAGACAAACTATTTTGAGTCCGAGTCGTGAGAGTCAATTTGTCTTGAGGTCCGAGATCCTGGATTTTTGAGAGTCAACGGGATTTGAGTCTCACGTGAGAGGTACAAACAACGTTCCCTGCCAAAATACCCAGAATCTGGCAATCAAAGTGGTCGATACCACCACTTACAGCTTCTGCGACGGTCGAGTGCGCGGCGACGATCAAGATCAAGGCGAGACTCGTCGGGGGCTGGGACGCTCATACGGTCCGGGCTGTCTCGCAGCGATCAAACGGCGAACTGGCGATAAGGCCATATCACTCCTCAGCGCCGCATGGTATATTTTGAGGCATGGCGACTAGGTGCCGCTGGAATAGCAGGTTGCTGATCGCGGCAGGTCGCGAGTGCCATATCATGACAGAGGCGCCCTGCTGCGCAGTTGCGGTACCGCTCTCGTGCACAAGGCGGAAGGCTGTTTCATGCACCGCATCGCCGTCGCAGTTTTCGCGCTTGCAGCCGTGGTCAGTTTTTCCGCGCACGCTGAGGTACTGATCGGCGTTTCAGCCGCGATGACCGGACGGCTCGCGTGGATCGGCGAACAGGGGCAGCGTGGCGCAGAGATGGCCGTGGCCGATATCAATGCGGCGGGCGGCGTTCTAGGCCAGCAGGTGCGGCTCATCGCGGTCGATGACTTCTGCGATCCAGAGCAAGCGGTGGCCGTCGCCAAAAAACTCGTGGCTGACGGCGTGGTTCTCGTCGTCGGGCACTACTGCTCTGGAGCCTCGATCCCGGCATCAGAGGTGTATGAGGCGGCGGGAGTTCTGCAGATTTCACCGGGGTCGACCAATCCGCTGCTGACTGAGCAAGGCCGCGCCAACGTGTTCCGCGTCATTGGTCGCGACGATGCGCAAGGCGTCGTCGCCGGCAACTATCTGGCCGATCATTGGGGCAACAAGAAAATTGCGATCCTTCACGATGGCACCACCTATGGCAGGGGCCTTGCCGATGAGACCAAAAAGCAGTTGAACAAGCGGGGTGTGATCGACACGGCCTACGAGGCGTACAGTCCTGCGAAGAACGACTATTCGGTTGAAATCGCTGCACTAAAGGCTTCAAAAGTCGCCGTGATATATGTTGGCGGTTATCATGCTGAAGTTGCGCTGATGGTTCGCGCTGCACACGACCAAGGTTACGCGGTTCAGTTCATCTCAGGCGATGCCCTGGCGACCGAGGAATTTGCCCTGATCGCCGGTCCAGCCGCTGAGGGAACTCTCTTTACGTTCTCCGCGGACGCACGGCGAACGCCCGAAGCGGCCCCGGTGGTGGAGCGGTTCCGTGCAGAAAACTTCGAACCTGCAGGCTATACGCTGCTGAGCTACGGCGCGGTTCAGGCCTGGGCGCAGGCGGTCAAGGAAGCCGGTTCGCTGGAGTTGCGCGAGGTGATTGCTTCATTGCGCGCCCACTTGTTTGATACTGTGCTGGGCCGTATCGACTTTGACGACAAGGGCGACCTCACGGTTCAGAGCTGGGTATGGTATATCTGGAAGGGTGGCGAGTACGTGCCATTGCAATAACGCAACGCTGATCACTGCGGATCGCGTTCGAGAAAAAAGCTGTGCGGGCCATGTTGACCACATCAGCCGGATGGATGGGTCGCCGCGATGTTTGAACGTCTCGGCATACGTGGCCGCTTACTCTTCGCCTTCTTTGGTATCAGCACCTTCGCGGTGCTCGCAACCGCTGCAGCCGTGTATGCCTTCCTGCAAGTGGGCGAGGTCGTCGAGAGGATCACGGAGCGCCGGGTCCCGTCGGCGCTTGCATCGCTCGAGCTCTCCCGCCAAGCTGAGCGGGTCGCCGCCACTACGCCGGCCGTACTTGCAACGACCAGCACGGTTCAGCACAACGAGGTCTCGGCTGCGATCGGCGTGGAGATGTCGCGCCTGGAAGGGTTGCTCGCCGCGCTCAAAGGCACCGCGGCAAGCACGGCGGCGGTGGCTGAGATCGAAGCCGCAGTGATTGGCCTGAGGCGTAATCTCAACGCCCTCAACGATCTTGTCGCCGCTCGCCTCGGTGTGGTGGCGCGCAAAGAGGAACTGCTGGGCCGTTTGTCGGCTACGACAATCGCAAGCGAGCGTCTTGTGGCAGCCGGCATCCTCGTGATGAACTCCAAGATCCCCCAGTGGCGAGTAACCGTGGCGGATGCCGCCGTACCACCCGAAGCACGCGCGGCGGCTACGACAGAGCTTGCGCAGGCAATTTCCGCCTACATCCCGCAACAGAAGGCTCAACGGGAGATTTCCGCGATCAACGAAGCGCTGCTCAAAACGGCGGTTGCACCGACGCCCGGCGACCTAGCGCTGATGTCGTTTCCGCTGCGCCGCTCGGTCGAGTCGCTTGCGACGGTGACATCGGAGATCGATGAGAAGCTGCGAACGCGGTTCCGCCAGCGTGTTGACGAGTTCGAGGGGCTGATCGACGGCCCGAAGAGCATTGCACAAGCGCGTGAGGATGAGCTCGCATTACTCGCAAAGGGCGGGAAGCTATTGGTCGAGAACGCTCAGCTCTCGCGTAATTTGACCGTTGCCGTGGATCGCCTGGTAGCTGCGGCTAACCGTGACATCACCGAGGCTGGTCATGAAGCCGCTACCGTCCAGCGCTACGGTACCGGTGTTGTTCTTGGCTCAGCCGTTCTGAGCCTCCTGAGTTCAGTTCTGATCGTATGGTTGTATGTCGACCGCAATCTTCTTGCCCGCTTGTCGGGGCTGAGCCAGAGCATGCTTGCCATCGCCGGCGGCAATCTTCGGGCACCACTGCCTGCCACGGGCCGCGACGAGATCGGCCGCATGGCCAAGGCGCTTCTGCTGTTCCGTGACACTGCGGTCGAGGTCGAAGAAAAAAACCTGCGTGAGATCGCCGAAGCGCGCCAGCGACTCGTCGATGCAATCGAGAGCATCTCCGAGGGCTTCGCCCTTTACGATGCTGAGGACCGGCTTGTTCTGTGCAACAGCCGCTATAGGGAAATCCTCTATCCCGGCATAGCCGATGCCGTCGCGCCGGGTGCGCAATTTGAGACGATTGTCCGTAAGGCAGTGGAACAGGGCCTCGTCGAGGACGCGAAAGGTCGAGAGGAGGAATGGCTCGCCGCGCGGCTTGAGGCACACTGCAACCCTAAGCAGACGCTGGTTCAACATCGCAGCCATGACCACTGGGTTCAAGTAAATGAGCGGCGCATTACCGGCGGCGGCACCGTCGCGGTCTACACCGATATCAGCAAGCTTAAGAGGCATGAAACAGAGCTCGAGATAGCCCGCGACGCGGCCATGGCGGCGACCCAGGCCAAGAGCAAGTTCCTTGCCAGCATGAGCCACGAGTTGCGCACGCCGCTGAACGCCATCCTGGGCATTACCGAAATGCTGCAGGAGGATGCCAGCGAAGCCGGCCAGGACGAACTGATCGAACCGCTTCAGCGGGTCTCGCGCGCCGGCAAGCATCTGCTCAAGCTCATTAATGAGGTCCTCGATCTGTCAAAGATCGAGGCCGGCCGCCTGGAATTGCATATCGAGGAGTTCGATATCGCAGGAATGGTTCAAGATGCTGCCACAACCGCGCAGCCCCTTGCGCAGAAAAACCGCAACCGGATCATCATCCGCTGCCCAGATGACATTGGCAGCATGCGCGCCGATCAGCTTCGGGTGCGCCAGATCCTCCTCAACCTCTTGAGTAACGCCTGCAAGTTCACGGAGAACGGCCAAGTGACGATTGGGGCGACCTGCGCGGAGCATGATGGAGGCGGTGGCGTGATATTTACCGTCGCCGACACTGGCATCGGTATGACGCCGCAGCAGATGACGAACCTGTTCCAGGAGTTTAGTCAGGCCGACAGTTCCACCACCCGCAAGTACGGCGGCACTGGGCTAGGGCTTGCCATCAGCCAACGCCTGTGCCGCGCGATGGATGGCCAGATCACTGTGGACAGCACTCCCGGCGCCGGTACTAAGTTCACGGTGTGGTTGCCCTCGGCAATCGACGTAGGCTTCACCCTGGCAGAGCAGCCGGCCCCTGGCACCGGCGTCGCCGCTGATGATCACCTTCGCCTCGTCTCGAACGTGGTCCTCGTCGTTGATGACGATAAGGCGGTGCGGGACCAGATGCGCCGGTTTCTTGCCCGCGAGGGTTGCGATGTAGTGACGGCCAGGGACGGTGCCGAAGGCCTTAATCTGGCCCGGCAGGTGAAGCCAGCGCTCATCACCCTTGACGTGCTCATGCCGGGTTGCGACGGCTGGAGCGTCCTGCAGGAACTGAAAGCGGATCCTGAGCTCGCGAGTATCCCCGTTGTGATGCTCACCATGGCGGATAAGAGGAATCGGGGGTACGCGCTCGGTGCCGCCGATTACTTGATGAAGCCGATCGACCGCGACGCGCTCCGGAAACTGATCGCCAAATTCTGGTCGGGCGCGCCCAGCCCAGCGCTTCGTGTTCTGATCGTCGAAGATGATGAGAACACGCGCCAGCAATGGCGTCGCATATTGAGTACCGAGGGTTGCGATGTGGACGAGGCCGAGAATGGCCGGGTCGCGCTGGAACGGCTCATCCGCGCGCCTCCGGATCTGATCATTCTCGACCTCATCATGCCGGAAATGGACGGCTTCGAGTTCCTTATCGAACTGCGAAAGCAGCCTGCCTTCAAGGCGATGCCGGTCGTGGTTGTGACGGCGGCGACCCTTGGCAAGGAAGACCACCGGCGTCTGAACGGTGGCGTCGAGCGCGTGCTCGCCAAAGCCGCCTTCAGCCGCAACGAGCTTCTGGAGGAATTGCGCAAGATGGTTGCTCGATACATTGTCAAACGAAGCTCACCTGACAAGGATCGCCGTGATGGTTAGGATCCTCTATGTCGAGGACAATGAGGACAACGTCTACATGCTGTCCGCGCGGCTAAGACGAAAAGGCTACGAGGTAGTCGTCGCCACCGACGGCGATCAGGGCGTGGCGCGTGCACGATCGGACGCCCCGGCGCTTATCCTGATGGACTTAAGCCTTCCCGTCCTCGACGGCTGGGAGGCGACAAGACGTCTCAAGGCATTGGCTGAGACGCGGGGTATTCCCGTGATCGCACTCTCGTCGCACGCGATGGCTGGCGACCGCGAAGCAGCACTGGCCGCCGGGTGCGATGACTTCGATACCAAGCCCGTCGACTTCGCGCGCCTGCTTGGAAAGATCAAGGCCCTGCTTCCAAAGGAGTCGATGCCATGAGTGAGGTTGGACCTGCCCTGCTTGTCGTCGATGATAACGAGGACAATCGCTTTACACTGACCGAACGCTTGAAGCGAGAAGGCTACCGGAACGTGGGATGCGCCAGCAATGGACGGGAGGCGCTCGAAATGCTGGCAACGAGACTGTTCGACCTTGTGCTGCTCGACATTACGATGCCGGAAATGGACGGCTACCAGGTGCTCGAGCACCTGAAGGCCGACACAACGCTGCGCAACATTCCGGTTGTCATGATATCGGCGGTCGATGAGATCGACAATGTGGCGCGCTGCATCAGCCTCGGCGCCGAGGACTATCTGGCCAAACCGTTCAACGCGGTTCTGCTGCGTGCCCGCGTGGCCGCCTGCCTGGAAAAGAAGAGGCTGCGCGACCAAGAGGCGGTATATATGCAGCAAATCGAAAACGAAAAGCGCCGAGCTGACGAGCTTCTGTACGCCATCCTACCGGCCGGCGCGGTGCGCGAGCTCAAAGCGACCAATGAGGTCCGGCCCCGCCGATACAATGAAGTCGCGGTGCTATTCTGTGATATCGTTGGCTTCACAGCCTATTGCGATGAGAATCCGCCGGAGAAAGTGGTGGAGGATCTTCAGGCGCTGATCGGCGAATGCGAACGAATCGTCCGTCAGCATGGAATGGAGAAGATCAAGACTATCGGCGACGCCTTTATGGCTACGGCCGGCCTGTTTGATCGCATGCCAGATCCGGTTTTTGCCAGCTTGCAATGCGGACTCGACATGGTGACGGCATCACGCCGCATCGAGCCCAAATGGGAAGTACGAGTCGGCGTTCAATTCGGTCCAGTTGTGGCGGGGATCATCGGGCAGCGGCAATACGTGTTCGACCTGTGGGGCGACACGGTAAATATGGCCTCCCGGATCGCAGCCCATGCTAGCCCTGGGACCGTAGCGACCAGCGGGGCCACGTGGCATCGCATTCGCGAGCGGGGTCGCGGGCGCTCACTGGGCTTCGTAGAAATCAAGGGCAAGGGTCGGATTGAACTGATCGAATGCCAGGAACTTCGTTGAGGGGACCGGAACAACCCTAGCCACCCTTCGCCATGCAGTTCGTCTTGCCAGGCTGAGACGTTCCTGAGCGGCGGATGTGGCCGGCATGTGCCGGTGACATCGTGTCCGTGCATTTACCGGATCGGCACATCCCTCTGCCTTGCAGCGGTCAGAAGCCGCTCATGAATACCATTGATTGCAGGAGCGATCATGTAGCCGTTCTCCAGATCGCCAATCATGACCGACTGCTCGCGCGGTGCTGCCAGCCAATGCAATCCAATGAGAGCGCATATCATAGCATCGATCTTGTCCTGGTCAGCTTTCATCGGCGCCGCGTTTGCTGAGACGGCTGAACACCATGACTCTAGTTGCGCCAGGGCTCGAAGCTCTCCGAATTTCCGGACCGTTTCTGACACAGACTGCCAATGCGCGAACTTAAACGTCTTCCGGTTGGCTGGATTATATTTTGGAGCGCCGAGGCGGCGGCAATAGGTATTCTCGATTGCGAGTAATGCCAGGGCAGGAAAAACTTCGAGAAGAAATAATCCTTCATGCGCTGTTCTTGCAAGTTCGGGATCCTCGATTGCACCAAGTGCGCCCTTGAACCGCCAGATTGGCGCAGCAGCATCGAACATGCCAAGCTTCGATCGGTTCGCCGGTTGAACGCCGCCACCTACCCAGGAAATGAGCGATCCGGCAACCTTGTCGACGGGTCGCGAGCCGCTCAGATTTGGGACAATTGTCGGCTGATCAAGAGCGACCAGGCATTTGCCAACTTGCCCTCGCTCGCTATGGATGATCTCTACCGCCTCGTTGAAGGAGGCGAGCCGGGGCATGAAGTGCAATCGCGACCCCGCTTCGTCTTCGCGTAAGACGCAGATCCCTCCTGGCGCCCTGGGATTGTCTGTCCAGGCAGAGTCGAACCCAATCACAGATGTGGTCGAGGTGCTCATTCCATCCCTCTTCAGGCAGACTCACTCCTGCAGAACATAGCTGGAGCTGCGTCCTCCAGCCGCTTCCCTTCTGAGGATACCGCGCCGCAGAAGGTCGTTTATATCCCTCAGCGCAGTGTCCGGCGAGCACCTTTCAATTGTGGCATATTTCGAGGACGTGAGCTTTCCATCGAATCCGTCGAGGAGGCGATTGGTCCTGTCACGTTGGCGGTCATTGAATGTTTCGCCCTCGTGTTGCTTCCAGAATTCGGCCTTGAAAAGCACATCTGAGAGGGTTTCCTTCGCACCTCCTAGGCGCGGTCAAGGCATTGCAGGAACCAGTCCAGCCACGGCGTCACGTCAAGGTCCCGGGCTTTGTGCGTCCTCTCCAGAATATCGTAGTAAGCTTTCCGGTCGAGAGGATTTGCGCCGGCATGCTGTAAAAGCGTTGCGGGCTATCTTCGGACCGGGCAAGCATCATATCCGCTATAGCACGAGCGATGCGGCCATTGCCGTCATCGAAGGGATGGATGGTCACAAACCACAGGTGGGCCAGGCCCGCCTTTAGGACAAGATCAATGTCCTCGCCGCTATTAAACCAGTCGAGAAATGCGTTCATTTCGGGGTCGAGCCGTTCTGCGGCTGGCGCCTTATAGTGGACGCGGTCATTGCCGAGCGGACCTGAGACGACCTTCATCGGCCTCGACTTGTCGTCGCGCCAAGCGCCGACAACAATTCTCATCATGCCGCTGCGACCAGTCGGAAGAAGCGCCGCATGCCAGCCGAACAGGCGTTTGTCGGTCAAGGATTCGTCGAATTTCTGCGTGGCATCGAGCGTCATCTCGATGACGCCCTCAACATCGCGCGATCGGCGGGCAGCACCGCGCCAGCCTCAATGCCAAGGCGACGGGCAATCGATGACCTGACCTGCTGGCGGTCGAGGTTTTCGCCTTCGATCTCGCTGGATTTGATAACGTCTTCGGTCAGCGTCTTGAGAATGGCTTCCTGGCGTAATGGGAAGCCTAGCGCCTGCATATGGCCAAAGAGTCTGCCCTGCCGATGCCGGACGGTGACGAGCTGCTGGGACAGGTTTTCCAGCTTCCATTCGATCTTGGGCCATTCCGGCAGTTGATGAATGTACTTGGACATAATCCCCGCATCTCCTGCGGAGATTATGCGTCCTATTCGCCGCATGCCTGTCTTGCCCATGCAGGTTGCTCGTATCTTTCGCGAGCGCGTCCTGCCCACGCCCGGCGAAACAATCACTGTCGAGCCTGAGATAAGAGCAATTCATCTCTTCGCAGCTGACGACGGCGTGAGACTGAACTAGAACCTAGGGATACCGGAACGATCCCGAATTCTTCGAGGGCAACAGCCGGCTCGGCCGTTAAGGCTGGCTTCATAATCTTGCGCGGCTGAAGAGCAAAACCGACCGGAGGCCAGTAGTGATGCCGAGAGGACGACAGAGAAGCCGTCTTACGACAAGGGTCACTTAAGGATCGAGACCTGATGCACCAGCCATTTGATGCGCTTGCGCTCACATTCCGGCACCGTACTGTTATGACCTAGGTATTCACATTCTACAGGATGCAACATGACGGCCAACCGCCCGATGCCCGAAGAGACAGGTATCCTTGAATTTCTTTCCGTCTGCAGCAGCGTCTGTTCAGACGATGCGGTATCGCAATCTACCGAAGCCCAGCGGGCCCAATATGACGCGCTGTGTGCCCGTTTCAGTCCGCCGATTCCTGCTGGCCTGACTTTCGCTGATGCTCCGATCCGTACTGTGCCGACAAGGTGCTACAGGCCACGGCATGTGACGAGTGAGACCTCGCTTCTCTATCTACATGGCGGCGGTTTCGTCGTCGGCTCGCTTGAGAGCCACCACGCGATCTGTGCGGAAATCGCCGACTTTGCGGGTGCCGAACTGGTCGCCGTCGACTACCGGCTGGCACCAGAACATCGCTGGCCGGCGCAGACCGACGATGGCTTCGCTGTGCTTTCCGAGCTTGCCTCACGCGGCAGCAGGATCGTCCTTATTGGTGACAGCGCCGGAGGCAATCTCGCAGCGGGGCTTGCCATGCGGGCAAAGCAGGCGGGGCTTTCCAACATCGCCGGGCAGGTTCTGATTTACCCGGCGCTGGGCGGTGATCTGACGGCGGGATCCTACGTCGAGATGAGCGAAGCGCCAGGACTGACGACGGCCGATGTGGCCTATTACCGGGAAATCCTGCAGGCGCCGCAAGACGATCCCGTAGCAGCACCGCTCAAGTCTGCCTCTGTTGATGGACTACCACCAGCCTTTATCACCGGCGCGGCCTTCGACCCCCTACGGGACGACGCTCGACAATATGCCGCCAGGCTGGCGCAGAACGGTGTCGAAGTTTGGTTCCGCGAGGAGCCGCAGATGGTGCATGCCTGGTTGCGGGCCCGCCATATGAGCGATGGCGCGCGTGCTGGTTTCCTGACCGTCTGCGAGGCGGTGCGCCGTTTTGCAGCAGCGTGACACTCACATGAGGTCGCGGGGGACGCGTTTCTCCGCGAAAACCTTTTCGAAAATCTGAACATCGGCTTCATAGGCCGTTACCAGGGCATTGATGACCCAGTCGGTCTTCGTGCAGGCGATTTTCGCCGTCGCAACAGTTCGCACGAACCAGCCAGGGCGGCGCATGTCGCAGGTCCAGGTGGAGTTGCCTGTCATCGATAGCGGATCGGCGGGTGAAATCGACCAGACCTCCTCGCGGAGTTGCCGCGTCGAAAGGCCGGTTTCAGGATGCTCGTAGAGGCCGGTATCCTCGTGGATGAGATACTCCGTGCGATTGGCCGAAAGATCACGCATGACCTGCCGCTTCGCCGCCGCGGGTGCGTGTTCGATGTATTTGGGCAAGGGATCGGGATTGGCCGGTTCGGGAATATCGACCCGGCGATGCTCTCCGAGCATTGGCAGCGCCAGGCCAAGCGAGGCGATATCGATCTCTACACCTTGATCGTCCGGCGGCGGCAGGATCATCGGCCAGTATGCGGTGGACAGCGACAGGCGGATGCGATGTCCCTTGCGGAAGCGGTAGCCACAGGCATCGAGGACGAGCCGGATCGAGACTTTCTCGCTGGGCGGAAGCGGAGCGGGGTCTGCGTTGCCGTCGCGATGGGTGAGATTGATGACGCCGAAGGCGACGCGTGTCGCCGTACCATCCGGATGGATATCGACGAGCCGGGCGCAGAGATTGCCGGTGAGGGCTTCGGAGCGCAGCGAGAGGCTGAGCACCGGGCGGCCGAGATAATCATGGTCTGCGGCAAGCGGCGTGGTATCGAAGGTGAGCGAAGCGGCGTCGTCGGAGCGTTGGTCGATCGCCATCTCCGCATCGGGCTTCAGCGTAAAATATTCGCCGGATGCGGTGCCAGTATCTAGCGGCGAACGCAGATAAGCTGTGTGTTCCGGCGCCTGCGGGATCGGCATGCCCTCAGTCAGCTTGCCGAATTGCTCTACATAGAAGCACTGCATTTCCGGCGGCTTCCAATCATCCTTGGCAACCCAGAAGCCCGGATCGAACTCGCGCCGCGGAGCCGGGCGGATGGCGTCAAGAATATATGCTCGGGTCTGGGGCAGCATGTCGATGCCGTTGTCCTCGCCGCGCAGCCACTTGTTCCACCAGGCGATCGCTTCGCCATGAAAGTCTGTCCGCGGCTTCGGCCAGGCGAAGTGCGGATATTTGTGAACCCACGGGCCGATCAGGGCCTTCGCTTTCTCACCCAGCCCTTCGACAGCCGCCAAAGGCGTATTGCGATAGCCGTCCGCCCAGCCTGCGATCACTAGCGCGGGAATCTCGACATTCGAAAAATCCTGTGAGATCGAGCCGTGGCGCCAGAACGCGTCGCGGCGCTGATGGGTCAGCCACTCTTCCATGAAGAAGGGCTCCTGCTCGAGTCGCTCCAGCCACATCTCTTTCCAACGTTCGCCGACCAGAGTCGGATCGGGCGAACGGGATTGATAGCCAAGCATGGTTGCTGCCCACGAGAGTTGCGCGGAAAGATGGCAGCCGTTTTTATAGTGGATATCGTCATTGTAGCGGTCGACCGTGGAGGCGATCGAGATGACGGCCTTCAGCGCTGGAGGCCGGAGCGCTGCAACCTGCAGGCTGTTAAAGCCGCCCCAGGAGATCCCCATCATGCCGACCGAACCGTTTGACCAGGGCTGAGCGGCAATCCACGCGATCAGTTCGCAGGCGTTGGCAAGTTCAAGTTCTGTGTATTCGCCATCGATCACGCCGTCGGATTCGCCGGAGCCGCGGATATCGACGCGGACGCCGGCAATTCCTGCAACCGCGAAGACCGGATAGGTCGATTCGTCGCGAAGGCTCGTTCCGTCCCGCTTTCGATAAGGCAGAAATTCAAAGACGGCGGGCACCGGATCGTTCTCCGCACCATCCGGCATCCAGATGCGGGCGGCAAGCCGCGTGCCGTCCTTCAGCGTGATCCATTGATTTTCGATTGTGCTGAAACCGCGCGCGGTCATGTCATGTTCCATGATACAATTGTCGTGAAGCGAGGCGGCAGCAAGCGCCTCGCGGGATTTCAGTTGCCGGCGCTTTCCATCCGCCGTGTCGCGAAGACGCGTTCCAGCCAGCCGATTTCCATCTCTGGCACAGATTTGAGCAGCAGGTCGGTGTAGTCGTCGAAAGGCGCTGACAGCGCCTTTGACTTCGGCCCGAACCGTACGACCTTGCCGCGATGCATGACGGCGACGCTATCGGCGATCGCTCTGACGGTTGCGATGTCGTGGGTGATGAAGATGTAGGAGATCTGCTCTTTTTCCTGCAGCCGCAGGAGAAGTTTGAGAATACCCTCGGCAACCAGCGGGTCAAGCGCCGACGTAGGCTCGTCGCAAAGGATCAGTTCCGGCCTGGCGGCAAGGGCGCGGGCGATGGCGACCCGCTGTTTCTGGCCGCCGGACAGCTCGGCCGGATAGCGGCCGACGAAGCCGTTGCTCATCTCAATCTGTTCGAGCAACTCCTTGACACGTGCGGTCTTTGCCGCGCCGCGCAGGCCGAAATAGAAAGTGAGGGGACGGCCGATGATATCGCGCACGGTCTGGCGCGGGTTCATGGCGGTATCCGCCATCTGGTAGATGAGCTGAATGCGCCGCAGCTCGTCGCGCGATCGCTCCTTCAGGGCCGGCGTCAGCTTCTTGCCGTTGAAAAAAATTCCGCCTTCGCTGGGCGGTAGGAGCCCGGTGATGACGCGGGCGAGCGTCGATTTGCCGGAGCCGGATTCGCCGACGATTGCCAGCGTCTGGCCCTTCGGCACATGCAGCGAGACATCGTGGAGAACCTTAAACCCGTTTGAATATTGCGCGCTGACACGTTCGACCTTCAAAAGCGCGCCGGATTGATCGGCGGCTTCCTCGCGGGCGATCTGGCGAACGTTGACGAGAGCACGGGTGTAATCCTCCCGTGGGGCCTCGATGATCTGCTGCACAGATCCATATTCGACTTGCCTGCCGTGACGCAGAACCATGATGTCGTCCGAGACCTGCGCAACGACGGCAAGATCATGCGTGATGTAGAGTGCGGCAGTATGCGTTTCCTCAATGGCATGCTTGATCGCCGCCAGGACGTCGATCTGCGTCGTCACATCGAGCGCGGTCGTCGGCTCATCGAAAACGATCAGCTTCGGATTGGAACAGAGCGCCATCGCCGTCATGGCACGCTGCAATTGGCCGCCCGAGACCTGGTGGGGGAAGCGGCTACCGAACGTCTCGGGGTTTGGAAGGCCGAGAACGCGAAAGAGATAGAGAGCACGCTTGCCGGCCTCGTCCTTGGTCATCAAACCGTGCTTGACCGAAGCTTCGATCACCTGCTCGCCCAGCCTGTGGGCCGGATTGAAGGCGGCAGCAGCCGATTGCGCGACATAGCAGACGCGGGCGCCGCGAATCCGGCGGATGCCCGATTTCCCCAGTGGCAGGATATCCACTCCGTCGAGCATGACCGCGCCGCCGGTGATTTCGGCGCCGCCGCGACCGTAGGCGAGCGCTGAAAGACCGATCGTGGATTTGCCGGCGCCGGATTCGCCAATCAGGCCCAGCACCTTGCCCTTCTGCAGGTCGAAGGAGACGCCGTCGACGATTGTGACGCGCTTCGGCGGCTCGCCCGGCGGATAGCTGGTTGCTTCGATCTTGAGGTCGCGAACGGAAAGAAGCTCAGGCATCGCCACGCCCTCCCTTGAGGCTGGAGGTGCGCTTCAGGAGCCAGTCCACCACCAGATTGACACAGACTGCGAGCGCCGCAATCGCGGAGCCCGGAACGAGAGCGGCAGATATGCCGAAGATGATGCCGTCTTTGTTGTCTTTGACCATGCCGCCCCAATCCGCCGACGGCGGCTGGATGCCGAGACCGAGGAAGGACAACGTCGACAGAAAAAGGATCGAGAAGGCGAAGCGCAGGCCGAATTCGGCGAGCAGAGGCGAGAGCGTGTTCGGGAGGATCTCCCGGAAGATGATCCAGATCGTGCCTTCGCCGCGCAGCCTGGCGGCCTCCACGAATTCCATGACCGCCACATCCAGCGCGACGGCGCGGCCGAGACGGTAGACGCGGGTGGAATCGAGGATCGCCATCACCAGGATGAGCACAATCAGGTTCTGCGGCAGCACCGCCAGCACGACAAGGGCGAAGATCAGGGTCGGGATTGACATCATCAAGTCGTTGAAGCGCGAGAAGATCGCGTCGATCAATCCGCGCGAAACGGCGGCGGTGAAGCTGAGGATGATCCCCAGCGAAAATGAGATGATCGTTGCTGCCAGTGCCACGAACAGCGTCGTTCGGGCGCCGTAGATCAGCCGCGAAAGAATATCGCGGCCGAGATTGTCGAGGCCGAAGAAATACTGCGCGTCACCCACTTGCCAGACATTGCCGACAACTTCGGTCTCGCCATATGGCGCGATCCATGGTGCGAAGATCGCACAGATGAAGACCAGCAGAATGCCTATGATGCCGATCCAGGCGGTAATGGGGATGCCTCTCAATCTCATCGTGGATGCCTCAGACGCGGGTTGGCGACGATCGCCAGGGTGTCGGCAACCATGTTGAGAAGGATGTAGACCGCGGCGAAGATCAGGCCGCAGGCCTGGACGACCGGCATATCGCGGACGGTAACGGCGTCGACCATGTACTGGCCCATGCCGGGATAGACGAAGACGACCTCGACCACGACGACGCCAACGACGAGATAGGCAAGGTTCAGCGCTACGACGTTGATGATCGGCGCCAAAGCATTGGGTGCGGCATGTTTGACGATCGAGCGGAAGGCGCCGAGGCCTTTCAGTTCTGCAGTTTCCATATAGGCCGACGACATCACAGAGAGGATTGCGGCCCGTGTCATGCGCATCATATGAGCAAGGACAACGAGTACCAAGGTGGCGGTCGGCAGGGCGATGGCCTTCAGCCGGTCGACGAAATCCATGCCGTCGTAGACGGTCGCAGGAAATGTCGCGATCCCGAATTTCACGCCGAAGAACAGGATGAGCAGATAACCGATGAAGAATTCCGGTAGTGAAATCGCCGCCAGAGAGATCACGTTGATGATCTTGTCAGGCAAACGGTTGCGGAAATGCACCGCCAGCATGCCGAGCCCGACGGCAAGCGGCACCGAAATCAACGCCGCAAAGGCTGCAAGGAAGAGCGAATTGCCGAGCCGCTTGGCGATCTGCTCGCTCACCGAATTCTTGCTTGCCCAGGAGGTGCCGAAATCACCCTGCACGGCATTGCCGAGCCACTCGAAATAACGCGTAGTCACAGGCCGGTCGAGACCGAGTTCGGTGCGGATATTGGCAACAGCCTGCGGTGTCGCCGACTGGCCGAGATAGGTTGTCGCGAAATCGCCCGGCAGCGCTTCAAGGCCGCCGAAGATCAGGATCGAAACAGCAAGAAGCAGCAAAAGACTGAGCACGAAGCGCTCGGCGATGAGGGACAGCAGCGGGAAACGCTGCTTGAATCTTAGTCCCGGCAAGACGGTGCTGGGTGGCGGATTGGACATGACTGATGCCTCGCGCTGAAACCTCAGGAAGACCGCGGAGGTTTTCCGCGGCCCCGGTTCCGTTAGAGATGAGGGCGTCTCCGCCCCGCTTCGAGCATCAGGCGTCCAGCCAGACGCGGGTCGCGACGTAGCCGTTCGACATGTCGTTGCCGATATCGTGAACGTAGCCCTTCACCTGCTTGGTGGAAGCGTTCACGAAGTCGTTGAACATAGGCAGGATGACGCCGCCTTCATCACGGACCATCATTGCCATGCTGCGATACATCTCCTTGCGCTTTGCTTCGTCGAGTTGCGAACGGGCTTCGAGCAGGATCTTGTCGAAGTCCGGGCGCAGGAAGCGGGTGTCGTTCCAGTCGGCCGTCGAGATATAGGCCGTGGAGTACATCTGGTCCTGCGTCGGACGGCCGCCCCAATAGGACGTCGAGAAGGGCTGCACGTTCCAGACGTTTGTCCAATAGCCGTCGCCTGGCTCACGCTTGACCTCGATATTGATCCCAGCCTTCTTGCAGCTTTCCTGATAGAGGACGGCGGCATCGACGGCACCCGGGAAGGCGACCTCGGAGGTACGCAGCAGGACTGAGCCGCTATGACCTGATTTCTTGTAGTGGAAGGCCGCCTTGTCCGGATCATAGGCGCGCTGTTCGATGCCCTCGGGGAAAAGCGCATATGTGCTGTTGATCGGGAAGTCATTGCCGACCTTGCCGTAACCGCCAAGAATCTTCTTGACCATCGTCTCGCGGTCCATGGCGTATTTCAGCGCCATGCGCAGATCGTTGTTGTCGAAGGGCGCAGTGTTGCCATGCATGATGAAGACGTAATGGCCGCGGCCGGACGTCGACAGGATTTCGACATTCGGCGCACGCTTCAACAGGTCCACAGTCTTCGGATCGACGCGGTTGATGTAGTGCACCTGACCTGACGAAAGCGCTGCAATACGTGCCGTCGCATCGTTCATGCCGATGATTTCGATCGAGTCGACATAACCACGATCGCTGCGCCAGTCGTCCTTGTTCTTTTCGAAGGTCGCACGTACGCCGGCTTCGAAACTCGCAAGCTTGTAGGGACCGGTGCCGATAGAGGCGAGCGGGTCGTCATTGCCGCCGTTCGGCTGAATGACGAGGTGGTAGTCGGTCAGGAGCAACGGCATGTCGGCGTTGCCTTCGGCCAGCGTCAGGACGAGGTCGCTGCCGTCGGCCTTGATCTCCTTGATCGACTTGACAACACCAAGAGCGCCTGACTCCGATTTGCTGTCGGTATGGCGCTTCAGTGTCGCAACGACATCGTCGATCGTCAGGTCCTTACCGTTGTGGAACTTGACACCCTTGCGGATTTTGAAGGTCCACGTGACGGCATCGTTAGACGCTTCCCAGGATTCGGCTAGCGCCGGAACGGCAGCGCCGGTCAGCGGGTCGGATTCGACCAGCATGTCGCCCCAGCAACGGCCGACGCAGAACATGAATTGTGACAGGAACTTTGCCGGGTCCTTGGAATCGGTGGCTGCGCCGCCCTCGAGACCGAGTTTCAGGTGACCGCCGCGCTTTGGTTCGGCTGCCGTTGCGCTTTCGGTGAAGAGCTGGTCTGCAAGCGCCAGCGTAACGCCCGCCGCCATTGCGCGTCCCATGAACTCGCGGCGGCTGAGACCGCCCGCACTCACGCGGCTTGCCAGATATTTCGTGTAGTCGTTCATTCCCCTGTTCCTTCTTCTTGATGTTGATAGAACTCCCGGGCAACGCTTCGGGATGCGGTTTCCTCTTCCGCCCCGAAACCTCACTGCCCGCGATCATGCGGAAAATGATGCGGTCGCTGCCGCCTCGTCACCTTCCTTTCCAGATTGGGCTTCGCTTCTCCCCGAAAGCCCGTGCGCCTTCCAACTGGTCCTCGCTCGAATAAAGGGCATCGACCGTTGCAAACTGCCTTTTGGTGATCTTGTTCATGGCAGTCTGAAATGTCATTCCTTCGGCTTCGCGCACGATCTCCTTGATGGCTGCATAGACGAGCGGCGGACCGCTATCGAGAAGGCGGGCCAGTTCCCATGCCCGCTCCATCAGCCTGTCCGCAGTGACAATTTCATTGACGAAACCCCAGCGATGCGCCTCCGTAACGTCAAGCCATCGGCCAGTCAGAAGCATGTCCATCGCGATATGGTAGGGGATGCGCTTCGGCAGCTTGATCGAAGCAGCGTCTGCGACCGTTCCCGAGCGAATTTCCGGAAGTGCAAAGGTTGCGTGCTTGGCGGCGATGATCAGATCGGCGGAAAGGGCAATCTCCAGACCACCACCGCAACAGATGCCGTTGACAGCGCAGATGACGGGCTTGTTGAGGTCACGCAGTTCCTGCAAGCCGCCGAACCCGCCGACGCCATAATCGCCATCGACCGCATCGCCGGCTGCCGCAGCCTTCAGATCCCATCCGGCCGAGAAGAATTTCTCGCCAGCACCCGACACGATGGCGACACGCAACTTAGGGTCGTCGCGGAAATTGCGGAAAATCAGGCCCATGTCGCGGCTGGTCGCAAGGTCGATGGCGTTCGCCTTCGGCCGGTCAATGATGACCTCGAGGATACCGCTGTCGCGTCTGGTGCGAATGGGGTCTTGCAACTTCTGCTACCTCCTTCGCCGGATGAGAGCGTCTGCGGCAACGACACCATGGTTTTCAGGGAGAACCATCAATGGATTAATGTCCAGTTCTTCCAGCCACACGGCATTTTTTACGACATATTCTGCTGCTGATGCGACGGCTTTGACCACTATGTCGAGGTCGCTCTTCGCCGCGCCGCGATAGCCCTCGATGAGTTTCCTGATCCTCAGGCGCGAAATCGCTTCCAAGATCTCCGCTTCTGTTACCGGAAGCGTCAAAATGACGGAATCTTCAAGCAATTCCACCAAAATTCCGCCCGCACCGACGGTTAAAGTCAATCCAAGGACCGGATCGCGTACCGCGCCGATGATCAGCTCGGCCACGGGGCGCTCGATCATCCGTTCAACCAGGTATCCGGCGGCGACATGGGCCATTTTCTGCGCTGCGTTTCGCACCGCTTCAGCATCCTTAAGGTTGAGCGCGACAGCACCGGCCTCGGTCTTGTGCTCGACGCCAAGCGCTTTCAGAGCGATGGGAAAACCGAGACGCTGAGCCTGTTCTGCTGCCTCGTCCGAACTCGGTGCGGTTGCACCAAGCGGAACGGAGAGACCGGCGGCAGACAGTTCCGCTTTGGCTTCCGCCTCGCTCAACGTCTCGATCTCGCCTGCGGTCAACGGTACATTGAGCAGTGGCAATGGCTGTGGGTTTTGCCAGGCTTTGCCGATGTTAGCGGCAATTTCCGCGGCGGCGACGGTTTCGCTGATGCCGCAGAAAGGCACGATGCCATCCTCCATCAACAGCAAGGCAATCTCTTCCGGCATGTTCTCCGGCAATGTCGCCACGATACCGGCGCGCGCTTCGGTTCGTTTCGCGGCCGCCGCGACGGCACTGACCGTCGTCATCCAGTCCGCTGTGTTGCAACGATCGCTCCGCGGAAAATCAAGGACAACCAGATTGAGGGCATAAGCGCCCTCGAACATGGCTATAAAGGCCTCCGACTGGCGGGTCAGATCGCCCCAAACGAAAGTGTGGTAGTCGAGAGGGTTGGAAAGGGCGACCATTTCACCCAGGCTGCACCTGAGAGACGGAAGCTGCCGGGGTTTCAGAGAGCGGAATTCCACGCCCCGGCTGACAGCGGCGTCGGCCATTAGCGAGGCTTCGCCGCCGGAACAACTCATGGAAGAGATCGCATTGCTTTCAAGCGGGCCTGCTACGTGGAGAAGTTTCAGCGTTTCGATCATTTCCGGGAGGGTTGCCACGCGGCCAATGCCGAGGCGAGCGAGAATGGCATCGGCAACCGCATCGCTTCCGGCAAGGGATGCGGTATGCGAAATGGCGGCGCGCTGCGCCTGTTCGGATTTGCCGACTTTCAGCGCAACGATGGGCTTTTTCAGTTCCCGGGAACGTAAGGCAAGCTTCTCAAGCGCCTGAATGTTGCCGAATCCCTCGATATGCAGGCCGATGGCCGTGACGCGCGGGTCCTCGATCACGGCGAGGGCTAAATCCGACAATCCGGTCTGCGCCTGGTTGCCGGCCGTCATCACATAACTGATCGGCAGGCCGCGCTTTTGCATGGTGAGATTGATGGCGATGTTGGAGGATTGCGTGAGAATGGCAACACCTCTTTCGACGCGCACCATTCCGTGCTGGTCAGGCCAGAGCAGGGCGCCATCGAGGCCGTTGATCATGCCATAACAATTCGGTCCGAGGATCGGCATATTTCCGGCCGCTTCGACGAGATGATTTTGCAGTATCGCGCCATCGGCGAGTTCCGCGACCGCCTCGCTGAAGCCGGAAGCATAACAAACGGCGCCGCCGGCGCCTATGACGGCAAGCGAGCGTACGATATCGACAGTCAACAGCCGGTTGACGCCGACGAAGGCCGCGTCGGGTGCCGCGGGCAGCTCGCCCACTGATCGATAACAACGGCGCCCCACCACCTTCTCGAGCACCGGATGGACGGGCCAGATTTCGCCGGCAAATCCCATGCGGTCGCACTGCTCGATGACCCGGCGCGCTTCGCGGCCGCCGAAGACGGCGATCGTTTGCGGTCTGATCAGTCGATCGAGCGAGCGTTGCGTCATCGGGTCACGCTCCGAACGGCCGCAGCAGATCGCGGCTGATGATGTGCCGCTGGATCTCCGAGGTTCCGTCCCAGATGCGTTCGACCCGCGCGTCACGCCAGAAGCGGGCAAGCGGCAGGTCGTCCATCAGCCCCATGCCGCCAAAGATCTGGATCGCTTCGTCGGTGACGCGGGCAAGCATTTCGGAGGCGTAGAGTTTCGCCGAGGCGATCTCTCGGTTGGCACCAAGGCTAGCATCAAGCCGCCAAGCGGCGGATAGCGTCAGCAGGTCGGCGGCGTCGATCTCCGTGATCATGTCGGCAAGCTTGAACGACACACCTTGATTGGCGCCGATCGGCCGGCCGAACTGCTTGCGCTCCGCCGCATAGGGCAGCACCATATCAAAAACGCGGCGTGCACGCCCGACGCAGGTTGCCGCGACCGTCAGACGTGTGCCGTAAAGCCATTCATTGGCGATGTCGAAGCCGCGATGGACTTCGCCGAGCACCTGGGATTTGGGCAGGTGGCAGTCGGTGAAGTTCAGGATGAGGTTGTGGTAGCCGCGGTGCGATATCGATTGATAGCCCTTGAGGATATCGAAGCCCGGCGTGTCGCGATCGACAAGAAAAGCCGTGATCTTCTTCTTGATGCCCTTGGGCGTCTCCTCTTCTCCGGTTGCCGCAAAGACGATAACGAAATCGGCGACATCGGCATGGGAGATAAAATGCTTGGTACCATTGAGCACGAAATCGCCACCGTCCTGCCGCGCCATGCATTTCATTCCGCGCATGTCGGAGCCGGCATCGGGTTCGGTAATCGCCAGCGCGTCAACCTTTTCGCCCCGCACCGCCGGCAGAAGATATTTCTCACGCTGCTCGCCTTCGCAGGCCATCAAAATTCCGGAAGGGCGGCCGAAGAACACTGTCAGTGCCATCGAACCGCGGCCGAGTTCGCGCTCGACAAGAGCAAAGGTAACGTGGTCGAGACCGGCGCCGCCGATCTCCTCAGGAAAATTGCAAGCATAAAAACCGAGATCGATGCATTTGCGCCTGATTTCCTCGCCGAGTTCTGATGGAACGATACCAGTGCGATCGACCTCGTTCTCATGCGGATAGATTTCCGTCTCGACGAAGTCGCGGACCGTCTGGACGATCATCTCCTGTTCTTCGTTGAGCCCGAAATTCATGACTGCTTCCTCCTAGCGTTTTTGCCCGACATGGCGTCCGACGCCATCCGGTATGGGCAGTTTTGCGTGGACCTCGCTGATCGGCTTTATCTTGCTCAGCACCTCCCCCGGTGCGAGAGCGGCTTTTCCCGCCTTGGCATCGACATGCAGCAGCATCTGTTCGGCGGTCGCAATCGCCTGGCCCGTCGCTGTGTCATGAATCGTGTTGAACAGATGCAGCCGCTTCTCGTCTGCTGACAGAAGCTGGCAGGTTGAATGAATCGCCTGACCGAGCTTGGCTTCGCCGAGGTGGCGGATATGGGTCTCGACGGTGTAATAGCTGTGACCCCGCTCGACATAGGCGAAATCGACGCCGATAAGGCGCAGCAGTGCATCCGATGTATCCCCAAACACCTGCAGATAGCGATGCTCGGTCATGTGCCCGTTGTAATCGACCCATGCGGGGCTGACATTGGCTTCGACAAGCCTCAATGGCCGCGCGATGTCCTCGGGATGCTTGCGGCTGCCGCTGGCAGTCCAGAGCGTATGCTCGAAATCCTTGAGCAGCTTGCCGGCACCCCAGCCCTTACCGCCATGGCCGCCCTTCAGCGCCTGCAGGATGCCGACAAGATTTTCGTCGCGGATGCGCTCGAGCTCGCGGATTGACAATCCGTCCGCTTGTTCATCCGACTGCTGGCCGATCTTCTCAACAAGCGCGTCGTCGAGGTCGACGACGTCCATCAGCTTGGTCCAGTTCCATTGCAGAGCCGGACCGAACTGGGCTAGGAAATGCCGCATGCCTGCCTCGCCACCGGCGATTCGGTAGGTCTGGAAGAGACCCATCTGCGCCCAGCGAAGACCGAAGGAATAACGGATGACGTCATCGAGCGTCTCAACTGTGCAGATATCGTCATGGATTAGCCACAGCGCCTCGCGCCAAAGAGCCTCCAGCAGACGGTCGCCGACAAAGGCCTCGATCTCCTTGGCGATGTGAACGCCCTTCATGCCGATCGGTGGCAGCTTCTCCATCGCCACCTTGATGGCGCCATGGCTGGTCTTTTCACCGCCGACGATCTCGACGAGCGGCAGGAGATAGACGGGGTTGTAGGGGTGCGCCACGAAGAGGCGTTCCGGAAACCGCATGTCGCGCTGCAGGTCGGTTGGCAGCAGGCCTGATGTGGAGGACCCGATCAGCGCGTCGGGGCGGCAAGCCGCATCTATCTCCGTCAACACCTTACGTTTGAGGTCCAGTCTTTCCGGTACGCTTTCCTGGATCCAGTCGGCATCAACGACGGCTTCTTCAAGGGTCTCGCAATAAGTGAGCTTGCCGCGTGGTGGCTGAGGTGCCCCGGTCAGCATGGCGTAAGCGCGCTCGGCATTGGCGATGACTTCGCCGACAATGCGGCTTGCCTCCGGATGCGGGTCAAAGACGTCGACATCAATGCCTGCAAGCAGAAAACGGGCGATCCATCCGCCACCGATGACGCCGCCGCCGACACATGCTGCTTTGTTGATCTTGCTCATGGGCGCCTCAGCGGTTCCTCAATTTCAGTTTCTTCCGGACGTCCTCAGGCCCGATGATGCGGGCGCCCATTCCTTCGACGACCTGCACCGCCTTCTCGACAAGCTGGGCATTCGTCGCGAGCGCGCCCTTTCCAGCATAGAGGTTGTCTTCAAGCCCAACGCGGACGTTGCCACCGGCAAGCACCGCCGCAGCCGGATAGGCCATGGCGTTGCGGCCGATCGAGAAGGCGGAGAAGGTCCAGCTATTGGGAACGTTGTTCACCATCGCCATGAAAGTGTTGAGATCATCGGGCGCGCCCCATGGAATGCCCATGCAAAGCTGGATCAGCACCGGATCCTCGATCAGGCCCTCCTCGGCAAGTTGTTTGGCAAACCAGAGATGACCGGTATCGAAGGCCTCGATTTCTGGGCGTACGCCGAGATTTGTCATCTTCTTCGCCATCGCACGGAGCATCGCCGGCGTGTTCGTCATGACGTAGTCGCCGAGACTGAAGTTCATCGTACCGCAGTCCAGCGTGCAGATTTCCGGCAGGCACTCGGCGATGTGGGAGACGCGTTCCGTTGCACCTGCGATGTCGGTGCCTTGCGGATTGAGAGGTAGAGGGCGTTCGACATCACCGAAGATCAAATCACCGCCCATACCGGCCGTCAGGTTGAGTACGACGTCGATATCGGCAGAGCGAATGCGCTCAGTAACTTCCTTGTAGAGGTCGTTGCGGCGGCTCGCGGCACCCGTTTTCGGATCGCGGACGTGACAGTGGACAACTGCCGCCCCAGCCTTGGCGGCGTCGATCGCGGAATCCGCGATCTGCTTGGGAGTGATGGGAACGTGGCTGGATTTCGAAACCGTATCGCCGGCACCGGTTACGGCACAGGTGATGAAAACATCGCGGTTCATCGCAAGAGGCATTTTTTTCTCCCTCGTGTTGGGCCTATTACGGGGGAAGATGGCGCGTCATGCTTTGCATTAACGGAAGTACTTGATACGTTATCGGAAATGATGGAGGCCTAATGCTGACGCGATCCAACGATCGGCTGGATGTTGATCTTCTTGTCATGCCGGAGACGAACCTCATTCTGCTCGCTTCGGTGATCGAGCCCATGCGTGGTGCCAACCGGATTTCCGGCAGTGAGCTTTATCGATGGCGGCTTCTAACGCCTGATGGTTCGCCTGTGCTGACGACGAGCGGCATTCCTGTACCCGCCGCCGGTGGCTTTGGGACGGGGCGGGATGAGACACCGCTCTTCGTGCTTGCAAGCTACAATTGGCGCCGCAGCTCGACACCGGCATTGAAGATGCAGCTCTCTCAGGCGGCCCGTTACCGAAGCATGATCGCAGGCATCGAATCCGGAACATGGCTGCTTGCCGAAGCCAGCCTTCTCGATCGGCTGCCGGCGACGATACACTGGGAAGATTTCGATGACTTCTCGCTTGCCTATCCGCATGTGCGGGCGGTGAAGGAGCGTTTCGTCATCACAGGCAAGCGCATTACCACGGCAGGTTCGCTCCCGACCGTCGACCTGATGCTGGAGATCATACGGCAAAGGCAAGGATACTCGCTGGCGCTCGAGGTCAGCCGGCTCTTCAGCTACGAGCAGGACTCCGTCCACAGCGAGACCCAGCTTTCACCTTCGGGGACAGGTCTGCACATGCGCGATCCTCGGGTCGCCCAAGCTGTACGGCTGATGGAGGAGAATATCGAGCAGCCTATCGTGCTTGCGCGACTGGCTCGCAGAGTGGGCATCGGTGCGCGCCACCTGCAGGGGCTCTTTCAGCAGAGCACCGGCGCGCCCCCGCACGTCCATTATCTGGCACTGCGCCTGAACGCAGCGCGGCGGAAGGTGATCGAAACCAAGGCGCCTTTTGCCGATATCGCGGCCGCGACCGGCTTCAATTCGGCTTCAGCATTTACGAGAAGCTATCGCGCGAGCTTCTCGGAAAGCCCCTCGGACACGAGGCGTCGTCTCCGGCGGCCGGTTACAGCATCGGAGGAACGGCCATAGGCTGAAATGCGTCCCGTACCATATCGGCGAGCCCGCGTACGGCCTCGCTGGAATGATAGGGGTTTCGGCGCAGGACCACTCTGGAGGCATCGACCGGTGGGAACCCTTCCTCCGCAGTCAGCTCGCGGCAGCCCGGTGGTATGTTGCTGCGGGAGAGCGTGGTGACGGCAAGGCCCGCGGACGCGGCGTTCTTGAGCCCGGAGCTAGTATCGGCAACGAAGGCCACACGGTACCTTCGACCCTGCAATTCCAGCGATCTGAAAGCGAAATCGCGCGCCCAGGTGGAATTGCGGTAGATGGCGATCGGCAGCGGCTCGAGGTCGTGGAGCCGGTGGACCTGGGACGTGACCCATACGGTCGGATCGACACAGAGGATTTCGCCCGCCGCCTGATTGCTCCAGTCGAAGACGACGGCGAGATCCAGTTCGTCGCGCTCCAGGGCCGCGAGATTGCGCGCTGTATAATCGCAGGAAACTGTGACCTCCACGGCTGGATGGCGGACGGCGAAAGCGGCAAGTGCGGCAGGCAGCACAGTCTGGCTATATTCTTCGGGTATCCCAATACGCACCGGGCCATCGAGCGGTTTGGTCCGAATGGTCGCTGCCGCTTCGTCTAAAAGATCAATCACACGGCGTGCATAGGGCAGCAGTTGCAGGCCAAGGCGCGTTGGGATGACACCGCGCGCGCCCCGGTCGAAAAGGGTTTCCCCGATAGTTTCCTCAAGTTTCTTAATCTGCGCGCTCACGGCCGATTGCGTCCGACCGACGGCCTGAGCAGCGGCAGAGAAATTCGAGGTCTTGACGACCACGAGAAATGTGCGCAGCAGATCGCTTTCGATGGGTTGACGCATTTTAGCCATAAGAAAATCCGATGGCAGTCATCTCAACTATTCGTTTGCCTGATGTCAAGAACAAGCGCAATCAGAGGCATCAGACCTCTGGTTCGGGAAAACCGATGTCATCCCAAACAGGCGCCCGTCCGTTCGGCCTCAGCGAGCATGACAAGGGCGTGATTCTTGTCGCCGCCGCGACGCTCGCTTGGAGCGCAAGCGGCGTCTACTCGCGACTGCTGACGACCGATGCTTTGACAGCGATCGCGTGGCGGTCATTGTTCGGGGGACTGTTCCTTCTCATTCCGAGCTTCTTCCTCGAAGGAGGAATGTCCAAGCGGCAGTGGCGCTCGGTCTTGCGCCCATCAGGTCTCGCGATGATCGCCTGCCAGACCTTCAGCCAGGCATGTTTCATCGGCGCACTTTATACGACGAGCGTGGCGAATGTCGCCGTCATCTACGCGACAGCCCCGTTCATCGCGGCCCTGCTGGGCTGGCTTTTGCTGAGGGAGCGCGTGGCGAGGCGCACGATGGCCGCAGGCGCCGTCTGCCTGCTCGGCGTGATGGTCATCGTCGGTTCATCAGTCGGGGGCGGCACGGGTCTCGGCGATCTGCTGGCACTGGGTATGACGGCCTCTTTTGCGATGATCATCGTCATTCCCCGGATCAACCCGGGCGTGCCGAGTCTGCCCTCCACTATCGTCAGCGCCTTTCTCACGCTGGCGCTCTTTGCGCCCTTCGGCTCGGTCGGCTCCCTCGATTTCCACAACTGGATCGTCCTCGCTGCATTTGGCGCAACCAATTTCTCCATCGCTCTCGTACTCTTCCTCGCCGGCGCAAGACATATGCCTCCCGCTAAAGCTGCGCTTATCGGAACATTGGAGATCGTCCTCACTCCGATGTGGGTATGGCTCTTCTTCGCGGAACGTCCGCCTGCTGCGACTTTCGCCGGTGGCGCACTGATCTTGGTCGCTGTGGTTTGGCATATCCTAGTGGAAGCCAGGCGTGGTGGGCGTTAGCAGCGAGCGCTGGTCACTGGATGACAATCGCTCTGTCGCCGAATTCGGTCGCAACGGCGAGGTGCGGTTTTTTGGCGACATCTCGTCGGAGCCGGCGTCGGTGGCGTCGATGATCGCCAAGCTTTCCAAGCGCGGAGCCAAGCTTCATTTTTCTCCTGCGTCATGGCCGGGTCTATACCGGCCGCACGCCATGGACGCGCGCTCATGTCCGATGGCTGGCGCGCCAGGCCTTCGATCATCCCGCCCACCACATCCTGTTGGCGGAATATTGCCAAGCCATCGAGGATGCCGGCGTGCGTCTGGACAGGTTGACCAAGCTGGTGGTCGAGACCGCGGCATCCTGGTCGATGGCCCCGGTTGTGGCCGCCTACCAGGCGATGCGCGGCGTTGCGTTCATGACAGCGGTCACCTTTGTCGTCGAAATCGGCGATGTCCGGCGCTTTGATAATCCTCGCCAGCTGATGGCGTATCTCGGTCTCGTGCCATCGGAAAGCTCAACCGGCGAACGGGTCAAACGTGGTGGGGTCACCAAGGCAGGCAACACAAGGGCGCGTCGGGTCCTCATCGAAGGCGCCTGGACATATCGCTTCCCGGCTCGCGTGAGCGTCATCTCGACGACGCCCTCAACATCGCGATCTGCGGGCAGCACCGCGCCAGCCTCAATGCCAAGGCGACGGGCAATCGATGACCTGACCTGCTGGCGGTCGAGGATTTCGCCTTCGATCTCGCTGGATTTGATAACGTCTTCGGTCAGCGTCTTGAGAATGGCTTCCTGGCGTAATGGGAAGCCTAGCGCCTGCATATGGCCAAAGAGTCTGCCCTGCCGATGCCGGACGGTGGCGAGCTGCCGGGACAAATTTTCCAGATTCCATTCGAACTGCGGCCATTCCGGCAACTGATGAATGAATGTACTTTGGCATAATCACCGCATTTCCTGCGGAGATTATGCATCTCATTCGCCGCATGACTGTTGTGAATCGGCGAGGCCCCAGTGCCGGTCCCCAGATTAAATAGTTGTTTTTGCTGACGCGACGGAGGTCATTACGCGATGCCTGTTCACAATCTGCTGCACCAAAGTGTCGCCGGTACCATCGGATCGGTTTTCCCCTGTTTACGCGAGGGTCAAATCCTACGATGAGTGTTTTTTGAGATTGAAGTTCGCGGAGCAGAGGAATGGACCGCATCGACGCAATGAAGGTGTTCGTCACGGCCGTCGAAGAGGGCAGCCTTGCAGGCGCCGCGCGCCGGCTCAAGCGGTCCCCGACCGCGATCAGCCGGGCCTTAGGCCTGCTCGAGCAGCACGTCGGCGTCGAACTGCTTCACCGCACGACCAGAAGTCTGAAGCTGAGCGAAGCCGGCCAGCGATATGTAGAAGCATGCCGCAGGGTGCTTGTGGACCTCGAGGAAGCCGACATCATCGCCAGTGCACAACGCTCCTCTCCTAGGGGCATCCTCACCATCTCCGCCCCACCTATTCTCGGTGAGGAAGTTCTGCGGCCAATCCTCGACGGCTTTCTTCAGGAGCATCCGAGCGTCTCGGTTCGCCTTCTGATGCTGGATCGGTTCGTCAACCTAGTCGACGAAGGTGTCGACGTGGCCTTGCGTATCGGCAACCTGACCGACTCGACGCATATCTCGACACGTATCGGCGGAGACGTCAGACGCGTCGTGGTCGCCTCTCCACGGTATCTTGCGAGCAATCCGGCGATCAAAGAACCTTCCGACCTCCAGAGGCATCAGATCATCGCGTTTTCCAACTTTGGCCTCGAATCCTGGAGCTTCACCGCCAACGGATCTTCAATTCCAAGGACGGTGCATTTCAATCCTCGCTATGTCGTCAATAGCGTGAGGGCGGCCGCGGCGTCTGCCGCAGAGGGGATGGGCGTGACGAGGCTTTACTCCTACCACGTGGCGGATTTTGTTCGAGACGGTCGATTGCAGATAGTCCTCGCCGCCGATGAGCCGGCTGCGCTTCCCGTTCACCTCCTTGCACCGCAGGGACGGACCGCTGTTCCGAAGGTGCGCGCCTTCATCGACTTTTCGGTTCCGCGGCTGAGGGCAGAGCTCGGGCGTATCGCGATGGAAGCCGGGTCTCTGCCTTGATTATCCCGAATATCGGTTGAGTGTCGTGCTGCGCGCGGCAATTCTCCCGATGATCGAAAGCATCTAAATCAAGATCACCGACGCGCAACGCGTGGGGCACGGCCCGATAGCTGGCCGGTGCGCTTGAAAGGATGCATATCATGAACCGTCAAAAGAAGGTTGCCATTATCACAGGTGCCTCGCAGGGCATTGGAGAAGGACTTGTAAAGGCGTTCCGGGACCGCGATTACAAGGTCGTCGCGACGTCGAGGTCGATCAAGGAAAGCTTCGACGACGGAGTGCATGCCGTGGCCGGTGACATCGCAAGGCCCGAAACCGCGGAGCGAGTTGTTCGAGAGGCGCTGGAGCGCTTTGGTCGTATCGACACCCTGGTGAACAATGCCGGTGTGTTCACTGCAAAGCCGTTCGTTGATATCACACAGGAAGATTTTGATCACAATTTCGGGGTCAACGTCGCCGGATTTTTCCACATCACCCAGCGCGCTGCAAAAGCGATGCTGGCACAAGGTTCCGGCCACATCGTCAACATCACGACGAGCCTCGTAGACCAGCCGATCGCCGGAGTACCTGCAGCCCTCGCATCGCTCACGAAGGGCGGCCTCAATTCCGTCACGAAGCAACTTGCGATCGAATTCGCAACGACTGGCATTCGGGTGAACGCCGTCTCTCCGGGCATCATCAAGACTCCGATGCATTCGCCGGAGACGCACGAGGCCATGTCCGCGCTCCATCCCGTCGGTCGCATCGGAGAGATCCGCGACATAGTCGACGCCGTAATTTACCTTGAAGGCGCAAGCTTCGTCACGGGCGAGATCCTTCATGTCGACGGCGGTCAGAACGCCGGCCGTTGGTAGCCGGAAGAAAGCGCCGGCCCAAATCGGACCGGCGCTTACGCCAAGTTCCGGCGCGGGAGGCCGCCAGCGGCGCTAGCCTCAGCCCGCCCCCATAACGAAACTGGAAGCCTTGAAAGGAAAGAGCATGCCAATCGTCACCGTACAGGTAACCCGCGAAGGGACGACACCCGACCGCTCATCGGTGACAGCCGAGGAGAAGGCCGCCATCATAGCAGGGGTCAGCCAGGTCATGCTGGACGTCCTGAACAAGCCCCTGGAGTCCACCTATGTCGTGATCGAGGAAGTCGACCTCGACAACTGGGGATGGGGCGGACTTCCGACCGCGGTGTACCGCAAGGCATTGTCAGAAGCTTCGAGCGACCGAGGACGCGCTGGAAAGTGACCCGGTCAGGTCGGTAGCGCAGCCCCGGACTGCTGGGCAATCATATATGCCGCATACCAGTCCGGCCACGCTTCATCGTGGTTGCCGCCGGTCCGCTTCTCATGTTCTCCGTCAGCGGCCGCGGCACGCCTAAGGGCGCTGGCGAGATTGCCTGCAGACGTGGACGCCGCACCTTTCGCATCGATCCGGCCAGGCAGCCTCGTCGTCACACTTCCTGGAAGATCCAGCCGTTTCCATCTGGATCGCTGAAGGATGATTACGTCTTAAGGACAGCCAAGCCGGCACGGCTGGCGTTGCAAGCACAGCCATGCCAGTCATCCGAGCGGTGGCGGATCGAGATAAATCGGTTTTTCGCTGGAGAGGCTTCGCTTAACCTCCCTGGTGAAATCATCAGTAAGCACCTCTTCCTCGTCAGCCTCAAGGCCGATCAAGGCAGCTTCTGCAACCTGCTGGGGGCTGGTTTTCGTCATATCGAATCCATGGGTCATGTCCGTATCCATGAAGCTGACATGCAGACCGAGAACTGCCGTCGTCTGGCCGCGCAGCTCGATACGGAGGGCGTTTGTGAAGCTCCAAGCCGCGGATTTCGAAGCCGAATATGCGGCAAGCATAGGCCGGGCATACCACGTGGCATCGGACAACACATTGATGATCGCTCCGCCGCCGTTCTTGGCAAGGATCGGAACGAATGCCTGGCTGACGGCGATCGTTCCAAAATAGTTTGTCTCGAAGATCTCTCGCGCGCTGTCGATCATACTCGGGTCAAGGGTGCTGCTGGTCAAACGGGCAATGCCGGCATTGTTGACCAGCAAGGTAGTATCGCCGCATCGGTTCGCCGCCTCGGCTATCGAGGCATGATCCGTTACATCCAGTCTGACTTGTATGACCCCCGGCCTAGTCGCATCAGTGAGATTCCGCACGCCTGCGTAGACCTTCTTTGCGCCGCGATTGAGAGCTTCCTCAGCAAAGGCCAAACCCAGTCCGCGATTTGCGCCTGTTATGAATAGCACTGAATCTTGAATCATCATTTTCGTTCTCTCCGTTGGGCGGGGCCAAACCGTCCTGAAGCGGCTCAAACCTCCCGCCAAGGTACCTTCTCCTCTTATTGTTTTTCGCCAGCGGTGGCCCCCATGAGCCGGCTAATAACCGTCGATTTCGAGGGCAGCTTGAGCAAAGTCGCGAGTACCGCGGATGCCTCTGAGTATGATTGAAATTGGCGCGCGCGCGGGAATGGCGCACCGCGCGCCGAATTTCTCAAAGTGGAAGCGGCTTGCCGGTTTGCTCCGCCACCATGTACTTGGCGTACCAATCCGGCCAGTTCTCGTCGCGCTCGCCTCCATTGCGCTTTTCGTGCTCGCCATGGGCTTCCGACGCACGCCGCATCGCTGCCGCAAGATCTCCGACGGAAGCGTAGTTCGTCGTGTTGGAGTCGATCCGGCCCGAGAACCGGGTGGTGATCTCCTGCAGAAGCCATTCGTTTCCGTCCGGATCGCTGAACGTTGCGTAGGAAAAGTAACTGCGCCGCTGTGGATCGCGGCCGCTGACCACCGGCTTGCCCGGACCGTCGCGGTGGAACACTTCGCTCACCTCTACGCCACGGCCGAAAAGCTCGGCACGCGCTGCCTCGATGTCCGACACGATGAGAAAGAGCCCTTGCGCCGATCCCGGCGCCGCCGAAGTGACACCCGTCCCGAAGTGGATTGAACTCGGTGAGCCCGGAGGTGTGAACTGCACGACTCGAAACGTCTCACCGACACTGAAGTCGGCGTCTAGCCTCCAACCCAGGTCGGCGTAGAAGCTTTTGGCGCGCTCGACGTCGGAGACGGAAATGACGACGACCTCGAGCTTCATGTCGAGCGTCTGCTTTCCGGGTTTTTCGATCGCGTCGCTATGCGTCGGAGTAGTGCTGCTCATGTCGATCTCCTTAGGTTAACCTTGAGAGTTGAACGCGGCCGGGCTGGCGCAGGGTACGCGCCTCAGAAATCTTGTCGGAGCGGTCGGAACGCCGCGCGCAACTCGGCGGAAAACAGTTCGGGCTGCTCCCAGGCGGCGAAGTGGCCGCCCTTGCCGGCCTCATGAAAGTAAATCAGGTTTGGATAGGCGCGCCGGGCCCACCTCTCCGGGGCCTGGTAGCTCTCTCCCGGAAACACAGTGATCGCCACGGGAAGCGATATCTCGGAGGTCATCTCCGGGCCTGCAAAGGCAGGACTGCGCCCGCCGTACTCCCAGTAAAGCCGGCCGGACGAGGTGCCGCTGTTCGTCAGCCAGTACAGTGTGATGTCGTCAAGCACCTCGTCCGGGGACTTTTCAGGATCGTTGCTATCGTAGGTCCAATGCGAGAAGCCGGGATGCCCCAGCATCCACGCCGCAAGGCCAGCGGGCGAGTCATTGATGGCATAGCCGACCGTCTGCGGCCGAGTACCCATCATCAGAGCGTAGGATCTGTTCCCCTTTTTGGCGGCTGCGCTGAAGGCGTTGAATGCCGCGCGTTCCTTCTCGGTCAGTCCCGCCGGTGCTGGTCCGCCGGCGGCGAGCAACACGGCAATCTCGGGCGGCACGATCGCCGGCAGGTTGATGTGGATGCCGAGCAATCCTGCTGGCGCCTGGCGCGCCATCGCACTCGAGACGGGAGAGCCCCAGTCCCCACCCTGTGCGACGTAGCGGAGGTAGCCGAGTCGCGTCACCAGTTCCGTCCAGGTTTGTGCGATGCGGTCAGGCCCCCAACCGGTGTCCGTCGGCTTGCCCGAAAAGCCGTAGCCGGGCATCGAAGGCAGGACGAGGTCGAACGCGTCTTCCGCTCGTCCACCGTGCGCCGTGGGATCCGTCAATGGACCGACCGTCTTGAGCAGCTCGAGCACCGAGCCGGGCCAGCCATGCGTCATGATTAGCGGCATGGCGTTCGGGTGACGCGAGCGGACGTGAATGAAATGAATGTTCACGTCGTCGATTGTTGTCATGAACTGTGGCAGGGCGTTCAACCTCGCCTCGGCCTTTCGCCAGTCGTAGCCGGCTCCCCAGTACTCGATGAGCGGCTTGATCTTGGCGAGCTGGATGCCTTGGGACTGGTCATTGACTGTCTCGCGATCCGGCCACCGTGTTTCCGCGATGCGCCGGCGAAGGTCATCAAGCGCCGCTTGCGGGATGCTGACGGTGAACGGCCGGATCGAGCGATCTTCGGCCGCAGTGGCGTTGGCCAGGGCGGAAAGGATGCAAAGCCCGAATGCCAGCGCGGTCGCCAACTTGTAGAGCTTCATGGCCGAATCTCCTTGCCCGGAGAGTGGAACGTCACGGTTTGCTTGGTGAAGACGTTGCCTTCGGCGTCTACCACCTCGATCAGGACCTTGTGCTGGCCGCGCGGCATGCCCACCAGAATAATGGTGTTGCTCTGGCCGTAATCCGCCCATGCCCAAGGCAGATCATCGACTGTGAGGTGCAGATGTCCGACCCGCGGAGACACGTTGCGCGCGGCCGGCCCACCCACCGGCAGGATGCGCAAGTTTTCCACCCGGTACGGGAGGAACACGACGCCCCCGGCCAACGGACCGGGAAGCGGCGGCTCAACGATCAGCTTGGGCGCAGGCTCGTTGTCGACGGGAACGACCGTGCTCTGGGCGAGCGCATCCGTGGCGAACACGGTGCAAGCCGCGAGCACAGCGAGCGTCTTTATGAGGAGATTCATTGCATTCTCTCCTTTTGGAGATTCGCTATCGGGTAATCGCCAAGCCGAGGATGACGCGCACGTCCGGCGCGCCACCCCGCCCGACACTTCACGTCCGTACCGTTCTGAACGATGCGCGCAGCTCGTCGGTGAAGGACCCGGGCTGTTCCCATGCCGCGAAATGGCAGCCCTTGGGCGGGCGGCCGTAATGCAGAAGTTTCGGGAACGCGCGCTCGGTCCAACTCTTTGGCGCGGTGTAGATTTCGGACGGGTACGCGCTTACGCCGACGGGAATGGTGATGCCTTTGGCGTCGAAGAAGCCCGCCGTCGCCGTTTGCCGGTGTTCCCAATAGAGGCGGGCCGAGGAGATGGCCGTGTTTGTCAGCCAATAAAGCGTGATGTTGTCGAGGATGTCGTCGCGGGTAAGGCCCTCCGGCTCTCCATCGAAGGCGCGGGCGATCAGTGCATAGCTGTCAGCGTCGTGATCGAGAATCCATGACGCTAAACCAGCCGGCGAATCGACGAGCCCATAGAGCGTCTGCGGACGAAGTGCCATCTCGTTGGCGTAGCCCAGGCCGAACTTATAAAAGAAGGCAGCCTGTTCGTAAGCACGCTTTTCGTCGGACCCGAGATCGGCGGGAGGCGGACTGCCGGCAGCCAGCGCCTTCACAATCTCGGGCGGAATGGTCGCTGGCATATTGGTGTGGATGGCGATCAACTCGGGAGGCGCCATCAGAGCCATCTGTTCGGTGATGAGGGCGCCCCAATCGCCGCCCTGCGCGACGAACCGGTTGTAGCCGAGGCGCTTCATCAGCACGATCCACGCCTGTGCGATGCGCGCCGGGTCCCAGCCGGGTTGGGTCGGTTTGGCGGAAAAGCCGTAGCCTGGCATCGACGGGATTACCACGTCGAACGCATCAGCCGCAGTTCCGCCATGCGCCGTAGGGTTCGTGAGCGGATCGATGATCTTAAGCAGTTCGATGATCGAACCGGGCCAGCCATGCGTGATGATGATCGGCATCGCACCTTGATGCTTCGATTTTACGTGGATGAAGTGGATGTCCAGCCCGTCGAGCTCGGTAACGAAATGCGGCAGCGCGTTCAGGCGCGCCTCGCACTTGCTCCAACTGTATTCCGTTCCCCAGTACTGGGTGAGTTTCTGCATCGTCTCGAGTTGCACCCCTTGTGTGTCGCCTGCCGGTAAGGTTTCCCAGGTCCGCCGCGAAGCTGCAGCGGTCACCAGTTCGCGCTCGGGCCAGCGCGTGGCGGTGATGCGGCGACGCAAGTCGACAAGGTCCTCGTCGGGGAAGTTCACGGTGAAAGGGCGGATTGAACTGGCTCCAGCCGCGGCCGCCGGCTGAGCCGAAGTAAAGTTCAACGCCCCGGCTGCCGAAGTGGCGAGTAATGCAGTGGCCGAGGTGGCAAGAAACTCGCGCCGAGTTGGCGCCGGATATGCCGTGGACATGATCAGTCTCCTTCGTTGCGCGGATGCAATTAAGCGGTTGAACACGTTTGTTGTGCTCTCACTCCCGCGCGCGATCCATCGAACGTAGGTTGGTCATGATCGCGCCTTCGTTTATGACGCTCATACTTAAGTATATCCGCATGACAGGCCCGAGCCTTCCCTCGGCTGAATTCGATGCAATTAGACGATTGGACTTTGCGCCGACTGCCGAGCCTGATCGCGCCCGGCGATGGATGACGCTCTAATCGCGGTCACCGCCATTGTTTTTCAAAGCAACGTCGATGCAGCGAGACAGCGTTTCACCGTCAAAGGGCTTGTTCAAAAAGCAGACGGCGCCTCGTGCAAACGCCTGAGCGCGGACCTTGTTATCCGGATAGGCCGTAACGAAGATCGTCGGTATTCTAAGCCCTCGCGCGTGCAAAACCTCTTGCAGCTGGATTCCACTCATGTTCGGCATCTGGACGTCTGAAACCAAACATGAGGTTTCTGTCAGTTGCTCCGAATGCAAGAACGAACGTGCAGATGGAAAAGCGTGAGCGACGAAGCCGAGCGACCGCACAAGGCTCGCGGTCCCGATACGACTGGATTCGTCATCATCGACGATCGAAATAACTGGTGCATCACGCAAGCGATTGGTCCATCAATGTGTACTGTACAATGCTCTGAGCCACCTGCGTGCGATAGTCATACATAGATATGAGGCTGACGAGGCTCCTTTCCCGATTAAATGCCGAGCGCCTCAGCCATCTTGACCAGGTCGGCGAGCGATTTCGCGTGCATTTTCTTCATTGCATGGCCGCGATGAATTTTGACCGTAATCTCGCTGAGGCCGACGTGAGCCGCGATCTGTTTGTTCATTAAACCGGTAGCGACGAGCGCCATCACTTCCTGTTCGCGCGATGTGAGGCTGTCGAACAGGCTTCGTAAGTCGAACCGTGTGCGCTCGGCATCCAGCCTTGTCCGGTCGCGCGTGATCGCGGCGGTGACGGCATCCAACATATCCTGGTCGCGAAACGGCTTGGTGATGAAGTCAACGGCGCCCGCTTTCATGGCCCGCACGGACATGGGGATATCGCCGTGTGCCGTGATGAAAATGATGGGAATATGGACATTGGCCCTGGTCAACTCAGCATGAAGTTCGAAGCCGCTCAACCCGGGCAGGCGCACGTCGAGAACCAGGCAGCTCGGAATCGGAGGCAGCTTGCGTTGCAAGAATTCGTTCGCCGAACGGAATAGCTCGGCGCGCAAACCGACCGAGCGGAATAACAGGCCGAGCGAGTCGCGGATTCCGGCGTCATCATCGATCACATAGACAGCAGGCTCGACCTCACTCGTCGGCTGCGAACTCTTCGGTGCAACCTTGATCACAACGGATCCTCGCGTGCGGAGACAGAGCAAATTGAGGTAAAATGAAATATAGCTCCCTGGGGCGTGTTCGGTGCAGCCCACAACCGCCCGTCGTGGGCTTCGATGATCGACCTGCAGATCGACAGTCCCATTCCCATACCCTCAGGCTTGGTCGTAAAGAGCGGGTTGAATATTCGATCGGTGTCTTGCGGACTAATTCCTGTCCCTGTGTCTGCGACCGATACCCCTACGTGGCCATAGTCATACATCTTAGATTCTACAGACAACACCCGCGATCCGCCGACCGCGATCATGGAATCGATAGCGTTCGTGATCAGGATTACGAGCACCTGCTGTAGCTGAGTTCGATCGCCCATTACCTCCGTGAGCTGTTCATCTATCACCGTTTCAAGCAGTATCCGGTGTTTCGCTAGATCCCCTCGCATGAGAGCGAGGGTTTCCCTGGTAAGATCATTGAGGTTGAATGAAGCTCTCTTCCGGTCTTCTTTCTTGAAGATCGTTCTAATACCTTCAATCACCGCTGCCGCGCGATGGCCGCCGGCAACTATCTGCTTGAATGCCTGCTTCGCTTCCTCCAGATCGGGCGACGAGCGATTGAGAAAGCGCAAGCCCGCATCGGCACTCGTTATCATGCCAGACAGAGGTTGTTTGACTTCATGAGCAACCGTGGCTGCGACGGCCTCTCCGGTTACCAGTCGCGCCTCGCGCTCTTGACGTCGGGCACGGACCGCTCCGAGAAGCCGTGCATAAAGGGTCGTTATCTCATACAGCATGACGATCAGGACGAGACTACTCGAAAAGAAACCGATGATCCGAACGGCATACCAGTCGATGCTAAAACGAACCGGAGTAGGGTAGTAGCTCAAGGGTATTTCTATCGCGTACAGGAACATAACGACCATCAACCAAAGATCGAGCATCGAGCGGCGCCTGATCCAAAGCAGGAGGAGGGCCACAATGCTTACCAGTGCGACGGGCGCTCCGACATATGGCCACAGCGGGCTAAGGCGGAGGGGATCCAGCACCACGCGGGGCAACAGCGCTTCGAGAGCTACGCAGACATATGCCGCGGCTAACACGACTACTGCCGTTAAGGCGACACCCAGCGCGATCGCCGCACCTACCGTGCCCCGCCAGAACCGCTTCTCGGTGTCCGCGTCCTTTAGCAATGCGTATCCAATTACGAACATGGAAAACCCGGCGTGCCACGAAAAGTAGAGCCAGGACGTGCTCTGCAGGCCGCCAATAAGACCCCTACCGGGCACAAATACACCTGGAAACGCCAGGATCCACGGAATGAGGATAAGGGCCGTGAAAACATAGCCACTCGCGATCACGAGGATGGCGCGCGAGCGGAGAATGGAGAACTGGGCGAACAGGAGAATTGCAGTGATCGAGTCGTTCACGAACATCGCCGTCGTGTAGGCCGGGACGAAGGCCTCGATCCGGTGCGGCTGAACGCGCGCGAGTGCCCCGGCGGCGATGAATACGAGGACCAACAAGCCGAACACGACAGCAAGAGCGAGCCATTTCTGCGCTGAACCTGGGGACAGCTCGGAGAGGACAAAGAATTCTTCCTCTGGGGTGCTCACGGCTGCCCTCCATTGAATACTTTTCGCCGCGGCTGCAGCGCGCGGCACGAAAGTCATCACGTTCGGAATATCATAAAGCTATTTGCCTGATCGCGCGGTTATTCTACCACCCACGCCGAACTGCACACAAACGAGATTATCTTCCTGGGTGCCACCTACGCCTTCGATGGCACGCTCGGTGTCGTGGGCTCAAGCGCAGCAGGCGGAAACGCATGCGACAGCTCCCGTTTGTGCTGTCGTTCCCTGCCAGCGGCGCACAAAGGTGTGATGGCCCGCTTCGACAGCTGCGCGTCGGCATCAAGCGTTGCGCGATTCGATTTTTACTTTTCCTTTGCGGCGTTTCCCGGCAATGAATACGGCAAACCACGCCGCCCTGCGGAGAGTCCTCTCTTGAACCTGAAGCATCCGTTGCCGCCGCTCAACGCTCTTCGTGCCTTCGATGCGCTCGCCCGCTGCGGCAGCCTGCGCGCCGCAGCTCAGGATCTTGGGGTGGTGCCGGGAGCGGTTAGGCAGCAGCTTCAAAGCCTTGAGGAGTATTTCGGAGCGGCTCTCTTTGTCCGCAAGGGTGGCAGGGTGACGCTCAATGCCGCCGGACTGCGTTTTGCCGATGCAGTTGGAATTGCATTCGCGATCGTCTCCCGTGCGGCAGAAGAGATTCAGCAACGAGATCGCAAGACGCGCCTTCGTCTCGGCGTACCCATGCCGATGGCCCTTTCCTGGCTAATGCCACGACTGCCGCGCATTCATGCGGATCTTCCCGACCTGGAGATCGATGTCGTTCCAGTTGCCATTACCCGCACGCTCGCAGACTCGCCCGACCTTGACGCCGTGATCGCCGGCGGCGAATATCGCCCTTTGCCCGACATCGTAGCTACCGCCTTCATGGTCGATGCGTTCGGCCCGGTTTACAGCGCCGCCGGGCCTGCTCCATCCGGCACCGATCTTGATGACTGGCTCGCAAATGCCACGGCACTGGTGGCCCGCGATGTTCCCTATCTCTGGGACGATTGGTTTCGTGAAAGCGGAACACGCCCGTCTCGTTTTCTGAAACGGGTTGAAATCGAGGACCTGACGCTGGCGATCGGTGCGGCGAAGGCCGGTCTGGGTGTTACGATAGCGCCGCGGGCTTCCATCGAGATGGAGCTCGCCAGCGGTGCGCTGACAGCGCATTTTGGTTTCGCAATCCGACCGATCGGATTCAGGCTGTGCTGTCGCGCCGCAGATCGCAAGAGCCGGACGATCGGTCTCCTGGCGGATTGGCTGCGCCGGGAAGGTCAGGCGGCCGATCTGGCCTGAACAGGAAATCTGCCCATTGGCGCAGTATTATGTCCCTGTTGACCGCCGGCTTCGCACGGTAGGGAACATCCGCAGAAAAACCGGCAGCGCGCCGACGATCAGCGGAGAGAAGACCATGGCACGACAACACCAACTTTCGCGAATCGAATGGGTGGCGGACAGTTGCCGGCTGCTAAACGCTATCGCCGAAGAATTCTCCCGCACAAAGCCTTTCCAGGGTCTGACGATCGGCACCGCCATTCACCTGGAACCCAAGACTGTCGCTCTTCTCATGACATTGAGAAAGGGCGGCGCCAATCTCGTGGCAACAGGCAATCTCAACAGCACCCAGCCTGCGACGGTGGAATACCTCAAACGGCATGGAATCGCCGTGATCGGCGAGCAGAGCACAGACGCGAGGGCGCATCGCGGCTTCATCGACACTCTGCTCGACCGCCAGCCAGATTTATTGCTCGACAACGGAGCCGATCTTTTCGCCCGCGTCGCCGAGCGACCCTACAAGAACTTGCTGGGCGGTACTGAGGAAACGACGTCCGGACGACGGCGTCTCGCGCCGATGCGCGAGGCGATCGCGCTGCCGATTCTCGTCATCAATGACAGTCCGATCAAGCAGTTTGCCGAAAACCGCCACGCGGTCGGCCAGTCGCTGTTCGAGAGCTATATGCGCTTCACCAACCGTTCGACCAATGGCAAGCGCGTGAGCGTTTTCGGTTATGGTGCCTGCGGCAAGGGTGCCGCCGGATGTTTCCGCAGTGCTTTTAGCAATGTCAGCGTGGTCGATGTCGATCCCGTCACTGCTCTTGAAGCCCATCTCGACGGCTTTTCAACGCCGCCCAGAAGCGATGCCATCGCGTCCGCCGATGTGATCGTCACCGTCACAGGCTTTGCCAATATCATCACAGCCGCGGACCTGCCGATGTTCAAGGACGGTGTCATGCTGATCAATGGCGGACATTTTCCGACCGAAATCGATGTCGATGGCATCAAATCGGCAGCAGGGCCGAAAGCGGTCGACACCTATGCGGGTGACGGTATCGAAACCTTACTTCTGGACGATGGCCGGAAGATCCATATTCTCGGCCGTGGGCATATGGCCAATCTCGCGGGCCCCCGGCCGCTCGGAAATTCGATCGAATCGATGGATCTGGGTTTTGCCCTGCAGGCGCGCTGCCTTGAGCGGGTGGCGGGCGGAAAGCTTGATCATACCTCTTGTGTGGTTCCGGTACCAGCTGACATCGATGCGCAGGTCGCCTCCGGCTACCTCGATCTCAATCGCTAGGAATGCCAAATGTTACATTGGGGAACATTCGGAACCCCAGTTGCTATGGCCGCGAGGCATTCTAGTTAGTCACAATCCACACATTTGAGACGCAGGACATCTGGCCGTCCTGCGCCCGGGTGGCCATGGCCGGAAGGCCGAGGCCGCTCTTGCCGACCTTGCGGCATGGGAAGTCGATAGTTCGCCTGGCATCGACCGGGAGACGCTGGTGAACAATGCTGCCGACGCCGTCTGGTCTCTCTTTGTCCAGCGGCAAATCTGCGGCCTGCATAATAACCGGGACGTGGTCTTGCGATATGGGATACCAAACGAGGTGCTCGCGCGGCTCGGCGTCGTCCGCAGATAATGCGAGCTTCCAGCCTCGTCGCTTCAATATGCTGGTTTGACGGGAAACCAATCCGCGCGCTGCTTATCGAGGTATGCGCCGGCAATACCGGAAACGCGATATCTCTCGAGGGATCCCTCATCGATGACAACACCGAGCCCTGGCTCCTCGGGCACCTCAAAGCGGCCGCCAGCCAGTACCGGCGGATTGGCACAGATATCGCCACCGAGATAGGCCCGTTCGGTGTCGATCGCGATGGAGAGGTTGGGGATCGAGGCGGCAAGATGGATATAGGCGGATTGCGAGAGCGCCAGTTCCGCGCCGGAGTGTAGTGTCACAGGAATGCCGACGGCCTCGCAGATCGCGGCTGCCTTGATCGTCTGCCAGAGGCCGCCTGCCTCGTGCGGATCGAGCAGCACGACATCGGCAGCCTGCGCGCGGACGATATTGCCGATATCGGAAAGCGTGTAGGCGCTTTCGTCGAGCGCGATCGGCACGGGACTTCCCGCGACAAGTGCGGCATGGCCGGCGAGATCATCGAGTTCCAGCGGCTGCTCCACATAGGCGGGATCGAAGGGCTTCAGCTTTTCGAGCTGCCGCTTGGCTGTCGCGATGTTCCAGGCGCCGTTGACGTCGAGGCGCAGCGGCCGGCCGCCGATGACATTACGCGCCGTCTCAGTAAGCAGGATATCGCTCTTCTCGTCGAAGCCGATCTTCACCTTGAACGTTTCGTAGCCGGAATCGAGGAAACGCTGCAGCCGCGGCTTCAGTGCCGCCGGATCGTTGGTGAAGAGATAGGCTGCCGCTTCGACATCCTTGCGCCAGCGGCCTCCCCACAATGCGTAGAGCGGCAGTCCCGCCTGCTTGCCGAGCGCATCCCACATCGCCATTTCCAAAGCAGCGATTGCCATCACCGCGGCACGCTTGTGGTGATAGAAGCCAGCGCCGAGCACATGGCGGTGGAGCCGCTCGACATCGGTGACCGGATAGCCGATGGCAAGCGGTGCGACGACATCCGTAAAGACGGCCGGTACGTTGGCGATCAGGGAGATGGTCTCGCCCCAGCCGGTGATTCCCGCGTCCGTTTCTATCCTGCAGACGAGCCGCGTCGTGCCGATCCGGCGTCCGGAGCCCCAGAGGATATCCTCCGTAAAGGGCACGCGTATCAACCAGTGGGACACTTTCGTAATGCGCATTCTCTCTCCTCCCCGACAGAGCGAACCGGCGCATCCGTCACATTTGATGTTGACATGGAACTTAGTTCCAAGATATTCGATCGGTCAAGGGCGGAGAGGATTTCGCCGCGGGAGACGTCATGAGCAAGGTGCAACTGAGCATCGACACGGCCGAGCGCGATACGGTTGGCGGGGAGGGACATGGCGTTCCCGGCGTTCAGGCGCTGACGCGCGGCATCCAGATCGTCGAGGCCGTCTCAGCCGAGCCGCGCGGCCTGCGTTTCACCCAACTGCTGGACGAGACACAGTTGCCGAAGGGCACGCTGCACCGCCTGCTGCAGGCTCTCGTCGACGAACGGCTGCTCGCCTTCGACAGCCGGGACCAGGTCTATCGCCTGGCGCCGCGTCTCTTCCAATGGGCGCACAAGGTCTGGGACAATTTCGACCTGCGCGGTGCCGCCGAGCCGGAGCTCGAGCGCCTGCGCGACATGACCGGCGAGGCGATCCGGCTCGGCGTGCTCGACGGCTCGATGGTGCTCTACATCGATCAGCGCGAGGTGCCGCAGCCGCTCCGCCTCAACAACGGCGTCGGCGGGCGTGCCGCGCCGCATGCGAGCGGCATCGGCAAGGCGATCCTTGCTCATCTTTCGCTCGAAAAGCGCCGGGCGCTGCTTGCCGACATCGAACTCGAGCGGCTGACGCCGAACACCATCATTGATGTCGAGGAGCTGCAGCGTCAGCTCGACCTCACGAAGGCGCGCGGCTATGCGGTCTCGGTTGACGAGCAGAATACCGGCATCTCCTCCGTGGCCGCGCCGGTCCTCAACCATCGCGGCGAGCCGATCGGCGCGATCGGCATCATCGGCCCGTCCTTCCGGCTTCCCGTCGATCGCCTGCACGCGTTCGGACGCGACGTGATCGAGGCCGCACGCCGGACATCCGGCAATTTCGGAGAATTCGCAATGTCGCTCGCCGTCAAGCCGCGCCCGCTCGGGCCGGATCGCTCCGATGTCCGCTGCGTGATCCCGGCAAGCACGTTTCTCGGCGAGGGGCCGCACTGGTCGGCGAGGGAAAACAAGCTCTATTTCGTCGATATTCTGGCACCTGCCGTCTATACTGGCGATACCGTCAAGGGCACCTACACGACGATGCAGGTGCCGGAGCTGATCGGCTTCGTCATTCCGCGCAAGCGCGGCGGCTTCGTCGCCGCCATGCATGGCGAGATCCGCGGCCTCGATCTTACCTCTGGCGAGATCACGACACTTTCGCGGCCCGAAGCGGACCGACCCGGCAATCGCTTCAACGACGGCAAGTGCGATAGGGCGGGCCGCCTTTGGGCAGGCACGCTGGCGATCGACACCTCTCCCGACCAGGGCCGTCTCTGGCGTCTCGATCCGGATGGCCGCACCCATGAGATGGATCGCGGCTTTCACGTCTCGAACGGCCTCGGCTGGAGCCCCGACGACAAGACCTTCTACTTCACCGACACGGCCAAGCAGACGATCTATGCCTATGATTTCGATCTCGAAACCGGCGCGATTGCCAACCGGCGCATCTTCGTTGCCGTGCCGGAGGCGGAGGGCAAGCCGGACGGGCTGACGGTCGATGCGCAAGGCTTCGTGTGGAGCGCCCATTGGGACGGCTGGTGCGTCACGCGCTACGACCCGGACGGCAAGGTGGAGCGGGTGATCAACCTGCCGGTGCCGCGTCCAACGAGTTGCGTCTTCGGCGGCCCGGATATGCAGACGCTTTTCGTCACTTCAGCGCGGATACGGCTTTCGGCAGCACAGCTTGCCGACGCTCCGCTTTCCGGCAGCGTCTTTGCCATCGATACCGGCATCAGGGGTCTGCAGGACCCGATGTTCGGCGGCTGAGAATGGTTGATATTGGGGAGGAGGAATGAATGGCCAAACTGGAACTCAGCGGGATCAGGAAATCCTTTGGTGCCGTGGACGTGCTGAAGGGGATCGATCTCACTGTCGAAGATGGTGAATTCGTCGCCTTCGTTGGCCCTTCCGGCTGCGGAAAGTCGACGCTGCTGCGGCTCATCTGCGGGCTCGACGAGATCACCGCCGGCCAGATGGCGATTGACGGGGAGATCGTCAACGACGTTCCGCCGGCCAAGCGCGGCATCGCCATGGTTTTCCAGTCCTATGCGCTCTATCCGCATATGACGGTTGCCGGCAACATGGGCTATGCGCTGAGGCTCGCCGGAGTGCCGAAGGAGGAAATCCACAGCCGCGTGGCAGCCGCCGCCAAGGTGCTGCGCATCGAGACCTATCTCGACCGCAAGCCACGGCAGCTTTCCGGCGGCCAACGCCAGCGCGTCGCAATCGGCCGCGCCATCGTGCGCGAACCGCGCATCTTCCTCTTCGACGAACCGCTGTCGAACCTCGATGCGGCGTTGCGCGTGGAAATGCGCATCGAGATCGCCCGCATGAAGGAAGAGCTTGGCACGACCATGGTCTACGTCACGCACGACCAGATCGAGGCGATGACGCTTGCCGACAAGATCGTGGTGCTGAACGGCGGCACGGTCGAGCAGGTCGGCTCGCCGCTCGATCTTTACAACAAGCCGGTCAACCGCTTCGTCGCCGGCTTCATCGGCAGTCCGCGCATGAACTTCCTGACGCTCGGCGCCCGCAAGGCCGACAACGTTCATGCCGTATCCGGCGGCGAGATCCGCCTGGCGGCGAAGCTATCCGAAGCGCCGGCCGAGATCGGCATCCGGCCCGAACACATCTCCCTGACGGCCCGCGGCGCGCCGGATTCGCTTGCCGGCAAGGTAACGATGACCGAGCATCTCGGTTCCGACACTTACGCCTATGTCGCTCTCGACGGCTCGCAGGACGTGCTCGTCGTGCGCCTTTCCGGCGAAAAGGCGATCAAGCGCAACGAGCCGATCGGCGTCCATGCCGATCCCGGCATGGCGCATGTCTTTTCCGCGGCCGGTCTGTCGCTTGCCTCCGCTCGTCCCGTCTCGCTGGAGGCTGCATGACCACCCATCCCGAACTCGTTGCGAAAGTTCAAGTCGAGGCCGCTCGCTATCCGAGCCTCGCCGGCAAGGGCGTCATCATCACCGGCGGCGGCTCCGGCATCGGCGCTTCGCTGGTGGAGCATTTCGCCGCCCAAGGCTGCAAGGTCGGCTTCATCGAGCTCAATGGCGAACTGGCGGCAGAAAACGCCAAGGCCATCGACGACCGGACGGGCAACAAGCCGGCATTCCGTGTTGCTGATCTTCGCAACATCGAGGCGCTCCGTCGCGCTGTGGGAGAGCTTTCCGCCGAGATCGGCCCGGTCCGCATCCTTGTCAACAATGCCGGCAACGACGATCGTCTGCCGCTCGAGGAGGTAACGCCGGAATACTGGGACGACCGCTTCGCGACCAATCTGCGCCATCAGTTTTTCGCGGCGCAGGCTTTGATCGACGGCATGGCGCAAGCCGGCGGCGGGGCGATCATCAACATGGGGTCGATCTCCTGGATGCGTGGCGCGGCAGGGCTGATCTTCTACACCACCGCCAAAGCCGCCGTCATGGGCATGACCAAGTCGCTTGCCCGCGAGGTCGGCATCCGCAACATCCGGGTCAATTCCATCGCGCCCGGCTGGGTGCTGACCGAGCGCCAGGTGGAGCGGGCCAAGCGCATCTACCAGGGCAAGTTTTCCGAGTATCTCGAGGCGCAATGCCTCAAGGAGCATGTCCTGCCGCCCGATATCGCTCGCATGGCCCTGTTCCTTGCGGCCGACGACTCGCGGCTCGTTACCGGCCAGACCTTCATCGTCGATGGCGGCGTCGTCTGAAACATTTGTCCGATTGCAAGTTGAAACACAGTTCCACAATGGGAGGAGGAACAATGAAAATGAGGAAACTGGTCACGGCGACGCTCGCCGTCAGCATGTTCGCGATGGGGGCCGCTCGCGCCGCCGATTTGAGCTGGATGGGCTACAGCTATGCCGAGGAATCGGCAAAGCCATCCGTTGAGAAGATCATCGCGGGCTTCACGGCCAAAACGGGTAAGACGGTAGAGCCGATCCCGTCCGCCTTCGGCGACTTGCAGAAGAACGTGTTTCTGCGGGCCCGCTCCAAGACGCTGCCGAGCGTCGTCCAGATTTCCGAGCGCTGGTTGCCCTCGCTCAGCAAGCTGCCCGGCCTCGTCGATTACAACACGGTCTTCGGCAAGGAAAATCTCGAAAAGATCTATGCGCCCGAGGCGCTCGCCATGGGTCAGATAGACGGCAAGCAGCTTGCCGTGCCGCTGATGTCCGGTTCGATCGGCATGGTCGCCAACCAGGCGGCACTGACCAAGGCCGGCATCACCGACCTGCCGACCACAGTCGAGGAATTCAAGGCCGACCTGGTCGCGATCCGCGACAAGGTGCCGAATTCGGTGCCCTATGCCATGGCGACCAAGAACAACAGCGACATTCTCGTCGATTTCCTGACCTGGGAATATGTCTTCGGTGCACATGTCATCGATCCTGAGGGCAAGGTGGTGGTCGACAGCGACGCCAGCCGCAAGGCGCTCGCCTTCCTCGTCGATCTCATGAAGGAGCGGCTCGTTGCACCCGAGATCGGCCGGCCGGATGCCCGCCGTCTCGTGGGCCAAAGCGCTGCCGCCTTCTATCTCGATGCACCGCAGTCGCGCACCTTCCTGCGCAGCTTCTCCGGCCAAGGGCCAGCCTTCGACGCCAACATCAAGCCAATGCAGGTGCCGGTCGTAAAGGCGGGTGATACGCCGGTCTCGATCCAGTGGGCGCATCTGATCATCTCCTTCGCCCAGAACAGCCCGCCGACGAAGGAGGATGCGAACATGCAGTTCATTGCTTATCTCGGCGACGATGCGGTGGAGACGCAATTTCCGGTCGAGCAGAGCGCGCTGCCCGGCACCAAATCCGCCCGCGCCAACCCGGTCGTCGCAAGCGATGCGTATCTCAGCGCCTGGGCGAAGAACAACACCCATCCGCGGCGCAACGAAGTCGGCATCTGGAGCAATGGCGGCGAGTTGACCGACATCCTGGCCCAGGAGGTGCAGGCGGCCCTCCTCGGCCAGAAGAGCGCGGATGAGGCGATCAGCTCGATGAGCACGCGCATGAAGGCGTCGATGACCAAGGCCGGCCACGCGCAATAGGGCCCGACGCCATGGCGGCCGCGAGCCGACTTGCGGCTGCCCTTTCATGACAGGAGGAGAAGATGACCGACGTGATGCAGGCGCCTGGCCGCCTCGACTATCCCGTGTCGCCGCATGCCCGCAAAGGTGGGTTGCAGGCGGCGCAGCGCCGCATCGGCATGCTGATGCTGGCGCCGGCGGCGATCGCCTTTTCAATCATCATCCTCTATCCGTTTGTCCAGGCGCTCGGCCTGTCGTTCTTCGAAGATACGCTGCAGACGATCGAGCCGACCTTCATCGGACTTGCGAATTTTAAGGCCATCCTCACCGATCCGGAGACCTGGCAGTCCTTCGGCATCACCGTCGTCTATGTCGGAGGTGCGACGATCGGCACGGTGGTGCTCGGCCTCGGCTGGGCGCTGATCCTCAACCAGCCGTTCAGGGGCCGCAGGGTAATCCGCGCACTGACGATCATGCCCTGGGTGGTGCCGAGTACAGTCAGCGCCTTCGTCTGGGCCTGGATCTTCAACAGCCGTTTCGGCGTCATCAACGGCGTGCTCCTCGAGCTTGAGCTTATCGACGTGCCGCAGGCTTGGCTTTCCACGCCAGAGGGCGCACTTGCCGCTGTCATCCTCACCCGCATCTGGCGATCGATCCCGCTCTTCATGGCCTTCTTCCTCGCCGGCCTGCAGAATGTCGACCAGGAGCAGATCGACGCAGCACGCGTCGACGGCGCCGGCAATTCCGCCATCCTGCGCGATCACCTGCTGCCGCATCTGAGGCCGGTGCTGATCGTCGTCGTGGTGCTCGGCGTCATCGGCGGCCTGCAGGATTTTGACACGATCTTCGCACTGACGGGTGGCGGACCGGTGCGGGCGACCTCGGTGCTCTCCATCTCCGTCTATCGCAAGGCATTCGAGCAATGGGACATCGGCATGGCCTCGGCCATGGGCGTGCTCTGGGTAGCGACGCTACTGCCGCCCGCCTATTTCTATCTCCGCATGCTAGTGAAGGGGCGCTGAGATGTTCGATCTTTCCAGCCGCACGGCCAAGCTCGTCTTCGGCGGCACCATTCTGCTGATCGGCTTCTATCTGTTCTTTCCGATCTACTGGATGATCATCTCCTCGCTGAAGGCCAATGAGGAGCTCTACCAGGTCCTGCCGACCTTCTTTCCGAGGAACCTGACGCTTTCCCACTACTGGTCGCTGATGACCGAGAGCCAGCTCGGGCTCTATCTCTTGAACAGCCTGATCACCTCGGGCGCGAGCGCGACGATCAACACCATCCTGGCGATCTACGCTGGATACAGCTTCGCCAAGTACCGCTATCCCGGACGCCAGCCGATCATGCTCTTCATGCTCTCGGCGCAGATGTTCCCCTTCGGCCTGCTGCTCATCAGCATTTATCCGGTCATGACCGATTTCGGCCTGCTCGACACGCGGCCGGGGCTGATCCTGAGCTACATCGTCTTTGCCCTGCCGGTCGCCGTCTACATGCTCTACAGCTATTTCAGCCAGGTGCCGGACGAGCTGATCGATGCGGCGCGCGCCGATGGGGCCAGCGACTTCCGCATCTTCCACACGATCGTCATCCCGATCTCGATCCCGCCGATCGTCACCGTCTTCCTTTATTCCTTCATGTGGAGCTGGAACGATCTGCTCTATTCGATGACGCTGATCGTCTCGGAGGACAAGCGCACCATCGGTCCCGGTCTGCTGCTTACCTATCTCAATGAAACCAATGCCGACTGGGGCGGCGCCATGGCGGCATCCCTGGTCGTCTCGGCCCCGATCGTCGCGGCCTTCATGTTCCTCCAACGCTATTTCATTCAGGGCGTCACTGCCGGAGCTGTCAAATGACCACGAAACTTGCCGGGTCCTTCCCGGTGCTTCCCACCCCCTTTTGCAACGACGGCACGATCGACGAGCCGGATTTCCTTGCTGTCATCGATTTCGCCATCGAGAGCGGTTCCGACGGCGTCGTCTATCCGGGCGTGGCGAGCGAGGTGGATACGCTGACGCCGGAGGAGCGTCGGCGTCAGGTGGTCCTGCTCGGCGAGCGCATCGCCGGCCGGATCCCGATCGTCATCGGCGCGAGCGACCCTGACCCGAAAGCGGCCGCCCGCCATATCGCCCAGGCGGCCGCAATCGGTGCTGCGGCTGCGATGGTCATGGCGCCGCTCCATCTCGCTAACGACATCGCTGCCCAGATCGCCTATTTCAAGGAAGTCTCCGCCGGAGCCGGCGTGCCGATCATGCTGCAGAACCAGCCGAAGCCGATCGGCGCGGGACTGACGCCGGAGGAGGTGGCCGGGATCGCGAGCGCGGTGCCGGCAATCCGCTACATCAAGGAGGAGACACCTCCCTGCGGCCAGCATCTGACCCGCATCAAGGCGGCCGCCAACGGTTCGCTCGAGGCGATCTTCGGCGGTGCCGGCGGGCGCTATATCACCGACGAGCTCGCCAGGGGCGCGGCGGGCACGATGCCGGCCAGCGAGCTTGCCGACATCCATGCCGCCCTCGTGCATGCCTGGCAGCAGGGCGATGTGAAGACGGCGAGAAAGCTCTATTCTGCCTCGCTGCCGCTTCTGAATTTCCAGGCGATCTTCCGCATGCACATGACGAAGGAGGTGTTGCGCCGGCGCGGTGTCATCAGGAATGTCTTCGTGCGCGGCAAAGGCCCGAAATTCGACGACGGCGACCGCGCCGAGCTTGCGGCGCTGATCGCGGATGCCGATCTGCCCTATAAGCATCACATACCGAGCTGAGGTCGAAGACATGGGCAAGAACATCGTCGATGCGATCGTTTCAGTCGAAACCTTCATCATCTCCATTCCGCGCGAGGTGCCCTATCTCGGGCCGCTGAAGGAAGGCGAGGCGATCAACGGGCGCGGCTATCTCATCCGCAAGGGCAACCGCACGATCTATCCTTCCGCCGACATGACGCTGCTGGTGAAAGTGACCGGAGAGAGCGGCAGGGTCGGTTGGGGCGAGTGCTACGGCATCGTGGCACCGGAGGCGACCAAGGCGATCATTGACGACGTGCTCGGCCCCGTCATCATCGGCCGCGACCCGGCGGGCGCCGTCGTCATCCATGAGGACCTTTACGATCTGATGCGGGTGAGAGGCTTTTTTGGCGGCTACTATCTCGATGCGCTGGCGGGCGTCGACATCGCGCTCTGGGACCTTGCCGGCAAGGGCCTCGGCGTTCCCGTTTCGACGCTGCTTGGCGGGCGTCGCCACGACGCAATCCCCGCTTATGTGTCGGGCCTGCCGCGCGCGACGATCAAGGAGCGCTGCGACATTGCCGTCGAGTGGATCGGCAGGGGCTACAAGGGCATCAAGTTTGCCGCGGCGGTGTCAGATGAAGGCATCGTCAAGGAGATGGCAGCGCTGCGGGAGGCGGTCGGTCCGGACGTCGACGTCATGGTCGACCTGCACTGGAAATTCGAGGCGGCGGAGGCGATCCGGCTCATCCGCAGGCTGGAGCCCTACAATCTTTACTTTGCCGAGGCGCCCTGCCAGCCCGAAAATCTTGAAGGACAGGCGCGCGTCGCGCAGGGCATCGGCGTGCCGCTGGCGCTCGGCGAGGAGCTGCGCACGGCTTACGAATACCGTCCGCGCTTCGAGGCGCGGGCGATGAGCATCGTCCAGCCGGAGGTCGGCCACTCCGGCATCTCGGAATTCATCCAGATCGGCCGCATGGCGCAGGCGTTCCACATGAACGTCATTCCCCATGCCTCGATCAGCATCGGCATCTTCATGGCTGCCAGCCTTCAGGCAGCGTCAGCACTTCAGAATGTTCCCTATCACGAATACCAGCACTCCGTTTTTGACCGAAACCTCGATTTCGTTACCGGAGACATGGCATGCCAGGAGGGCTATTACACGATACCGACAGGAAGCGGACTTGGCGTCGAGCCGCATGACCGTCTTTTCGAATATATCAAGTAGAAGCACCTGGCGGGACAATATGGACGGGGCCGCACGCTCGCGCGGAGACGAACGCCGGCATCGATCGATCGCCCGGCGCCTTGCGTCATGTCCGAACAGCGTCTGCGGAGAGCTCCGTCTTGTCGGCATAGTTCATTATTCGATGAAAGCTCATCGAGATATGGGCGCGGCGTATGTATCCGATTGCTTCCCAGTCGCCTATCTCGGCTGCAGAGAGAACCGCCTGCATTTCACTGCGAAAGGCGGCAAACTCTTCGGCCAAACCGAGCTTCGGCATCATCTTCAGCACGACCCGCACGACCTGATAATAAAGCCGCTCGCTGATTTCCCTGAGCGGCAGGTTCCCCGTGAAGGCCCGGATCTCGGCGAAGAATGCCATGTTCAGCAGCAAAAAAGCCTTCTGTGTCGGGTTCTGCATCGCGGCATCGCATCGTGCGATGAGCGACCTGATCCGTTCCAGATCCTTCGCATCACGTGGCACGGGAGAAAGCTTGCCGATGAGAAGGGCGAGTTCCATCCGAAGATGGTAGATTTGCACCAGTTCGTTGATGTCGGGATCGGTAACGATCGTGCCCACCCCATGGACCGATTCCACGAGTCCTTCGGATTCCAGCCTCGCCAGAACACGCCTCACGGGCGTGCGGCTGGTGGAGAATTCCTTTGCTAGCTCTTCTTCGGACAAGCGGCTGCTCGGCGCGTATTCGAGCAGGCAGATGCGGTCCCTAAGAGTGTAGTATATGCGATCGAACCTCTCGCGGGCCGACCCGGACGGAAGAGGTTCGATGCTGGCCGTGTCGCTGGGTGTTTCAGTTTGCAATACTATCCCGCTTGCAAGACAGCGTTGAGAAACTGCCTCGTCCTTTCGTTCTTGGGGTTCCCGAAGATTTCCGCCGGGGGCCCCTGCTCGCAAATCTTGCCCTGATAGAAGAAACACACCCTGTCGGAGAATTCCTTGGCGAACCCCATCTGATGGGTGACCATTAGCATGGTCAGGTCATGTTCGGTGCCGACCTTCCTTATCACCTGAAGAACTTCCCCGACAAGTTCAGGGTCCAGCGCGGAGGTGACTTCGTCGAACAGCATGATCTTTGGCCGCATCGCGAGCGCGCGCGCGATTGCGACGCGCTGCTGCTGGCCCCCGGAAAGTTGCGCAGGGTAATGGTCCTTCTTTGTCGAAAGCCCCACCATGTCGAGCAGCTCGGCGGCTCGCTCTTCGGCCTCCCGGCGCTTCATTCCAAGCACGGTGATCGGAGCTTCGATGCAGTTGCCCATTGCGGTCATGTGCGGAAACAGATTGAAGGACTGGAACACCATGCCGATCTTTGCCCTGATCCGCCGTATGTGCTTGGCGGTTGCCGGCACGAGCCTTCCGTCTTTTTCCATATGGGTCATTGGCTCCCCGTCGACCCAGAGCACGCCGTCGTTGATGGATTCCAGGGTCATCAGCATACGCAGCACGGTGGTCTTGCCCGAACCGGAAGGACCGATGATCGATACTTTCTCGCCGTAGCCGACATCGAGATTGAGATTGTCGAGAACGCTGAACGTGCCGTACCGTTTTGAGACGTTTTCGAAACGAACCATTGGCATGTCGGTCATTATTAGTATCTCCACTTGAGCCACGATTCGAGCAGTCGCACCATGCTCGCCGAAATTAGACTCATGCCCAAAAAGAAGACGCCAACGAGTGTGACGGGCTCTGTGTAGCGGAAGGTCTCCGATCCGATGATCTTTGCGGTCTGCATGAGTTCAAGAACCGCGATCGCCGAGAGCAGGGGTGTTTCCTTGAAAAGCGCGATCAGGTAGTTGCCCAGTGCTGGAACCACGGGAGGCAGAGCCTGCGGCAGAATGATATCCCGAAACGTGCGCCAGGAAGAGAGGTTGAGGGCGATCGAGGCTTCCCACTGCCCTCTGGGCACGTTCTCGAAGCCGGCCCGGTACACTTCCGAGCAATAGGCGGCATAGTGGATGCCGATCGCCAGCACGCCCGCCGTAAACGCGTCGAGCACGATGCCGGCCTTCGGCAGCACGAAGAAGAGAAAGAAGATCTGGATGAGCAGCGGCGTCGATCGGATAAGTTCAACAAGGACCGTGACCGCCACGCCGGCGAGCGGGAAAGCGAGCCTTATCGAGGCGAGCAGAAGGCCGAGCGTTGCGGCAATGACAAAGCCGAGCACGGTTGCTTCGACGGTCACGATGGCGGCCCGGCCGAGTACCGGCAGAATCTCGAACGTAAATGCCCAGTCCCACATCAGGCGGCCTTTCCGCGTGTCATTCCTTGCCCAGCGCGTTGTTCAAGAACGCGCATAGCGATTGTGACGGTCAGAGAAATGGCGAGATAGATCAGCAGGACGAGCGTGAACACCTGCACGGTCTTCAGCGTCGTCTGGTTCATCTGCTGGGCCTTGAGCGTCAGGTCCGCCAATGTGATCAACGAAACAAGCGAAGTCGACTTGACGAGTTCAATCAACAGGTTGCCCCAAGGCGGGATCATCGCTGCGAAGGCCTGCGGCAATATGATCCGGCGGAGCATCTGTCCCCTAGACATGTTCAGCGCGACGGATGCCTCCCACTGTCCACGTGCCACCGAAATAATGGCACCTCTGACGACTTCAGCGCCATACGCACCGATATTGAGGCCGAGCGCTAGAACGGCCACGACAAAGGCGTCGAGAGAAACGCCGAACTGGGGAAGCACGAAATAGAGCCAGAAGAGCTGCACAAGTGCCGACGTTCCGCGGAATATCTCGATGTATGCCGACGACAGCCATCGTATTGGGAGGGGAGCATAGAGTTTTGCGAGTGCCGCGACGAAGGCCATAAAAATCGCCACGATGGCTGCCAGCAACGTGATCTCGACAGTCAGGACTGCACCTTGGAGCAGACCTGGCAAGAAAAGCCAGTATTCATCGTTCAATGAAAGCAGCAAAATTAGAAGCAGCGTTGCAGCAAGCATTGCGGCGAGCATACGAATCCACATCTGCGTCCCTCGTCATAGGGGATTTGGAAAGGCGGCGTTGCCGCGCCGCCGGCCATACGGCATCATTCGCCTGCGCAGAGTTCCTTCGTCGTCTTGTTCGGAAGGTATCCTTTCCCGAAGCCGAGGGGCTCAACAAGTGCAATATGCTCAGGCGTTCCCAAAAAGGCAGCAAGTTCCTTGTTGAAAGCGTCCACGAGATCGGCGTCTTCCTTTCGGAATCCGAAGCCGCCATGTCCTTTCACTGACTTACCAGCAACCTCGCCGAAGGGTTCGGTCGACTCCACACCGTCTGCCTTCTTGGCCATGTCGGCGATCGACAGCGCGGTCAACGCGGCGGCGTCCGCTCGCCCGGACTGAACGGCGGCGACGAGGCTGGACTGGTCGGGTAGGGAGACGACCTGTGCCGCCGCGAGCCCCGCGTCCTTGGCGTAACCGCCTTCCACCGCACCGGCCATGACGGCAAGCTTCAGATCCTTGTTCGATGCAAGGGTGGAATAGTCCTTGATCGCCTTGGGGTTGCCCTTGGCAACCAGCATGGCCTGCCCGATGCCATAGGAGGGCTCGGAAAACGCGATCTCGGCGCAGCGTTTTGGATTGATGAACATTCCTGCGGCGATGATGTCGAAACGCCCCGCCTTGAGGCCGGGAATGAGGGATCCGAATTCCGTGAGAACGCCGTCAACCTCGGCGATGCCCATTTTCTTGAGTACGGCCTTGGCGACTTCCGGAGCCTCTCCGGAGAGCTTGCCATCCGGCGTTGCGAAACCGAAGGGCGACTCGTTGGCAAATCCGATGCGGATATAACCCGCAGCCTTCGCTTTTTCGAGCGTGGATTCCGCATGGGCATGGATGCCGAAAGATACGGTGGCGATCGTCAGCGCGGCGGCCCTGAGAGTGTTCCTGCGGGAGATGAGCATTTTAAACATGGGTTCCCCTTTTTTCGTTTGGTGGTCGCCTGGACGGCAGATGCCTTCAGGTGAAAGAAGTATACATCTGTCTTGCAATTTGGCAAGGAAAACCCAGAAAGTCGGCAACACATCCGCATAAAAGCGAGCAATGTTGCATGTTGCAGAAAATGATGTACACATCTATGCGATGCCATATGGTGAAAGGGAGATGTCGTGAACAGACGATCTGTTTTTACCAAAGCGGAGTTTTCCCGACGGATTCGCGACGTGAAGCAGCGGATGGAGCGGGCGAGCTTCGATCTCCTGGTCTGCCAGGATCCGGCCAACATGAGCTGGCTCACCGGTTACGACGGCTGGTCCTTTTACGTTCCGCAATGCGTGCTTGTGCACCTCGACGAGGAGCTGCCGATCTGGTTCGGCCGGGCGCAGGACGAGAAGAGCGCACGTCTGACCACCGGGCTGCCTGCGCGCAACATTGTGCCCTTTTCCGAATATCTGGTGCAGAACCCGGATGGGCATCCTTTCGATGAACTCGCAGAACTCGTCCGCCTAAGAGGATGGGGCAGGGCGCGCATCGGAGTAGAAATGGATGCACATTATTATACGGCGCGCTGCCATGCCCATCTCGTCAAAGGCCTGCCGGGGGCGAGATTTTCCAACAACGGAGACCTCGTCAACTGGGCACGCCTGGTCAAATCCGAACCGGAGCTGGCGTTGATGCGAGAGGCGGGGACGATCTGCTCGCATGCGATGGATCGGGCGATCGGCAAGATGCATCCTGGCGTCCCGCAGAATGAGGTTATCGCCGAACTCTATCATGCCCAGATCATGGGCGTGGATGGTCTTGGCGGAGACTATGCCGCGATCTGTCCGCTGATGCCGGTCGGCGACGGGACGGCGACGCCGCATCTGACTTGGACCGAAGCTCCGTTGCCTCAATCGGGACTTGCGATCCTCGAGATCGCCGGCGTGAGGCGGCGCTACCATGCAGCCCTCACGCGCACAGTGCATTTTGGCAAACCGCCGCAGGTCTATCTCGACATCGCAAATGCGATCGTGGACGGCGTGGACGCCGGTCTCGAGAAGGCCCGCTCCGGCAGAACCGCCGAGGAGGTGGAGGCGGCGTGGCAGTCGGTCCTGCGCAGCCGGGGACTGAAAAAGGAAAGCCGGGTCGGCTATCCGATCGGTCTTGCCTATCCGCCGGACTGGGGCGAGCGGACGGTAAGCCTGCGGCCGGGCGACAGGACGGAACTGCAGCCTGGCATGTGCTTCCACATGATGGCGGGCGTTTGGCTTGATGATTTCGGCGTGGCGATTTCGGAATCCTTCGTCGTGACAGACAAGGGCGGCGAGAAGCTGTGTGCGTCACCGCGTGAGCTGATCGTCGTCGAATAGATATTCCCGCAACTCAACTCGGCCGGATTCGGCCGATTGCGGATAAAGAAAAGAGAGACTGATATGGACGGCAATCCCTTTACCGGTGGCGAAATTGCGCGCCGTCTCGACGCGGTACGCACTGGGCTCGCCGAGCAAGAACTGGACGCTGCGGTTTTTGCATCGCCGGAGAACGTTTTCTATCTCACGGGCCTCGACCACTGGGGCTATTTCGCGCCCCATCTTCTCGTGGTGCCGCTTGAAGGGGAGCCCACGCTCATCACCCGCGCAATGGAGCGGGTCACGATAGAAAGCCATGTCCGTGCCGCCGGGTTCCGCGGTCACAGCGACAGCGAAACTGCCGCCGACGTTGCTTCGCGGGTCCTTGGTGAGAAGGGCTTCGCCGGCAAGCGGATCGGTCTTGAGTACTGGACGGCGGGATTGAGCCATGGCCTTGCTTTGCGGCTGAAATCTCTGGTGAGTGCCGACTGGCGCGATGTCTCCGGGCTGGTCGATCGCCTGCGGCTTGTAAAGAGCACCGAGGAGCAGGTCCTCATGCGGCGGGCTGCGGCAATTACCGATCTGGCGGCGGCTGCCGTCATCGAGATGATCACCGATGGTGCCGACGAGCGTGACGTTGCCGCCGCATGCATCGCTGCGATGACCCGGGCGGGCGGTCATGTGCCCGGCTTCGGCCCGTTCATCCGTCCGGCATCGAGGCTCGGCGAGGAGCATACGACCTGGGGAGGAGGGCAATACCGCAAGGGCGAGCCGGTCTTTGTCGAGCTTTCCGGGTGTATCTCCCGTTATCACGCGCCCCTCGGACGCTTGATCCGGCTTGGCGGGATCAGCGATGCCGACGCGCGCATGGCGGACGTGACGGCAAGGGCGTTCAACGCCGTTCTCGGAGCGCTCAAGCCGGGCACGCTTGCCCGCGATGTCTACGCGGCTTGGCAGGGTGCGGTCGACGACGCAGGGCTTTCCCACTACCGGCGGCATCACTGCGGTTACTGCGTCGGCGTCGGCCAGCCGCCGTCGTGGACCGGCGGAAACTCGGTGACGGGTCTCAGGCACGATTCCGATCTCGAGATCCGTACCGGCATGAGCTTCCACATTCTGTCCTGGCTGATGGGCACGGGCCAGGGCGACGACTTCGTTTCCAACACCGTGCTGTTGACGGAAGACGGTCCCGAGGTGCTCACCCGCACGCCGCTGGGTCCGATTGTTCGATAGGACTACCCCATGGGCCGCTATTCGATTTTCTCGCTGCTGCGCCATGCAGCCACAGGCAACAGAGGCTGGCAACGCGCTTGGCGTGCTGCCAGCCCGAAGCCGTCGTATGACGTCATCATCATTGGAGGTGGCGGGCACGGCCTCGCCACCGCCTTCTATCTTGCGGAAAACCACGGTGTCCGCAACGTTGCCGTCCTGGAAAAGGGATATATCGGCGGCGGCAACGTCGGGCGCAACACAACGGTTATTCGATCGAACTACCTGCTCGACGGCAATACCCAGTTCTACGAATATTCCATGAAACTTTGGGAAGGCCTGTCGGCCGCCCTGAACTTCAACGTCATGTTTTCACAGCGCGGCCAGTTGGTCACGGCGCATTCGGCCGACCAGCTTGACGCATTCGCTCATCGTGCCAACATCATGCGCTCGAACGGCATCGACGCCGACATTCTCGACCGGCAGCAGGTCCGCAAGCTCGTTCCTTACCTTGATTTTTCCGAAACAGCACGGTTTCCGATCCATGGCGCAATCTTTCAAGGCCGTGCCGGAACGGCCCGTCACGACGCCGTCGCGTGGGGCTATGCGCGGGCAGCGAGCTGCCACGGCGTGGACATCATAGAGGGCTGCGAAGTAACGGGCTTTCTTCGCGATGATGAACGGATCGTCGGCGTCGAGACGACACGCGGCCATATCGGGGCCGGGCGGGTCGGTCTCGCAGTGGCCGGCCACACCTCCGTCCTCGGTCAGATGGCCGGTCTCGAACTTCCGATCGAAAGCCATCTCCTCCAAGCATTCGTGACGGAACCGGTCAAGCCTTTGGTCAACCATGTCATCGCCTATGGCGCTGACCATTTCTATCTCAGTCAGTCCGACAAGGGCGGCCTGGTCTTCGGCGGCAATCTTGATGGATACAATTCCTACTCACAGCGCGGCAACACGGGAGTGCTGCGTGAAGTCTGCGAGGCAGCGATCGCGCTGATGCCGAACATATCCCGGCTTCGTCTGCTTCGACACTGGGGCGGGATCATGGATATGACGCCGGACGCAAGCCCTATCATCTCGCCCACGCCCGTCGAGGGTCTCTATCTGAACGGCGGCTGGTGCTACGGCGGATTCAAGGCGACCCCTGCGTCGGGCTGGTGCTTTGCGCACATGCTGGCAACCGGGAAGACACATCCTCTCATCGAAGGCTATGGGCTCGACCGCTTCCGTACCGGATATTTGCTTGACGAAGCGGGTGCAGGCCCCTTCGCCTGGCTTCAGTAGGAGAGCGAAATGCTTCGTATCGAATGCCCTTGTTGCGGCACCCGCGACCATGGCGAGTTCCGCTACGGCGGTGACGCCGCTGTCGAGCGGCCGGCCCATGACAATTCCGACCCTGATGCCTGGTATCGATATGTGTATGTGAGGTCCAACCCGAAAGGTCTGCACCAGGAATTTTGGCAGCATGTTCTGGGGTGCCGTCAATGGCTCGTCGTGGAGCGGGACACGGTCACGCATTCCATCCGTTCAGTCAGTTTTTCCAGAAGGCAACGGGCATGACATTGATCGACAAGCGTCTTCCTTCGGGCGGATATCTGGACCGCTCGCAGACATTGAAATTCACGTTCGACGGCCGCCAGCTCTCCGGTCTCAAGGGAGACACTCTGGCTTCCGCCCTGCTTGCCAACGGAGTGACGCTGGTCGGCAGAAGCTTCAAGTATCATCGTCCACGCGGCATCCTGTCTGCAGGCGCGGAAGAACCGAATGCCCTGGTTACAGTCGGCACCGGGGGACGCCGGGAGCCGAACCTTCCGGCCACGACGATCGAGCTCATGGCGGGGCTGGATGCGGCCAGCCAGAACAATTGGCCGTCCCTGCGTTTCGATTTGCAAAGCGTAAACGGCCTGTTCGGCCCGCTTCTCGCGTCGGGATTCTACTACAAGACCTTCATGGGACCGACCCGCAGCGCGTGGAGGTTCTACGAACATTTCATCCGCAAGGCTGCGGGCCTCGGCAAGGCTTCGATGGAACCCGATCCTGATTTTTATGACGCCCGCGACGATTTCACCGACGTGGCGGTGGTCGGCAGCGGTTCGGCTGGCCTTTGCGCCGCAAGGGCCGCCGCCGAGGCAGGAGCACGCGTGCTGCTGATAGAGCAGGATTTCGAAATCGGCGGCCGGCTGCTTTCCGATCCGGCAGCGGCGGCATGGCTGAACACGATACGGGCGGAACTGGCGACAATGTCGAACGTTCGCGTGATGACCCGTACCGCAGCTTTCGGCCAGTATGACGGGAATACGCTTGCCCTCATCGAGGATGCCAACCCCATTGTGGAGGGTGCGGCACGCGTGGCGCGGAAGACATTCACGTTGCTGCACACCAAGAGCATCGTATTTGCCACTGGTGCTATCGAGAGGCCGCTGGTTTTCTCCAACAACGACAGGCCGGGCGTGATGCTGAGTTCGGCAATCCGGACCTATGTCAACCGCTACGCCGTTCTTCCGGGCAAGGAGGTCGTCATAGCGGCCGTCGATGACCACGCCTATCTGACCGCCTTCGACCTGGTTTCCAATGGCGCGCGCGTCACGATCGCCGACGCACGGCAATCGGCCACGCCGCAACTCGTCGCTAAGGCGCGACGCCTGGGTGCCGACGTGCATCTTGAAACGGGCATCGCAGCTGCAAAAGGCAAGCTGGGCGTTCGGGCAGCTGTGCTCGAAGGAAAAAAGGGGCGCGTGGAGGTAGCCTGCGATCTCGTCGGCATGTCGGCCGGCTGGTCGCCAGTCCTGCATTTGACATCGCATCAGGGGGTAAAGCCTGTCTACAGGCCGGACATCGACGCCTTTGTTCCGGGGCAATTGTCCGAAAGCCAATTTGTCGCGGGTGCGGTCGCCGGAAGTGCCACCATCCGTGCCGCCGTTGCAGAGGGCTGTCGCGTCGGCCGCGCCGCCGCTGCCATCGCCGGATGGCATGGAAAGGTCTGCGAAGCGCCCGCGCTGGAACTGGAGGAAATAGACGGCCTGATCGCCGCTTACACGCCGGCCTTCGGCCTGCACAAGGCATTTGTCGACTTGCAGATGGATGTGACCCTCGACGACATTCAACTGGCGCAGCGGGAGGGTTATCAATCGGTCGAACATCTCAAACGCTACACCACGCTCGGAATGGGGACAGACCAGGGAAAAACCAGCAATGTCAATGCGCTGAAAGCGATGGCGAAGCTGCGCGGCTTGCCGGTCCCGGCAACGGGAACGACAACATTCCGTCCGCCTTATACGCCGGTTTCGATCGGTGCCGTCGCCGGAGGGGCGATCGGCCATCACTTCCGCCCCTTCCGTCTGACCCCCATGCATGACTGGCATGTCGCGAATGGCGCTGAAATGCTTGAGGTTGGGCTCTGGATGCGTCCGTGGTTCTTTCAGGCTTCCGGAACGGAGGTCAACGCGGCCTATGTGAACGAGATGCGGCACGTGCGATCGGCAGCCGGGCTGATGGACATTTCCACGCTTGGCAAGATCGAGATTCAGGGGCCCGACGCTGCCGCTTTCCTCGACAGGGTGTACGCGAATGGCTTTGCGAGTCTCAAAGTCGGCCGTGCACGTTACGGCGTCATGCTGCGCGACGACGGCATCGTCTTCGACGACGGAACAACCACGCGCCTCGACCAGGACCGTTTCTTCATGACGACCTCCACTGGCAAGGCGGCGGACGTGCTCTCCTGGCTCGAATTCCTGCTGGACACCGCATGGCCGGACTTGCGGGTTTCGGTTTCGTCAGTCACCGATGAATGGGCAGGCATGTCCGTCGCAGGTCCCGAAAGCCGCAAGATACTGGCAGCCGCGTTTCCCGATATCGATGTCTCGAACGAGGCTCTGCCCCACATGGGCCTCGCCGAGGGAACGTTTTGCGGCAGCAGTTTGAGAATCATGCGCCTGAGCTATTCGGGTGAGCGCGCCTACGAGATTTACGTCGGAGCATCGAACGGGGAAGCCGCATGGCTGCATGTCCTGGAGGTCGGGGCGCAGTATCGGCTGAAACCCTATGGAGTCGAGGCTCTTGGTGCCTTGCGGATCGAAAAGGGCCATGTGGCGGGCCCCGAAATCGACGGCAGAACGACACTGGCCGATCTTGGCATGGCAAGGATGGTCGCGAAGCGGGCAACCTACGTCGGCGAGGTCCTGAGCCGCCGCGATGCGTTTCGGGCCGCCGACCGGCAACGATTGGTGGGCCTGAAATGCAGCGAATCCGGAAAACGGCTTCGCGGTGGAGCCATTCTGTTTGCGCCCGGCGATTTGCTGGAAGGGCACGGCCGCGGCCGCGTGACATCCGTGACCTACAGTCCGGAACTCGATTGCTACATAGGTCTCGCCCTGCTTGCTGCGGATGTCATGGGCGACGAGGTCATCGCAGTCTATCCGATGAAAAGCGAAACAGTGCGAGCGAAGGTGGTTTCCCCCGCCTTCCTGGATTCTGCCGGAGAACGCATGCATGGTTGAGATTCATTCTTCGGAACCCATGGTCCTCAAGCAATCGCCCTGCCCGCTGATACAGTACGAGGCATGGGATCTCGAGCTTCGTTCTTTCGAGGCGGCATTGGCGCAGAAAATAGACGGCCCTGTGCCGGGGAGGGTGGGAGAGATCGCCGTCCGCGATGACCTGAAGGTCGTCCGTGCGGCGCCGCGCCGATTCTGGCTCTTCCCTGCTGCGCGGGGCGCGGGCGCGTTCAGCATTCCGCCGGAACTGGGCTACGGACTCGATCTCAGCGAAGGGCGCGTACGCATCCAGGTCATCACGCCGCATTTGCGGGACCTTCTTTCCACGTGCCTGCCGATCGATTGGGACACGACCGAGGGGGTGGCGACGTTCTCGTCATTTCACCGTATCCCGATCATGTTCACCCGATCCTCCGACTTCGAGGGCGAGTTCATCGTGCCGCGAAGCTTTGCGAGAAGCATCTCGCATTGGCTATGCTCCAGGCCCGTCGGAACGGCCCTGCAGTCGTCAAGTCCAGCGACACTTCGCTTTGCTCAACCCTGAGCTCAGTGGCGATCAGGAAAGCGGGGATTAGGTCAGCGTTCGGACTGATTCCTGGAGATCGACTGGCTGGTATTCCATGAACCATGCGACGGGCCTTTGCCGCTTCATTCTCTGGTCCAATGGGACGATCGCATCGCCGAGAGCAAATGAATTCAGTCTGTGGTCGAACCTGCAATCCTCCGCGTCCATGCCCTCCAATGCGAGCCAGCAGCTTAATCGCGCCAGCAGCCGCATCTGCCCACGGGCGACCTGAGTGTGAGCGAGGTCGTCCGGCTTGTCCGTACCCGTCGTGCCGCTGGCCGGCAACTCCGCTCGATCAAAGCGTTGCGGCCCATATTGGCCTATTTGAAGTCTCGTCGCGTGGTGCTGCCGTCGAGCCGCGCCCGACGATCCGGCAGATGTGCTTCTGGAACGATACCAACGCTACCTGACAGCTGAGCGCGGTTTTGGCGAATGCCACCGCCGGTCATTATGTGCTCATGCTCGGTCACCCTCTCAGGACAATCTACCAACACTTACTGTCGAACAATTCCGAAGGATATGTCAGATAGTACCAATACGCTTTGGCGTACAGATCGATAAATGCTACCATGTCGAGTGCTTCCGGGGAATTTCCGTGTTCCCCTCGGTAAAGATGATACGTCAACATAACGTCATACGGGCACAGACCAAGAGAAACGTTTTTGTTTCTTTGCCGCATACGCCAACGAGGTCGCCAAGCTCGTCATCATAATCATAGAGTATCGTTTGCAATCGGAAACGGTGATCAAACATATCCGCCGCAAGATTGTATTCTTGATATATCTCCTGCGTCGTCACGTATTTTATGAATTTCTCCATTTCTGCAGGTGAGGCTCCTTCCATTTGAGGTATATTTATATACACAGCGGTTTTCTCTATATCCGTGTTTTCTGGCCGGTATTTCCTGTTGCCATTGATTACTGCATCGTAGTCGATTGAGGCAAACTCAGAGTTAAAAAAAAGCGGCGTCCCGTCAAATTGGCCCAACGACGCATTCTGGTACTTCCAGAACAAGTCGTGGCTTTTGTTGGGGAAGAGCCTTTCGAGAGATGGCCCCAGTTTCTCTACAAATGGGTTTTGCTGGGAGTGCGGATTGGCACTAACTGGTTCTCTGCCCACATAGACATAGCGGTCGCTCTGATCGAAGACGTTGTCGGAAACCACGTCAAACCCAACCGAACGCCCGCTCACCTTAGCAAGAAACTCGTAAACGACACGTATGTGGCGCGCGAAAGCCTCGGGCACCGCGTCGTCGATGGCGACCCGAAACTCCGACGCCCGGTCGTCCCGACTAAATTTGCTTGTGTAGATATAGTTGATTAGCACGCCATATTCGTACAGGGCCTTGTCAAGAAAAGCATTGTACTCTAGCCGCTTGTCATTGGCGGATGTAATGACGAACCACCCAACCATGGTGACCACTACTGCCAATCCCATGAGCCCTACTAACCGTCGAAAAATTGCTTCGCCCTCCGGAAGGTCATAGCCATCCATCATAGATGGAAATTTTCCTGTGCAACAATATTGCGCCCCAGAATCTCTAGGGCGCAAATTGCTTGCGGCTTGTTGCCCTGTTGATGTAGAGCCGGATGGCATGTTCAGAAATGCCAAGTTTGACAGCAATCTGCTTTGGCAACTCCCCATTTGGAAGCCAGCGTCAGGCATTCCAGCTTTCGTGCTGATAGACACGCAGGATCTGCAGACGCTTCGCGCATGGTGCTGGCCCTCCAAGCTGTATCGCACTAGCCAGCAATCTTTATCCGCATCGGAAATGCCTCAAGTTGGGTAATATCTCACTTTCAGATAGATGGCTGAGATGTCTTCACTGCAGCGGTCGGGCGCGCTCGTTCTCCGTTGCGAGCGAGCGTCGAGGAGCTTGCGGACAACCGACCGTTCAAGGGTGGAATGCAATGCCCAGTCATGTAGAGGCGTTGACTGAGGAAGGTCGTTCGCTCTACGATCCTAGGCGATAGTGCACGCCCTCCCCTAAGCTGCCACGATACCGAGCCGCCCTGGACGGCACCCATAACCTCGCGGCCGAGCTGGCGGTCGATAACCGGCCGCCAAGGCACAAGGGTAAACTCGTGGCTCCGCTCGACGATGACGAATTTGCCACTCGATAGCTGGACCGCCCCGGTGAATTTGGCGCTGGCGGTTTCGCCGTCTGTGGCGGCCCGGAGCGGTAGCGCCTTGCTCACCCTTATCTCCGTGCCGATACGTGCGACCTCGCGCTCGGCAGCCCGGCGAGGAGGAGGCCGACCGGTTTTAAGCAGGCAGCCCGGAAACGAAAAAAGCCTGCCGCGGGAGGAGATGCGGCAGGCTTTTCGAAAAGAACCGAACAGCGACGGGGGAGGAGTGCCGCTGTTTCTACAGACGCCCCTGGGAGGAGGAGTGGGCCGTCTGAGACACGAAGCTTTGCGGGAGGAGGTGCATCGCTTCGTCGAGAACGACCATAGACGATCGCGTGGTATTGGATAGGCGTTATGTTGCACTGCAGCTATGCAGAAAACACAAACCACAAGGCGCGCGACAAGGCACAATACAACAGAGTGCGCAACCGAGACAGCTGACGCAAAAACGCCCGCATGATGAGCGGGCGTCGAGCAGTCGCAAGCGAGTTGGGTTCCAGCGCTATTTAGCGAGCGATCCCCGGGCAATGCTGCGGATGTCGGCGCGGTCGATACCGAGGTCCTGCAGTTCACGGCTGGACATGCGGCCAAGTTCGGCAACGGTCTGACGGAACTTGCGCCAGTTGTTGAAAGAGCGTGCGACGTTCATGATAATCCCCTTTCCTGAGGGCTGTCTGACGTCAGCAACCTTGCTTGGCTCCGGCGTCGTTTCGATGGTTGGAATATAGGCGTTTCAATCGGTTTAAAAAAGTGACAATCCTTCACTCCACCTATGCACAAGACGCATAGGCATGTCCGTGCCAAGGCGCAAACCTTCCGCATCCCGCCAACAGCGGATGCGCCGGGCAAGTCGCTGTTCGGCGGCAATTGCCCGGGCTACTTGGCCACGGTGGAGGAAACCTCCAAGCGAGTTTGCCGTGAGGGCCTGCTAAGGCCGGTACATGGTTCTGAGAGTATTGTTGCCATAGTTGGCGGCGGAAGCAGAGGTGTGGATGAGACACCGCCAGATCGAGGTAGACGGAAACAGCGTATTCTATCACCAGGACGGGCTCTGCCGACGCGCCGGTGCTGCTGCTGCCGCACGACTATCCCTGTTTCTCATGACAGTTTCGAAGACTGCTGCCCGCGCTCGCCGATCGCTGGTAGACGACAGCGCCGGACAGCTCGATGTTCCGACCGTTGACGGTCTTTACCGGAGCGTATGTTACAGGCGTTCAGCGCCGCATTTTCGTGCGGCCGTCCCGAGCAAGAAGGAAGGATTGCGGATATGTTTCGAATGTCACGACGCCCCTTCACGATGATAGACAATCACTTGGGGAAGAGGAATGTCAGCGCGACGCGGAACCCAAGCCCATTCGGGCCATTCTCCGGCGCGTCGGCCCAATACCGGACGCCGGCCGTTAGGCTGATCGGCTGCTTGTCGATGGTAATCAGCTTGGCGACCGTGACGTTGATCGGGACCGACCAGTCGTTCGTTTCCCAGTTATAGGTGGACTCTGTGTTCAGCGAGAACGTCCAGGCGTCCTTGGTCGTGTAGGAAATGAACGGCTGGAGGAACGTCGAACTCACATCCTCCCGGTCGCTTTGACCAGCGAACGACCAGATGTGGTTACCGAGCATCCCGAACGTCCACGGGCCGTCCTGCTTGAGGACGACCGCTGTCGGACCCGCACCCCATTTGCCGCTTCCGAGTAATTCGTCCGTCGCCGTCGGAAGCAGGAACACGGGACCGACGCCCCAGACGATGCCGCTCTCGGTCGGCTTCGAAGGCGAGAAGAAGAAGCTTTGCGTTGTGTCGCCGAGACCGAACTGCGTTCCCGATGGCCCGGCGATGTCGTTCTGCCATGTGACTGGCAGGATGGTGCGCGAGATGATGTTCCAGTCCTCGTTTAACTCGAAGGGAATGACAGGCTGGATGTTGAGAGTCGCCTTGTCGCCGTCGTTCGGACCATAGCCGTGGTCGTAGTTGAACTGGAACGGCACGCTGATGAGCGAGGCGATCGGATTTGAGAGCTTCTTCGCCAGGTCTTCATTCGACTGGGCGTATGCCAGCCCTGTACCGAGCCCAAGTGCCGTCAGGGTCATCACCGTCCGACCAGCTATGCTATTCATTTGATGCCATCCCCATTGAACATCGAATTTTCATGAGCCGCCGCCTAGAAGTGAAACGCGACGCCGATGATCGGACCCTGCTGGACGACGTCGAATACAAAACCATCGTTGTTATAGTTCACGCCTAACGCTCGGTAGCCGGCGACTGCAGAGATCGTGTCGGTGAACTTGTAGCCGAGCGCCAGGGAGACATCCCAGTCGACATCCGCGCCGCCGCCGCCGACAAGACCCCAGCCGGTGACGTAGATTTCAGGCGTGAAGAAGTAGTTCCCCTTGACACCAGCGAGGGCGTCGACCCAGGTCGCGCCATCGTCCGCTTCGCGGCCACCCAGGATGCCGCCGTTGAATCCGACGGTCGTATCGACCGACCAGACGCGGACGCCCCCGACGATGTCGAGATGACCCGACTGGCTCTCCAGCACCGAATATCCGGCCCCGAGCAGTCCAGCGAAGGTCTTCGAGGTCACATCGACGCTGTCTGCGAGAATGCCGTTTCTCGTGTTCGCGTCCGCTCCGAGCTTGGTGTAAATGATGTCGCCGAAGATACTGAAACGGTCGTACCGGGCTTCGCCTGCCGCCATGAAGGCGAAGTCGAGGTTTTCCAATAGGTCGCTGAAGCTGGAGTCGATATGGACTTCGGGCAGACCGAATTGCGCCACGTCTCCCGACAACCCCGCGGCCCAGAAGTAGGGGGCTGCGGTGTATGACCAGCCGCTTTCGCTTTCGACCACCTTGGCTTCCGGAATGCCCGGCGCGATGTCCGCGGTCCGTCCAGACGAAGCTACTGCAAGGCTCGCACAAAGAACCGCAGCGTGTACCAGAATTACCCTCATGAAAGTCCCCTTGTATTGCAGTCACGTTGGTATTGGCGAATCAAAGTATATCACTGACCACCGAGGCTGGAATCTCGAATACTAGCGTTTGCAGTTCGGCGTCGGTCGTCCGTCCTCGCAGTGCTTGACCGTTGCTGCGCCCGGCCGCGCGCCATTCGTGCCTGCCACACTGCTGACGTGGCTCGCATAGTTGTCACGTGTGTCCTGATCGATCACGGCAACGGGCGCGGCTAGAACCAGACCCGCGACGTTGCCCGCCGCGGTCGCCGCCCCGCTGGTCGCCACCAAAATCTGGTCGCCAAGTCCGACGTGACTGTCGGTCAGCGTCTGCCCCTCCGAAATGCGCTGGCCTATGAGCTGGACGATCTGGGGGGATTCAGCAAATTTGCCGTGGTTCATGCTGTCGCCGGATTTGATCCTGGTGAGATCGATCACCATGATCTTATTGTCTTCCAGCTCCTTCTTGTACGGAGCCTGCTCCGGATCGATGGCGCCGAGCCGAGAAACGTCCCCCCAGACGCGGCGCGAAAACGCCAGCGCCTTGTCGTCACGGGACACGAACAGCGTGAACTGCGGATGCTGCTTGCCCATATCGGCGATCTGCTGGCTGAACACATCGACGTCCACGTCGGGGGCGGCGAGCATGACATTCTTGAACTTCTTCGGCAGGCGGCCATTGCGGATGGCCATTTGGCGCAGCGATTCCAACGCAAGCCAGTTACCCATCGAATGCGCCAGGATCGAGACTTCCTTCACCTCGGGATCCTTTGCCAGATACTGGAAGAGCGTCTCCAGGGCATTGCGGGTATAGTTGGTGCTCTCACGATCGTAGCCATAGGCCAGCAGGCTGCCGCGCGACGGCCATGTCACGAGCACGGGCGCACTACGGACGCCGGAGTCATGGACGATCTGCGCGAAGCGGTAAACCGCATCCTCGAATCGGTTGTTGAAACCGTGAATGAAGACGAGGACGCTGCCGTCGGGGGTCTTCTTGACAGTAGCGCTCAGCCATCTCTTCGCTTCGTCGACGTCGAGGTCGTCGGCCTTCACGGTGGCGAAGTCCGTTGCAGGATTGGACGGCAGCCGCTTCGGCCAGGCGACCTGGCCTTCCTTGCGGACCTTGCTCGGAGGAATGGATATCGTCATGTCGGCGAAGGCGGGGGCCAGCGCACGTTCTCCGTTGAACATCTCTCCCGGCACGGTCGACCGGGTGCGGGTCGTCGCGATCAGCATGTCGACTTTCGGCGAGCCTGGAGACGTGTCGGCCACGGGGGTCAGCACATCCTTCGGATGGCCGCCACATCCGGGAAGTGCCGCAAGCACGGCACTCACAACAAGCCAACGAAGCCAGCCTTTCTTGGCCGACGCCCACCCAACGCAACAATGACTGCTCACCGATCGCCCTCATTCAACAAATGCTCACTGACAGACCCTCGACTGCCTCGTCCTAACAGTAGTAGACGCCCACCGCGCAGCGCCGGACGGTGCGCCGTGCCACTCCGGCGACGCTGACCGGAGTTAACGGCCGGCCGATCCGGGCTTCGGCCGGGGTTGCGATGCCGCCTGACACAGGAATTGAAAATTTCTCGGCGACCTCAAGCGCGGAAATTCCGACGGCCGCGGCAATCAGGAGAACTCGCACTCGTCTGAACAAGGTCATTGTTTCGCTCCTTTTGCGAGGTGATCGGGAAGCTCGTCCGTATCCTTGAGCTTCGACAGATCGACCTTCTTGGCGTCCGTGGTGTTTTTGAACGTGTAGTCTGCGGCCAGGACGTCGGTGCCTGTCTTCCAGTCGCTGATCTGGATGCTGTATTGCGGCCCCTGATCGACCTGCGTCGCCGTGATCACATACCTGCAGGGGTAGGGATGTTCGCCTTGCGCGATCCATATCTGCCAGTCGACCTCCTCGGCGCGGAAGGCGAGGTGGTCGCACTCGGTACCTCCGATAACGCCGCTGCCGAGATCCTTCACGTCCGTCACGCCGTCCATCAACGTGCCGTAGACGTCGGGCAACAGGAGGTCGGCACCGGGAACAGGCCGATGCAGCTTGTCCCGCATTTCGTCCACAAGGTGATCGATCGTGCCGGGCACCTCGGCTTGCCCATAGAGATTGGCGTCCTTGCCGAATAGGGTCGCCGTCTTGCCATCGAATGTCAGCTCGACATTGGCAAACCCGCCATGCCGGGTGACGCGGAGCTTGTCGGGCCGGCCCATCTCCATCTTACCGGAGCTTGCAAGCAGGATCTTCTGATGGTCGGGGGTTACGACCTCAAGATTGGTGTCGTAGTCAAATGAGATCGCTTTCTGCGAGGCGAGATAGTCCGACATCGCCTTCACCAGCTTCTTGGCGTCGGCTTCGTCGGCACGGGTTACCGACAAGGACCCGGAAACGATCAGGGCGAGGGACCCCGCCGCGAGCGCAGCCGAGAAACGATGCCGAAATTTTCGTGATTGTCTGGCCATCGACGCATGCCCTTCTGTATGGATCGTTGCAATCCGTCGAACTCTACAGTCGGGCGACGGCAAACGCCCGTAACATCTAGTAGCATCTGTACCGAAACGGCTCGGTGCACTGCCGTCCCACGGCGCTACCGTGGCACAAGTACAGCCGATCCTTGAGGCCGCCACAGCATCGACGCCTGCACCTCGTCGGACGCGGGAAGGCCAGCCTTTCTGATGTCCGCGATCAGTCTTGCCCTGTCGGCGGGTCGGAAGTTTCTCGCCTTGAGTTCGGCCACCACGTTGGGAATGAAATCCGGCCGCATCTCGTTGAAACTGAAAGCCTCGCGGCGGGCGTCGTCCATCATCCCCGCATTCACGTAGATCACCGCGGCGACGGCATGGAAGAGCGGAAACTTCTGGAGATCCGCCTGCTTGATCTCGATGACGGCGGTCTTGTTGTCATGCAGCATGTAGGCGGCGAGCGCTCGGGTGCCATGGTAGTAGCCGGCGCCGCCTGGGTTGAGGGCAAGAGCGCGGTCGAGCAGTTCAGCACCACGTTGCCATTCTCCACTCATCGCGACACGCGTACCAAACTCCCCGAGTAGTTCGGTATCGTTTGGGTTGGTCGCCAACGCCTGTTCGCCAACGCGGAGGGCTTCGGAAACCTCCTGATGGAAGAATAACGCCGTCATCAGCGCCTGATGAGCGCGCGTGTTGTCCGGATCCAGTTGCACGGCGCGACGGGCCGCCTGCAAGCTGCGATTAATCGGAGGCGACCCGCTAGTGTTCCGATTAAACCGGAACCGGTCCTCGTCGAGATAAATTATGGAGAGCATTGCCCATGCGGTTGCAAAGGATGGATAACGGGCGACGGCTCTTTCGAGGCACTCCCGCACGTCTAAGTGCCGCGTGGCGCTCAATTCCGCACGGTATCCATAGAAGCTCAGCGTGCAGCCATAGACGCCGAGATCGTCAGGGGCCTGATTGGAGACGTCCGCCTGAGCCATGATGCCGTAGGGCTGGGCCACTGCGGTCGCCACCTTGTTAGCGACGTCAGACTGAATGCTGAACAGATCACCACTCTTAATGTCGTCGTCGTAGGTCTGCGACCACAGGATTTCGTCATTGTCGGTATCAAGCAGGCGCGCCGTCACGCGAATGCGGTCACCCGAAACACGAACGCCGCCCGCAAGGAGGAAGCGAGCGCCCAGCTCGCCACGCACCTGGGACGCCTCGACGCCGGACGGCAAGGACTTCGATGTCTCGCGACCGAAAACCCTGATTTCCTTGAAGCGAGGAAGGGCGGTCAGAAGCTCCTCGGTCAGGCCCGCGGTGTAAAGGCCTGCCTGCGGCCCGTCTCCGAGATTGGCGAACGGGGCGACGACGAGCGTCGGACCTTCCTTGATGGATCCCTGCGATGTAGAGCCCAACCTTGTGGGTAGCAAGTAGGCAGAAACGGCCAGCGCCACCATGACCACGCCGAGCATGATGGCAGCTCCAAGACCGAATGGCATCAATTTCTGTAATCGTTGACGCAGTGTCGGAAGCCGTTCATCAGACGACGCCGGGACCTCTTTATTCCAGACGAAAGATGGCGCGTAGCCGCCTTTGGGGATGTCGATTCTGATCGGATCATTTTGTCCGGCGACCAAGTAGTAGCGCTCTAACGTGCGCCGCAGCCGACCAGCCTCTATACGGACTACGGGATCGTCCTGCTTGAACCCTTCGCGCCGCTTGAACACTTCGATGGCAATCGAATAGCCCTTGATGCGCTCGGCGCGGCCCGCAAGCGCCTCCTCCGTGACATAGGTGAGGAAGGCGGCGCTTCGGCCCACCTTCGGAAATTCGCAACTGGAAAAGATGCGCTCGAGCTGAGCTCGAATATCGTCGTGGTTCGGTGGAGCGCACGACAAGCACGGCGCAACATCGTGCTCCGCTGGCAATTGGTTCTGCACGGCCTGCTCCTCACCCGCTCTTGAGGGACGCGTATGCAAGAAAAGGATTTTATTACCCCTATGGAATGTAACCTACACTAGAAACGGATTGTCGTCCACGACGATAAGATTGCGTCGGGCGCAGTTCCTGCACGGCGAATTCAGGCCGTTGCTCTATCTGGAGTATTGCCCCGATCAGCCGCACCATATGTCCGAAGCGCGCGGCGCGATACTCGTATGTTACCGTTACATACTTGCGCTTTTACAGTGCCCGGCCACGATCGCGGTCGAAGGCAAACCCCGTGTCTATTGGCTGGATAGGGCGGGAAGTGCTGCCGAACGGGATTCGATAACTCATCGAACAATAGGAGTACGGCAAATGTTGACGAAGCGAGATCTACTTCGCTCCACCGCGGCGATCGCCGCCGGCGCCGCGATTTCAAGGCCAAGCCTGCTGATGGCGCAGAGCTACCCCGGCATCATCGAGGCCAAGAACATCGCCGAGGAAGGTTTCGTCTACGGCCTGCCGCTCGTAATGAATTATGCGGTCATGCACGAGTTCGCCGTCGACCCGAAGTCCAGCCAGTTCAAGGCGCCGTTCAACAAGATCGACAACCTCAACCACGTGGCGACCTACGAAGACACAGCAGTCGTCACGCCGAACAGCGACACGCCATACTCCATACTGTGGCTGGATCTGCGTGCCGAGCCGATGGTGATCTCCGTGCCGGCGGTGGAGAAGGAGCGCTATTGTTCGGTGCAATTGATTGACGGCAACACCTACAACTTTGGCTACATGGGTAGCCGCGCTACGGGCAACGATGCGGGCTCCTATCTCGTTGTCGGACCCGACTGGAAGGGCGAAAAGCCCACCGGCATCAAGCAGATCTTTTCCTCGACCACCCCGTTCGTGTTCGCCAACTTCCGGACCCAGCTTATCAACGTCGAAGATATGCCGAACGTGGAGAAGGTGCAGGCCGGCTACGACGTGCGGCCGCTGTCGGCCTTCCTCAAGCAACCCGCACCCCCAGCCGCCCCGACGATCGATTTCCTGCCGGCCACGACGCAGGGCATCAAGGAAAACTTCTTCGATTATCTCGATGCCGCCCTCGAGTTCGTGCCGCCCACGGAAGAGGACAAGGCCATTCGTGCCAAGCTCGCACGTATCGGTGTGGGTCCGGGTAGATCGTTTGATTTCAAGGAGCTTCCGATCGCTCACAAGCTGGAAATCGGGCTTGGGATGAAGGATGGCGATGAAAAGGTCGCAAAGTTTGCGGCCAGCGGAAACAAAACGATCAACGGTTGGAGCATCGGTTCGTTCTTTGGCGACCGCACCTTTTACAAGGGAGATTGGCTAAAGCGTGCCGCCGCTGCCAAGGCGGGTCTCTACGGAAACGATGCCGTGGAAGCCATGTATCCCTTTACCCGTACGGATGCGGCAGGCGAAACACTCGACGCCAGCAAGCACAACTACGCCATCACCTTTCCCGCCGGGCAACTCCCGCCGGTGAACTCCTTCTGGTCGGTGACAATGTACGACGGCAAGAGCCAGCTCCTGATCAAGAACCCGATCGACCGCTACCTCATCAACTCGCCGATGTTGCCGGGGATGAAGAAGAACGAGGACGGTTCGCTCACGCTCTATATCCAGAAAGACAGCCCCGGCGCGGACAAGGAGGCAAACTGGCTGCCTGCGCCCAATGACACGATCTATCTCGTGATGCGCTTGTACTGGCCGAAAACAGATGCGCCTTCCATCCTGCCGGCCGGCGAAGGCACTTGGCAGCCGCCCGGTATCAATGTGGCGCAATATTAAATCCACACCATGAATTATCTCGACCAGGCTGACGCGTGGCGTCGGATGCCGATGAGGAGAAAACAGTGATACGCACGACGAGACTGATTTGCGCCACCGCCGCGGTGGTGCTGATAGGCCTGGGCACGGCTTCGGCCGAGACGGCGCCGAAGATGAAAATGACGACGCCGATACCGGATTCGATCATCACGCCAGAGAGTTTAGACACCAGACTTGGCAAACTGAACTTTTTCGATGGTTTCCCGGACGACGCCACTTCGGAGAAGATCTACGACAATCTCGATTTCATGCGCGGCGTCGATGCTTTTCTTAACGCCATGCCCGGTGCTTCGGTCGAAGCCCTGCGGGTTGGACTGGCCGGCCAGGGCGCGGACAACAATCAGACCATCCTGATCTTCGAAAATCTCATGGACTCGCGTTCGTTGTTCCTGACCGGCAACACGGAAAGCATCTACAATCTCATGTGGCTCGACACCAAGGCCGGTCCGCTGGTCATCGAGACGCCACCCAACATCCTGGGAATGATCGACAACCACTGGTTCGAATATGTCGGCGATGTCGGCAATGCCGGTCCAGACAAGGGCAAGGGTGGAAAATACCTGCTCTTGCCCCCAGGCTACGAGGGCGAGGTTCCCGAAGGTTATTTCGTGTTGCGGACGTCGACCTACGGAAACCTGTTCTTCTGGCGCGGTTTCCTCGAAAACGGTAGCACCGCAACGGCGATCGAAAACACCAGGAAGTTCGCCAAGGTCTATTCTCTTTCGGAAGCCGGCAACCCGCCGCCGATGAAGATCATCAATACCTCGGGCAAGGAGTACAACACCATCCATGCCAATGACTTTCATTTCTACGAGGAAGTGAACGACATCGTCCAATACGAGCCGAACGAGGCCTATCACCCGGAAGTGCTGGGACAGCTCGCTGCCATCGGCATCGAAAAGGGCAAACCCTTCGCACCCGACGGGCGAATGAAGAAGATCCTCACGGAAGCCGTGGCCGTCGGCAACGCGACGGCGCGTACCATCACCTTCAAGGCACGCATGAAGGACGCCTATTACTATCCGGGCAGTGCCTGGTTCACCGGCTTCGTCGGCGGCAGCTACGAGTTTCTTCTGCAGCCCGGCGTTCGCTATCTCGATGCCCGTGTCCTGTTCCACTACTATGCGACGGGTATCACGCCGGCCATGGCGATAAAGCGCGTAGGCATCGGTTCGCAATACGCCGGTGCCACGACCGACAAGGACGGCAAGCCGTTCGATGGCAGCAAAACCTATAAGGTGCACCTGCCGCCAAACATTCCGGCAAAGGAATTCTGGTCTTTCGTCGTGTATGACAATCAGACGCGTTCGATGCTGCAGACGGACCAGCAATTCCCCAGCATCGGCAGCGATAAGAAAGACATTGTTATCAACGCGGACTCCTCGGTCGATGTCTGGTTCGGTCCGACAGCGCCGGAAGGCCATGAGGCCAACTGGGTCCAGACGGTGCCCGGCAAGGGCTGGAACGTCCTTCTTCGCCTCTACGGCCCGCTGGAGTCATGGTTCGACAAGAGCTGGAAGCCGGGCGAGATCGAACTGCTGCAGTGACGGAACCCTGCCCGTGGGCCATGTTGATGGCCTCACGGAGGCCCGCCACTTCGGACGGCTGTATGACGAACATCAGTGCGCGAAATTTTTCGAGGAACGAAAGGATACCCCGATGAAGGCCAGCACGCTCAATGGAATCCTCCTCGCAATGACGGTGGCCATAACGGCTTTTCCAGTCACCGTGGCGAGTTCAGCCGACGCAATCACGGAGGAAGAAGCCCACGTGATCGGCGTGGACGCCTATGTGTATTTCTACCCTCTGCTGTCGATGGACATCACCCGGAAGCAGCTGACCAACGCCGAAGCCAAAGAAGGTGCGATCGGGGGTCCGCCTAATCGATTTAACAACATCCTCGAGTTTCCCCCGGCGGACCTGAAGGTGGTGGTCCGTCCGAATTTCGACACCCTGTACTCGAGCGGCTGGCTCGACCTGACCAAGGAGCCGGTGGTGGTCTCGGCTCCGGATACCGGCGGACGCTATTACTTACTGCCGATGCTAGACATGTGGACGGATGTGTTTGCGTCGCCAGGCTGGCGCACAACTGGAACGGAGGCGGGCCACTTCCTGGTCGCACCGCCTGGCTGGCGGCCCGATCTGCGCGACGAGTTCGACGAGTTCAAGCTGCCGGAAGGGACCCAGAGGATCGATGCGCCGACGCCCTATGTCTGGGTCATCGGGCGGACGAAGACGGACGGACCGCCGGACTATGACGCCGTGCACAAGATCCAGGACGGCTACAAGATCACCTTGCTCTCGGAATGGGGCAAGGAACCGAAGCCGATCGAGGTGGAGATCGACCCGTCGATTGACATGAAGACGCCGCCGAAGGTCCAGGTCGATACCATGCCGGCAGACCGTTACTTCGCCTACGCTGCTGAGCTTTTGAGGCGGATCCCGCCGCACGTCACCGACGAGCCGATCTTGGCCCGGATGAAGCGGATAGGCATCGAGCCGGGAAAGAGCTTCAATCTCTCCAAGGCCGACCCAGTCGTCCAGAAGGCGCTCTCGACCGTTCCACGGGACGCCCAGGCACTCATGGCGTGGAAAGTGAAGACCGTTGCCCGGGTGGAAAATGGCTGGTCGATGAACACCGACACGATGGGTGTCTATGGCAACTATTACCTGAAACGCGCGATGGTCTCGCAACTGGGCCTTGGCGCCAACTTGCCCGAGGATGCCATCTATCCGCTCAATCTCGCCGACGAGACCGGGCAGCCGCTCGACGGCAAGAACAACTATACTATCCATTTTGACAAGAGCGAGATTCCGCCGGCGAAGGCCTTCTGGTCGATAACGCTCTACGACAACAAGGGATTCCAGGTCGCCAATTCGATCAACCGGTTCGCGGTCAGCAGTTGGATGCCGTTCCAGTACAATGCCGACGGCTCTCTCGATCTTTATTTCCAGACCGAAAGCCCCGGCAAGGACAAGGAATGGAACTGGCTGCCGGCTCCCACAGGGTCGTACAATCTGACGATGCGGCTCTACGCTCCCGCGTCGGACGCGCTGACCGGCAAATGGAATCCGCCGGCGGTGACCAAGTCAAGCGCAGTTCCGGCTCTGGTAGCTCAATGATGCCCGGACGCCCATCGAAGTCGCAATCGCCTTCAGCATTCTGCTGCTCGCCTGCGAGATCATCTCGATCGGTCAGCCCGGCATCACTGCCCGTGCCCTTGGATGGTCGCCTTCGCGTTCGGACTGCTGCATGGACTGGGCTTCGCGGGTGTGCTTTCGGAGCTGGCACTTCCTGCCGGAGACATTCCACTCGCCCTGCTGTTCTTCAATGTCGGCGTCGAGATCGGCCAGTTGATGTTCATGACCACGGTGATCGGCCTGATCGCACTTGTGAGGCTGGTGAGATATCCGGCCTGGTTTGGTCGTCATCCTTCATGAGGGCGACCTACGCGATGGCGGCGTTCTGGTTCGTTGAGCGCGTGGCGTCGTTCGAAGCGGGTGTGTCGGCCACGGGACCGTTGGTTACTGTAAGGGGCATACGCTCCGAAAGGAGAGATTTGTATCATCATGTCCTGGGCTCGCCTGCTGTCAGGCGATACATGCGAATGGATGAAACCGGATGGGGAACGGCGTTGGATTCGTAAAGAGGTGCTTCACGCGACGCGCCAATGTTATCGAGGAGCTCGCTTTGCGCAGCGAGGGGTTTCGCGACCTCTGTGACGACTTCGCCAGTGCAAACGATGAGAAACTGCAATGGGAGCGGTCATCCGCTCCAGAACATGACGAGCGCATTGCCGAGTATCAGGAACTCGTAGACAGCCTCCGGATTGAAATCGAGCAGGCCCTCGACAGAGCCGCGGTCGTGCCGTTCATACGGCCACGACGATGACGATACCACCAGTGTTGCGGGTGTTCGTAACTGTAACTTACTTCCATCTCTACTCGATACACGCCACGCATATCGACGGGAAATGACCGCTTCATATCAATCGCTCCAGGATAGGAACAGCAATGATAGACAGAGTTGGCATCTTCGCAGGGACGGCGCTCGCAGCCTTCCTCGCCCTAACCGCTGTCGGTCGGGCCGACACGATCAGCTACGCCGATGCGGTAACAACGCTTGCCAAAGAGTGCGGCGCCGACATCAAGAAGTTCTGCAACGGAGAGAACCTCGGAAACGGTCGCATCCAGGCCTGCCTCGAGAAGAACGCGTCAAAGGTCTCCCCGACCTGCACATCGACGCTTGGAAGCGTCATGACATCGGTCGCCCAGCGCCAGCAAGCGCAGGCGTCGGTGTTCAAGGTCTGCCAGCATGACATCTCCCAATACTGCAACAGCGTGAAGGGCGACGGGAACATCCTCTCCTGCCTCGTCGAGACAACGCGCGTGGACAACAAGGCTTGCAACCAGGCAATCACCGACGCTGGATGGCGGTGAACCACGACCGGAAAGAGGGAGAACAAGATGATCATTCATGGCCTTCGAATTTCACTGGCACTCGGCCTGCTACTGGCTCCGTGCATCGCTTCAGCCCAGCAGCTCGACAACACTCAGATCATGACCACTCTCGGACAGGTCAAGGCGGCAGCACCCGCCGTCGATGTCGCTCTGCTCGTGGAGGAAGCCAACGCCAATGTCGGAAAGGGTGTCGCGGCGCTGCCCAACTGGAGCAAGTTGTCAGAGCTCTCGCAGTTGATCGTCGAGATCGATTTCGAGAACAACTCGACTGCCATCGCGCCGAAATCCTACCGCACCGTCGGGCTCATCGCGGACGCGCTGCACCATCCGAACCTGTTCCGGTACAAGTTCCTGATTGTCGGGCACTCGAGCGCGACGGGAACGGCCAAGCACAATCTCGAACTCAGCCAGAAACGCGCCGACGCGATCAACGAAGCGCTGTCGACCACCTTTGCGGTTTCGCCTGATCGCCTGTTCTCGGTCGGAGCCGGCGAGGAATGGCCGATCGATCCAGGTCATCCGGAGTCGGCAGACAACCGACGTGTTCAACTGATCAATCTGGGACTGTTGAAATAACGCCACTCAGTGGAAAAACGGGAGAAAGCAGATGCTTAGAATCTCCGATATGTGCATGATAGCAATCGCAGCAGGCCTTCTATCTTCAACGCCGGTTCTCGCGCAGGACGCCATCTCGGCACCTGCTCAGAAGTCCATCGGCGCAACCAAGTCAAAAATGGTGCCGTCGCTGGCCGTCCTCAATTCCGGAGGCGCAAAGCTTGAGAACGGAAAGCTGACGATGAGCGGCATCTCGGCGGTGTCTATCGTGTTTGCCGACCGCCCGGTGCGCTCTGCAGGTCATGTGCTGACCTCCGAGTTCATCAAGCAGTGGGGCGAGGGGGCAGACAGCTTCGCCAAGGATCCTCCGAATGCGACGATATCGGTCCTGAGCGGCAAGGGAGATTCCGTCGCTGATGCCGTAGTCGTCTTGAAGACGCCGAAGCTCGAGGGAACAAATCTCACCTTCGACGTGGCTGTGCTCGAAGGTGATCTCGCCGGAGCCGACGGCCCCGCATCACTGTTCATCGACTGGTTTGCGGCACGTGGTCCTTACGGGGGCGTCGCCGTCGGGGGCGCTGGCTTTCGCGCCCCCGTCTGGCGTGGCGGATGGTATGCCCATCCTGGCGCATATTACGGAGCGGGCGTCGTTGCGGGGGCGGCAATCGGTGCCGCAGTCGCCGAGGATCGTCGCTATTATCCGCCTCCGGCTTGCGGATATTACCCGTATCCACCCTGCTACTAGCACTAGGGTATAGCAACATGCCCGTGCTGGTTTCGGCCCGCTGGAAGGCTTGTTACAGGCCTTCCAGCGGTGGTTGCAAGACCGAGGACGTAGCAATTGGACCATCCATCGAATCCTGATCCAGTTCTGGAAATACTCGTCGGCACTGTGTTTCTGGTTATGGTAATCTTCGTGCACGGCGTTGGTATCCGGAGCATCAGCCTTCGGTTCAGCAAGTCATGGGCAAGCGTCACGAATGCCACGCCGCACTGGCGTCTGAACCTGATGCTGGCCGTGACGATCGCTGCGCTGGCGATTCTGCATTTCACAGAGACGCTGATCTGGGCGGTGCCTCTCTATGCTAGGGCAATCATCCCCTCGATGCGCGACAGCTACTACTATGTGCTGGAAAGCTACACGACGCTCGGGGAGGGCAATGTCAGTTTGCCCGATCGCTGGCGGCTGCTCGGGCCAATCATTGGGATGTCGGGGCTGTTCACCTTCGGCTGGACCGGCAGCGTCCTGGTCAGCATTATGACCGACTTCGGCAAGTTCGACAGACTGCAGGCGAAACGGGAGCAAAGGGAGGAGGGGAAGGCGGAGTCATGAGGATGACTGCCTTCTCGAAGACGACGCCTGGAGATTCGATTGGCTGCAGCCGCCTCGTGAGACGGGGCCGATGAAGACGGCACCGTCGACAAGTGACTGACCGATTTTAACAACATGTTCAAGGAGTTCGGCACGGTGAAGGACCCGCTGCCACCGGCCAGCTACTACGAATCGGAGCTTTTCGCTTCGGCTTGAAGTGTGCGTTCTGCATGTGGTCAAGGATCGGCGTCGTGTGAATGCCGCTGATTGTCATGGCTGAGAAGACGCTATCGGAAATCCACACGCTTCAGGCGGCATGTCGCCAGTGAAAAACGCCAACCGAATGGGGCCTGCCGGCCACCTTGCCGCCTTCATTGTCGAAGAGAGCGATGAAAACTGGCATGACACACGTAGCATTTTTAAAGTTTTTATGTGAAAACATCGAGTTAGCTTATATGCATTCGAAGGCGCGACTGGAATTCGTGACGGAAAAGTGGAACGCAAAGTCAATCTCAAAGATGTCGCGCGCGATGCGGATGTGTCCCTGAGCACAGCCTCGCACGCCCTGAACGGAACCGCGCCTCTGACGATCGAAGTGCGCGAGAGGGTTCTGAACTCGGCGAAGCGGCTAGGCTATCTTGAGCGCAGGAGGGAAAAGGCGACGATTGCGGCGTTGCGCGTTTTGCTTCTGGCGATTCCTGACGATGCCGCTCCGCAAAGTGACCTCAACCTGGTGAGCTGGACGATCCTCAACGGTCTTCGAAGAGAGTGCGAGCGGCGCGGGATCAGGATAGTGCCCTTCGTCAGCACCGGCCGGAGAATTGATGGAGCGCAGGTAAGACAGATTGCGCTTTCGGAGCGTGCCGACGGTATTGTGATCTTGAACGACGATCACGCGGAACTCATCCGAAGCGTTGCCTCTGCCGGCATGCCTGTCGTCGTTATAAACGGTGAGGATCCGGCCATGCTAGTCGATACGGTCACGCCCGAAAATCGCTTCGGTGCGCGCTTGGGCATCGAACATTTGCTCGCGCTCGGACATCGCCGCATCCTGCACCTCACCTGGAAGGGCCGAACGACGATCCAGCGCCGATATGACGGCTTTTCCGATGCGTTTCTTGCCGCGCAGCTTCCTGTTCTGGACGACATGATCGTGGAAGCTGAAGGATATGAGCCCAGGCATGGCGAGGCTGCCATCAATGCACTGCTTGATCGGGATCCTTTAATGCGAGGGGCGACCGCCATATTCTGCGCCGCCGACAACTTGGCGCTCGGGTGCCTGAAGGCGTTGGCCGATCGCGACATTCGCGTGCCGGAGGCGATTTCGGTGCTGGGATTCGATGACATCGTGCGCGGCGAGTTCAGCCGTCCGCCGCTGTCGACGGTCAGCGTTCCGGCCGACAGACTCGGCGCTGCTGCCTTGTCCCTCATCGAACAGCGGCTGATTGCCAACGATCCGCAGCGGCCGGCACATCGCCTGGAACTCGGATGCCATCTCGTTTTGCGCGGCAGCGTTGCGCCGCCGCGCTGACCCAGATCACTTCATCCCTGTTCCGGCGATGCCTGTGGTGATGTATCTCTGCAGAAACACGAACACGATCGTGACAGGCAGCAGGCTGAGAAACGTCATCGCCAGGATGTAGTGCCACTGCACCGAGAACTCTCCCTGGAATGCATTCAGGCCGACCTGCAGTGTGAAGTTCTCGCGGCTGTTGAGGACGATAAGCGGCCAGAGGAAATCATTCCAGCGCCAAAGGACGGAGAAGATCGCCAGCACCGCCAAAGCAGGCGCCGTCAGCGGCAGGATGATGCGCCAGAAGATGCAAAATTCGCTTGCAGCATCAACGCGTGCAGCCTCGATGAGCTCATCCGGTATCGTCAGCATATATTGCCGCAACAGGAACACGGCTGTCGGGGAGGCGATCGTCGGCAGGATGACCCCCCAGAGGTTATCGGCAAGGCCAACTCCTACGATGACAAGATATGCCGGGACCATGACGACGGCGAGCGGGATCATCAGGGTTGAAATGATGATCACGAAAACCGTCGTGTCGCCGCGAAACCGGTATTTCGACAGCGCAAAAGCTGCCAGGGCATTTACCAGCAGCGTCAGAACCGTTGCGACGAACGTGACAAACACCGAGTTCTTGAGGAAGGTCAGGAAGTTGAAACGCGTCAACGGATCGGCGTAATTTTGCGTGGCCACGGTCAACCGCTGCACGGGCGTTATGCTCTTCACGTCGACGCCCACGGGCTTTCCCGGATTTGCAGGGTCAACCATCTGGGCTTTGAGGCCGATACGGCGAACCATGGCCATTTCGCGCTTCTCGCCGTCAATGGTGACTTGCCAGAGGCTGAGCGGCTTGTCGAAACCGGACACCGTCTGCTCGACGGCAGCGCGGGGTAGCAGCGTCGGCGGAAACCGGGTGATTTCGGCGGCCGGCTTTAGCGAGGAAAGGCCCGCCCAGACAACAGGAACGAGCACCGCAAGGGTGCCGGCAAACAACCAGACCCATGACAATATGTCGGTTACATCGACGCGTTCGGTCCGTCGCGTGCGCGTCAGAAATCGGATCGGATTCATTAGGCTGTTCATTTTATGACTCCATCCGCCGGCCAAGGCGCAGCTGTATGAGGGTCAGCACCAGGAGCACGGCACCCATCAGAACGGATGCTGCGGATGCAAGGCCGAAGAGGCGAAGATCGCTGCCGAAGGCCATCTGGTAGATGTATTGGACGATAAAGCTGTTGGCTGTGCCCGGGCCGCCGCCGTTCGTCAGAACCCAGGCTTCGTCGAAAATCTGGACGGACCTGATCATCAGAAGGATCAGAACGACCAGCAGGTTCGGCCCGAGGAGCGGCAGCGTGATCCTGAAAAGCGTGCGCCGAGGCGAGGCCGCGTCGATTGAGGCTGCTTCATAAAGCTCCTTCGGGATAGCCTGAAGGCCGGCCAGGAGGATGAGCGTATAAAAGCCCATGTGAAACCAGACGGAGACAACCACGACGAAGAAGCGCGACCAGCCGACATCCAGAAGAAAGATTTCCGGCGGCACGCCGAGCATCTGCAGGAAGGCGTTTAGCAGGCCGTTTCGATCGAGGAACCATTTCCAGATCAGGCCGATGACGACCGGAGACAGCAATACCGGATAGAAAAAGATTGCCCTGAAGAAGCCTCGCGCGGCAATCGCTCGATTGAGTATCAGTGCGGTGATGAGTGCCACGAGCAATGTGGCAACGACGTTGAATGCCACGAACCAAAGGGTATTCCACACAGCCGTCCAGAACAACGATTCCCGGCACGTTCCGGGCCTCAGATAATCGTCGCAGGCAAGCAGGGTGCGGAAATTGTCGAATCCGACGAACGGCCGGTCCGATACGAAAAGATTCGTCCCGCCGGTAAAGGCGTAGCCGACTGCAATCGCGATGGGAAGGAATGTGAATATGCCGAACAGAACCAGGTTCGGCGTCAGAAACAGCCATGGCATGCGTTTGCGGCCAAGCACTCGCTCCATTGCATTCACGGGGGCCTCGACCACCCTCATGATTGTTTCGCCCGCCTGGTAAAGCAATGCGCCTCCCTTGAGCGTCGCCATGTCAGAGCCCCCCTTTTCCCTGCCGCCGGCCAAAAGCCAGACCGCTTTCGGGATCGAACAGATGAACGCGCTCAGGAGTGGAGTTGATCAGGATGCGATCACCTGGGGATGGCGCGAAATGGCCTGCCTCATGAATGATGATCTGCGCGTCCTCACCCTCCAAGTGGCCATAGACGTAGGTTTCGGTTCCAAGACCCTCGTGATACTGGACGATGAATGGCAGGCCAGCCTGGCTGGAGCGTGCGAAGTGCGCGGGCCTGACACCGGCCAGCACGGCCTGCCCGACGTTGAAGCCAGCAGGGTCCACGTCACTGGCGAGCTTGCCGCCGTTGCCGACGTCGATGGAGACGCCGTCTTCGCCGACACTGGCCACCTTGCCTTTCATGATGTTCATGCGCGGAGAGCCGAGAAAGCCGGCCACGAAGAGATTTCGCGGCCGATCGAACAGTTCCAGCGGGGCGCCGACCTGCTCCACCTGCCCGCTGCGCAAGACGACAATCTTGTCGGCCATCGTCATCGCCTCGACCTGGTCGTGCGTGACGTAAACCATCGTGGTCTTGATCTCGCGATGGAGCTTGGTGATTTCGGCTCGCGTCTGAACGCGCAGTGCGGCATCGAGGTTCGAAAGCGGCTCGTCGAAGAGAAAGATATCCGGTTCGCGCACGATCGCCCGGCCGATTGCGACCCGCTGGCGCTGCCCGCCTGAAAGTTGCTTCGGACGCCGGTCCAGATAGGGCTCGATTGCCAGCATTCTGGCCGCTTCGGCAATGCGCGCTTCGATCTCGCTACGCTTGAACTTGAGGTTCTCCAAGCCGAAAGCGAGGTTCTTGCGAACGCTCATATGCGGATAAAGCGCGTAGGACTGGAAGACCATTGCGATTTTGCGCTCGGCCGGCGAGAGCTGGCTTACATCCCGCCCGCCGATCGAGATTGCACCGGATGTTATGTCTTCGAGTCCCGCAATGATGCGCAGCAACGTCGACTTCCCGCATCCCGAGGGACCTACGAAAACGACGAACTCGCCATCCGTGATATCAAGGTCGACATCATGGAGGACTTTGACGGCGCCATACGATTTGTTGATAGTAGAAAGCTTCAGTTCTGCCATGCCCTGCTCCCATCAGGTGTCGCCGTTTCGAAGGCGACGTCTATCTTGTTCCAGCCCTGCGGCAACGGCGCCGGCCTCTTGATCAGCACCTCTTCCATAAAGATCCCGGTAATCCCGGCCAGGTATGCGGCTGGCATTCCTCCTGGATAGCGCTGCAGTCCGATCACCTGTCCGTCCGAACCGCGGGTCCAGGCATTGGCGCGGCCGCCTCCATCGGCCTTCGGCGCCAAATCCGCATTCGTCGGGCGCAGGTCGTAGGATTGCCCGGTGCCCAGCTGCCCCGCCTGCTGATCCAGCTTGATGCGCGCCAACCGGATATTTCGAATGCCGGCGGAAGACGTCGAAATCAACGTGATCGCTCCCTCCATTTCGCCGGTTATGTCCTCGACGATCAGATTCTCGATGGCACCGGCAGTCGGCTCCGCCACACGGTCGACGGCATTGATCGTAAGCGCCTCTCCAGAGCCCCAGAAGCCGTCGAGCGTCTCCCGGCACTCTACTGCAATTCTCGAAAACCTGACGTTCGATATTCGTCCGCCGTCGCGCGAGAAGACGCCCAACGCACGGTTGGAGGCCGAGACGTTGCAATCCTCGAACACGACATTGGTCACGTCGCCATGCGTTTCCGTGCCGATCTTGAGCGCGCAGCTCAGGCTTTGGACCGAGCAGCGGCGGACGAGGATGTTTTGGCACTGCCCTATGGCGGCACCTGCCGGACCAATACTCGTCTTCAGGCATATGCCGTCGTCGGCGGTCGATATCAGGCAATCTTCGATGACGGCGCCGCGGCACGCATCGAGGACGATGCCATCCGTATTGGGGAGACGACGGTCGTTCTCGATCGTCACGCCCCTGACCGCAACATCCGTGCAGTCGATGAAATGCAGCGTCCACATCGGCGAGCGGGAGATATGGATGGAACTGATCTCAACGCCGTCACATGCCTCGAAGACGACAACGCGTGGCCGAAATTCGGCTGGGATGAAGGTCCCCACCGTTTTGTCGTCTCCCACGATGAAGCTGTCGCAACCGGCCTCGATGCGGCCCGAGCCCGTCAGGCTGATCCACCGCGCATTCTTGGCGACGATCATGCCGCGGTTCGACTTCTCGGCAATGACCGAAACGGTCGTATGCGCATATGCGTCATAGTCCGGAACCGGACGCAGGATCGCGCCGGCGGCCAGGTGAAGATCGACGCCGGACTTGAGCTGGAGCCCCCGGCAGACATGGATACCGGCCTCAAGAACCACGCGTCCGCCGCCTGAAGCCGATACCTCGTTGATCGCCGCTTGCAATCGAGCTGTATCGTCGCTGCCGATCGCATCGATCGAGATAGGAGAGGTCGGGCTCATTGCTCGTGACCGCGCTCCAGGAGGACTTCCGTCAGGAGCAACATGGTGAGCGCCTGGCCGTAGGGCGTCGGCACATTCGGTATGCGCCTGTAGAAATCAAGATCATGACCCATCGGCGTACCATCTGAGACGCCGTGTACGACACCTTCCTCATCGATGCGCGCGAGCACCGCCGCAAGCGCACGCTCTGCGTGGGCCCTGTCGCTGTTGTCGAGAATGCCGGCATCCACGGCGCGGAGGATGCCGTAGGCAATTCCGGCGGTGGCTGAGGTCTCCAACGGAGACGACGGGTCGTCCAGCAGGGTCGTGAACATGCCGTCGGGCCTCTGGCACGCCTTCAGCGAGCGCACCTGGCTGGCAAGAACGTTTGAAAGAAAACGGCGGTCTTTCTCCCCAAGGGTCGGAACGAGATCGAATAGTTCCGGGATGGCCACCGTGATCCAGGCATTGCCGCGAGCCCAGAAGGCATTGGCAAAATTGTGCCGCCCATTGAACGTCCAGCCGTGATACCACAGCCCGCTCACCGGATCGGACAGGTAGCGCGTGTGGATCACGAACTGATAGACGGCTTCATCGATCCATTCGCTGCGTTCGCAAAGCACTCCCGCCCGGGCCAGAAAGAGGCAGGCCATGAACAGCGTGTCGTCCCAAAGTTCGCCCTCGTTGAGGCGCTCTTTGACAACGTGCTGAAAACCACCGTCTTCCGTTTTGGGCAGCTCTTTGACGAGCCATTCGGCCCAGTCCTCGACAAGCGCGCGAAAATCCGGACGATCGACATGCTGAACGAGGATCGCAAGCGGCAGCATCGGAGCCGTGCTGTTGATCTGGCGTGGCGGGAGGCCGCGCTCGATCTGGCCGCTGTACCAGGCCACAAGCTCCTGAAGCGCTTTTTGATCATTGGTGGAGATTGCGCGTCTCAAGAAGCCATAAAGACCGACGCCGACCTCCCAATCCCATTCGTCGAACTGGATCCCTAAGGCAGGCCCGGCCGTCACCAGACCTTCCTTGATGCCCTTGAGACGGCTGAAAGCCGCCGCGACGCGATCGATCGTCGTCAGAAGGACGGCGTTGTCGACAGATGTTGGGTTCATGCTGGCACCTATTTTCAAGAGTAGAACGGCCTGTCAGCGCCAACGTCAGATGCGGCACTGTCGTAGGTGAGGATCGGGTGCGGTTGATCATGAGTGAACGGTCGGGCCTGCCCATCGATCGAAAGTCCATCGGCGTAAGACAGGCTGATGGTCGGACCACCGCTTGGCGTCAGCACAAGGCGCCGAACCTTCCGATCAAACGAGACCTTTGTTTGGCGGATGCGCTCGACGAATGTCATGAACCCGTCGCCATCACCGCATCCGACAATTGCTGCCCAGCCGCAGATCGACCCGTAGGAGCGCACTTCCCGGCCGGCCGTCGGGCCCTGCGTGACCAGTTCCAGACCGTTTGATGCGTAGATCGCAGAAAATCCGTTGCCCGAGCGCGCGATGAGCCAATTGTCATCGATGATGACATCGTCCAGACCGTCGCGGCCGATATAAGCGTGCGTCCATGTATGCCGTGCGTCGCGGGTATCCTCAATCAGAAGCGCGACGTCACGATGCTGGGCGACGCGTGGCAGAATGCCGTTACCCGCCCAGTAGGACGGTCTTTGATTCCCCCACGGATCGTCCTCGCCGGGATGGTTGATCCAGAGCCTTGCCATGGGATGGCCGGCCAGACGCACATCGATGACATGTTGCTGGTGCCCCTTCTGCCCGGTCTTGTGATCAACGACGGTCGAAAGCTGCGCCGCTTCGTTCTTGAAGAGCACGAGCTTGCCGCTCTCCAGGCCCTGACTGTAACGGGCCTCCACGCTCCTGCCCGGTGCCAGGTTTGCAATCTCAGTGAGATCGGCAGGCGGTTGATAGCTGCCGGCACAGAACAGCGGTAGCGATGCCACCCCACTGTTCAGCCAACCGATCCCGAAAGCGACTTGGGCAAAGGGTGCGAGCTCGGTCAGAGGCCCGGCGCGCAGTTCCTTGTCATAGGCGCGGCCTTGCGATCCGGCCGGAACACCCGAAAGCGTATGCAGAGCGATCATACGGAAAATGAGATCGAGCAGCGCACGGGCGCGCCTTGCAATAGACGCCTCGGCCCAGCGTTCCAGCGCCAACAGGCCGATGAAATCGACCGGATAATATGCCGCCGAATTCCACTCCGCGAGGCCGTGCGCCTCCACGCTGTCGAACCAGCGTCCCAGGCGCTCGGCGGCAAGCTCTGCCTGCTGTTTTCCTGTCCTGCCGGAAGCTGAAAAGGTCTCCTCTGGCAAGAGGAGTCCTGCCAGCAACTGGCTCGTGTGGAAGCAGAGCACATGGTTCTCGCTCCAGAACCACATGGCATCGTTGCCCGGCTCATCGACCCAATAACGGTAAGAAAGAATGGAATACCGGATTCGCTCGACCACGCCGGCCGGCATCCGCTCGGCATAGGCGCCGAGCAGCCACAATAGCGGCACCATGATAAAATCCGAGCAATCCTCACGCGAATCGATGGAGGTGAGAGTCGCCTCGATGATGCGGTCAAAGCTCTCCTGGTCATAATCGCCGGTTTCCATCATCGCAATGATGCGGGCCACGCGATCGGCGCCGAAGCGGGCACTGTATTCGAGTGCCTGCCGCTTGCGATCCACGAGTGTCGCTTCGGATGGCGGTGGAGAAATGCTGCTCAGAAAGCCGGCATCGATGACACGTTTGACCGAGCCCGGCCCGCTGCCGATCGTCAGATGCACGCCGTGATAACCATCTGCGATGCCGAGCATATCCCCGGCCGTCAGGCGGTTTTGATGGGCACGCAGCGTCAAATGGGATTGCGCAAGAACAGGCCTCTCATGGCCATGACCGACGATCTTAAGCTCGATCGGCAAGTCGCGCTCAGGCGCCGTATCGAATATCAGCTCCAATGGCTGGTTGACGAACACGTCTCGTGAAGGGCGCACGCCGCGCGAAAGGCCCTCCAGTTCCCGTACTTCGTCCTGATCCAGTGCCACAGGCAGCAGCACGCAGAGCGGCTCCTTATCCAGCACTTCAAGTTCGAAGAACCAGGTCGTGTCGCGTTCGGCAAGGTCCTCGGTATGAACGAGAATCTGGTTGTCGCCGGCCTCCAGCGACAGCGTGATGTCCGTTGAACTCTCGACGTTGCGCCTGAACGGCTCGAAGCGCACCGTCTCCTCTCCGTTGACCCATATGCGAACCCCGCCGCAGGTCTTGAGCCTGAGATGCAGCACGCGGGGCAACGCTGTCCGGAAGGTACCCTTCAGCCATCGCCGCAGATGGGTGGGCACGTGCCAAAAACCGGTGAATTCCACGCGGCGATTAGAGCCCGGGAGGTAAAGGCTCGCGGTCGACCACGAAACGTCGGGCACGAGCTCTCGCCCGACCATTGTTGACCAGAAGGCCTTTCGGCAAGTTCCCCGACATCTACAAAACCATTGATAAAGCGATAGTTGACGCGGTCTTCCGCCGGCGCAGGGACACCGGGAAAACGGCTGGTGATGAGGTCGGAAACCGCCCATGCCGTCACGGTTTGGCCCTGCCCGATATTATATGCAGGCTCCTCAGGCCCCGGCCGTTCGTTCACAGATCGCCTCCTCCGCAATCGAATGAAAACTTTTTCATTCGACAGTTTTATGCGACCTCTTTCTGAGAATTGCTCAAAAGCCTCGCAATTGCCGCAGAAAATAGCTTGACGGGAGGAATGTCAAGTATATGAAATTTGTCTATCGACGATTTATATCGCGATTGATGAAAATATTTTCATGGGAGGATGAAAATGAAAAACGCTCTTTCGGCTGCACTAGCGCTCGCACTGACAGCCGGTTCCTTCGCGTGGTCGAGCACGGCCATGGCGGAGACCAAGACGATTACCTTCCTGTTCACCGACGACGACCAGGCTTACGTCGAAAGAATGGAAGCGCTCAGCAAGGAATTCGAGGCCGCGCATCCAGACGTCAAGGTCAACTTCGTGTCGTCCGGCTACGATGCGGTTGCCAAGCAGCTACCGGTGCAGCTGGCAGTCGGCGAGGGGCCTGATGTCGCCAAGATCGCCGATTGGCAGCTCGCGCCATATTACCTCGACATGCGACCCTACATGAAAGATCCCGAAGGCTTCGCCAAGCTGCACGGCGACAGCCTCAACGTTCTTCGTTTCCCTGGCGTCAACGATGCGCAGTCGATCAACGGCTACCTCGCGTCCCAGACATTCAATCTGCCGTTTGTCAACAAGACACTTTTCGAACAGGCTGGCGAACCACTTCCTAAGCCTGGTGCCACATTGAAGGAAATCGTCGAAGCGTCCGCGCGCGTTGCGAAGGCCACAGGGGCCCAGGTTCCCTTCACGATGGATCGATCGGGCCATCGTTTTTCGGGCGCGGCATTCTCGTATGGTGCCACCTACGTCAAGGACGGCAAGTTCTCGTTTCCGGACGACGCCGCCAAGCGCTACATTTCGGATCTTTACAGCTGGACACAGGACGGGTCTTTTCCGAAGGAAATGTGGGGCGCAGCCGGCGGATCCCAGTACAAGAACATGGGCGACGAATTCGTCAACGGTAACGTCGTGACGTATCTTGCCGGCAACTGGATGGTGAACCCGTTCCAGCAGAAGATCGGCGATGCATTCGACTGGACTGCAATCAGCGCGCCATGCGGCGATGCCGGCTGCTACGCCATGCCGGGCGGTACAGCGATCGTCGGCTTCAAACGCACCAAATACCCTGAGACCGTTGCCTCGTTCATCGAGTTTCTCGGCTCGGAGAAGGTCCAGCGCGAGATCGCCGAGAACTACGTCATCCTGACGGGCGCCGACATCAAGGACCCGCAGTACAAGCTCGGCAGCCAGAATGCCAAGGACGCGATGGCCGTCTTCCTGGCGAGCCGTAAGAGCGTGCCGCAGGCAGCTCGCGACATGGAACGTCTGAAAGGATCCTCAGCCATCTACCAGCTGATTGTCCAACGCATGAGCCAGCTGATCGTCGGCGAACTCTCGCTCGACGAAACCTTTGCGGCAATGAGCGCCGATGTCGACAAGACCAACCAGGCAATCGCTGCCAAATAGCCGATCACGTTGATCTTCTGCAGTATGCGAATTCATCCACGGCCTCGACCGAAGGCCGTGGATAATAACACAAGCCGCTCGGTGTAGGGATGCGCGAATAGCTAACGCGACTTCGGGTTAAACGAGACTTTCAAAAACCTGTATTGAATTCATGGTCTTAAATTCTAGAGGATCAGCTTCGTGCTTTTAGACAACACTCGACATTTCAGTCGGCTTGTGGCGCGACGGTCAGGTTTCCAAAAGTTCGACCGCCTGAGTACGAAGCGATGGCCAGAGTCCTCGCTGGCGAAACGCGCTTTTCAAGGTGTCCTAAGCAAGTCGATATTGGAAGGTTCCGCTAGCCGGCGGGTATCAACTATCCGCCGAGCAATCAAAGCAGACTGGACTTCAGGGGAATGAGTTTCGCATGGCGCGCATTCACGTAAGCAGCGAGTACATCAGAACGCCGACAGAACCCCAGAAGACAACCATCACAAGTGCCATCGCAAAAACGAAGATCTTCGCCATAGCAAAAACTCCATAAGCTTTGCGCAGACAAAAACTACTGCAGCTGCCGGCAGATGGTATCGGCACAAAGTCTGGAAACGGGTCGGACTTTGGTCCGATACTCATTTCTTAACACCTGCCCAACTGGGCCTGGCTGTGTTTTGGCGTGGCATTTGACCACACCACCATGCGACAGCCACAACACGAAAGGAAAGGGCCGGGCGACACCTGCACCGGCCCTTCCTGATCAAACGACGGCGGCTGCCAGTCCATCCGTGGTCAGCCACCAGTGCGTTGATGAAATCATGATAGCGTCTTTGATGTGAATCGCTATTACCCGACAGTAATACATTTGGCGAGCGGACCGGCAGACCCGTGGAGTAGTCCACGTCCAGGTTGAGGCTGCCATCTAATCCGCCGCATCGGTGAATTCCGGCGCGATCCGCTCCCCAGACCGTCGCGCGCCGGTGCACATGAGTTGAATACCCATAGTTTAATTTGCGTCCGCGCATCGTCAGGATCCAGACGTTGCATCGGGACCTACAATACTTGTTCCAGTGACATTCCAAGGAGTTGCTACGATTTCTGCGTCGCAATGGCGTCTCTGACGATACGGCGGCGGACCTGCTTCAACAGGCTGACCGCTGTTGACGGCGCTCGGTGTGAGAAACGAGATCGGCCGCGCTAGTCAACTGGTCCTCGCGGGCTGCCCTTCGAACACGTCGATTGAGTTCGAGAAAGCCCCAAAGGAGCTGCTGCCGGAAGGAAGCGTCAGAGCACAGGTCACTTTGCGCCACCGTTCAGAAGCGAATGTAACGCTCTTCCGGCTGGGGCGATTTCAGCGCTTGGCAGCCGCAGGACGTGCCTGAAGGCAGTCGTGCTGCCGTTTCCAGGGCGACGCGCGAGGCGAGCATGGACAGGCTGGGAAGCACGCCATCCTGGAGCAACGTGCCGCGGCTTCTATCCATGTAATCGTTAAATCCGGCGGTTACGAATGCGCACGGCACGAAGCATGCGCCGATTTCGCGCGATAGCGTCGCTTCGGGCGCAATCGAATGGTTAATCACATCTGCGCCCATGGAGCGAAATGCCAGCGCCTCCGCGGGGGTTGTCAGGCGCGGACCGTAGACGTGCGCCGCAACCAACCCCTGTTCGATCCCATGGACTCGGCAAGACGAGGGCCAGACGCTTCGCGCCGTGTCTGCCAGGATGGCCGCGCAATGAGGGCAGACGATTTGTTTGCCGGAACAATCGAAACGCTGCCGGCCAGGAAGAAGTGAGTATAGGGTCTGTGTCAACTCGATGATGTCGGCATTGATCACCATATCACCCGGCTGAATAGCCTTGTTGATCGCGCCGAGCGTCGAGCACGCCAGTACGTGACGCACACCCGATTCCATGAGGACCCAGAAGGCGCGCCGATGGCAGGAATGGTCTATATGATCCCGAGGATTGCCATGGGAATACATGCAGAGCGCGCGCTTGGTCTGGCGATCCTGCACGATGCTTGCGTCGAATTCCAGGAGCTTCCAGTTATCTGATACACCGTAAGGGGTATCGAACGACAGGTCGCGGGCAACCACGCGAACGCCTGGCATCGCGACGTCCTCGGGAAAAGCGAGGCCCCAATTGGCTGAACCGGTGATAATCGCCAGATCGGTTTTCGGAATGACAGGGCTGATTGCAGGATGAGTCATGAATTATCTTTCACGGCCTCTGACCGCGTTCGCGTAAGTTGAAAAACAGAACTACACCGGAGATCAGGAGAGTCCAGAGGGTGGAAATGGCGGCAATGGTGGGGTCGATCTGGTCCCGCAGGGAAATGAACATGAGCTTCGGCAATGTGCTGCTTGGCCCATTGGCCACGAAGATCGAGATGACCGCCTCATCAAGGGATGTCAGGAACGCCATCAGTGCGGCGGTCGACAAGCTGAGCCCCAGCTGTGGCAGGATGATGCCCCCCATGGTGCGGAACCAGCCCGCACCAAGGCTGCGGGCGGCCTGGGCCTGAGCCCAGTCGAACCGATTGATGGCGGGGTAAAGCACGATCACCGCCACCGGGATTGCCAGGACCACATGTCCCACAAGCACTCCGGTAAGGGTGCCCACGAGCCCGAGCTTTGCAAGGACAAAGAAGAGGCCGATTGCCAGAAGGATGCCGGGTGTTACCGACGGAGACAGGAGCAACCCGTAGACTGTCGCGGCGCTACGCCCGCCCAGCCTGTTGATGGCAAAACATGCAAGAAAGCTGATCGGCACAGCAATCACGGCCGTCAGTACTCCCAGGAGCAGGCTGGTCCTCAGAGCATTCATCCAACTGGGCGACGAGAAGAAAACCTCGTACCAGCGAAGAGACCAGGCCCTCGGTGGAAACTCCAGGAGATCCGAGGCCGAAAAGGACAGCGGCACCACGATCAAGGTGGGGAGCATGAGAAAGACGAGGATCAGTGCGGAGAAGATCCAAAGGAGCGCTTTGGTCAGCTTGCTGTCGTGATAGGCGTCAAGCATCACGTGCCCCCTTCGTTAGAAGCCAGCGGAGGCCGAAGAGCATGCCGCCGGTTATCAGGACCAGAACCAGGAGCAGGACGCCAAGCGCACTGGCCGAACCCCAGTCCTGGAATGTCGAGAGAGTGCGATCGATGCGGATGGAGATCGGGCTCACCTTGCCACCTCCAAGAATGGCAGGCGTGATGAAGAAACCAAGCGTGTAGATGAATACGATGGTTGAGCCTGACAGGATCCCGCCGGCCGATAGCGGCAGGACGACGGTCCGCACGCAGTGCCAGAGGCTCGCACCCATACTGGCGGCAGCGCGGATCACGTTGTTGTCGATGTCGCGCATTGCGGCATAGACCGGCAGGACGAAGAGCGGCAGCATGTAGTGAACCATGCCGATCAGCGTGCCGGTGAAATTGTAGACAAGCGGCAAAGGGGTGTCAGTGAGACCGAGGCTCTGCAAGGTGGAATTGACGAGGCCGTCACGACGCAGGAGCACCAGCCATCCGTAGGTGCGAACCAGGATGGAAGTCCAAAGCGGCAGCATGATCAGGATCAGCACCCTGTTTGCGATGCGGGTGCTCGTGCTGGCCAGTGTCAATGCCAAAGGAATGCCGAGGACCATGCAGATGGACAATGTCGCACCAGACAAGGCGAGGGTGGTGCCAAGCCCCGACCAGGTGAGACCACTCGAGAGGATCTTTTCATAATTGGCGGTTGATAAGGCACCCCCCATGGTCAGGAACGACTGGCGCAGGATCCATATGACCGGCAGCATGGCAGCAAGGCCGACAAGCACCAAAGCCGGTGCGGCAAGGGACACAAAGAAACGGCGTTCGCGCCGGACGTCCTGCAAAACAGCCGCAGCGGTCATCTCCTAGCTTCCTCGGGCAGTGTGTGCACGCTCGAAGCGGCCGCATAGGCGGTTATCGCCTGACCGGTTCTCAGCTCGGCGCAACAGGCAGCGCGTGTTGCCGGCACGCTCAACATGACCTGGGCGCCGGCCTCGGTTTCTACATTGAGAAGCCAGTTTTCGCCGCGGAAAGCCTTGGCGCACAGACTGCCTGTGATGGCGATCGCGTCAGGTTCCGCATCGGCAGCATCAAGATGGAAGCTCTCTGCCCGGATCATCGCAAATCCCTGGCGGTCTTGAGTTGATCCGTTGATCTGCGTCAGACTTCCGACGGGAAGAATGTTGGCTTCGCCCATAAATTCCGCGACGAAGCGGTTGGTCGGATGATGATAGATTTCGGAAGGTTTGCCGATCTGTTGGATCTCGCCAGCATCCATGACTGCAATCCGGTCGGACATCGTCAGCGCCTCCCGCTGATCATGCGTCACATAAATCGTGGTGACACCCAGATCATCGTGCAGGCGTCGAATTTCGAACTGCATGTGTTCACGCAGGTTCTTGTCCAATGCCGAGAGAGGTTCATCCATCAGCATGACACGCGGCTCGAATACGATGGCCCGCGCCAGCGCGACGCGCTGCCGCTGGCCGCCCGAGAGCGCGGCGATGTTGCGCTCGCCGTATCCGACCAGCTTGACCCTCGCCAATGCGCCTAGCGCCCGCTCGCGAGCCTCGGCCTTTGGCACACGGCGCAGCATCAGCGGATACTGGACGTTGGCAAGCACGCTCATGTGCGGAAAGAGGGCATAGTTCTGGAAGACGATACCGATCTCCCTTTTTTCCGGGGACAGCCGGGTGACATCCCGGCCGCCGATGATCAGAGAGCCGCTATCGGGACGGACAAACCCCGCAAGAGCCATCAAGAGCGTGGTCTTGCCCGATCCTGAAGGGCCGAGCAGGGTCAGGAATTCGCCAGCGGCAACGTCCAGCGAAACATCGTTCAGCGCCACGTAGGAACCGAAGACTTTCCTTACAGTGCCGATGGCGATGGGAAGCGAGGTTATGGCCATCTTGATAGCTGCTCCTTGTCGGTCAACGGTTCATCATCTCGTCGAAGGCGACTTGAGCAGCTTCACCATTCTTCACCCACCAGTCGGCCTTGGAAAAAACGGAGGTTTCGACATTGCCGGGGGCGGTGGCGAGGAGCTGCATGCGTTCTGCCGGGATCAATCCGCCCTCATAGGCCTTCGGGTTGACGGGTCCATAGGAGATGAAATCCGTCAGCTTCGCGCCTCTTTCCGGCTTCGTCATCGCGGCAATCAGCTTCATGGCGGCATCCTTGTTTGCTGTGCCTTTCGGGACGGCAAGGCAGTCCGTACCGATGACGGAGCCCTTGAAGCTGTAGTCGGCCGCACCGCCGTCTGCTTTCACACTTTGGGCGCGGCCATTCCACGTGACGACGAGGTCGGCCTCGCCATCCTTCAGGATCTGGGCTGATTGCGCACCCGACGTCCACCAGACCGCAACATTTGGCTTTAGTTCTTCGAGACGGGCGATGGCGCGCTCCAGTCCCCCCGATGCGCTCAAGATGTCATAAACTTCACCTGGTGCCACCCCTTGCGAGAGAAGTGCGATCTCAATCAGATCCTGGGCATTGGCGCGCAGCGCGCGGGTTCCGGGAAATGCCTTGACGTCCCAAAACTCGGCCCAGGTCTTGGGCGCACTGCTGACAGTCTTTGCGTTCCACGCCATGACAGTGCCGTAGGAACTGAAGGGATAGCAATACTCTGATTGCGCGCCTGCTGGCAGTGATTTGCCGTCGATGACGGAATAATCCAGCGCCTCCAGGAGGCCTTGAGCGGCAGCCTGTGCACCTTCCGGCGACCCGAGATGGATAACGTCGGTCGTGACTGCACCGGACGTGACTTGCATCTTGAGCGCTGCAAAGCCGTCGCTCTGGGTTTCTTCACGCACGTCGAGGCCAAGCTCAGTGGCCGCGGGCCCCCACATGGCCTGTTTCATGGCGGCACCATACTCGCCGCCGGCAGTCGTGATGGTCAGTGTCTGGGCAGCCAGCGGGCCGGCGGCGGTCATGGCGATAGCAGCCACGGATAGGCGCAGCATACGAAGCATTCGTATATCTCCTTTGTTCACCTCTGAATGACGATTTTTTGGGTCTAGCGCCCAATTTGTTGAAATCGTAACGTTACGATTGCGGAATGTTGGTGCATTCGTCAAGCGGAATCTTGTTCCTCAACCTCTCCACTTCCAATCCGTTGGCGGAACGGGCAGTGTATCGAAGAACCGAACCACGGAAGATTGACAGACGCGATGACAGTGAATTCGAGACCCAATCTGAGGCAGATCGCCACGGAGCTTGGCCTTTCGGTGACAACCGTTTCCAGGGCATTGAAGGACGGACCGGAGGTCCACCCTGACACCATCAAGCGTGTAAAAGCCGTCGCCAATGCGGCGGGCTATATCCCGAACTTCCATGGCAGGGCCTTGCGCACAGGTCTCACGCGGGCGTTGACAGCCATACTGCCGATGGAAACACGCGACTATCTGTCGGATATCGCGAAACTGCCACTGATCGAAGGGCTCACGCTTGCCGCACGGGAACATGGGTATAGCCTTTCGATTTACTCCACGACGCCTGAGGAAGATCCGCAGGAGAACCTCAGTCGGCTGATCGAAACCGGCGGCGCCGATGGAATCGTGATTACCCGAATGGTCTCGGAAGATCCGCGAATACCGTTCCTCCTGGACCGCAGCATTCCGTTCATTGCGTTCGGCCGCAGCGGCAGCGTGCTCAACTACGCTTTCGTCGACGTCGACAACGAAGGTATAGCTTTCCAGGCCGCCAACATCCTACTCGAACGAGGGTGCCGGCGCATTGCGCTTCAACTGTTGACTCCCGAGGACCAATACAGCACCGCGCGTATGGCCGGTTATGCCAAGGCGATGGCGGGAGCAGGGCTTTCGATCGATCATCAACTGATCGGCCACGAGGATTTCACCATGGAAGCGAGTGAGCGCTGGATCGCGCGTCTGCTGGATCTCGCGGAGCCGCCGACGGGCCTGGTCTGCGCCAACGAACTCGGCCTTCTCGGAGCGCTGAGCGCCGTCCGTCGAAGAGGCCTGACCGTTGGCCGCGATTTCCACATCGTCGTTCGTGATAACACGCATATGTGTCGCTACCTGTCCGCCCCTCTCATTGCCCATGCAGTCGACATGGTCACCGTCGGGCGCAGCCTCGTCGAGGGGCTGGTGCGCCAGATCGAGCAGCCGGACGCCCCCCGCATGCAGTTGGTCGTGGATGGAGAAGTCGAGTTCATCGCAAACGCGTGACGCACGTGCTTATCGCTCCGCGACGTGGATGCGAAAGCACTTGTACAAACGGGCCAGGCTTTCCCGGCGGCCTGCTCGGTGCTTTGCTTTAGACCGCGAACGGCCGCTGCTCAGCCGAGGGCGGCGGTCAGCGGGTCGTAGGCATAGACCCAGGCGGGATCTTCCGGCTGCTTCAGCCAAGTGTTGGCGTTGGATATGGTCTGCACCCTGGTGGCCCGTTCACGCCGTGTGGCCTCATAAAGCGAGAAGGCGTCACTGTAGTCGGCCATGCCGCTCTCTTCGAGGCAACGTGTGAGGATCGCTGCGTCCTCGATGGCCATACAAGCGCCCTGCGCCATATGCGGACGCATGGGGTGGCACGCGTCGCCCAACATGACGAGACGGCCACGGCTCCAAAGGTTTAAGGGATCGCGGTTCCAGAAGGGCCATTTTGTCACGGTTTCGGTAGCATCGACCAGTGCCTGCACCATCGGATGGGAGCCTCCGAATATGGCTTCCATCTCCTCTCGGGAACTGTCGACGAAACTTGTATCATGCTCCCAGCTGTCCACCGGCACGCCCGTAACATAGTAGTATTCGCTGCCGTCGCCCTTGGTGGCATAGGCCATGATGTGGCGGGAGGCTTCCCACCACCACTTGACGCAGGTCTCGAACGCGAGGCCGGAACCATGCAGCTTGTTCATGTTGACGAGGGCGCGATGGCCGACCCAGCCGGAGAAGCGGGGCTTTTCCGGCCCGAGCAGCATGTCGCGGATCATGGAATTGATGCCGTCGGCGCCGACGACAAGACCGGCAGCAACGCGCCGTCCATTCTCGAATGTGAGCAGCACGTCGGTCTCGCGCTCCTCAATGTTGTTCAGGCGGTGGCCGAAATGAACCCGGTCCTGCGGCAGCGCGTCTATCTGCACGGCATGCATGTCGCCACGATGGATGGTGATGTAGGAGGCGCCGTATTCCCTGCGGCCATAATCGCCGAGGGGAATGCGGGAGAGATAGTCGCCGGTCATGCCGTCACGGGAGAACCAGAAATCCGGATGGGAGCCAATCTGCTCCAGCTTCTTCTCAATGCCGATGCGGCGGAAGATTTTCATCACGTTCGGGCCAATGTGAATGCCGGCGCCCAAACGCGCGAAGGCCGGGGCCTGTTCGAAGCTGTGCACGGAAAAACCGGCGCCGGCGAGCAGGGCCGCTGCCGCAGCACCGCCAAGGCCCGCACCAATAACGGCGATTTCGATCCTATCAATGTTCACGCTCATGGGTTGTCCTCTTTCTATCAGGCGGATTGTTTCAATGCGGATACATGCCGGCCTTGCCGTGGCTGGAATGGACGATCGTCTGGTCGAGGCACAGCGCGGGGGCCGGGCTCCGGCACTACCAGGGTGGCAGATCGGGAGCGAAGCGCTGCCGCAGATAACCGGCGAGAGCCTGCCGTTCAGTGTCTGTGAATTCGCCGTGGAAGGACGGCATGTCGCGCAGGTCGAGCCCCTCCGGCGCCTTCAGGCCCTCGTCCAGAACGGAGAAGAGGGCATCGGGCACCGGCGCGCGCAGTGCGGCAGACCGGCTGATCGGCGCAAGAGCTGCCGTGACCGTTCCGGCAAGCGCGGGCTCATGGCACACGGCGCAGGCGCTTTCGTAGACCCGGCTCGCCCGTGAGGGTGCAAGTTTGGGCTCTGGAACTGACACAGCGACTGCGGGAGCCTCGGGGTCCGTCAATGAGGCCAGATACGTGGCCATGGCGCGGATGTCGACATCGGGCAGGGCAGTAAGGCTGGCGACGACCTCGGCCATCGGGCCGGATGCCGTTGCTGCTTCAGAATGGCCGTGCCGCAGATAGGAAAAGAACGTGTCTTCGTTCCAGCCGCGGGCGGCGGCCTGCGCCCCGGCAAGGGCCGGGGCATACCAGCCCTTGATCATGGTACCGGTCAACTCGGGCATTTCTGCGCCAGCGGTATTGCGCGGGGCATGGCAGGCGGAACAGTGGCCTGCCGCCTCGACCAGATATTTGCCGCGGTTCCATGTCTTGCTGCGGACCGCGTCAGGCGTGAAAGGCCTGGCGTCATGATAAAGCCAGTTCCAGGCGGTGAGGGCCGGGCGCAGGTTGATCGGCGCGACCATCTGTGACCGCAGCGCTTCCTGGCGCACGGGCGTCAGCGTCTGCATGTAGGCGTAAAGCGAGAGCATGTCCTCGCTGCTGATCCGGGCAAAGGAGGTGTAGGGGAAGGCCGGGTAAAGGTTATGGCCATCGCGGCTGATACCATGACGCATCGCACGCTCGAACGCCTCGAAACTCCAGCGGCCAAGACCCGTTTCCGGGTCGGGGGTAATATTGGTCGAATAGACCGTGCCGAAGGGGGTGACCATTGGGCGCCCGCCCGCATTGGGCAGCCCACGGTCGGCGGTGTGACATGTGGCGCAGTTACCGAGGGCAAACACCTGCCGACCACGTTCGAGTGTCGCCTCGGAGAACGTGCCGGGCGCAGGCGTGGTAGAAGGAGCAACGGGCCGATTGAGCGGCAAGGCGACGGTACCAATCACGAGCATGCCGCCAATGACGGTGCCAAGCCCGAGCAGTTTTTTGCGCAGCACGCTCCGGCTCCTGAGAGGGCGAGCGTCCGCGACGGAAAGGGCGGGCCCGGTCCCTGAAGCGGCCAGCGCGGCGCGCATCTTCTCAGGTGTAAATGGTACTTCGCGCATGCGCACGCCCGTTGCGTCGAAAATAGCATTGGCGATGGCCGCCGCACTTGGCACCGCCGCGCTTTCGCCGACCCCGAGCGGAGGATGCTCCGGCCGCGCGATCAGCATGGTCTCGATCTCGGGCACGGCCGGAAAAGTCTGGATCGGATAGGCCGCCCAGCTTTGCGGTGTGGGAGAGATTTCGTTGAAGGTGACTTCCTCAAGCAGCACCCGGCTTGCCGTCTGGATGGCATTGCCATGGATCTGCTGGCGCACGCCGTTCGGATTGATGACGAGGCCCTGATCCTGGCCGATGAAGATACGGGTGAGCGCGACCTCACCGGTTTCCGTGTCCACCGCGACATCGACCACCCAGGCGGCGGAGGCCGCCGCCGTGCCGGGGAAGGTGCCATGCACATAGGTGGCGAAGGCAAAGCCCTGGCCGAAGGCCATGCGGCCTTCGCGGCGCAGGCGCGGGCCGGTGCGCTCGGCCCATCCGGCCTGTTCGGCCGTGCGACGGACAAGGTCGGCCTCCTGCGGATCGTCAAGATGACGCAGCCGGAAGGCAACCGGATCCTCGCCCGCCTCGTAGGCCATTTCATCCACGAAGCTCTCATGGGCAAAGGTGTTGGGCAGGGCGGAGACACCGCGCATCCATGCAGCCCGCACGATTGGCGCCATATCATGCACGGTGATGCGCTTGTTGGGTACACGATAAGGCGGGATAATGGTGCGGTCGCCCATCTCTGAGGGGCGTGTCTCCGGGCTGATACGGCCCGTCAGCAGCAGGGACAGGTTCGGTCCCCGGTTGGACGGATACCAGGTGTCGATAGCATAGGCGTGCAGCGCGCCGGCCTTTAGGCCGCCGTGGACTTCCATGAGCTGCGCCGCCCCTTTGGGCTCCCAAAGGTGCTCCTGCGCGCGGGTGAGCTGGACCCTGACTGGCCGCCCGGTAGCTCGCGACAGAAGCAGTGCGTCGCCGCACACATCATCGGCGCAATTGCGCCCGTAGCAGCCGGCGGCCTGATAACGGCGAATTTCGATCCGCTCGGGCGGCACCCCCACAAGGACAGCCAGATCACCGCGAAGCATGTGCGGGTTTTGCGTGCCAGACCATACGAGCGGCGCACCGCCGTTCCAGTCGGAGACGGCGCAGGAGGGGCCGATGGAGCCGTGTTCGTGATAAGGCCAGACGTAGGTGCGCTGGCGGGCCACGTCGCATTCCGCAACAGCCCGGCCAAAATCGCCGGAACGATCGAGGCTGCGCGGGGTGGAGGGATGATCCTTTAGCGTCTGGCGCAGGTTGGCCATGTCAGGGATTTCAGGCGGCCGGTGCCAATGCGCCGGCAAAGCCTCCGCGATTAGCTGGGCCTGATCGGCCCGTTCTGCCACCACGCCAAGGAAATCGCCGTGGCGAACGACCGCGATGAAACCGGGAAGGCACCGCACGGCGGCCTCGTCGTAACGGATGAGGCTGTGCCCGACGAAGGCTCCGCTGTCGCGTCCGGCATAGGGCGGCCGGATGACGTGGCCATGCACCATACCCGCAATGGCCACATCATGAATGTAGGGATGTGTGCCACGCAGCTTGTCCGAAAGGTCGCGGCGGCCGGTCCTGTGGCCGACGATGCGGTAGTCCGTCGGAAGCTTGACTGGAGTTGTTCGGTCGAGCCTGAGCGAAATCTCCTGTCCGGCAATCAGGTCATCATAACAACAGGACTTGTCTTGCCAGCTGAGGCGACCTTGCTCGATCACGATGCCATCTACCGGAGCATTGAAGCGGCGGGCGGCCTCCGCCACCAGGAAGAGGCGGGCCTGCGCGGCGGCAAGGCGCAGCGGAATGGCAGCGACCTGGATCGTTTCGGACGCGATGGTCGGGCCCTGGTCCGGGGTTGAAGCCGTATCGCCAAGCACCATACGCACCGCGCTCAACGGCACGTCCAGTTCCTCCGCGACAATCTGGGACAGTGCAGTCTCGATACCGGTACCAAGGTCCACGTGGCCGTTGTAACCAGTGGCACCATGCTCGCCCATTCTCAAAAAGACGACCGGACCGGAAGGCAATTCGTCATAGATCGACAGGCTGCCGGGTCGAAGGCTTTCAGTCATGCAGGGCTCCACGCATCAACTCGGCGGCGCGTTCGACAGAAGCGATGATCTCCACATGCGCCCCGCAACGACAGAGGTTGTGACGCAAAGCCAAACGAATATCTTCCCGCGTCGGCGACGGGTTGTTTCGCAGGAGGGCGCTCGCGGTCATCACCATTCCGTTCAGGCAGTATCCGCATTGCGCCCCCTCACATTCGAGAAAGGCCTTCTGGACGACGCAAAGAGCTCCCGTCGGGCGATCGGCAAGGCCTTCGAGCGTGGTAATGTCGTGTCCTGCGGCACGTTTTGCCCGCAGCACGCAGGCCCGTGCCGGCGCACCGTCGATGAGCACCGTGCACGCGCCGCATTGCCCCTTGCCGCAGCCGTATTTTGCCCCCTTGAGGCCGAGCTCATCTCTCAGAACATCGAGAAGTGTACGATCCCCGGGATGCTGAAGCAGGCGTGCTGTCCCGTTTACGGTCAGTTCGAACGTATTCGTCATGGTTCCCTCGGGCTTTCTTTTTGACCCTTGTCAGGAACACAGCACAAAACTTGTTTGTATGCAAATGAGTTTACCCGATGTTGGGTGATTTTTTGCATAATTGGCAGGCAATAAATATCTTTGTAGGATTTTTAAGCAGTTTTGTCCGTCGCCCATCTGTCGCGCGCCAGGCGCCGTTTTATCGCAGAGTCGCGTGCGGATCGGGATTCCGCCTTGACGCTAGACCGCCGGATGTTGCAGTTCGACATTTGTTTCATCAGAAGCTGGAAATCGCCGATGACTGACCGAAGCGAACGTTACGTGCTTGACGACCAGGTCGGCTTCTTGCTGCGTCTCGCCTATCAGAGACATATGGCTCTCTTCATGGAGCGCATGACGGGCGGATTGACACCGACTCAATTCTCGACGCTCTACCGTCTGCGTGAGGCGTCGGAGCCGCTTTCGCAAAATGCCCTCGGCCGTCTCGTCGGGATGGATGCCGCGACCACCAAGGGCGTCGTGTCGCGCCTCCTGGCGAGAGACCTGATCCGTGTGGAGAAGGACGGCGAAGACCGAAGACGCTACACGCTCTTCATCACCGACACCGGCTGTCGGCTGCTCGATGCAGTGCTGCCGGACGTGAAACACAGCAGCGAGGCCACGCTTGCTCCGTTAGCATCCTCGGAAAGAGACCAGCTTCTGCAGTTGCTGAAACGTCTGATATAAAATTATACATATAGATAATAAACAACCCAACCCGTGCCTATAAAAAAGGGGCGCAGGCGCCTGACGAGGACGATCGCGTGGTCGAGCAGAAGCTCAAATCAAAAAGCCGTGGCCCGGGGCGGCCCCCGAAGGCCGGTATTTTGGGGAAGGCCTCGGATCTGCGCGACGGCATTCTGGATCATGCCGAACTGGTGTTTGCGGACGCCGGCTTCGAAGGTGCCAATCTGCGGGAAATCGCTTCCCTTGCGGGCGTCAACCAAGCGCTGATCCGATATTATTTCGGCTCGAAGGCCGATCTCTTCGACGAGTGCTTCAGGAGGCGCGGCGGACTTCTGGCGGGACACAGACATGTCAATCTGGATCGACTCTTAGAGATCACCGAAAATCCGTCGGTCGAGGATCTCATTTATGCCTACCTGAAACCACAGTGGGACATGAAGTACGCGAGCGCCAACGGGGCAGCTTTCGTCGCGATGCAGGCGCGACTGCATGCCGAGCCTGAAGAGCATTCGCTGCGCCTGCGAAGAGAAGTCTACGACGCGTCGGTCAAGCGCTATATTTCGGTCCTCTCACGGGTGTTGCCGCAGGTACCCAAGGACATCGTAAGCGTGCGCATGGCTTTTCTCGTCGGTGCATATCTTTTCATGCTCAATGATTTGGGGCGCATCGGTGATCTTACCGAGGGTCATCTGACGTCCTTCGGAAAGGACGAAATGCTCGACCAGCTCGTCCGTTTTCTCGCAGCCGGGATGCGCGCACCCGTCTAGACAAGACAGAAACCGGCTCGCCGCTGCCTAATCAGTGGGCTCGCCGAAAATTTGTGCTTGTTATTATTCAGATGAATAATTAATGTCCCTCCATCAGATCGGGGGAGCCTAGCATGAAAACCTACCGGATCGGCCAGATCGTCCCGAGCTCCAACGTCACGATGGAGACCGAAATCCCGGCGCTGCTGCGCGCACGGGAGATGGTCGCGCCTGAGCGCTTCACTTTTCATTCCTCACGCATGAGGATGAAGCACGTGACGAAGGAAGAGCTTGCCGCCATGGATGCGGACAGCGACCGCTGTGCACTGGAACTTTCCGACGCGCGGGTCGATGTGATGGGTTATGCCTGTCTGGTCGCGATCATGGCGATGGGGCTCGGATATCATTGCCAAAGCCAGGTGCGCCTGCATGGCATCACAGTCACGAACGGCAATCCGGCGCCGGTCGTGACGTCTGCCGGAGCGCTGGTCGAGGGCCTAAAGGCGATCGGCGCCAAGCGGATCGCACTTGTGGCGCCCTACATGAAGCCGCTCACCGAGTTGGTCGTTTCCTACATTCGCAACGAAGAGATCGAAGTCGCAGACTGGCGCGCGCTGGAGATCCCAGACAACCTGGCCGTGGCCGCCCATGATCCGTTGAACCTGCCGGAGATCGTCAAGGGCATGAGAACCGACGACGTCGATGCGGTGGTACTCTCTGCTTGTGTCCAGATGCCGTCACTGCCGGCCGTTTCCATGGCCGAGGCGATCGCGGGCAAGCCGGTTCTGACGGCGGCCATCGCCACCACTTGGCAGATGCTGCGGGCTCTTGATCTCAATACGCGCGTACCGGGCGGCGGCACGCTGCTGTCGGGCGCATATTAAGGAGGGCGGGCACACATGGCAAAGGGATATCATGTTCGCGCAAATGGAATCCGCCAGCACCTCCTCCATTTCCCGGGGCAGGGGCCGACGATGTTGCTGGTTCCCGGCATCACCTCGCCCGCCGTTACCTGGGGTTTTGTGGCCGAGAGGTTGGCCGCCGCCTTCGACGTCCATGTACTCGACGTACGCGGTCGTGGACTGAGTGAGGCAGGTAACCTTGACTATTCGCTGGATGCCATGGCGGCGGATGTCGTGGCATTGGCGACAACGGCAGGGATCGGCAGACCGATCGTGCTTGGTCATTCAATGGGCGCGCGCACGGCTATCCGCGCGGCCCGTCAGGCTCCCGATGCATTGTCGGGGCTGATCCTTCTTGATCCTCCCGTTTCAGGCCCGGGACGGCGTGCCTATCCGTCCGCCTGGAACTGGTACGAGGATTCCATCCTAATGGCGCAGAAGGGCTGCTCGGGGCAAGACATGCGCCGTTTTTGTCCCAGTTGGACGGATGAGCAGAATGCCCTGCGTGCCGAGTGGCTGCACACGTGCCAGCTCGATGCGATCCGCACGGCCTATGATGGCTTCCATACCGACGATGTCCATGCCGATTTGCCGCATCTGAATCTGCCCATGCGCCTCGTTGTCGCCGGCGGCGCAGCCGTAATCGGCAAGGAGGATATCGATGAAATCAGGGCCCTGGCTCCGACCATCGAGGTCCGGATTGTCGAAAAGGCGGGCCACATGATCCCCTGGGACGATCTCGAGGGATTTCTTGCCGCCACCATGAATTTCCTCCCCTAACGCGACCCGAACCGAAAGGGCCTTGAAATGGACCACGCGAGCTTCACCGAGATTTGCCTGCACCAGCTGAAGATGTCTGGCGTGCGTGAAGGCGAAAAACTCATTGTCCTCACCCAGGGCAGTGACCGTCTGGATTATGCCGACGCTTTCATGGCCGCCGGTCAGCGCCTCGGCGCAAGCATGTATCACATGCGCCTGCCCGGCCCCCTTCCGGTCGGCGGCTGGAATGTCGGCGTCACCGGCCTTGCCGCCATGCCCGATGCGGTCGAAGCGCTGAAGGCCTGCGATATGCTGATCGACTGCATTTTCCTGTTGTTTTCGCCGGAGCAGATGGCAATCCAGGCGGCCGGTACGCGCATCCTGACCGCCGTGGAGCCGCCGGAGCTCTTGGCTCGCATGTTGCCGACGAAGGAGATCCGCGAGAAGGTCGAAATTGCCGGTGCGACGCTCGCCAAGGCCAAGGTCATGCGCATCACGTCGCCGCACGGAACGGACGTCACCTACAAGCTCAATACCTATCCGACGATCACCGAATATGCTTGCACCGACGAACCCGGCCGTTGGGACCACTGGCCGTCCGGCTTCGTCTTTACGGGTGGTGACGACGACGGCGTGGACGGTCAGATTGTCGTGGCACCCGGCGACATTCTCCTGCCGCAGAACATCTATGTACGCGAACCGATCATCTATACCATCGAAAAGGGCTGGGTCACCGACATCCGCGGCGGGCTCGACGCACAACTCGTCAAGTCCTACATGGAAGATTTCAACGATCCGCGCGGCTTGGGCATGAGCCATGTCGGCTGGGGCATGAACCCGCATGCAAAATGGCACAACCTGGTCCCCGGAGCCTTCCCGGGCGGCATGGGCATGGAACCGCGCAGCTTCTATGGCAACGTCATGTTCTCAACAGGTCCCAACAACGAGCTAGGCGGTCCCAACGATACGGCCTGCCACCTCGATATTCCCATGCGCGGGTGCTCGCTTTTCCTCGACGACGAACCGGTCGTCATCGACGGGGACATTGTTGTGAAGGAAATTCAGATGAAGCGGGCCTGACGGCACTCTTTCCAGCGTGAGGGATAGCATATGTCGCAGCAAGAAACCTACAGGACCGCGGGGTTCGGGCAGCCCGTCCCGCGGGGCATCCGCCCGGGGATCGTCGTCGTTGATTTCACCTACGGGTTCACCGACACGACCTACCCCACGGCGGCGGACATGAAGGCCGAGATCGCGGCAACGCGGCGTCTCACCGATCTTGCCAGGGTAAGAGACATTCCGGTGATATACACCACCATAGCCTATCATCGCGGAGAAGTGACGATGCTGCCATGGCTTCGCAAGGCCACCGGGATGGCGGCTCTTATAGAGGGCAGTCGTCTCGTGGAGATCGACGCGGCCACCGGCATCCAGCCCGATGATCCTGTGATCACCAAGAAGGGCGCGTCCGCATTCCATGGGACGGCTCTAGCCGGGCTTCTTACCGGTGCCCGAGTCGATACGTTGGTGGTCGCCGGCGCGACGACTTCTGGCTGCGTGCGAGCAACCGTCGTGGATGCAGTCCAGTCGGGCTTCAATGTTCTGGTACCAGCCGACTGCTGCGCGGATCGGGCTCAGACGCCGCATGAGTCCAATCTTTACGACATGCATCAGAAGTACGCGGACGTTACCGATGCCGACGATATAGAGCGGTGGTTGGTCTCTCTCTGATCATTTCGGGGTGGTTCCCCAGCCTTTTGACAAAGCCTGCCCACTGCGACTTCTACTGCCGGTTTCGCAGTTCGAACCGCTTCAAGGCGGAGGACTAAGCCAGACCAATCGCGCATCGGCGGCTGCGGGCCCGGTCCCGCAACCGGTGAATCCCCGTTTCGCTCCGATCGATCTTTATCGAGGTGACAGTTTCCCGCCGCTATCCTGAGCCATTCGTCGCTTCGCCGGCGCGGACGCTTCGACAGAAACTTGCACGAGCGTTTGGAAGCGACAGAATTTCAAGAGCGAGATCGATCAGGCCATTGTGGTGATTTTGAACTTATTCCTCAATCAGGTAAGGCTAAACGCACAAAAGCAATAAGAACCTTCAAGCGCTTTAACAGCCGCTCCCGAAAGGACAGCACTCGAGTTGGGGACAGAAGGCGGGTCAACGTTCGGGATCAGTAAGGCGAACCGAGGCGTCCCTTTGCAGATCTTCGTGCTCGAGGCTTGAAAGCCTGAGGTCAGCCAATTCGCAACAGTTCAGCCAGCCGCTGACGTCTTGCGGCGCGATGCCAGGATTTCTGCCAATTCGACCGGCCGCAGGCCATGGGCATCGACACCGACGTCATATTGGTACGGAAGCGGTTTGAGCTTGCCATGCGAATGGCCATGAAGGTTGAATGATTTCCTGCCCATCTTGTTCCAGGTCCTGAAGGGATAATGGCAGAGGATCAACAACTGATCGCCGATCGTAAGTTCGACATAGTGCTGCGTGCTTGCCCAGCCGGACGCTTTGATCACTTCCGCCGGATCGCTGTTGCCGATAATCAGATGTTTTTTTCCGTTGAGCACTGACAGCAACTGATCGGCATTCCCTGCGCGTGACGACATGAAATCGCCAAGGTGCCATACCTCGTCGTCTGGCCCGACCGTCGCGTTCCAGTAGCGGATCAGGGTGACGTCGTGGTCGGCCAGGTCAGGGAAAGGCCGCCTGTCGATGCGAAGGATACGCGGATCACCAAAGTGGGTATCGCTGGTAAAGTAGATCATAAGCTGCACCGAAAGATGTGCGGCGAATTCATCGGTTTGTGTATAAATTGCCGAGGATGAAGCCGGCTATGGCCGCAGCCATGACCGACGATGTGTTTCCTTCCTGCGATTTTGTCGAGATCTCCTGCAGGCTGGCCACATGCCTGTTGCCTTCGGACGTCGTTGTTTGCCATCGAACCTCCGCGTGTGAATTCGGCTATTGCATCCTCCAGGACCTAATTGATGCCACGGCGTAAAAGTTCCAGGTCCTGACCGCAGAAGAGCCCCAAGTTGGCAGGCTTTGTCTTACAGTTTGGCGAGCCTGCCATATATTCCATAGGATGAATATCCGGTGGATGCTACCTTGGTACTTAAGGGTTCGGCGGCGCATGCTGCCAATCATCACCTTGCTGTTGATCCTGATTTCCGCTTCGAGTCTCACAGTTTCCGCATTTGCAGCAGAGCGCGTGGCCATTGTTCTGAAGTTAAACGGGGCCGTCGGGCCGGCGACGGCCGACTATGTGAAAAGTGGCCTTCAGCATGCCAGTGAACGGAATGCGAGCCTGATCGTCCTGCAGATGGACACGCCGGGCGGTCTCGACACCTCGATGCGGGACATCATACGCGCGATCATAGCCTCGCCCGTACCCGTGGCTGGTTTCGTGGCGCCGAGCGGCGCACGCGCGGCAAGTGCCGGTACCTATATTCTTTACGCCAGCCACATTGCAGCGATGGCGCCAGGCACCAATCTCGGAGCAGCGACACCGATCGCACTTGGAGGTGGCACTTTCGATGAAGACAGGGAACCCGACAAAGACAATCCGGATGAACCGGGCGGCACGCAACGGCAGTCGCCCCGCAATGCCAGCGAGGCAAAAGCCGTCAATGATGCGGTGGCCTACATCCGCGGCCTTGCGGAATTGCGCAATCGCAATGCGGATTGGGCCGAAAAAGCCGTGCGCGAGGCCGCCAGTCTTTCATCGGCCGCCGCTGCACGCGAGCACGTCATCGATTTCACGGCAGTCACCATCGAGGATCTCCTGAGGCAGGTCCAAGGGCGTACGGTGCGGGTCGGCCAAACCGATGTCCGGCTCGATAGCTCCGGTCTTGTCGTTCAGGAATTCGAACCGGATTGGCGCACGCGCCTGCTTTCGGTGATTACCGATCCGAACATTGCACTCATTCTCCTGATGGTCGGTATATACGGCCTGATCTTCGAATTTCTCGCCCCAGGCACATTGGTTCCCGGCACGATCGGGGGTATCTGCCTGCTGCTCGGACTCTATGCCCTGGCATTGCTGCCTGTGAGTTATGCAGGCGTCGGACTGATCGCCCTTGGCGCGGGGCTGACAGTAGCCGAGGCGCATGCACCTTCTTTTGGCGCCCTCGGCATCAGCGGAGGGATCGCGTTGGTGCTTGGTGCAGCTCTTCTGTTCGATACTGACATCCCGGACCTTGAGGTTTCCTCGTCCATGCTTGCCGCCATCGCCATCGCCTGTCTCGCGCTCAGTCTCATCGTTGCCCGGCTCGCTATCGTTTCGCACCGGCGTAAAGTCAGCACTGGCACCGAGCAGATGGTCGGTATTTCGGGCAAAGTCGAAAGTTGGACGGGCACTTCAGGCTATGTCATCGCACATGGCGAACGCTGGAAGGCAGTTTCGACTGAGCCGCTCGTCGTCGGTGATGGCGTTAAGGTAACCGGCCGAAACGGGTTGACGTTGGAAGTCGCCCGCTATGCGCAGGAGACTTAGTGGGTTTTCAGAAAGCAGGAGGAAACGTCATGGGCATGTTTGCAGAGTTCGCCTTCTATCTTGTGATCATCCTTATTTTGCTGCTCGTGATCGCATCCGCGATCAAAATCCTACGGGAATACGAGCGGGGTGTCGTTTTCACGCTTGGCCGCTTCACCGGCGTCAAGGGTCCTGGATTGATCCTGCTCATCCCCTATGTCCAGCAAATGGTACGCGTCGATCTGCGCACGCGGGTGCTCGATGTGCCGGGTCAGGACGTCATTTCGCATGACAACGTCTCTGTCCGCGTCAGCGCCGTCATCTATTTCAGGGTCATCGACCCAGAGAGATCGACGATACAGGTCGAGGACTTCATGATGGCGACGAGCCAGCTCGCTCAGACGACACTGCGCTCGGTTCTCGGCAAGCACGATCTTGACGAGATGCTGGCGGAACGCGACAAGCTCAACAGCGACATTCAGGAAATCCTGGACGCCCAGACCGATGCATGGGGCATCAAGGTTGCCAATGTCGAGATCAAGCATGTCGACATCAACGAATCCATGATCCGCGCGATCGCCCGGCAGGCGGAAGCCGAGCGCGAGCGGCGCGCCAAGGTCATCAATGCGGAAGGCGAGCAGCAGGCCGCAGCAAAGCTGCTTGAAGCAGCCGAAATACTCGCCAGGCAGCCGGAGGCGATGCAGCTTCGTTATTTGAGCACGTTGAACGTGATCGCCAGCGAGAAGACATCGACAATCATATTTCCTTTTCCGATGGAAATAGGCAATCTGATGCCGTCCAAATCGGACCAATCTTCGCAACGCGGAAGGGGATGAGCAATGGGTTGGTCCTTCAAAATCGGGACGATCGCCGGTACGGCTCTACGCGTGCACGTTACCTTCGCGCTCCTGCTCGTCTGGATCTGGCTGATACATTACCGCGTCGGCGGCACATCGGCGGCGTGGGAGGGCATTGCCTTCATCATGGCCGTGTTTGCCTGCGTCGTGCTGCACGAATTCGGCCATATTGCCGTTGCGCGCTATTTCGGGATCAAGACACCCGATATCACGTTATTGCCGATCGGTGGCGTCGCCCGCCTTGAACGCATGCCAGACGAGCCTCATCAGGAATTACTGATTGCCATCGCCGGTCCGCTGGTCAACGTGGCGATCGCGGGGCTGATCGTTCTCCTGCTCGGCGCGTCGATGGGAATCGAGCAAATGGCCGAGGTCGAGGATCCCGAGGCCGGTTTTCTGGCGAGGCTTGCCGGCGTCAACATCTTCCTCGTGCTCTTCAACATGATCCCCGCCTTTCCGATGGACGGAGGCCGGGTGCTGCGTGCCGCTCTGGCCTCCCGCTTCACCTGGTCGCGTGCTACGCAGATCGCAGCGACGATCGGCCAGGGGCTTGCCTTCGTCTTCGGCTTCGTCGGCCTTTTTTACAATCCGCTGCTGATTTTCATCGCCATCTTCGTCTATCTCGCCGCAGCGGCGGAAGCGCAGAACGCGCAGATCCGCGAGGTTTCCGGCAGCGTTCTGATCAGCGACGTGATGATCACAAAATTCGCAAAGCTCGATCGCTCTGCGAGTATCGACGAGGCGATCGAAATGCTGCTTGCGACAACGCAACGCGAGTTCCCGGTGACCGATTCCGCCGGCCGTTTTGAGGGTCTGCTGACGCGCGACGACATGATCCGCGCCTTGAAGGACAAAGGTCCGGACACGCCGGTCGCAAGCGCGATGCGTACCGACATTCCAAGGATCCATCATCGAAAAAGCCTGGAAAACAGCCTACGATTGATGCAGCAGGGAAATGTGCCGGCCATCGCCGTCGTGGACGGTGCTGATCATCTTGTCGGTCTTTTGACGCATGAAACGATCGGGGAAATGATGATGGTTCGGGCAGCGGCGGCAGATAGCTTTCGCTTTGGCCGCCTTCGCAGGTATCGATCCCCGCAAGTTTGAGTTCGTGCAAAGAAGATGAACCTCCTAACTGCTGTGCTGATTTCGGGTGCATCTGCCGGGACCTTGCCGGGCTTCAATCCGCCAGTGCGATACGTTCGATAGCATACGGTCCGATTTTCAGAAAACTGCCGCTTAAGCCCTTCTGCAGCTGGAACGGGCTGAGATCGATCTGCTGTTCTTCCGCCGTTATGTTGACGAGATGGAGTATCTTTGCGGACGCCGGTTCGGCGATGAAAGCCAGCACCCCCGATGGCGCCGAAGATGCGCACGCCTGCCATTTGCTTCCGGCAAGTGCCGCCAGTGACTTGACCGTATTGAAGACGGGGCGTTTGCCGCCGTCGGCAACCGGCTCGTCTCTACCGGCGATGAGGCCGAAGGACCCGGTGAGGGCCGACAGCGTCAGGCATTCCAGATGAGCACCGAGCAGTTGGATTGCGTAAGCCATGGCAAACGCTTCGCCGAACAACCCATTATGCCGCGGGTCCGTGTTGGCCATCGGAATGCGGCTGCCGGCCGGATTATCCATCGTGCGGCTGCCGTATGGATTCTGCCGCATCGGAATGGTGGATGGGCCGATACGGTAGGGAATGTCGCCGTAGATCGACCGAACGGATCGGGTGATGAAGGGTAGCGCTTCCAGCGTTTGCATGACGCTCAGGTCGTCGGCCGCGTGGACGATGGGATTGGTGCAGTGGGTGATGAAACCCAGCGCAACTGCCGGAACACGCTTGCGGTTGAGTTCGGTGAAATAGCTCAGCATGCCGCCACCGAGCCGGATGCCGGGGAAGGCCGCGCAGGCGGCGGCATAAATATCCTCGAGCGGCGGGCATTCCGGCCATTTGCTGCCGGGCGGCGTCGATTGCCGGTCAACGGAAGGCGAGATTGCAACCGCATCCGGCCGGAACCCGGCCATCTTAATCTGCTGCGCTATGTCGGCCGCTTCGCTGGCGGGCGATTGCTTGCAGGGCAGGGCTATCTCGAGGGTCGACTTGCCGGCATGCAGCTTCGTGACGGCGGCAAAGCCCTGCAGCGCTTCAATGCCGTGTCCGGCAATCGGGTCGAAATGAAAGAGCAGTTCTTGCGGTTTGATCTCCGCAAGGACTTCCCGTGCAGCAAGCGTCGAGGCGGTTTCTTCCGGCGTGACGATCAGACCGATCGAAGGCATGACACCCCGGTTCTGCCCTCTCTCGATCTTTATCGAGCGCCGGTCGTTTCGCGCCCATGAAGTCGCGCCGCCGCGCCTGTCGTCGATCGTCAGCACGATCCGTTGTCTGATCGGTTCGTCGGCTGCAATCTCATAGGGCCAGGGTAGGGCAAGTGGGCGGACATAGGTCTTGTAGGAGGCATCCGACCAATTGCGCTGGTCTTCCATCTCGAATGTATCGCCTTCCATCCGGCATTCCGCCATGACCCTCGGCAGGACGGTATGGGTGATGGCCCGCATGTCCTTGAAGGGCTGCCACGGATCGATGAGATCGGGAAAGCGCGTCTCCTCGCGCTGTCCGTCGACATGTTCGACTGTGACCGGCGTTCCGGCCACGCCGACGATCGGATGAAGGATACAGAAACCGCATCGATTGGTCTCAAACCCTGTCTTTGAGATCGCCTCCGCCTCGAAGACGAGATCATGGCGCGACGCGTAAATGCGGACATCAACGGCGAGTTCCGTCGCCTCTGGCCCGTTGCAGCGGGCCCGATACGCAACAGCGAAGCTGCCGTCCTGCTGCTCGATCTTCAAGTCTTCGATCGTCGGATGGTAGGTGCCCCAGTCGCGGTCGCGCACCAGATAGGAAACCGCCCGAAGCACCTCCACGCCGTCATAGGCGACCGTGCGAAGATTGCCATGCGCAAGGTGGGCCGACAGCTTGCCCGCCGAAAGATGAACCGGTGGCTCCTCCGCCTCGCGCGTGCCGTAGAGCAGGAAGGGCTCCGGTTTCATCGAAGCATCGCTCCGATATCGATGGTTTTGCCCGTCGCGGCACTGTCATAGGCGGCTTCCACCAGAGCGAAGGTCTTCAGATTATCGGCGCCCGAGGTCGAGGGCGCCTCGCCGGCGGCCAGCCGATCCGTCCAGTGCTGCTGAATGGCGAAGACACTTTCCTGGATGTTGTGCCAGGGGCGCGACGCCCAGGACAGCAGCCTGGGCGAGACATCGGTGACTTTCGTGCCCTGGGCGTCAGTCACCTCCAGCCGGTAGCCCTGCGAGAGGCGGATCGTTCCGTGCGACCCGTCCAGCTCGATCAATGTCTCGGGGAAAGGCTCGGTCGCAAGCCTGGTCGCGTAGCTGACGTCGACAACCGACGTTGCCCCACTTTGGTGATCAAGGAGGATAGTTGCAACATCCTCGCCCCTGATGTTCGGATTGACGCGCCTGGTACGCGCGGTCAAAGCCGCGACGTCACCGAGAATGAAGCGAGCAATATCGAGCGTGTGGATTCCGAGGTCTTCGATAATGAAGCGCTCGCCGGCGGCAAGATAGGGCTGGCCGGAAAAGACGTCATAGGCCGAACGGAAGGAGAAACGGCCCCAGAAGGGTTCGCCGATCACGCCCGCATCGAGAGCCCTCCTGACGGCCTGGATCGGTGTCTGCCAGCGGAAATTCTCGTGCACCATGAGCGGCACGCCGGCATCCCGGCATGCCTTCACCATGGCCTTGGCATCCGCCAGCGTCGTGGCGAACGGCTTCTGGCAGATGACGGGTACCTTGTGGCGGGCCGCCATCTCGACCAGCGGGTGATGGCTCTGCACGGTCGTCGCGATGTCGACGAAATCGAAGCCGCCGTCGGCAAAGAGTTGCGAGGCATCGCAGTAGCGGCGCGTGATGCCGAACTGTTCGCCGACGATCTTCAGCCGTTCGGGATCCCGGTCGCAGATTGCTGCGATCCTCGCACCCTTTACATCGTTCCACGCATGCATCTGATTGACCGCGAAAAAGCCGCAACCGATCAGGGCGCCCTTCAATTCCGTCATTCTCAACCTGCCTTTGCCATCTGCATGAGGCTCACGCGCTGCTGCAGGCGGCGCTGCGCCTGATCGACGACGACCGCGATGATGATAACGAGTCCCTTGATGACCATCTGCCAGAAGGAGCTTACGCCCATCATGACAAGGCCGTCGGAGAGAATGCCGATCACGAAGGCGCCGATGATCGTGCCGCCGATCGTGCCGCGGCCGCCTGACATCGAGGTGCCGCCGAGCACGGCTGCGGCAATCGCGTTGAGCTCGAGGTTCGTGCCGGTCGCCGGATGAGAGGCCATTAGCTCCGAGGAGATGACGAGGCCGACCAGTGCTGCGCAAAAGCCGGAGAACATATAGACGAACATCTTCACGCGGTTGACGCGGATGCCTGACATGCGGGCGGCGCGCTCATTTCCGCCGACGGCGAAGATATGCCGGCCGAGCGGCACGTAGCGGGCGAAATAGGCCGCCCCCAGCGCCACGACGATGAGCATCCAGACCGAAACCGGCAGGCCCAGAATACTGCCTGAACCGAGATAGCTGAAGCCCTGATTGCCAAGTTCCTCCTTGCCGGCGAGATTCGGCAGCGTCTGGCCATCTGAATAAAGAAGCGCCATGCCGCGCGCCACATAGAGTGTGCCGAGGGTGGCAATAAACGGCGCAACGTTCAGCCGGGTAATCAGCAGACCGTTGGTGGCGCCGATGACGATGCCGACAGTCATGACGATGATCATCACTTCGAGGATGTTGAAATAGACCGTGTAGCCGAGCGGCAGGTCGATCCCGTAAAGGATCAGGCCGCCCGCCACCATGCCGCACAGGCCGACGATCGAGCCGACCGAAAGGTCGATGCCGCCGGTGATGATAACGAAGGTCATGCCGATCGCCAGAAACGCGTTCTGCGTCGCATGCTTCGACATCAGGATCATGTTCGCCGTCGACAGGAAGTTCGGCGCGAAGATCGAAAAGAAGATGATGACCGCAAACAGCGCGATGAAGGTGCGCAGCTTCATCAATGTAAGCAGGAAGGATCCGCTGTTGGGGTCTTCGGCGGCGGCAATTTGGGTTGCTGTCGTCATCACGCATGGTTCCTTCTGATTTTATGCCCCTCTGCGGAAGCGGCGACAATGGCCTCCTCGGTCGCCTCCTTGCGGTCGAGGATGGTGACGAGACGTCCGTTGCTCATCACTGCGATGCGGTCTGAGAGCGCCATGACTTCTTCGAGATCGGAGGTCGAAAACAGGATTGCGAGCCCTTCGCTGGCGAGCCGCCGCATGGTGCGGAAGACATCGGCTTTGGCACCGACGTCAATGCCGCGCGACGGTTCGTCCATTAACAGGACTTTCGGACCTGTCATCAGCGCCTTGCCGATGACGACCTTCTGCTGGTTGCCGCCGGACATGGAGGTGACTTCGAAATCGGGATTCCTGGCCTTGATCGAAAGATTGCGGATCGCATCCGCAATCGCTTTCTTCTCGCGGCCGAGATCGATGTGGAAGCCGGCTTTGACGAACTGGCCGAGGCTCGCCATGGTCAGGTTGTCGGCGATCGACATGGACTGCACCAGGCCCTCGCGCTGCCGGTCCTCGGGGATCAGGGCCAGTCCAAGCTGGATGCGGCGGGTCGTATCCCGCGCCTTCAGCTCCTTGCCGTTGAGAAAGATCCTGCCGGTGCAGTGTTCGTGGCGGCCCATGATGCATTCGAAGAACTCGCTGCGGCCGGCCCCCATCAGGCCGTAGATGCCGAGGATCTCGCCTTTCCTAATTGAAAGCGATACGTGATCGACGGCAAAGCCGCCATGCAGGCGCGGCAGGCAGATCTCCTCGGTGCGGAGCACTTCTTCGCCTACGGTGTGGCCGATCTGCTTGGCGAAATCCTTGGCATCCGAGCCGATCATCGAGTGTACGATCCAGCGCGTATCGATATCCTTCACCATGGCGTGCCCGGTGATCTGACCGTCCTTTAGCACCGTGATGTAGTCGCCGATGGTCATCAGCTCCTCAAGCCGGTGCGAAATGTAGACGATCGCCACCCCTTGCGCCTTGAGCTCCCGGATCACCCGAAACAGGATGTCGACTTCGGCGGCGCTCAAGGCCGAGGTCGGCTCGTCCATGATCAGGATACGGGTATTGAGCGAGACGGCGCGGGCGATCTCGACGAGTTGCTGCTGGCCGATCGGCAAGTCTTCCGCAAGCGTGCCGGCGGAGATGCCGGCTTCGACCCGGTTCAGGAATTCATTGGCTTTTGCGACCTGCGCCCGATGGTCGATACCGCGGATGCCGCGCGTCAGTTCGCGGGTCGCAAAGATGTTCTCGGCGACCGACAGGTTGCCGAACAGGTTGAGCTCCTGGAAGACGATGCCGATGCCGTGGCGTACGGCATCTGCCGGGCTGTCGAGATGGATGCGCTCCCCGTCCATCCAGATTTCGCCGAGGGTTGGACGCTCGACACCGGCGATGATGCGCATCAGGGTCGATTTGCCAGCGCCATTCTCGCCAACCAGCACGTTTACTGCACCGCGACGAAGCTTCAAATTCGCCTTCTTGACGGCGACAATGCCGGAATAGGCTTTGGTGATGTCGCGAAGCTCAAGAATGACATCGCCATCGTCGATTTCGGACATTGCTCAGCTCCCGATGGTGATTGTAGCAGGCACGAACTGCGGCAGTTGACCGCCGGTGGGCAGCGGATAGGCGCCGACGGCGGCGAGTTTTCTTCCCGTCAGGCCCTGGCGCGGCAGTTTATCGAGCAAGGTACTGTTGACATGGGTGTTGAACGATTTTCCGTATTGCGCCCATTCGATCTGGTTCTTGAACTCGTTGAAATTTACGAAATTCAGGCTGTCACGCAGCGCAGTGCCGCGGATCGCCGGACCGATCGACACTCGCACATCAGCCTTGGAATCGCCGTCGACATCGACGTCGACATAGGCAGCCCGCGATTTTGTCTCCTCGGCGACGATCATGCCGTCCACCTTGGCGGCGAAGGTCCAGGGGGCATTGCCCTGCTTTTCCTTATGGCCATATTTCGCGGCTGCCGCGTCGAGGTCACTCGCTGAAAGGGCCGTGACATCCTGGAAGCTGCCGGCACGCTCGTTGAGATAGGGGATGACCTTTGAATCCCAGATTGCGGCCACCATGCTGTCTGGATCGAAGGCTTGCTTGGCGGCTTGCTGCTGCTCGTCAGCGGTTTTCACGAATTTGCAGGCGGACATCGCCAGCGCACAGGCAAGCAAAATTGTGGCGGCTCGCATCTGCAGCATTAAACGCACTCCATCAATGAATATTGCTGCAGGGCAGGGATGGTGTCCCTGCCCTGCGCATTGAGCCCGGGAGATTATTGGGTCAGGGCGAAGGTCTCGAGCTTGGGGGCGTTGTCGGACGTGATCAGCACGCAGTCCATCAATTGTTTTTCCTCAGCCGGCTTTTTGCCGGTCTTGATGTAGGCGTCGGCCTGGACGACGGCCATCTGGGCCTGGGCATAGGCCGGCTGCATGACAGTCGCCTTGATGCCGCCTGCCTTGATCGAGTCGCGCACGTCGTTCGAGCCGTCGAAGCCGACCACGATCACATCCTTTCGACCGGCAGCCTGCAGAGCGGCGATCGCACCCATGGCCATCGTGTCGTTGCCGGCGATCACGCCCTGGATGTCAGGATTGGCCTGCAGGATGGTTTCCATCTTGGAGTAGCCCTCAGTCTGGCTCCAATTGGCGGACTGCTGGGCAAGCATCTTCATGTCGGGATATTCGTCGATGACGTCGTGATAGCCCTTCGAGCGGATACCGGCGTTGAGGTCGGCTTCGCGCCCGAGAAGCTCAACGTAGTTGCCCTTTTCGCCCATCAGGCGGACGAACTCTTCGGCGCCGAGCTGCGCGCCTTGATAATTGTTGGAGACGATTTGTGAGACGGCGATGCCGGTGGCGTTGATTTCGCGGTCGATCAGGAAAGAAGGAACGCCTGCATCCTTGGCTTTCTGGACTGCAGCGATCGATGCCTCCGAGCCGGCATTGTCGAGGATGATCGCCTTGGCCCCACGGCCGATTGCGGTATCGACTAGCTGCGACTGCTTGTTCGCGTCGTCGTCATGGACGAGAACCAGCGTGTCGTAGCCGAGTTCCTTGGCCTTGGCTTCTGCGCCGACGGCTTCCGCCTTGAAAAACGGATTGTCGTGGGACGGGGTAATGATGGCGATCAAATCAGCGGAATAGGCCGGAATCGCCGCTCCCAATGCGAGGACGCCGGCAAAGGCTGCAAGTGTCAGTCTGCGAGTAAATTTCATGTTATCCTCCCGATTATTAATGAAGCCCTATTTCCCATTAGGGCGGTGAGGGGACGGCTCGCCGTCCCCGGGGTCGATCAAGTGATGCGTCGAATGCTCTCGGCGATCTCCTGAGGTTCGAAGACGTTCTTCCAGTCGTCGCGCATGAGCGCGGGGATGCCGAACTCGATGGCCTTGTTGCAGGCGTCCGAAAACACGCCATCGACTTCCTTGAAAATGACGGCGCCCAGCACGTTCATGTGGCCTAGCAGGAAGTCGCGTGCGGCTTCTGCCGGAACGCCACGGGCGATGCACTCGTCCATCGCCTGGCGCATGACGACGAGCAGAGAGGCGCAGACGGTTTCCGAAAGACCGGGCTCCAGCATTGCCATCTGCTCGACGGTCACGCGATGCGAGCGCATGACCGGCGCCCAGATGACCTTGGCTATCTCCTCGCCGAGCGCATAGGCGCTTTCCGGACCTTGCATGAGGGCGGAGACAATATGCTGCTTGGCGAAAAGACCGCCGAAATGGTCCTTCTTCGCCTTCATGTCGGTCTCGTCGTTGAAGATCGGCGGATGGCAGGGATGGGTGACGAAAAAGGTAAGGTCGTCCCGCCTTGGCAGGTGGCCAGCGAAAGGTGCGGCCGCATCGAGCGCAACGACCATCGTTCCCGGCTTCAGCTTGCCCGCGATACCGGCTGCGACCTTTCCGATCGCCGTATCCGGAACTGCAAGAATGACAACCTCTGCAACATCGAGAGCTTCATCGGCTGAGACGCAATCGACACCGAGGTCGTTTTTCAGGCGTGCCTTGCCCGCGTCGCTAACCTCGACATGACGGACGCCAAAACGCGAATCTTTGAGATTCTTGGCAAGCCGGTATCCCATTTTTCCGCCGGCGCCGAAAAGGGCAATTACAGTCATGTTTTCTCACCTCATGGGATTTTCAGCATTGATATCGCAACTGGTATGATGAGTCAATCACCCTACCACTGCGGCGAGGTGCCCGGCAAAGCTCAGCGCCTCGCCGAGCGTCTTGGTCATCTTGAAGCTGGTCCCGACCCGATAGGTCATCTCAGGCCCCCCTTCCGTCGCGGATCTGAGGGAAGTAGCCGTCACTTCCGACCTGGCCGCCCTTCAGCGCGATCTGCAGTCCGTTGGTCGGCGAATAGCCGCCATGAGCGACGCAGAGCGGCGACCCGGGCGTCTGGGGAAGGGGCAGAAGGGTCGTCAGTGCTTCCACACGCAGCTCCTTGAGTGCGTGGCTGGACGTATCGCCGCCGGCGATGACGGCGCGGGTTAGCCCCTCACTTTCGATGAGGCGGCGCAGGATCGTACCCAGCGCCTGCCCGAGCCGGTGACGGGCGCCGGGGACGCGATCTATATCAGTTCCGCGATCTGCGGACGGACCAAGCGCGGTGTGGAGAAGGACGCTCCGGCCCGCCTTCAATTTTTCGATGCCGGCTGCCACCGCCACTTCGATCGCGCGCTCGGCGCTTTCTCCGGCAAGGGAAAGGGGGTCAAGGTCGATGCCCTCGAAGCCGTCGGAAAGGGCAGTCCGGATTTGCCGTTCGGTGGTGGGAGAGACGCTGCCGGAAACGACGGCGAGACGATCGACCTTGCCCGGCGATGCGAATTCCGTGTTTTCGCCGACCAGGCCTGTTGCCCGCCAGGCGCTCAGCAATGCGTATTCGACGCCGGATGAGCCGGCGACGAAACAGCCGCCTTTGTTCTTGAGACGCCACAGCTGCTCGCCGGCCGCCGCCTGGGATTCTGCGGAGTCGACATCGAGCAGCAGGATGCCGGCGTTTCCGCTCACCAGATCGTCGATCCGCGCGCTCGCATCCGGCGCGGTGATCATCGCAAGGTCCGCAAGCGCGACGGGCAGGCTGGTCTGCCTGCCGAGATGAAGGGCAAGATCGGACTCGCCCATCGGCGTGACGGGGTGCAGGCTCATCACGGGATGCCGGTCGATGCGAAAGACACGGCCCTGATAGGCTGCGAACAGATGGCCGAAGGCGGTATAACGTTTGAGCTGCGGTGCCCCGACGATGAGGGGCGCGAAAGGCTGGGCAAACACCGCCTTACCGATCTCGATCGCCTTACCAATGCTGCCGGTGCGCGGGCTGGAATCGAACGTGGAGCAGACCTTATAATGGCAGATTGCCGCGTTGAGCCCCTTCAACCATTCGAAGGCCGGAGCAAGATGTTGCTGCATCCATTCCGGGCTTTCGCTGCGACTCGTTCCGGCGATGCCGATCGCCAGGCAATCCGAAAAACGCTCGAGCATCTCCGGCCGCGGGATGCCGAGGAACAGCACCGTGGGAATTCCATTCGAGGCAAGGGCTTCCATCACGTCGGTGGAGCCCGTGAAATCATCGCCGTAGTAGCTGACGAGAAGGTCGTTCATTGCCGTCACGCCGCCTTGCCGTTGCTGAACTTGGCGATCGAAGCGGCGAGCTCCGGGTGATCCTTGGCATATTCATCCAGAGGAATGCCGGCGACGGCGGCCTGCCAGGCCTGCTGGACGGCGCGCACGCCCGCCGCTGGTCCGCCCGGATGACTGACGATGCCGCCGCCGCAGAGGTAGAGAAGGTCGGTCGTCTGTCCGGTCCGGCGATAGGTCTCCGGCGCCTGTCCGCCCCATTGACCTGACCCGGCGACGGGAAGCGGACGGTCGGATGGATCGAAAAGCGGCGCGCTGACTGCCTTGAAGGATTCGACGAAACTGTCGTCCGGTTCCCAGTATTTCACCCGGATGCCGTTGATCTGGAACTGGTCAACGCCGAGCAGCCGCCAGAACTGCTGGTAGACCTTGAAATCCATTCCCGCGCCTGGATGGCGGGTGAGGATGTCCCAGCCGTTGCGATGGGCGTGCAGCACGAGCCGCGACCGCTTGCGCAGGAAACTCATGCCGCCGAAACCGATCGAATTGATATTGACGACGGCGCAGTTTCCGCCGGCCCTCAGGACAAGATCGTGGTTGCGCATCATCTCGTCGGGATCGGCATGCGAGATGCCGAAGGCATACATCACCTTCTTGCCGGTCTTCTGTTCGCGATCGAGGATCAGCGGCATGATCGCCGCTATGCGGTCCTTGAGCGGCGAGTAGGCCGGACTCATCAGCTTCTCGTCGTCCTTGATGAAATCGACGCCGGACTCGATAAGTTCACCGGTCAGCTCCGCCGTTTCGTGCGGCCGCAGGCCGAGGGCCGGCTTCACGATCGTGCCGATGATCGGGCGCCCCTCGACGCCAGTCAGGCGCCGGCTGCCGGCAATCCCGAATTGCGGGCCGGGATGCGCATCCTTGAACGCCTCCGGCAACTTCATGCCGACGACGCGGATGCCAGTCATGCCCTTGATCGAATAGACGCCGCCGATGGCAATCGTCATCAGCGCGGAAAGATCGGTGCCGATCGCATCGAGCGGAAAGGCGATATCGACATCGGCGCGCTTTAGCCGCGCTACGCCGGTTGCGACTTCCGGCCAAGTCGGGCGCTCAGCATCCTCCAGCGGCTGTATCGCCAGAACGCGTGCCGCGACGCGCGCCTTAAGTTCCTCCGTCTCACCCGGGACTGGAACGAATGTGCCGGTGGACTGGTCGCTGGCGATCTTGTTCGCCAATGCCTCAATGCTGCCCGGCGTCTCGATGCGGTAGGTGAGGGTGATCATGAATCGCAGTCTCCTTTCCGCCAGCGAGATTATCATGGCGTCAACTCATTTGCTGGTATAATGAGTACTCCGCATTCTGCAACGAAAATCTTCCCGATATGATTTTCACCGGCGTGCTTTGTTGTCGGAGTGTAAAGATGTTAAGGGAGGGGAGATTTGAGTCAGCGAGACGCCATGACCCCAGCAATCGAGCAAATTGTCCGTCGGAAACTCTCTGACGAGGTGTTTGATCGATTGGAGCGGATGATCACGTCGGGCGAGTTGAAGCCGGGCGACGAAATGCCGTCCGAACGCGTGCTCATGGAGCGCTTCGGCGTCGGGCGCCCTGCAATACGCGAAGCGATGCAATCACTTGCCAACAAGGGGCTCGTGAATATCTCCCACGGCGAACGAGCCAAGGTGCTGCAACTGACGGCGCAGTCGATCTTCCGTCAGGTCGATCTGACGGCGAAGATCATGCTGTCCCAGTCAGCCGATTCTCTGGAATACCTGAAGAGCGCCCGGATTTTCTTCGAGCGGGGCATGGCGCGGGAGGCCGCCCAGCGCGCAAGGCAAAATGACATCGACGATCTTCGCGCGATCATCGCCCGCCAGCGCCGCTCGCTAGGACATGCAGAAGACTTCATCGCTGCGGATATGCAATTTCATACGCGGATTGCGCAGATTTCCGGCAATCCGATATTCGCCGCAGTCAGCGAGGCAATGCTCGCATGGCTGAAGGAATATCACACGGAAATGCTCATCTGGACCGGCAAGGAGAAGTTTACGCTGGTAGAGCACGAGGAGATCGTCGAACGGCTCGCAGCCAACGACGCCGATGGCGCCGAGGCGGCAGTCCTGAAGCATCTCGAACGCTCCAGGGCGCTTTACACGAAGTAAAGCACCAAGCGCGGGAAGGGCCGATTGTGCTGACAAAATGCTCTTTCGGCTTCCGCGAAACCTGTTCAATAGCAGGCTATCAATATTCCCGGGTTCCTGCGGTGGTCCAGGCGGGCTTATCCTCAAAGCCCGTATCAAAGGCCGGTTGCCACCTGTCTCGTGCCGAATCGCAGGCTATCCGAAGAGGCGCTCGGCGTTCATGAGCCGTTAATCGTAAATCTGGCATTTGGGTATTCCGCAGGGGTTGGGCTCTAATCTCGACGGAGACAGAATGAAAATGCTAGTCATGTCCACGCTCATCGTCGCTATGGCGGCAACCAGCGTCCTTGCGGTGACAGGCGCTGCGTCAGCACAAGAATGGCGCCGGCGGCCGCACTACGACTATCCGCCTCCGCCACCGCCGCGCAGGCGCCACCATCATGACAATGGCGCAGCTATTGCGGGCGGTTTGGCTGCCGGAGTGATCGGCGGCCTCATCGGCGGAGCGATCGTCAACAACAGCGGGCCGCGTTACATCGATCCACCGGCGCCACCTCCGCCACGCTGTTGGTTCGAGGATCGTCGAGTGCGCAACGCCTACGATGGCGGTTGGCACATGGAGAGCATCCGCGTCTGCCGATAGACAGCCTGCAAGTCACGGAAAAAGGCCGGACGAAACTCGCACCGACCTTCTCCGATTGTCTCCCGGAAGGCATCGTGACGGTGAGCCCGATGCCGTTTACCGAGACCAAGTATCGACACTGGACGCATAACGAAAGCTCCGGCAGGGTCATGTGTGCCTTGACGGGTGTCGTCAACGAGCTCCGGTTTAGTCATCGGCAACGACTTCACGAACAGCCCCGGCCTCTCGCGCACCTCGCCGCACAGGCCTCCCTCGGCCGCATGGTGGAGAACGTGGAGCGTGATCAGTCCGTAAAGCCACTCCTGATGTTGCATTTTGCGCCTTAAAACCCGCTCTCAAAAATCGCTATTGGGAACCGAGGGTAGAGATATCGAGTTAGACAGACCTGGAACGCGCTAACGTGATGCGGTGGGTGTGAAATTCAACCACAGGAGAATTCCAATGATCAGCCAAATAGATCGTGACCCGCGTCACCACACGCAGAAGATGCGGCAACGCTTGCAGGAAATCATGGATCACCTGCGCGAGGACGTCGAGAAGGTTGAGGAGCCGCAGCTGAAAGCCATGTTCGAAACCGCTGCCGAGGTGCTTGGTGGCCTGAAGAAGGCATTCAGCGACTACGAACAGAAGAATGAGAAGGCGTGGCGATGAAGACGGCACGGTCACGCCTTTGCCGCCCGGCGTTCCAGCCGGCATGAACTTCTTAACGGCCGAGCGTGACCGGTATCCATATCTGTTTCCGACTCATCGCGAGCCCTCGAGCAAAGCCCTGGCGAAACCCGATTGGGCGACCTCGATCGTTCCCTCCGGTAGCTTCAGCACGCGGTCGACGGCAATGCCATAGAGCCTGAGGCGGTCATCGAGCATCCGGACAGCCTGCTCGACGTTGCCCTGTCTGCTCAAAAGCAGAGCATTGTGCATCACGTCGCCGAGCGAAAGGCGAAACTGCAGAAGCATTTCTGCGAAGGCTCTCGGATCCGGCGCGTCGAAGACGCCTTCCTCGGTTCCCCGCCGCAGGATATCGGCCAAAAGCGGCGCGACGATGCGGGTGACGGCCTGATCGATCCGGTGGAACAAGACAATATTTTCCGGACGGAAAATGACGTCGAAGATTGCGCGCAGTTGCGGTGCCAGTTCGACCTTTAGACGCCGCGACCCCGCAAAGAGCGTGTTCAGCCGGCCCACGGCGTCGAGCGCAGGGTCGTCGAGGATCGGTTGAAGTTCCTCCAGACTTTCGCGTGCGAGCCGGGCGGCGAAGGCCTCAAGCAGCGCCTCCTTCGAGGAAAAATAATGATAGAAGGCGCCCTTCGACACCCCCGCTTCACGGATGATGTCGTTGACAGTCGTATTTTCGTAGCCATGTGCAAAGAAGAGCCGCTGAGCACAATCCAGCAGTTCGGCGGAGCGGATTTCTGGTTGTTTTTTGACCCGCATCAAGGCGTTCGTTTCTTTCCTTGGGACGATCGTGACTGGCAGAAGATCGATGCGACGTGCACCGATAGCGCTTTTATTATTCCTTTATAGACCGACGGTCGGTCTAATGCTATATCGAACTTCGAAATGAGATCGATGTCGAGGCAGAAAAGCGTGAAACCGCTGCGTATGGTTCCCGTTGTTGCGGTTCTGGCTGCGGTCGCCGGTCTTGCGGCCTGGTATGTGTGGCGGCCCGTTCCGGTATCCGTGGTCGCTCCCTCACGCGGGAATGCGGCCGAAATCGTCTACGCAAGCGGGGTCGTTGAACCCGTCACCTGGGCAAAGGTGACGCCGCTGGTGCGTGAACGGATCGTCGAGCAGTGCAATTGCGAGGGCTCTTCCGTCGAGAAGGGCGACATTCTCGCCCGCCTCGACGACAGCGAGGCGAGAGCGGCGCTTGCCGAGCTCGAGGCACGGCTTTCCCTGGCGGAGCAGGAATTGCGGCGCTACAATCTGATGGTGGAGAAGAACACCGCCGCGCAGCAGTCGGTCGACCGGGCGAGCAGCGAGGTCGACCAGTTGAAAGCTCTGGCGGTTGGTCAAAGGGCGCGGCTCGACAGCTATATCATTCGCGCGCCCATCAATGGTTTCGTGCTTCGTCAGGACGGTGAGGTCGGAGAAGTCGCAGATCTCGGAACAGCCCTCTTCTGGGTAGGGGAGCAGAAACCCCTGCTCGTGGTTGCGGACGTCAATGAGGAAGACATCCCAAGGCTCCGGTTGGGGCAAAAGGCCCTGCTCAAATCCGATGCCTTCAGGGATAGGACTCTCGATGCGACTGTCAGCAACATCACGCCGAAGGGCGATCCGGTGACGAAGACCTATCGCGTAAAGCTGCTGCTGCCGGACGATACGCCGCTCATGATCGGCATGTCGACGGATGTGAACGTCGTCGTCCGCGTGTCGGAAAATACCCTGCTGCTCCCCTCCGTTGCCGCCGAGGCAAACAAGGTCTTCACGATCGAGGAGGATAGGGCGCGGCTTCGAGAGATCAGAACCGGTATCCGCGGCCCGAACGGCATCGAGATACTGTCCGGGCTCGATGAAAAGGCGCATGTGGTCTCGCCTTTTCCGCAGGATATCAAGGATGGTGCCCGCGTTGCGATAACCGGTGCTGTAAAGTGAGGCCAGGATGCGGCTGATCCTCGAAATCGCTTTTACCCATATTGCCGGGCGTGGCCGGCAGACGCTCGTCGCGGTATTTGGCGTCGCCGTCGGCGTCGGCTTTTCCATTGCCATGGCCGCACTCATGCAGGGTGGCCAAGATGATTTCGTGGAACAGCTCGTCAACACCATGCCGCACATTGAGATCACCGACGAGCAGCGAACGGCTCGCCAGCAACCAGCCGAATCCGTGTTCGACACAACGGAGATCTTCGGGCTCAGGCCGCGCGAAGACCGTCGCGGTATCATCAACCCGACAGCGGCACTTTCCTGGCTGGAGGCATGGGTTCCTGGCCGGCTCGCGCCGGACCTGAAGTTGCAGGGTGTCATTCATTACTCCAGCCGCGAAGTCGGGGCATCGGTGATCGGCATCGAGCCGGCTGCCGAACGCGGCGTTTCGCCGATCATCGGCGATTTCGTCGAGGGAAGCTTCGCGGCTCTTTCGGCAGGCGGCAACAATATCGTCATTGGCGATACGATGGCCAACCGCCTGGGTGCCGGCCTGAACGATACGATTACAGCCGTTTCCTCCGAAGGGCTCACCCGCAATTTCAAGATCGTCGGCCTCTTCCATACCGGTACGACAGCCCGTGATGAGGGCGAGGCCTACGTGTTGCTCAAGAATGCGCAGATCCTGAGCGCCCGCGCAAATGCGATCAACGAGATCCGCGTCAAGCTCGCCAATCCCGACGATGCGCCTGCAGCCGCACGACGGATCGAGGCGGAGCTCGGCTACAAGGCGGAAGCCTGGCAGGAGGCCAATGAATCGCTCCTCGAAGCACTCGTGATCCGCAATGTCATTATGTACACCGTGGTTGCGGCAATCATGCTGGTCGCGGGCTTCGGTATCTTCAACATCATCTCGACGATCACCCACGAAAAGGCGCGCGATATTGCCATCATGAAGTCGCTCGGCTTCGGAGAGGCCGATATGCGGCGCCTGTTCCTGCTCGAAGGTGTGGTGATCGGGGCCGCGGGGTCGGCGCTCGGTTGGCTGCTGGGCTTTGCGCTTGTCTATGCCCTGTCGCTGGTACGCTTCGAGCTTGCCGCGACCGGGCAAGAAATGACGCATCTGCCGATCGCCTGGAGTATCCTGCATTATCTGATAGCCTCCGGCTTCGCGCTCGGTTCGGCGGCATTCGCCGGCTATCTTCCCGCCCGGCGCGCAGCGCGTCTCAACCCCGTCGACATCATAAGGGGTGCCACATGAGTGCGCTGATCGAGGCGAAGAAGCTGACGCGCATTCTCAAGGAGACTGTTCCCGTTACGCTGGTCCAGGATATTTCCCTGACGCTTGCCGAGCAGGAATTCGTTGCGATCACCGGCCCGTCCGGTTCCGGAAAATCGTCATTGCTCTATTTGCTGGGGCTGCTCGACGAGCCGACGAGCGGCACGCTTTCGATCGGCGGCAGAGACACGGCACCGATGGACGAACAGGAGCGTGCCGAGACCCGCCTCTCCATGTTGGGTTTCGTCTTCCAGTTCCATTTCCTGCTGCCGGAATTCACGGCTCGCGAGAACATCGAGATCCCGATGCGCAAGCTCGGACGGCTGAACCGGTCCGCCATGCGGAGGCGGGGCGAGGAACTCCTGACGTCGCTCGGCCTGGCCGATCATATGGACAAGAGACCAGATCAGCTCTCGGGCGGGCAACGCCAGCGGGTTGCCGTCGCCCGCGCCCTCGCAAACGACCCACCGATCGTCCTCGCCGACGAACCGACCGGAAGCCTCGACAGCCAGAATTCCGAGCAGGTCTTCTCGATCCTTGAGGCGCTCGTGCGCGAACGCGGCAAGACCGTTGTCGCCGTCACCCATGATCTCGACATGGCTGCTCGTATGGATCGGCGCATCCATCTCATGGACGGCAAGATCGAGGATGGCGCAACGGCAAGCGCCGAATAGTGTGTCGAGCTATTTTCAGCGGATGCTTAACTGTTCTTTCCTGCAATCTTTGCTTGGGGCTGATTGAGGAGTATTATCTAAAGTTAAGATAAGATTGCGAGCGGGATGCGGGCGGAAAACTGCATCCCTTTCCTCATCCCGCTCCATTAAGGGCGAGAAAGCCCATGCTTTCGGGAGGAAGAGATGAAACGCGGAATCCGTGTCAGGGAACAAACGTCGCGTCGCAAATTCCTAAGCGGCGCTGCCATGGCCGGCGCGGCGATGATCGCGGCACCAAACGTCGTCAAGGCGCAGGGGCCGGTCAACATGCGCTGGCAGAGCACTTGGCCCTCCAAGGATATTTTTCACGAATTCGCGCTCGATTTCGCCAAGAAGGTCAACGACATGACCGGTGGGGACCTCAAGATCGAGGTGCTGCCTGCGGGCGCCGTGGTGCCGGCATTCGGTCTGCTCGACGCGGTCTCTCAAGGAACGCTCGACGGCGGTCACGGCGTGCTCGTCTACCATTATGGAAAGCAAACCGCGCTGGCGCTGTGGGGCTCCGGCCCTGGCTTCGCGATGGATGCCAACATGCTGCTCGCATGGCACAAATATGGTGGTGGCAAGGAGCTGCTTGCCAAGCTTTACGAGTCGATCGGCGCGAATGTCGTTTCGTTTCCTTATGGGCCGATGCCGACGCAACCGCTCGGCTGGTTCAAGAAGCCGGTCGCCAAGGTCGAGGATATCCAAGGCCTGAAGTTCCGCACCGTCGGCATTTCCATCGACGTGTTCACCGCTCTCGGTGCAGCGGTCAATGCGCTGCCGGCTGGCGAGATCGTTGCGGCGTTGGATCGTGGCCTGCTTGACGCGGCCGAGTTCAATAATGCCTCGTCCGACCGAGTGCTCGGCTTCCCGGATGTCTCGAAGATCTGCATGCTGCAGGGCTATCACCAGAATGCCGAGCAGTTCGAGATCCTGTTCAACAAGACAAAATATGACGGCCTGCCCGACCAGATGAAGGCGATCATCGCCAATGCGGTCGAGGCGGCGTCTCAGGATATGGCCTGGAAAGCGATCGACCGCTATTCGAAAGACTATGCCGAGATGCAGACGGTCGACAAGGTGAAGTTCTACAAGACGCCGGAGGCGATCCTCAAAAGGCAATTGGAGGTTTACGACGAGGTCGTAAAGAAGAAGGCCGGCGAAAACCCGCTGTTCAAGGAAATCCTCGAATCGCAAATCGCCTTTGCGGAGCGGGCAACGAGATGGGAGCAGGACACTGTCGTCGGCCGGCGGCTGGTCTTTGATCATTACTTCGGGAAGGACGGCGTGGCGAAGGAACTCTGACGCGTGAATTCGGGCATCGCCGGGCAGAAGACCCGGTGATGCTTGCGGTGAAGATAGGCGCTTCCGGAGGCACGCGTGAACGTTCAACATTTTCTGCTCAGGGTGGATGCCATCAGCGTGTGGGTTGGAAAGGCTTCGGCCTGGCTCATCATCGGCCTGATGATGCTCGTTTGCGTCGAGGTCTTCAAGCGCTACATCATGAACATGCCGACGGCGTGGATCTTCGACGCCAGCAACATGTTCTACGGCACGCTCTTCATGCTCGCTGGAGCCTATGCGCTGGCACAGAATGCCCATGTGCGCGGCGATTTTCTCTACAGCTCGCTAAAGCCCCGGACCCAGGCTGCACTCGATCTCGTCCTGTACATCGTCTTCTTCCTGCCGGGCGTCGCCGCTCTCGTTTATGCGGGTTATGACTACGCCGCACTTTCCTGGCGGATCGGCGAGCATTCGACCGTGACGGCGGAAGGGCCGCCGATCTATTACTTCAAGACCGTCATTCCGGTGGCCGGTGCGCTCGTCATGCTGCAAGGTCTTGCCGAGATCGCGCGCTGCATCGTCTGCCTGAGGACCGGAGCATGGCCGGCCCGGCTCAAGGATGTAGAGGAAATCGATGTTGTTGCCGAGCAGCTTGCGCAGAGCGAACACGTAGATGCGGAGACGCGCCAGGCGGCGATCGAGCGCGCCCAGAACATCGACCGCGCGGCGCGGCAACGGGGGCTTGGGGGAGACAGCGAGACATGAGCGATCCGTTCCTCGGAATGACGATGCTGATGCTCATCGTGATCGTCATCATGATGGGGTTCCCGACGGCTTTCACGCTGATGGGCCTCGGAATGCTCTTCGGCTTCTACGCCTTCTATAATCCGGCCGAGCACTGGATCGACAATCGCGTCTTCGACCTGATGGTTCAGCGCACATACGGCGCAATGACCAACGACGTGCTGATCTCCATCCCGCTCTTCGTACTCATGGGCTATGTGATGGAGCGGGGAGCGCTGGTCGACAAAATGTTCTACAGCATCCAGCTTTCGTTCCGGCGGGTGCCGGCGTCGCTTGCCGTGGCGACACTGATCGTTTGCACCTTCTGGGGGATTGCGAGCGGCCTCGTCGGCGCCGTTGTCGTGCTGATGGGGGTGATCGCCATGAACCCGATGCTGCGGGCAGGCTACGACGTGAAACTCGCGTCCGGCGTCATCACCGCTGGCGGCACACTGGGCATTCTCATCCCGCCCTCGGTGATGATCATCGTCTATGCGGCGGTCGCGGGGCAATCCGTGGTCAAGCTCTATGCCGCCGCGATGTTTCCCGGCTTCTTCCTCGCGTTCCTCTATCTGGCCTATATTCTAGGCTGGGCGACGATCAACCCGAAGATCGCGCCGTCCCTGCCCGAGGAGCAGACACGGGTTCCGGTTGCAGGCTGGATGCGCAGTCTTCAGGCGGCCTACTCGCAAAACATGCTGGTCGGACTTCTGCGCGCATTGGTGTCGCCGTCGAAGGCGATGACGATGGAGACGGATGAGGGACGGCTTACTTACTGGAAGCTCCTCAAGAACTTCGGCGCAGCGCTCGTGCCCTTTTCCTTGACAGCATTCATGTTGCTCCTGGTGTGGTGGTACGTCGTCATCTATCAGCAGGCGTCCTCTGAGGCGGAGGCCCCGGAAGGGCTGGAGCAACTCGGCGCGCCTACTGCGGATGCGGGGCAGGCGGTGGCCAATGGCCCGACGACGAGCTTTTACGTGTCGTTCGCGCTCGTCGCCGCAATCGCTGCAGCGGTACTTGTCCGCTACTATCGCAACATGGGTGCTGAGAGGCTTCAGGTCGTGAAACTTCTGGTTTCCTCCGTCATGCCGCTTGCGATTCTCACCGTCGTCGTGCTCGCCGTCATTCTGTTCGGGATCACGACTGCGACGGAGTCCGCCGCAGTCGGTGCGGCTGGCGCCTTCCTGCTGGCGCTCCAGGCGCGAACGCTCAACTGGAAGCGCACCAAGGAAGCGGTGTTCCTGACTGCGAAGACGACGGCGATGGTGTGCTGGCTCTTTGTCGGCTCGGCGCTCTTCTCCGCCGTTTTCGCCATTCTCGGCGGTCAAGCGCTGATCGAAGAATGGGTGCTGGCGCTTAGTCTGACGCCGGTGCAGTTCATGATCCTGTCTCAGGCAATCATCTTCATTCTCGGCTGGCCGCTTGAATGGACGGAGATCATCATCATCTTCGTGCCGATCTTTCTGCCGATGCTGCGGCATTTCGATATCGACCCGATCCTTTGGGGCGTCCTCGTCTTCGTCAATCTGCAAGCAGCGTTCCTGTCGCCGCCGGTGGCGATGTCGGCTTATTATCTCAAGGGGGTCTCACCGCCGCACGTCACCCTCAACCAGATCTTTGCGGGGATGATGCCCTACATGCTGATCGTTATCCTCTGCATGATCATCATGTATATTTGGCCGGGCATGATCCTCTGGCTTCCGAACTATCTGTACGGCTAAAACAATTGGCCCGCCGCTCGGCAGCAGCGGGCTTTTGCAATATCAGGCTCCGCGTCTGCGCTTAAGCGTGAGCTTGGGGATGGTGAACATCCCAGACTGCCCATAGCGATACGGCGGCGATGAGCACTCCCATAACGACGGCCGTCCACATCGCGCTCGCATTGGCCGCAAAACCGAGCAGCCAGGGAGACACGACCATCCAGAGGCCGATCACCAGATTTGCCCATTCCTCCCATTCAGCGAATACCGAAAGCGCTGCGACCGTCAGCGCGCCGAGGATAACTGCGGCGATCCATGCGTTCCAGCTCGGCATGGTTTCAGCTGAAAAGCCGATGACCCACGGCGAGATGAACAAGCATACCGCCAGGACCAGATTCGCCCAATCCTGACTCTTCTTTCCTTCCATCCAAGTGTTTGCCATGACAACCTCCACTATGAGGCTCCACCAGCCCCATCTCGCGTGAACCTCACGCTTAAGTATATAAGTAATTTCTCAAATACTTAGTTCAAGAGGTCGCGCGGAAGACGCTCCAGCCATGAGTCAGAATTACAGCCACATAAACAGATCGTTTCAAAACGAACGGGATTGCGTCGCTGGCAGGTTTTGCAGCGCAGGCGAACTTGCATTTTCTTTCACGCATTTCAGATTCAAAAAGAGGTATTGACGGAGGTGGTCATGACGGATGATCGCAAGGCAACACTCGTGCACATATCGGGAAGGGTGCAGGGCGTTAGCTTCCGCATCTGGACGAAGGCCCAGGCACAGGGGCTCGGCCTGACCGGTTGGGTGCGCAACGAGTACGACGGCACTGTGACCGCTTTGATCTCCGGGCCGGATGCGGCGATCGGAGAGATGTTAAGGCAGTTTTGGAACGGCCCGATCGGCGCGTCGGTTTCCAGCGTCATGACAGAGCCGGCTTCTCCGGACGAGGCGCCATCGGACTTCCGGATTACACACTGACGCTGGGCTGGCTCCGGACGGGCACGTTGCCATCGCCGGATGTTGATGCCGGTTCACCCAGACTGCCGTTATCGCGTGGCGCACCTCCTGCGCCACGCCGATGGATAGCATACTGAGCCAGATGCCGGCGGGTCCGGAACCGGCTAGTGCTTTGCCGAATGCTGCTTGGCAATCGTGAGAATATAGTCATCAGCGATATCGGCGATCGCCATGGCGATCTCCGCTGGTGTAAACTCAACCAGCCTCTCGCTGAAAATGATCTGGTGAACGGCTTCTTCGATCTTCTGCCGGCAGGCAAAAAGACGATCGGCATGATTGACCTGTATAAAAGGTAACTCCATGGCACTCATAGCTCCGATCTTTTGGCGGCAGTCATTGCACGCCTTGTAGCTGGACATTAACGATACAGTGCTTGCTATGTGTCGACGCATCGGTTGGCGATGACGAAACCGTCAATAACTTCATCCAATTGCCTCGACTGAGCAGCAGGATAAGCTGACGCAACGGCTGGTCGCGCGTCGGCCGTTGGCCGCAACGCTCCAAACATTGACGCTGGAAACATAGTTGCAAAAGCCGAGTTCGTGCGTGAAATCGGCGTGACACAATCTTAAATAGCATGCAGTATTGTTGCGCGTAGAAATAAAGCCATCCTGAGACCTGCCGCGCGCAATTATCTCGGCAGCCCGATATCGGGACTGAAACAGGCAACACTTGCAGCAAAAAACATAACAAAGATCTGTGAAGGAAAAGCAAGAATATCGTGCAAAATAAATTCGCCTTTAGTTGCATTTTCCCCGAAATGCACCATGATGCACTTAACATGCGCCATGAGGGGCACCATGAAGGCCAAATCACCAAATGCCATTGATGTATATGTGGGTGGCCGCGTCCGGCTCCGGCGCAAGGTTCTTGGCTTGAGCCAAGGTAGTTTAGCGGAAGCCTTGGGTATTACGTTTCAGCAGATACAAAAATACGAGAAAGGCGCGAACCGAATAGGTGCCAGCAGACTCCAGCGGATAGCGGAGATTCTTTGTGTCCCCGTCGGTTTCTTTTTCGAGAACGATGCGGCCGTCTCAGCCGATATCGACGCAAGGCGTGAGACGAATGAGGTCGCGCTGTTCATAACGTCGAAGGAAGGTCTGGCGCTCAGCAAGGCATTCCTTGCGATCGAGGACGCTAACATCCGTCAAAAATTGCTTGCCCTTACCAGAAGCCTTGGCTCTACAAGCGTGGTCGAGAACGATGGCGACGGTTCCAATCAGGTAGAAACCACGTGAGGATAGTCTGTGCTGTATCTGCAGACATTTGGTGATCTGCGACTGACCGACGCGAACGGCAATTCTATTCGATACCCGGCCAAGGGCCTGGTGATGGTCGCCTATTTGTTCACCCGAAAGACCCGCGAGCTAAGCCGTCACGAGGTGGCGGAGTTTCTGTGGACCGAAGCAGAAACTGAGCTGTCGGGGCTTAATCTGCGCAAGCTGATTTCACGCATTCGCCAGATAGACGAGAGCACGAACGAGCCGCTACTTCATATCGCGGCCAGTTCGATCCGGCTCCGCACGGAGGCCGTTGCCGTCGATCTCCAGGCTCTCGATAGCGCCAAGCCTCCGTTGGAACAATTGAGGGCGATCAGCGGGCTGCTTCAGCGGGATTTTATGGGAAGCGTAAAGCCTGCAACCAGATCGATCGACAGCTGGATTACGGGAGAGCGCCGGAACCATCGATTGAAGCTACGGGAAGCGCTCTTCGGCGCCTTGCCGCATGCGCAAAGCAACGACGACTTCCGGGCGATATCCGGCGCCGGCCTTTATCTCCTTGAGAAGGACCCGGACGATGAAGAAATCAGGGAAATGCTTCGCCGGCTACCTGGAGCCAGTTTGGCTGACGGGGACAGGAGTGAAAGGGTAAGCGGGCCAAAGATCCACGCTCTGCCATTGAGCGAGCAAGACAAGCTTGTTCGCTTGGAGCCTGGCAAATCTTCGCCTTCGGTCCTTCCTCGAGTTGTGCTGCTTCCGCCAATCCCCCAGGGGCATGTCGCCGGGCTCGCCATTGCCAACGCCTTGATCGAAGACGTCACCATCGAGCTTTGCGCGCTTCGCAATATCTCTATCGTCGCACCGCACACGGCCGAGCAGATTCGCCGCGATTCCGACAAAGCCCAGGTCGTTGCCCGGCATTCGATCTCCTATCTCCTTGAAACGCGGCTTTCGGTTGAAGGCCTTTATGCCCAGCTTATCTATTTTCCCACCGACGAGGTCATCTGGGCAACGCGCTTTACGATGACATCGGATGCCTTGCCGACGCAAAGGCGGCTCATCGCGCAGCGGCTGACCTCTTCGCTGGTGCAAGAGCTGGCGAAGAACGAGCAGGCCAGATTGAACATTGAGGCCGATCCGCAGGCATACCATTCCTATCTCGTCGGCGCGAGCTTGGTGGGCAAGCTGACGTTGCCTCATATCCGCAGGGCACGCACGGCGTTCAAGGAGGCCCTTCGGCACAATCCCAACTTCTCGCCCGCATTTGCTGCTCTTGCCCGCACTTATACGAGTGAGTGGCTCGTGACCGCGCAGGGGAACGAGGAACTGCTGCGTCTGGCGGAAACGAATGCGGTCAAGGCCATAGAGGGGGATTCGGAATTCGCCGGCGGACATCGAGAATTGGGGGTCGCCAAGCTTTATCTCGGTGACGTTGACCACAGCGTTTCCGCCCTCAGCTTGGCGGAGGAATTGAGCCCCCATTTTGCCGACGTCATATACAGCCACGCTGACACGCTCGTGCACGCGTCGCGTCCTGATGAGGCATTGTCGAAAATAACGAGAGCGATCTCGCTCAATCCTATATCGCCCGATGCCTACTTTTGGTGCGCAGCGGGAGCGAGTTACTTCCTTGAGCAATATGAAGACGCAATCGGTTATGTGGAGCTGATGAAGGACAAAGCGCCGGCTCACCGGATTGCTGCGGCAAGCTGTGCGATGATGGGTGACCGAAAGCGAGCGCAGTTTTACCGACAGCGTGCAGCAATGCTGAATCCTGTGTTTGACGTGGAGAAATGGCTCTCTGTCGTTCCTTTCAAGGAACAGTGGCAGAAGGACCTTTATCGTGAAGGCCTTTTGAAAGCTGGATTTTAGAAATAAACCTAAGGAGAAAAATTCATGGAAATAACTGAAAAAGCTGTCGTTTTTGCTGTTACGGGAGAAGCGGATCTCTGGATTGCCGATCTCGACAACGGCACGGTAAAGCGGCTCGGCGCGCCGACCGGCGAATTGGCGCAAGTTGCCGATCTGCGGAAGAATGGCGGAACCTTCGTCAAAAAGGTGGATTTTGCCATCGCCGTTTCGTCGGCGGCGGCAGTCTTTTCCGGTCACGTCGACGGTTGAGATGCTGCCCTGACAGCTTTTCAAGCCGTTTCACATTCCGATCGGGCCATCTCGCCGTCGGAGACGCTCACTCGCGTCGAGCCGTTTCTGGCTGATTTCGGCATTACCCGTGTCGCACGTCACACGGGTCTCGATCGCATCGGAATACCGGTCTGGTGTGCCTATACGCCCAATGCGCGCTCGATCGTCGTCGCTCAAGGCAAGGGCCTGAGCGACGACGATGCGAAGGTGTCGGCCGTCATGGAGGGCTTGGAACGGGCCATTGCCGGCAATCCTTCCGTCGATACTGTCCAAACAAGCGCGCGTCGCCTTCAGGAATCCGGCTACAGATTCGAGAAGCTGAACTGCCTCATCGGTCTCCACCAGAACGATATCGGCGACGACGAAGAGATTGAGTGGGCGCTTGGCAGGGAACTCCTGTCAGGGACGGAGATCTATGTCCCTTTCGAGGCCGCGGTCCTCGACCGGACACGCGATTGCCGCTTCTGGATGTCTTCCGATGGCTTGGCGTCCGGAAACACGCTCAAGGAGGCAATGCTACATGGCATTCTCGAGCGCATCGAACGGGACGCCCATGTCCTTTGGCAGGTAGGCAATGACAGAGACCGCTATTTGCGCTGCATCGATCCACGCGGTTTCCAGGATCCTGCGCTGGATCAGTTGATCGAAAAGATCGAAACGGCCGGGCTGGTACTTCGGCTTTTTGACATGACGAGCGATATCGCCATTCCATGTTTCACCGCAATTTTGGGGCCCCATGGTGTCCGTGACGACGCAAATGTCCGGTTTGTCGAAGTGACCGCCGGAAGCGGGGCTCACCCATCGCCCGTTCGGGCAGCCATACGGGCTCTAACAGAAGCGGCTCAATCCCGATTGACCTATATCAGCGGTGCACGGGACGACATATCGCCCGAGACGTTTCTTAAACCTCTCCCATTGCAGACGCGCCGTGCCTTCCAGGCTGTTCCGGCGACGCCGGCAACGATCGCGCCAACGCAGCCGCAATCTCTGTCTCAACATCTCGACCACACGCTGAATGCCTTGCGGGAAAGGCAGATAGATAACGTCATTGTCTTGGCGCTCAGCGACCCTGCGCTTCCCTTCAGCGTCGCGAAAATCTTCATCCCCGCGCTTGAAAATCCGGACGGTGGCGGCCGCGCACGCCGCTTTGGAAACCGGGCAGTTTCAAAGGCAATCATGTCATGAAGATCGTCTTCGTCGGTCCGAGCCTTCCAGACGCCGCATCCTTCGCTGGAGATGGGGTCCTCATCTACCCCCCGGCAGTTCAGGGCGATGTTCTTGCGGCCGTGCGTCGTGGTGCCGGCGTCATTGGAATAATTGATGGCGGCTTCGAGTATACGGCGCCGGTATGGCATAAGGAGATACTTTCAGCGCTTTCACAGAACGTGGCCGTGCTGGGTGCGGCCAGTATGGGAGCACTGCGCGCTGCGGAATGCCAAGTCTTTGGAATGATTGGCAGCGGCCGTATCTTCCATGAATACGAAAGCGGCGCGACTGTCGACGATGCGGATGTCGCTCTGCTGCACGGCCCCATGGAATACGGATACAAGCCTTTGACCGTGCCGCTCGTCAATGTCAGGGCAACCCTCGATAAACTTGAAAACCAGAAGCAGCTTGCACACGATCTGCGGGTAAGACTCGAGGACAGCGCAGCTCGAATCTTCTTCAAGGAGCGGACATGGCAATCGCTAGTCGCCCATTGTGATGCAGTCAGCCCGCAGGAGCGGCGGGATCTCATTTCACTGCTTGTCTCAAATGCTGTCGATCAAAAACGAATGGACGCTCTGGCTCTTCTCGAAGCCGTTCGCGCGACGAGCAACGCCGATATGCATCGAGAGAATTCCTGGCAGATGAACGAGACATTTGTTTCGCTAGTTTAAGAGGAACACAGCATCAAATCAATTCAGGCACTAGTTGTGTCACGCGCTTTTCACGGGCTCTTTGCAGCTGTCCCCAATATGTTCGCCTTGGAATGGGAGACCGAGATGAGCATCACCTCTGCAAGCAAACCTGCCGGCTTTAGCCACAGCGCAAGATCCGTTGATGAATTGGATGAGCTTATCGGGATCGCCCGAATGATCACGTACGCAAAATCCGCGGCACAAGATATCGAGCTCGTCAGTGCGACGCATTGGCTCGAGCTTGCACTGAAGGCAATCGCTCACGAGATCGGGGATGCTGCGGACACAGGATTGCTCGATCTGACACTGTCCACGGACGCTATAAATCTGCGAAAGCATTAAAGCTGACCTCCTTATAGATCGGCAAGAATTCGCTTGCTGGATGACAAAGTCTTCCGATCGGAAATGATTTTACGTGCTGAGCCGGCGGCCTGGCCGCTGCGACAATTTTCATCATCCGGCGTCACCGCCGGGGCGAGATAGGCTTCTCCTCTGCCGCTTCGTGCGGCGAAGATGGGTTGCGATGGAAGAAGCGTCCGAAACGGGCGATTATGTCATGAAGCCGGCGGGAGTTCGCCGGACTTGGTGGGTCGAGCGAGGCATTGAATGCCACCGGCCGCATCTGGTCCTGAAGGTCCTCAGATACCACACTACATCTTTGGGAGTAGTTGTCTCAATTCAAACGATCCCCATATGCTCCTTCGACCTTATACGTTGGGGGCATATGACCAGAAAACGGTAAGGTTAGGGCTCTCACCTTGTTGGCAGCCGGGGAGAGCTCTCACTTGCCTCAATTGCAACCGGGCGCCTAGGGCATGAGGCAGTCCCACCGGGCTTGACTAAGTGCTTCTTGGCCGTCGTATCGGCGGCCCCTGTTTTCTCTAGAGTCGATGCCTGCGTGCAGACGGATCGGGTCTGTCGCCGATCTTGTATCGTTCGAATGGCTTAGTGACTTCGACCTTACCCTACTCATAGGTGTTCCTTTCCATTGCCTCGGTATTCGATGATACTCGCGCCGAGCAGATCGCCGGGGTAATGAATGGACGAGTTCGGGCCTGTTACCGTCAAAAACGTCCCCTATTCGGATTTGGAGACGCTATCCAGGTCCGTGAAGAAGTACGGTGGCATTTTCATACTCAAGGCGCCAAGCGGCGGCCCGGGAACGCCTGCGGTGGATGCTCACTGCTGGTTCCCGTCACTGGAAGACTGCATCCAATTCAAGCTTCAATGGATAAATCCCGATGATGACTAATAATGCGCGGGGCTTTCCTTGGGCAAATGCCGCCGAAGCGCGCCCTTCGGAACATGGTTATTCCGCACGACAGGCGCAATTTGCCATTGAGCTCTCGCAAAGGCTGTTTTTCTTGCGGCTCGAGCGCCGGCCTTCCTCGGTTTCAGACGGCCGATCTTCAGGTACTTTCTTGAACACCTCCGGGCTCGAACACCTAGCTGCCCTAGAGCACTTGCCCTGCTACCTGTCGGTTGCATCATCATTGCAGTTAGCCAGGCCGTTTGAGATAAACGCGAAGCCTCCTCGACGGCTCATATCCATTGCCCGTGTAGTAATTCGCGATGCGGCCGCTCTGCTGGGATACAAGCCAGATCTGCAGATAACCCATATTCCTGGCTTCGATTTCGAGGCGGCTCAGCAGGCTCGACCCAATTCCTTTTCTCTGATGGTTGGGTAATACGGCTATCTCAGCAAGATGCAGGCCGCGGCCGATCACTGATGTGTGGGGAAGGGCAAAGGCAAAGCCGATAGGCTCCTCGGCCTCGAATGCTGCCAAGCCAAGGCAGCCGGGCGTTGTTGCGAGTTCATTCAGACGCGAGGCCGCGTTCTCGAGCGACCATTCTTCATGCCAAGGAGGCTCGGCGTAAGCCTGCACGATAATCACCGCACTGCGGGCTGCCTCGACAGGGGTTATTCTTCTGAATTCGATTGGCATTCACACCTGCTAATAAAATCCTTGCTTTGTTCGACCGGCCTCTGCTCCAAGCACCTCGGCTCCAACAGAATCTTATTTCCGCGGCGTCGCCCAAACCGGGCGAGGACACCTGCATCGGCGGGCCTATTTTCGTTGGACTTGCTCCACGGCACCGCGGAAGCAACTAAGCACGGGCTGGAGCAAAGATGTCGTGACTTTATCGTGACACGCGTTTTGCGTGAATCGGCGGCGGCCAGAAGCGTAAGGATGTGTGAGAAGATTGGAACGCGGTCGTCGCATAGCGGCTGGATCAGATGAGGTGTCCCTCAAGGAATCCTTGAAGCGAAATCACAGCCGGGAAATCCGCGGCGTCCATTGTGCGAGGCAATCGGCAAGCCGTTCCCTGCCAGGGGCGCCGATGCGCCCGCCGAATACCTGGCATTTAAGAGCCGCCGCCGCCGAAGAGATGCATATGGCGTCCTCGACCTGCAATTGCTGTGCAACTGCAAGTGCAAACGCGCCATGGAAGACATCGCCGGCTGCGAGCGTGTCGACTGTTTTGGTAGGCATTGCCGTCATATGCATGACGCAGCCACCGTGATCGTCGTGCCAATAGGCCCCGTTCGCGCCGGCCGTGACGCCGACAAACGTCGCTGGGAAGCGCTGCTTGAGCACCGCAACGGCGGCAGCGCAATCTTCCGTCCTTGCCAGCCGGCTTGCTGCGGGCTCGGAAAAAATGATGTGGCTTGCTGCCGGTGCCAGGAACTCGATAATCCCGTCGGCAGCAACGTCGCCATCCAGGATCGCCGGCCTGCCGAGGCTTCGCGCCGTCTCAAGCACCTTGAGAGCAAGTTCCGGCCACCGAACGTCGACGAGAACAGCGTCAAAGGCGGCGATGTCTGCTGACGAAACGTGTTTGACGGATCGGTGCAGTTCGACATCGTAAAAGGGGACAATAAGACGCTCACCACTGTCGTCGACAAGAATGGTCGAAACTGCAGATCTTGCGCCTTGCACTGTATGCATTCCGCTTGTGTCGATGCCGGCGGCAGAGAGATCGCCGATGATGCGCCTGCCCGTTTCGTCATCACCGACGGCACCCCAGAGGCTTGCTTTCCCACCAAGCCTGCTCACAGCGTAAGCTGCACTCGAGGCCATCCCTTCGGCGATCTGCAGCATCTCATATGGCAGGACCTTGCCTTGTCCCGTCGGCATTTCGCGAACGCGGAACAAAGTATCCAGGACGGCCGCCCCAACGCACAGCACGTGACGCTGTCGGTCGGTTGTCTTTAGAAATCTATCTGTCGTCAAAACCGCGTTGCCCACCACTCAGCTGCCCTTGACGGCACCGGCCGTCAGGCCTGCAACGATCTGCTTTTGGGCAAACATCGTCAGCACGAGCACCGGCAGCGTAACGATCAATGCTGCTGCAGCAAGCGGTCCCCAACTGACCTGCTCGAAGGAGAGCATGTTGTAGACTGCCACCGGCAGCGTGCGGGTTTCACGGCTGGCAAGTACGATGCCGAATACGAAATTGTTCCACGAGAAGATGACAGACAGAATGAAGGCGACGACGATGCCGGGCCTGGCGATCGGCAGAGCGACCAGGCGAAACACCTGCCATGGCGTTGCTCCGTCGATGCTTGCCGCCTCTTCGAGCTCCATCGGCGTCGTTTCGAAATAGCCAATCATGATCCAGACGACGACTGGCACGGTCACCACCAGATGAATGATGATCTGCGGCCAGAGTGTGCCGAGCAGATTGAGCCATTGGAACAGCAAGAAGAGAGGGATCAGAAAGGAAAGCCCCGGTGTCATCCGCGCGATCATAATGACCATTGCTGAACGCTCTGCCTTGAGCCGGGCGATACCATATCCCGCCGGCACGCCAATCAAAAGCGCCAGCAATGTTGCCGCCCCGGTCACGAGGATGGAATTCCAGAAATACAGGAAGAAATTGTTTTCCTCGAAGACCTTGATGTAGTTCGACCAGGCAAAGCGCTCGGGAATGAAGATCGGCGGGTAAGCGCCATTGTCGATCTCGTATTTCAGGGATAGCGAGATCATCCATAGGAAAAAGAGGATGACGGGCGAAACCATCACCAGGGCGGCAAAGAGAAGACCGATGCGGTCGAGCGTCTTGCGCTTCATCAGCGTGCCTCCGTATCCGACCAGTTCGCTCGCGCGCGCACCATCATCAGAACGAAGGAGAGCGCGACGATGACGACAAAGAAGACGACGGCCATCGCCGATCCGTAGCCGATGTCGTAGTAGGAAAAGGCGGTATTGTAGAGATAGATGTTGATTGTCTCCGACGCCGTTCCCGGTCCGCCCTGCGTCATCGCATAGATGATGTCGAAGCTTTTCACCGCATCGATGCTGCGGATAATGACGCCGATCATAAGGAAGGGCGCAATCATGGGCAAAGTGAGATAACGGAACTTCTGCCAGGCATTGGCTCCGTCGATTTCCGCACTTTCATAAGGCTCCCGCGGCAAGGCGGCGAGGCCGCCAAGCACGATCAGCATGATCAGCGGCGTCCACTGCCAGGTCTCCACCAGAACGAGCGACGGAATGACGCTTTTCTGGTTGTAGATCCATTCTTGAGGCCCAATTCCGATCAATGAGAGAAGATAGTTGAGGACGCCGAGCTGCGGATGAAACATCATTGTCCAGACGAGCGCGATGGCGACTGGGGTCGCCATCATCGGCATGACGAATATGCCACGCAGCAGCCCGCGCAGCGGGAAATGCGCGTCGAAGATAAGGGCGGCGAGCGTTCCCAGAAACAGGGGTCCGATCACCGCAAGTGCCGTATAGAGAACGGTATGCCAGAGAGATTCCCAGAAGCGCATGTCGACCGCCAGACGCAGATAATTGTCCCAGCCTGAAAAGACCTGAGCCTGGCCAAGCGTCCAGCTGTTCACGCTCATCCACAGGGTGAAGACCCATGGGAAGACGATCACTGCCGCGATCACGATCAAGGCGGGAACGACGAAGGGCCAGTAGTTCGGAGCAAGCCGGCTAGGCTTGCTCCGTGCACTGGTTGGATTCGCTTTCGCGCCTTCAATGCTTACCGAAGACATCATCCCTCGCTTCGAGCAAGCACGGGCTCGAACTGAGCCGTCGCGGACTTGAGTTCTGCGGCCGGATCTGCCCCGCCGATCATGTTCGTCAGGCCGACACCATAGATGTCCCGGAACTCGGTGACCGGGATGATGACCGGCAGGGCGAGCTGCGAAATCTTGCCGGAGCCGACAACTGCGTCGACCCATGTGCTCGGCATGGTGACGCCTTCGCGGACCTTGGCATCTTCAAGGATGGACTGACGGAACGGAACGCCAGCACCGGCCTGAAGGAGCCGGGCGCCCATGTCATGGGAAATCACCCATTGGCAGAAGAGGTAGGCGGCCTCCTTGTTCTTGCTCGCAGCCGTTACGCCGATGCCGTCGCCAAACGTGGCGGCTGCCTGTGCCTTCGGGCCCTTCGGCATGATCCCGTAGCCGACCTTGCCGACGACGCGGGATTTATCCGGATTCTCGATTGGCGGTGCAAAGCCGACGCCATCGAGCCACATGCCGATCTTGCCCTGCAGGAATGCCGATTGCGCTTCGGCCCAGTTAAACCCGGAAACACCGACGGGGGCTGCTTTTGTCATCAGGCGCTGGTAGAGCGCTGCGGCCTCGACGGCTTCATCGGATGTGGTGCGCAGTTTGCCGTCCGGACCGAGGGGCGTCATGCCGTAACCGAGCATGAGGGCCGTCCAGACCGGGACGTTTGCGTTTTTCAGGCCGCGGGCAACGAAACCATAAGTGCTGCTCGACGCATCGGTCAGCGCCTCGGCGGCGTTTGCCATCTCGTCAAATGTCGTCGGGTAGGAAAGCCCTTTCTTCTCGAAGAGCTCTTTGTTCCAGTAGACAATCCAGTAGTCGACGGAGAAGGGCAGGGAGCGCAGGACCCCGTCGGCACCCTTGGCGAACTGCAGCCCGGCTTCGGCGAAATCGCCTTCGGTCAGAGACGAATCGGTCAGCGACGGATCCTTGAGAAAGCCGCTTATATCGGCAAGCCAACCGCCCTTTTCGAACTGCCGCTTCTGAACATGGTAGCTTAAATGAACGACGTCGAAACTCGGTTTACCCGAACTGAGTTCGATCGTTGTCTTCTGGCGCTGCTGCTGTTCCGGCGTCGCCTCGGCATTGACCTTTATACCGGTCAGTTCCTCGAACTCGGCGAGATATTTGATGATGATCTCGCTGCGCGGGCTCTTGACGAGATTGACTTCCAGCGTCGTGCCGGAAAAGCGCTTCCAATCGACCGCCGCCGATGCCGGCCGCATGCCGATAAGACCTGCGGCGCCGATGGCAGCAGAACCTGCCAGAAAGCGCCGGCGAGTTGGATTCCAAAATGCAGATGACATGCCACTCCTCCTTTTTTGCCAGAGATCTCCTCATCGCCGGCTTGCTTGCTTTACCTATAATCTGAGAGCGCGGTCCCTCGCGTGGTTGATGTGCGCAACGAGCGCGCTGACTGCGTCTTCCGCAGAACGCCGCTCGATGGCTTCCAGAACTTTCAGGTGCTCACCCATGACCGGTCCGACGCGGCCATCGATGCGAAAACGCTCCTGGCTGATGAGGCGCATCTTGATCGAATTCACCCGGTAGACATTCGAAATGATGGTGTTGCCGAGCGCATCGATGAAGGCGTCGTGCATTCCCCAGTCCACGGCCTGGGCGTGGAGCTCCAGTTCATGCGAATTATTGCCGCTGTTGATCGCTTCGGCGATATCCCGATGCCGCTTGAGAAGGCTGGCGATCGTCTCGTCCGAGGCCGAGCGCGTGAAGAGTGCGACCGCTTCCTTTTCCAGGAAGACGCGAAGCTGAAAGGCTTCCCGGATCAGGTTGAGGTCGATATGGGCAATCTGCAGGCCACGCTGCGGCACGGTCTTGATCAGGCCCTCGGCTTCGAGCCTTGGAATGAGTTCACGGATTGCCCCGAGCGTCAGCCCCGTCAATTCAACGAGACGGCGCTGAGAGACAAACTGTCCGGGGCGGACGTCGCGGGCCAGAAGGTGCCGGGTAAAGCTCTCGTAGGCCTTTTCCCGCAACGTCGGCTGTTCGTCCAGTCCATCCATGCGTCCCCCCTCGTACATCGTCGCTAAGCTGCCTTTGTGCGAAACAGGGCGTCAAAGGCAAGCGCAAGCTGATTGCGTCCTTCGCCGGATATTGAAACGAGTGGAGGACGAACCGCAAGCCACATTTCATCATCAGTCAGGCGCGCGACCATTGCCTTTACGGCGGGGGTTACGGGATATTTCAGGAGCTCGACCACAAAATCTTCCACGCGGGGATCATCTTGTCCCTCCTCGGCCATCCGCCTGATCTCAGGCGCAACAAAATTCGCCATGCCGGAGATCGCACCCTGGCCGCCCAGGCGCGTGCCTTTTGCCAGATGGCGCTCGTCACCGATCAGAATGATAAGATCACGATGTGCCGCGAGCAGCTTTTCGGTATAGGGCCAATCGCCCGACGAATCCTTGACGCCTGTCACAATACCGGGAAAGGCCTGACGCAGGCGGCTGATCAGCGCGACGCTAAGCGGCACCATCGTGACGGAGGGGATATTATAGATGATGATGTCGCGGGCCTGGTCTCCGAGAATGCTGAATACGGCCGAAAACCAACGGGAAATGCCTTCGTCGCTGACATTCTTGAAATAGCAGGGTGGAGCCAGGAGAATGTTGCGCACGCCTTTGGACAAGGCATGAGAAGCTTGGGCCGCTGCGTCCTCGGCGGCAGCAACCAGGACGCCGACGACGATTTGAGAGGGCTGGATGCCGGCCTCAATGAAGGCCGCGAGCACGCTTTGGCGCTCGTCGCTGCCGATCGACGATCCTTCGCCCGTCGTCCCGAACAGCGTGACGCTGGAGCAGCCCGCAGCGAGGCTACGCCTCGCCTGCGCGATCATCGCATCCACTGCAATATTAGCCGCACCATCGAAAGGTGTCGCCAGCGCGACCGATAATCCAAAACGCCCCACGAAGCTGCATCCTTAGCCTGACCATTCAGTGACATTTAACTAACATGTCAGTTGTGGCGCGGCAAGCGAATTCCTCAACGCAGAACAGCTTTACCAAGCCTTCTGGTACTTCGCGGTCAGCAAGCGCATCACGCGCGGGGCTATTCCCAGAACCAGGATTTCGACGCTTCTGCCCGTGCCTCCTCCGGCGAGACGCCGATGTCGTTCAATTGCTCGGCTGTTAGATCGAGAAGGTCGCGCCGCGTCCTGCGCTTCTCGAAATAGCGGATTATGGTCGTCTGCCATGCGTAAAGACAGCGATGCGCGACCATCTTGGTTGCTATGGGCGGGCTCCTGGCATCTGCCTGTTTCCCCAGGCTGTTCTCGGCTCTCATGTGGTTGCTCCTGACAATGGCCGAGCTTTGCGCTGGAATAGCCGCTAAAGGAAGCTTATGCTTCTGATGCAATGCATAAGGAATTCTTTGTATGCCGCTCAATCTGGAGCATCTCGCATCGTTCATTGACGTTGTCGATCTCGGAAGTTTCACGGCTGCTGCAGAGAAGGCAGGTCTTACGCAGCCGGCGGTGAGCCTTCAGATCAAGCTCCTTGAGCAACGGCTGGGCGTGAAGCTGATCGAGCGCGTCGGACGGCGCGCACGGCCGACGGCGGCTGGAAGCGGTTTGATTGCCTATGCTCGCCGGATGATGGATGAGTCGCGGGCGGCTGAAGAAGCAATGATGCCGCACCGTGACGGCACCTCAGGCCGGATACGTATCGGGAGCGGAGGCACGGCATCCATCCATCTGCTGCCGAAGGCGATCACGGCTGTAAAGAAGCGGATGCCGGGTCTCGATATCACCGTCCGCATTGGCAACACCGACGACATTTTGCGCGACCTCGAAGCGAACCTGCTCGATCTTGCGGTTGTAACGTTACCCGCTTCCGGTCGTGCTTTCGAGGTCGAGCCGTTTTATCGGGATGAACTGCTCGCCGTTGCTCCAAAGGGGAGCGAATTGCCTGATGGCGGTCCAGATGCCGCGTTCCTGGGGGAGAAGACACTGCTTCTTTACGAAGGCGGCAACACGCGCCGCGCGACGGACGGCTGGATGGCAGCAGCAGGGCACAAGGCACGGCCAGCCATGGAATTCGGAAGCGTGGAAGCGATCAAGGAACTGGTCGCCGCCGGCCTTGGATGGTCGATCCTTCCAGGGCTCGCCCTGAAACGCGATCGCACGGATCGGATCATCACGTCACCTCTAAACCCCAGGCTCGAACGCGAGCTCGGAATGGTTCTGCGTCGGGACAAGCACCTGACGCGCGGCCTCCGGGAGATGATGAAGTGCCTCCTGGACTCCAAGGCATAGTTGAGCAAGCTTCGCAGCTGATACCACCGAGGCTGCGGACTGGGGCGCATCGTTCCGCGCGATATCTCGCGATCGGGCCGAAAGCTACAGGGCTGGTCGTGCTCCATTCGAGGATGCGGCTTCCCGCGATTGAGTAAGCTTCAAATCAATTCATTGTTCAGGAGTTTCATGGTGCGGATTGGAGGGTATAGTCAAAACCCTTATGAGAGTAGAGCAAGTGAAACGCTCAAGCCGCTCGCCGGCCGCAGCAGATCCTATAAGATCTGAAAACGCAGCAAATGGGCGTCGACGAAATGTAAGGTGGATTGGCCAGACAAATGTCCATTGTTCCTCATGAATACGGCCCGCTTATTGGTGCAGGCAAAGAGGCGGAAGTCTATGGGGCCGGAGACTTGGTTCTTAAATTGTACAGGCAGTCTGCTTCCAAAGCGTCTGCATTCCGTGAAGCAGCGGCATTGTCCATAATCGAGGGGTTGGACCTGCCGGCCCCAAAAGTCCAAGGGGTTTGTCAGTTGCACGGCCGTTGGGGTCTCGTGATGACCCGGGCAGAGGGCCAGACATTTGGTGAGACCATAATGTTGCGGCCAGAAGAGTTGGCCAACCGCCTTCACATGTTGGCAAAATTGCAGGCGCAAATCCATGTGCGCAGCGGCAAGGGGCTATCAGGCCTGAAAGCCCGTCTGCGATCAGACATCGAAGGCGGCATGAAACTACCAGGCACGACAAAAAGATCTCTCTTGAACCGGCTTGAAAGGTTGCCGGACGGTGACCGGCTTTGCCATGGAGATTTCCATCCCTGGAACGTACTTGGATCAGTTGACGGAACCATGGTCATTGACTGGTTGGATGCCAGCCGCGGAGAACCCGCAGCCGACGTCTGCAGGACCTATGTCCTTTTGCATCATAAGTTTCCCATGATCGCGGAGGCCTATTTGGAGGTGTACACCGAAGTCAGCGAGTTGGAGAAGCAGGCCGTTCTGGCATGGTTGCCCCTCGTTGCCGCCGCGCGCCTCGCCGAAGGTGTCCCGGACGAAGTGGAAAGCCTCCTGGAATTGGTTGAAGCCGCCGAAGCAAACTAACTTTTTTCAGAACCAAGCAGCTTAATCATCGAAATGCGCCATCGCGCATCAGTGGGCGCCGCTATCCACCACGGTTGGTCCGGAGTACGCTTCGTGGCGCAACGCCAAACCGTCTTTTGAACGCCGTGGAGAAGTTGGCCGGACTGTTGTAGCCGGCAAGCGCACTGGCTTCCTGGATATTCATGGCACCGGTCGTCAAGGCGGCATGAGCGTTGTCCAGACGGCAGTCGGTGATGAGACCGCACTGCCGCAATCGCAAGAATGCTTGAACACCTCTGCCCGCACGCGCGTGGAAGAGCCATTATCGAGGTGGCCAACAGGGATGAGATCGATCATCCCGTCGCGATGCGAAGCTGCCATCGAGATCGAGTGGCTCTGTCCCAGCGAAATCCCTCAAAACTGTCCGACGCAGTTGTACCAAAAGGGTGTTCATCACTTCGGCCGCGCACTGCCCTCGTACATGTACGTCATGGGCTTCGGACCGGGCATGTAACCGGTCTGCAGCCGATCGAGGCGAAAGCCGCCCGCCTCGATCATCGCGCGGATCGGACGGTTGAGGTGGCAGCCACCGCTAATGCGCCGCCAGGCCGGCGTCAGCCAGTTTTGCCATCGGCGCACGCTCTCGTCGGGCGCGAGGCCATGTTCGACGAAGAGCAGTCGGCCGCTCGGACGGAGCACACGCCGCATCTCGGAGAGTGCCGCACCAGCCTTCGGGATCGTGCACAGGGTCCAAGTCGTCACGACAGTGTCAACGCTCTGGTCTTCGAGCGGTATCTCCTCTGCGGAAGCCGCAAGGAAACGGACTGGGAGTTCACGTCGGTATGGCGCCTCGCGGGCCATGTCGATGAGCTGGGCGGCCGGATCGAGGGCCAGGATTTCGTGTACGCCATATCCATAAAAGGGCAGGTTCATGCCCGATCCAACGCCGATCTCGAGAATGCAGCCCTGCGCGCCGCCGATCACACGTTCGCGATAAGGTACCAGGCGTTTGTTGCGCATCGAAAGATGGCATAGCCTCGGCAGGATCACATCATTGTAGAAGCTCATCGCAAACCTCCCCGGCCGTCGTGATGCCTTGCTCTTCCGTTCCCGGCGCGCGACAGTCCTCAGACATCGGCATCCGCCGACCTTGCAAGGGAATGCGCGCGGATCAGGATCTTGTCGAATCCACCTGCACCCGCCGGTGACGGCCGCAGCGGAGGCGCGTGCGTCGGATCTATCCATTGGCTATTGTTAGCTCCTCTGCTTGTCCGGCGGAAGTCCAAGGAAGGAGAGCCGGTCTCCGGGGATGCCGGCGATTGTCTAAGCATCTCGAGACGCCACACTGTCGCCTGGCCGGGCAGGCTTCTTCAACGGATCATGCGTCGGATTCCCTTGGAGGAGAGCCAAGGACTATCCGGGCGTGTCGATCCTCGACCTTGGATTTCAACCGCCATCAGGATAGCGTCGGCCCGAAACAGACAGCGAGGACTGATGGCAGCCAAGACGACCCTCAATGCGAAAAACCTGGAGGCACTTGGCGCACAGCGCCTTGCTGAGCTGCTCCTTGAGATCAGCACTGGCAGTGCAGCCCATAAGCGACGGCTGCGTATGGAACTGGCCGGCAATCACAGTAGCGCAGAGGTCGGACGCGAGGTGCGCAAACGGCTCGCCAGCATTGCACGTGCCCGCACCTTTATCGATTGGCGCAAGGTCAAGGCGCTGAAGACGGATTTGGAGACGCAGAGGAAGACGATAGTCGACATCGTCGCCGCTGACGATCCAAATGAGGCCTTCGAACTCATCTGGCAATTCCTTTCCCTTGCCGATTCAATCTTTGAGAGATCCGACGACGGCAGCGGCTCGCTCATTCAGAGTTTTCATCAGGCTTGCGTTGACGCCGGCATCATAGCCAAGTCGGCGGGTATGGACGCAGGAGTCCTTGCCAGCAAGATCTGCGCAGCGGTGCAGGATAATGGCTACGGCCAGTATGACCGGCTGATCACGGCGATGGCGCCGGCGCTGGGCAAAGATGGGTTGGAACGACTGAAGACCTTGTTGATGCAGTGGTCGAGGGAGCCGCAGGAGAAGCCAGTCCAGCGCGATCGCCAGGTCATCGGCTGGAGCAGCAAAGGGCCGATCTACGAGGACGAGATCTTCGGCGATCACCGGGAACTGACGGTGCGCATCGCCCTCCAGGAAATCGCCGATGCCCTTGGTGACGTTGACGCCTATATCGCCCAGCAGCCGGAGAAGAGCCGTAAAGCGCCAATGGTCGCAGCCGACATTGCCAACCGTCTGCTTTCGGCAGGACGAGCCGAAGAGGCTCTCCAAGCGCTGGATAAGGTCGACACACTGCGCAGGTCCGACGTTCCGTTCGAGTGGCAGCTCGCCTACGTCGAAACGCTGGAGGCCCTGGAACGCGGCGACGAGGCACAAGCTTATCGATTGCAGAGCTTCGAGGGGTCGCTGAACGACGAGCACCTGCGCGCTTATCTACGCCGTCTTCCGGACTTCGATGACATGGAGGCAGAAGAAAAGGCGTTCGCCTATGTCCATGCCTTTCCGGACGCTCACGGGGCTCTCGCGTTTTTCCTTCGCTGGCCAGCGCCCTCCGAGGCGGCAAAGCTGGTCATAAAGCGACGGATGGAGCTCGACGGCGACCTGTACGGGTTGATGACGTCGGCAGCAGGGGTCCTAGCGGAGAAGCATCCGCTCGCGGCAACCGTTGTGCTGCGCTCCATGATCGACTTCACCCTCGATAGCGCACGATCCAGTCGCTACAAGCACGCGGCGCGCCATCTTGCGGAATGTGCATCCCTGGCGCGGTATATTGATGATTTTGGCAGCGCCGGATCCCACGACGCCTATCTTGCAGACTTGAAACATCGACATGGAAAAAAGCATGGCTTCTGGAGCCTGTCGCCCTAAGTCCGTCCGACATGCGAGAGATTGAGCATGAGCAGGATGACAAAACACCTTCCGGCACGCCGATCCGCCTACCTGGGGAACAGGACCGCGCATCTTCGAGGTCTTTCTCGATCAGACCTGCCCATTCTCGGTGAGGGCCTTCAACATATCGGCTTCATGGCGCGCGTCTGCCGGGCCGACCGGATATAGTGCTTTCTTCAAGGGGATGGCTATTTTCGTCCACGGATGTTTCTGGCATCGCCATTCAGGTTGCCGCTGGTGCAGCCCTCCTGCATCAAACCCGGAGTTCTGGACTGTGAAGTTCGACCGGAATGTGGCTCGAGATCAGGAGGTGCTGTCGTGGGCGCGGTCGCGAGCTGTGATTTCGACAGCGATCTTGTTCGCCCGCATTCGCGTCGAGGCCCGAAATCTCGAAGGAGGGTTTCGTCAGCTTAATCCAGCACGCGCTCGGCCTTACTTGTGGAAAATGGAACAAAACGCGAATATGTTCTGGCGCGAACCCTGGCATTGCCTTATCAATCGGGCGCAATGGATGAGGTTCGGATTTGGCCTATCGCTTCCTGCATACTGCGGACATTCACCTCGACTCGCCGTTGAGGACGCTTGCCTTGCGGAATCCCGAACTGTCCGAGTTTATTGGGTTGGCTACCAGACGCGCCTTCGTCCGAGTAATAGACCTCTGCCTTGAAGAGCAGGTTGACGCTCTCATACTTGCCGGCGACCTCTACGACCGGGATCAGACCTCGATGAAGACCGCCCGCTTCCTGGCCGAACAGCTCCAACGCCTGCATACGGCCGGAATCCGCACTTTCATCATTCGTGGCAATCACGACGCCCTGTCTAAAATAACAGCGGAGCTGATAATGCCGGACAGCGTCAAGGTTTTCGGCGCGGCCTCGGAAGTCGTTTCAATCGACCGCGCTCCAGGCGGCTTCCCGGTCGCAATCCACGGCCTCAGTTTCGCCAAGCCACACGCTCCCGAAAGTTTGCTGAAACACTATTCTCTTCCCGTTCCCGACGCGGTCAACATTGGCGTGATGCATACAAGCCTGGGCGGTTCTGAAAAGCATGACCTTTATGCGCCGTGCAGCGTCGCCGACCTTCAGCAGAGTGGTTTCCGCTATTGGGCGCTCGGCCACATTCACAAGCGGTCGATAATCGAGCACCCGTCGTCCACCATAGTCATGCCTGGCATGCCCCAGGGACGCGACATCAACGAGGACGGCCGGAAATCCGTATCCCTTGTCACGGTTAGGGACGACCGCTCGATCTTGATCGAGGAACGGCAAACGAGCGTGGCTCAATTCGATCGGCTGGTCGTCGACGTCTCTAGGGCAGACGACTGGAAGGATCTGATCGGCGACATCGCCTCGAAACTCGAAGAGCTCCGGTCAAATACGGCTTCCGATCATCTTGTTGCCCGCATTCAGATAACCGGCAGGAGCAAACTGGCTTGGCGAATCCGCCGTGACCTGGACCTTCTTCGCACCGAAATGGAAACGCGTGGTTCGATCATCGGGAAGACGTGGATCGACAAGGTGCAGAGCACGTGCTCTGCACCAGAGCAAGCCGGCGTCCAATCTGGAGCACTGGAAGAGCTCGCGACCATCATGGACGGCGAGATCAGTGGCTCGCCAGCCTATCGTAATGAGCTTCGCAACGTCGCCGACGAGCTGCGCGGCCAGCTTCCCGCCGAACTGCGGGACACTTTCGGTGCCGATGAGGAGGCGTTCGAGAGCATTCTGTCGAGCTTCACTCGGGAGGGATCCGCGAACGTGCTTGCGCGCCTCAGGGGCGGCGAGGGAGAATAGATGCGCCTGAACCGTCTCGACCTCAGCCGGTACGGCAAGTTCACCGATAGCGTGATCGACTTTGGCGGGCGGCCTGCGACGTCGCCGGATCTGCACATCATCTACGGCCCCAACGAGGCGGGGAAGTCGACGACCCTAGACGCGATCCTGGACCTGATATTCGGGATTGGCAGCTCCAGCAGATATGGCTTCCTTCATCCCTATGCGACGATGAGGATAGGCGCCAGCATCGAGGTCGCCGGTCAGGACCGTGAATTCGTCCGTATCAAGCGACAGCAGAACAGCCTCCTCGACGGTGAGGATCGGCCTTTGGCCGAGGGCTTGATCAAGGCCGATCTCGGCGGCATCGACCGGGACGCCTTCACGACGATGTTCTCGCTCGACGATGAGACGCTCGAAAACGGAGGCGAGGGCATCCTCGCGAGCAAAGGCGACCTTGGAGAGCTGCTGTTTTCGGCCAGCGCGGGACTTTCCGAGCTGAGCCGGCAACTGTTATCGATTAGAGCCGAAGCAGATGGGTTCTATAAGTATCGTGCGCGCAGCGGCCTTCTGGCCGACCTCAAGTCAAAGCTCGCTGCGCTCAAGGCGGAACGCGAGGCGCTCGACGTCCAGGCGAGCGACCATGAACGTCTGATTGGTGAGCGAGATCGCTTAAGCCGTCTCTACGACGAAGTAATCGCCGAACGGGCGGGAACGCAGCGGCGCATCGATGAAATCAGGCACATCCTTCATGCGATGCCTACGATGGCCAGACTTCTGAGTTCAAGGGAGCGGCTTGCAGCCTTGTTAGAAGTCCCGGAACCGCCGGAAAACTGGAGGCAGGAGCTTCCGGGCCTCAGAAAGGCTGAGATCGAGCACCTCGTCAAGCGGAGGGACATCTCAAGATCGAAATCTCTGGTCGACGACGAGGCGGCCGGCATAGCGCCGGATCCCGTAGCATTACGTTTGGCCTTGCGAATGGACGAGCTTGCGGAGCTTAAGGCTCGCTACACGACGGCGCAGAAAGACATTCCAAAAATTACCGCAAGGGCCGCTGAGCTTTCTATAGAGAGCATTCTTCTGCGGCTCGGGAAACCGGGAGAGGCATCGCCGACTAGGTTGGTGCTGGACGCAGCGACGGTCGGGAAATTGCGAGGGCTCATAGGGGCCAAATCGGGCGTCGATGCGCGGGCGGCGGCGGCAGCCGATGAACTCGCCAAGATCGAACGGCTGCTCGCCGAGGAGCATTCAAGCGCGCCGCAGATCGAGACTATAAGCCCGGACAAGGTGAAGGCCTTCGAATACCTCGCGGCGACGATGAAATCTGTACCGCGGTCGGATGACGTCGTTGCGCTCCGATCGATCGCACGAAGGCGCGACGGGTCCGCCAGCGCTCTTTCCGAAGCGCTGGCGCGACTGCTCCCGTGGCGCGACACTGCCGACCGACTTGCTGCGATGACATGTCCTTCCGCAGGCAGACTGGAAAACTGGAAGGTCCTGTTTAAGCGCGGCGAAGAGCTACTATGGACAGCCCACGGTGAGCTGGAACGGCTCGTGGCCGAGTCCAAACGACTGGACGCCGAGATTGAAGTCGTGCGACGGCAGGTGGGAGAGGTCGATGAAGCGAATGCCGTGTTAGTCCGCGCCGACCGGGAGAGGGCTTGGGCGGCGCACCGGGAAAGGATGGACGCCGGCACCGCCGATTCCTTTGAAGCGGCGATGAGAGCGGACGATCATCTCGCTTCGCAGCGGCTCGCGCACTTTTCCGAGATTGGCAAGCTCAACCAGCTTCTTCAACGGCAAGCTTCGGTCCGCTCGGAGATCGAAACTGGCCGGGACCGTGAGCGGCGGGCGCTCGCGGATATAGAGGAAGTAAAGTCGGCGATATCGGAGCAGGCCCAGAAATTTGCCCCAGGCGTCGCCTTCAGCCTTGATCCATCCGAGCTTGAAGATTGGTTGCGCAGGCGCGAGGAGGCGCTCAAGTCGAGAGACGAATTGTTAAGTGTCGAACAAGAGCTCGGCGATGCTGAAGATCGGGTGAGCCGAGCAAAACGAACGCTGATGGAGGCGATGAGCCGGGTCGGGGTGCCATTTCATCAGGATGCCGAAATCGCCAGCCTTGTCGCAAAAGCTGAAGAGGCGCTCGATGCTTTCCATGCTGCGGTGAGCAGCGCCCAGCAAATACACCGGCTTCAAAAGGAATACGTCGAGCGCCAAGACGCCGCGGAGAGAGCTGCTCGCGCTTCGAGGATCTGGAAAACCGAGTGGGAAGAGGTTTGCGGCGGATGCTGGCTTGGCGAGCTCGGGGCCATTCCCAACACCGGTTCCGTCACGGAAATCCTGTCGACGCTCGAGAATCTCGCCTCGGCGATCGACGCGAGAGAGGGCCTGATCGACCGAATCCAGAAGATGGAAAAGGATAAGGCCCATTTCGAAAAGGAAGTGCTCGAAATCTGCGGGTTGCTTTCGATTGTTCCGGATCGCTCCGCGAACGACCTCGCGCAGGAGATAGCCGAACGGGTCAGGGACGCCGGCTTGAATGAAGAGCGTCGCGAAAAGCTTTACGGCGACCTGGATTCGCTTCGCGTAGATGAGCGGCAACTGCAGTTGTCTGAAGAGATGTTCGATGCACGGCTGAGGGTGATGCTCGACTATTTCGGCGTGACAACGCTTGCCGAGGTCGAATCCCATATGGAGATTGCGAAGCAGCGACGTGAGCTGTCGAATACGATCCTCGACCTGGAGCATGAACTTCTTCAGACGACCGGTGCGCCTGCTATTTCGCTGATCGAGGAGCTGGTGGCCGCGGCCGACAGGCAGGAGCTGGAAAACGAGCTCGCACGACTGACGCCGGTTCTTGAGGATCAAGATGCCAGGTGCCGGGATGTGTTTCATGCTCGATCCAACGCCGAGGATGCGTTAGATGCGATCGGCGGTGATTCAAAGGTCGCCGAAATCGAGGAGCAACGTCGGACCCTGCTGCTCGAGATAGGAGAGAGCGCGAAGCGCTACATGGAGCTTCGGGCAGGCGTCGCCGCCGCGGAGCATGGCTTGAAGATCTACAGGGACCGGCATCGAAGCGGCATGATGGCTCGGGCGTCGGCAGCCTTCAAGACGATAAGCCGCGGCGCCTATCAAGGGGTGGCGGCGCAGCCGGGCAAGGACGGCGAAGTGCTGATCGCGGTCTCGGCGGCCGGCGGCTCCAAAGCCGCCAACGAGCTGTCGAAAGGCGCTCGCTTCCAGTTGTACCTGGCGCTGCGCGTGGCCGGTTATCACGAGTTTGTCGGCAACCGAGGGCCTGTTCCCTTCATAGCCGATGACATCATGGAGACCTTCGACGATTTCCGGGCCGAGGAGGCCTTCAAATTATTCGCGGAGATGGCGCAGCACGGCCAGGTGATCTACCTGACGCACCACCGGCACCTCACCGATATCGCACGTAAGGTTTGCCCCGCTGTTCGGCTGCACGATTTGGATGTGATCGGAGCGCAAAGACAGTTCGACGTTGTCGCTGCGGAATAGCTGGTCAGGGAAACATACGCTACCGAATATCGTGACCCAAGACCAAAGGCGCAAACAGGCGCAGCGCCTGGAGGTCTCAGCGATCTGAAGGGAGACGGCAGGTCGTCGGTCCTTCTGTGCGTTGGCATTGAACGGGATCAAGACTTCCCAGCCGCTCGCTCGCTCCAGCCCAACTGCGCCGCGCTTCTTGTCAGCCAGCACTCGGATGTCGGAAATCGCCTGCGCTCAGGGGAGCCGTTCCGGTCTTTGTTTACGCGGCAACCTCGATAGCTGCCGCCCTTTGCACCTTCCAAATTCCAAGGAAGGATAATTTCATCGATCCTGCAGGACGTCTTCCTGATCGACGATGTCAGGGGTCAAGGCTCATGACCACATTCCCGCCCTCCCTATTAAATTCAAAGGGCCATGAGATATGTTCATGTGTGATCGACCATCCGTCACTCGACCGTTGGCAGCAAACCGTCGAACGGATCCACGCTTCTTCAAGCCCGGCCTTCGAAAAGTGAATGTTTCCTTTGTCCAAGTGAAGCATATATGCAAACGCGACATCCTCGCTCATGACAATATTCAGGTCGCGGGTTTCCAAGCCGATTGGTCCCTCGTATTCATCAAACCACCGCAGAAAATTTCGCCGGACTGCATCGGATCCGATGAAGCCTTGGAGAGGAGGTACACAATCGAAATAAACAATGTTGGGGGAATAGAGCGCCATAAGTCGATCAATGTCCTTTGCCCGGCACGCCTCCTCTCGCCTGTCTAAAAGTGCTCTAATCTCGGACTGTGTTGAAGCCATTGCCTCCTCCATTCTGGGATCCAGCGAGATATCACCCGTCAGCGTGGTGGCCGCTCCCCGGCCGCCTGAATCTCGCAGAGCAACACCAATTGTCGCGATTTTGTTCCTTGCAGTGTGAACGCTCTTGCGACCGCCCGTGCGTACGGTGCCTCCTTCGTTTCGCGTTGCAGAAGCGGCCAAGCGGCCGCCTGACAAGACAAGCGATGTACTCGGCTCACGCTCTCGATGTTCGGCCATTGCGGGGGTCGTCCACAGTCACCGTTGTCATGGCGTCCGTTCCAATGGTCACGCGCTATGCGGCCGACACCGCTGCGCGGGATGTTCGGAGCAAAGCGGAGTTTCACCCAAGGGAAAGCGCTATTGAGCCAGGCGTTGGCGTAGCGCTCGGTATTAACTACTGATCTGTCTTCTGTGCGGATGGCGCGCTGGCTGCGGCGCTGCGGAAATAATGCTCTGCATGCTGGTAGTAGTTTTCGGCTCCGACCCGATCGCCGGACAGGGCTTTTTCGCGGGCAAGAGCGAGATAATGCTCATAACGCTGCTTTGCGTTTTGGACCGTATGGGATGATCCTTGAGAGCCGATGTTTGCAGGTCTTTTTTTCAGACGGATGTTGGGGGATTGCGGATTGTTCATGCGGTGTTTCAAGCCATCAATGTGGCTTGCTCCTTGGTTATGGATATGAGCGAGGCAATGGGAAACCTGAGCGCCGCCGGTCGATCTGGCCGGCGACAATCCCGAAGTTTTCGTGGCAACGCCGGCGATGACCGGTTCCCGTGAACCTTTGCCGGAGGGGCCTTTATCCCGGCCTCGCGAGCGGAAGGGGCAATGGTGCGACTAATGGTTCCAGGTCAAGGACGTACCCATGTAGCTCGTAAGCGACACGCGGCACCTTGCGGCATTCCGGGATTTTGAAATCACGAGCGGCCCCGGGGGATGGTGGTGAATAAATGCCCACACATCAAACAAGTGCCCCTTTGAAGCACCGAAGCCAAACTCTGACATTCAGGTTAACAAATATATAAAACTGCACTGTGGCCATTTCAAGCCGCTGGCCGTCCTTGAACTCGCACCCATGATCGATGAGGCCGTCGTGGGATGTGAACACACGGTTTGACAGCCAGTTGTCACGCCAGCCAGGCCCGATTGACGATCAGAACTCCTGACGCAGTAGCTGACCGCCTAGTGGCCGAACCGCCGCCCAGCTGCTGGTGATTGGGCCGATGGCCACGTTCATTCGTGGTTGACCCAATCACCTGACGCTGGCAGTCAATTCCATATAAGCTAAGAGGATGCTGCAAACGATGGACCGAACTCTCTTCAACAGCCTGTGCAAGGCCGGTAAATTCAAGGAGGCGCTTAGCCTCGCCGTCCAAGGCCGTGAGCACGAAAAATATGCGCCAAGCCGGTTTTCGATGGACAAGAGGACCGGTCTGCCAATCTTCTACCGGGGCAACAAGCGTGTGGAAGCCGATGCGACAGGTGAGTGGCAATTGGCAAAAAATTCGAAACCATAGGGGTAGCTGGTAACGGTGGAGACACCGAGGATCCAGCAAAGGCGTCCATGATTGGTGATGACGACAGACGTCACAAGAGGTGGCTCAGTGTCTCGTATGCGCGAGACATAAAACTTCTCGGTACTCGCATAGCTCATTGAGCAGCGTCTTTTCGACGGCAAGGATTTTAACCTTCTCCGCCTCGCCGACGAGCTGGATGATGTAGCTCTGTTGATCAATGCCCTGCCTATCGATGAACGGGTTCAAGAGGCTTGCGGGATTGCCAAGGTCGGGCAGGGCGCCGATGTCTTCATTCGTGACGTTGGGGGCATAGAACATAAAATGCGGCATGGTCATGGTATGCACGTCCATGTCCGGCGGTCCAACGGTGCGCATGATCGGAGACACCATATAGGAGAGGCCTGGTCCCTCGGGAATGCCGTAGGTTTTGTCGGCATATCGCTTTTCGATTTCGGATTTCAGGGCCGTCGGAGACATCCCTTGAGCGCGGAGTTCGGCCACATCCAAGATGACCTTAAAGTGAGCATTTGTGCCGGCCGCATCGTAGCAAAGCGGAATGTAGATATCGTTTCGAAAGTCGGCGAGTTCCCACGCCGTCCTCTCGACAAGACAGGCCAATCCGCTGCTTCCTTGTTTGGCCAACGCGTATCCCTTGGCGAGATTGAGAACATAGACTGCAGCCTTGCCTCGTAAGGCCGGTGGAAGCGCGCTTAAAGCGTACCGGATTTCGAGGTCGGGTGTCATCTTGTCGAGGGTTGTGTCGTATGCTTGGCTCCTGCCGGGCAGAGCGATGCCGATGCCGAGCGTGATGGGAACGGCAAGCAGCGGCCTTGTGGCTCGCCTGACGATACCGGCTGCCCGTTGAAGGGCCGCAGCAATTGCTCTGGGGGCATTCCTATGTGTATTTGCTTGCCTGATTGAAGACATAGTTTTCCTCCTGCCGGGTTCTGCGATGTTCGAGCATCGCCGGATCGGCCAAACCAAACGATAGTGAGACCGTTGTGCGGACGGAGCCGCGAGCCGCCGGAGCAACCCGGCGGGCCTGGCCATTTTTCACGAGCCCTCAGGCGATGGCTTCTTCGAAATTGTTCAGGATCGCGTTCCATCCGCCGATGTGGCCGAGACGCGCCTCCTCGCTTCGGAACTTGACCTGCCTCAAGGTGATCTCGGTCGTGTTCGCGTCAATGGCGGCGAGGTCTATCGTCACGACGCTGTCGTCAACGGAATAAGGAGATTCCCACGTAAAGGACAGGCGCGAATAGGGATCGATTTCCAGATAGGTGCCCGCGTGCGGTATCTCGCGATCGTTTGCCAGCATGACAATCGAGAACCGACCGCCCTTGACGGCATCCGCGCTCACCCTCGACGGTTCATTGCCGCCTGTCGGCGTGCGCATAAATTTGGCAAGCGTTTCCGCCGAAAGCCATGCGGCGAAGACCTTCTCGCGCGGCGCGGCGATCTTGCGGTTGATAGTCAATTCAAGTTCACTCATGTCCTTCATCCTTTGCATTTAGCATGTCTTCGAGCGCTTGCAGGCGCAGTTCCCAGACGGACTTCAGTTCCGTGAACCAGGCCTCAGTCAACCGCAGGGGTTCAAGTTCCGCAGCAATGAGATGCTCGCGGCCCAAAGTCCGGCGGGTGACCAGTCCCGCCTCCTCAAGAACTTTGATGTGCTTGGAAACGGAGTTCAGGGACATGTCAAAATGAGCAGCAAGCGTCGTCACCCTCAAGGCGCCCTCCTGAACGAGGAGCGTGAGAATCTTGCGCCGCGTGGTGTCCCCTGCGGCCTTGAGAATATGTGACAGAGCGTCTTCGTTCATTTATTCACCCGTATGGTTGAATATAACCATCGGCGAACATTAGTCAACCATTTGGGTGAATGTTTTTTCGAATTTGTTTGGACGCAGGAGATCTCAACTCTTTTTCGGTGAGGCTCTCAGGACGAAGCATTCCGACCGATTCACAGTCGTTTACGCCGTGCCAATGTGGGCTGGGTGCCTGCCACTGCTGCCGGGGCGCCTCCTTTGTCGTCCACCGGCCTCTTCCGCACTCTCCGCCGAGGTTGCGAGACGTTGCGCGTTTTTCACCCGCACCCGACATTGAAGCAGCCCCACGCAAGAGCGGCCGCCATTTTCGCGAGAGATGAAGGCGGCCCTGCTACATACGGAGAGGACACGTCCAACGGGGCTCCGACAGAAAATCTAGGCGAGATCGCCGCCGTCAATCCCGATAACGTGTCCGCTTATATAGGAACTGGCATCACTGGCGAGGAAAACGACCAGGGACGCAACCTCCTCCGGCGTGCCGACGCGCCGCATAGGGTAGGGGCTAACGAGCTGTTCGGTCGTCACTTTCCAGTCGCGCCGCACCCGTTCGAGCATCGGCGTCTCGATCGCTCCGGGCGCGATGGCGTTAATGCGCACGTGCCGCCCGTACTCCTGTGCGGCGGCGCGAGTCATGTGGATGACGGCGGCCTTTGAAGCTCCGTAGGCAACGATGTTCGGAAAGGCGTGCCGGCCGCCGATCGAGGCCATGTTGATCATCACACCTTCGGAACGGACAAGATGCGGCAGCTCGTATTTCATTGCGACGAAGACGCCGCGCATATTCGTCGCGATCTGATCATCGAAGCCGGCAATGTCGGTGTCGGCGATTGGCGCTGGCGGCAGGTCGATGCCAGCATTGTTGAAGGCAATGTCGAGGCGGCCAAAACGCTCCACTGCCTCAGCCACGAAACGCTCGACCTGATGGGCGTCGCGCACGTCCGATTTGATATAGACGACCTCGCCGCCAGTGGCCCGAAGCCGCCCTTCCACTTCGCGCCCGAGTGCCTCCCGCCGGCCGTTGAACGCAACCCTGGCTCCAGCCTTTGCAAGGACGCCGGCGGTTACCGCGCCGATGCCAGACGTTCCGCCGGTAACGATTGCAACCTTGCCCTCAAGGACACCAGGGGCTTGCGCCGATGCCGGTTTAGCGGCGAGCCCCGCGCCAACCGTTACACCAGCAACAAGCATGCCAGTGAGAATGTCCCGGCGCGGCAGAATCATTGTGTCGGATGCAATTGCCTCAGTCATGTTCTGTCTCCTCCACCATCTCGTCTATGGGCAGAGGTTAACCGAGGGAATTCCCTGGAAAAATCCCGATCTTCTTTCAGCATTTAAAAGCCTGGGTTAATAATCGGCGCATGAGCTTGCGACCGGATCCATTCTACGGCCTCTCAGCCTTCCTTGCGGCGGCGCAGGCGGGCAGCTTCACCGCTGCGGCTGCGCGACTGGGTGTGTCGCCAGCTGCCGTGAGCCAGGCGGTGAAGTCCCTCGAAGAAAAGCTCGGGACGCCTTTGTTCATCCGAACGACACGGCGCGTCGGCCTGACTGAGGCCGGCGCGGCTCTGCTGGCGCGCACCGCTCCTGCGGCCGCCGAGATCATCGCCGCTGTCGAGGACGTTGCGTCAGTGCACGAACCGTCGGGATTGTTGCGCCTCACAGTGCCACGCATGGCGGTGCCGCTGGTTATGGAGCCCATCATTCCCGCGCTGAGGCGCGCGTATCCGAGGGTCGCGGTCGAGGTCGCGGTCGAGGATGCGACAGTCGATCTGTCCATACGCAGTTTTGATGCCGGCATCCGCATCGGCGAGTATGTCGAGCGCGATATGATCGCGGTGCGTCTTACCCGCGACATTACCTGGGCGGTGGTGGCAAGCCCCGCTTATCTCGCCGCTCGCGGCCGGCCGGATGCACCACAGGACCTGGCGCGCCATGAGGCAATTCGGTATCGCTTTCCGAATTCGGGCGCGCTCTACAGATGGGAATTCGAACGCGACGGCCGGAGCTTTTCCGTCGATCCGCCGGGTGACCTGATCGTCAATGACGGTGCGCTGCTCGTCACATGGGCGCGGGCCGGCCTTGGCCTCGCCTATGTCGCCGATATCGCCGTAGAAGCTGAATTGCACGCTGGCCAACTTATCCGCGTGCTTGAGCAGTTCCTGCCGACGACGCCTGGTCTTTTTCTTTACTTTCCGCGGCGCGCTCAAGCCCAGCCGAAGCTGCGCGCCTTCATCGACCTGGCAAGGCAGGTTTTGCGGGCAACCCGTTGAACGCGCTGTCATGGTTGGCCTAGCGACGTCATACTGGCGCCGATGTTGGTTGCACCCGATGTTGAGAAAAGACTGCCCATATGGCATGCCCTGTCGAACTTTGGTTAGCGGGGGGAAGCGGAACGCTTCTGCCGCCCTATGCTGTCAGAACGGCGGCCCTGGGTGACTGGCGTAATACTTCCCGACGTTTCCAATTTCCACCCGCGTGTCGGTCCTGGGCAGGCAGTCGGCTTCGGACTCCCAAAATTCCAAGAGGTTGACGTTGGAGGAACCTTCGAGCCGACAGAGGCCCTTCCATGCCCGGCGTCCAGGGCGGGGCAGGGACTGCCGTGGCGCTGGAGCGAAAAGCGTAACGACGACTTTTCGCGCTCCCTGCCGCCCGTTGCGCCGGCGAGGTTCGTGCGGACCCGGGTCTAGAGAAAGCGAAACGCCAAGGGGTCGAGCGGCGGTCTGCCGTGCGGCATCCATCCGGAACAGCCTCACGATCCCGTCGCGCGTGCCATCGTCGGCCGGATCACGCCAGTTTTGCAAGCAGACCTGTGGCCAGGTAGCGGAAGGCCTCGACGGCTTTCGGGAAGACATCTTTAGGATCTTCGCTGGCCGCAATCCAGAGCGCAGCATTGAGCGCGGCGCCATTCAGAAGCCGGGCGGCCGCCTCTGCGTCCACTGGCTTCAAAATTCCCAGTACGATCAACCGCTCCACCGTCTGCTTTGTAGCCTGCAGGCAACTGTTCTGACTAGGCCAATGCGATGGATCTCCGAGGACCGCTGGTCCGTCGAGCAGAACGACACGCTGCACTTCGGGATCGAGCGCCATTTCGATATAAGCCGTGCCCTCCGCCAGCAGCCCTTCCCAGTCGTCTTCAGCTCGGGCACCGATCTCCTGCGCTCGCGACGCCATTTCAGCGTCGATCTGGTTGACCACGGCAGCCATAAGGCCACGCTTGTCGCCGAAGTTGTGGTAAAGCGCCCCCCGCGTCAGGCCGACGTCCGCGGTCAACTCGTCCATTGAGGCGGCAGCGTAGCCCTTTTCGGCAAAGGCCTTTCGCGCGGCCGCAACCAGCTTTGCGCGGGTCTCCTCCATCATCTCGACGCGTCGATTTGCCATCATCGTAACCCCTGCTTTCAGATACGCGGCGTATATATGTTGACATACGCTACGTATGTCTGATACTTGACATACGTAGCGTATATCAACGATGCGACGGCGTGTGAAGCTCCTCGAGCAGCGTTTCGCTCGTCGAGTGCCGCCCAGCAACGATAAAGAGAGATCAAAAGATGACACAGCGCGACGCTATTTTTCCCGCCAACAGACATGCACTCTACGAAGCGCACGGCTATTCAGCCGCGATTCGCTCCGGCGACCTCCTCTTCGTCTCCGGGCAGGTGGGCAGCCGCTCCGATGGGACTCCAGAACCTGATTTCGGGCGTCAGGTCCAACTAGCCTTCGACAACCTTAGGGCAACGCTGAAAGCGGCAGGCTGCACCTTCGACGATATCGTCGATGTGACCACGTTTCATACAGATCCCGAAAACCAGTTCGAGACCATCATGGCCGTCAAGAACCAGATCTTCAGCAGTCCGCCCTATCCCAACTGGACCGCAATCGGTGTGAACTGGCTTGCCGGTTTCGATTTCGAGATCAAGGTCATCGCGCGCATTCCTGAAGAGGTGTAAGTATCTTCGTACCGGAGCGGTTGGCTCCGCTTCGCAGGACGCGCGCGCCAGGCCGACCGGCGCTTTCGCTGGCGGCGGTATTTGGCCGTGTGAGCCGAGCAGAAGCCGCCGGGGTTGCATCCAACTGCACATGATGAAATCAGCCGCCATGCGCCAAGGGTGCGGATGTCTTCCCCCCGAGACAAGCCTGCGACAACAGTTCGAGGCGGCGGCGGACAAAGCGAGTGTTCGCGCAGCCCAGCCGGCGACCATCGGCGCAAAGGCTCGACTGGGTGAGTGCACGATGCCCAATGGGGCGCGCCGATTTCCTCGCACACCGCGTCATATGCTACAACCGACGGTATTGGGCTGGAGGCTTAACGCCTTGGGGCACGGTGGGCATCGGCTGAATGACGTTGGGCGACCGGTTCTGCGGCGTTGTCTTTTGTTGGGTTCTATTGAATCGGTCAGTGGCGGCGTACGCCTCGTCCTCAACAGATTTCCAGTTTCTCAAATACCGTCTGGAAAAATTATGTGTTCCCCAGTCGCGAAACTGCTGAACGTGCTTAAGCTCATGAACCCATAGCCCAGGATCACTTGCTGCAGCTTCGTCTTTGAAAATAACGGTGTCGATCAATGTAACCGCATCTGCGTCGCCATACCGAAAGGCCAGGTTTGCGAGATTCAGTGACTCGCCATCACCAATTTTGAAGGCCACCATGTCGTAGATCTGTTGGTCATAAAAGTTTCCGAGTATTTGACGAAGCGCCGCTGGCATGGGCATCACCCCGGCCGAACGGGCGGAATTCCGCGATACGATAAGCCATTGCTCCAATGCCACTGCACCGATCAAGGCTTGGGCTTCCATCCGAATGCGGCCAAACTCTCTTCCAATATGCGCCATTTCCCAGCCGACGCGGCCAGAAGTGTGCGGCACATTGATAATTGCATTGTCCGCCTGTGGCTGGACATTGCGCATAAATCGCTCGGGATGGCCGACGTCGCCGAGCCGAGCCCACGCGACAGCAAACGACACAGTGAGTAGCAAAACCGTCATTGTCATCATGACGCGAGTTCCCGTGACTTTGTCCCCTCACAGCAGCCCGGCACAATATCACAATCATCTAATGTTATAACTTACGCACTAAAATCTCGTCGCTATGTCAATTTTCACTCAATCACTCGGCCGGTCGCGCCGATTCCGCTGGAGCTTCGTATCCAGATGGCTAGGGCTGCAGGGGCAGTCGTTTCTCGCCTTTCTGCAGTAGGTTTTGGCGGCGTATCCTGTCGCCCGAAGATTGACAGGATGGGCCGATACCGTTGCCATGCACCTGTACTGGCCGAATTCTTTGAACAAGCGAGCGGATGGGTGACTGATACGAAGGCGAGCGTCCCAGCCGCCTTTCGTTAGCCCGAAAGGCGGCTGTCTTCTTTTCAGGCCAGGCAATTTCTTAGCAAATGTCCAGTTTTAGCGGCAACGGGCCTCGTAACGGCGACCATAGCGATCGCGATAGATGCAATAGCCGCGGTGCTCCGTCGAGCGTCCGATCAACGCGCCGACCAGCCCGCCTGCCACAGCACCAACAGCGGCGCCGCCCCAACTATTGGTGACGACACCACCAATTATAGCGCCCGACCCGGCCCCGATCGCAGTTCCTTGTTCCGTCGCCGTGCAGGATGCCAAGGTGGCTACCAACGCACTGGCGAGAACGATATTTTTCATCATATGGTTGTTTCCTAATTTCAATTTTTGCAACAAAGGGGGCAGATCGCCCAGCATCTATGCCCCCAGCATCTAGGGAAGTCCAGAATTCGATTTAATGCGAGCCAGGAGATGGCCAGCGTCCTCACCAATAGGGGCTTTCCCGGTGGCGGACCGGGAAAGCCCCTAACCTTTCGCGCGGTTTACCGAACCGTGCGCGTCAGGCCGGCCACAACATGGATCATGCTTACGGCAAAAAACATTGGACCGAAGCCTGAAGGTGGCTGGACTTTGGTCTTAGCCAATCATTCAATTCCATCAGAAGTGAGCATAGTTCGCGTTCTGCGCCCATGAGAATTGTCTCTCGGCCTTTTTTTGGGAAGGGTTGGCCGTGAGCGAAATCGGCTCTCTCTCATCGCCCATTTAACGGGGCGTGATGATCTGTCTACGGATCATTCACATGGCATGTGATATGCAAACGGATCATTCATGGTTGATCTTGCTCTCGATGTGAGATACCTTTGCGTATCATCCTGACCAATGGTGAATCGTATAGGTATCGCAATGGGTTCGGAATCAGAAACACTGCTTGAAATCGGGAGACTTCTCAGACGAGCGAGGCTTAGCTCTGCTTTGACGCAGGAGCAGGTCGCTGATCTGGCGGGCATATCCCGTCCCCGCTATCGCGACATTGAAACGGGAACCGCCGCGGCACGCGTGACGACGCTTATCAATATCGCGCGCGCGCTCGGTCTGGAAATGATGCTTGTTCCACAAGCCATGATTCCTGCTGTTCAGGCGCTGTTGCGCCCGCATGATGACGACGATCTGCCCGCCTTTGTTTCTCAACCTGACGATGATGATCATGGCTCCAATCTTCCACGCACCTAAGACGATCCCGTCGTTGGACGTACTCCTGAATATGCTGAAGGTCGGTACGATCGTCAGGACGCCAGGTGATTTCAATGCTTTCAACTTTGATGAGGCCTACCGCAAAACGGGTGGGTTTCCGGTTCTTAGCCTGTCGTTCCAAGCGGCGACGGGCGGATTGCGTAAAGATCCCAAGCCGCTGGCCGGCGCTTTGCCAGCCTTCTTCGCGAACCTCCTGCCGGAGGAAAAGCTACGTGAGGCGATGGAAAGGCACCATGAAGGCAATGTGCGGCCAGGCAACGATTTCGATCTGCTAGCTGCTCTTGGCACCGATCTGCCGGGGGCCGTGCGAGTAGTGCCCAGCGACGGCGCGACAGCGGTTCAGCAAGATCCGTTAAAGGAAAAGACCAAAGCTCGTTTCTCACTTGCCGGCGTGCAGATGAAGCTCTCGGTGATGAAGAACACTGGAAAAGGCGGTGGCCTGACCTTGCCGATGGACGACGAGCAGGGCCAATATATTGCCAAGTTTCCTTCGACAGCATTTCCCGGCGTTTCCGAGAACGAATTCGCGAACCTTGCACTGGCCGCCGCGATCGGCATGGAGGTGCCCGAACGCGAGCTTGTCGAGAAGTCCGACTTCGACCGCATTCCCGAGGAATTCAACACGTTGTCGGAGGGCAAGGTCCTTCTCGTCAAACGCTTCGATCGTGAAGCCAAGGGTGGGAGGATTCATATCGAGGATTTCGCTCAGGTCTTCGGTGTCTATCCTTCGCGCAAGTATGAGGGCGCTGCCTATCACGATATCGCCTCGGCCATTAGCGTGGCCGTCTCGCCTGCGATGGCTCTCGAATTCGTCCGCCGACTTGCGCTTACTGTCATCACCGGCAACGGCGACATGCACTTGAAGAACTGGTCGCTGATCTACCCCGGCGAAGGCAACAAGCCGACCCTTGCCCCAATCTACGACGTTCTGTCGACGGTGCCCTATATTCCCGCAGACGCCATGGCGCTTTCGCTCGGAGGGGAGCGGTCGTTCAAGGCTCTAGCCGCACCGCGATGGAAGGCATTTGCCAATCGCGCAAAGCTTCCGGAACCAGCTGTGCTGAAGGCAGTGGTCGAAACCGTCGAACGCGTCAATGAGCACTGGTGGCATCTGCCCGAGCGCGGCGTTATTCCGGAGAAAGTGCTCGAGCGCATAGACATACATGTGAAGGCGCTAACGCCAATATTGAACACCTGCGCCGAGAAGTGAGCCAACCCATTGTTTGGCGAGCGCGCGAATAGCCGCTGTGACCTGGCCCAACGACCCGACATTCCCGATGGAGCATCAATCCCTCCGTGCAGAGCCGGCGATTTGCGGCCGATGACGTTTTTCATCGTCCCAGCCTTGGCTGCGGTTCTGCTACGTAGGTGACGGTACTTTTTACCGCTAATGTGATTGCGGTGGCGGCCCCCCGGCTTCTAACCGCGGGCGGATGAAAGTTCAATGGCAGGTCACCCGGCTTCAGATACCGTACGGTTGCTCGCGACCCATGCTGTCAGCGGCGTCGGGTGCGGTAACAGTGCCGACGATGAGCTAACGTTCGTAGCGCGGACAACGCGTCAACTACTCTGTCCCCTGTGAGCATTAATAATCCACGCGCGCGAGTCAAAGAGTACGCCCTCCATGGTCATATGCGCCTCCAGTAAATCGTGCAGCCGCTGCAATGCCTTGTCGGGTGCCTCATCGGTTTGCGCGAGCGCGTCCTTCACAAGATAGAGGTCGATGAGCGCGTCAAACGCCCTATCGACGTCTGGCCCATAGAAAACCGGTTCTCGCACGTCGGTAAAATCGATCGAAATAAAGCCGGCCGTGCTCAGAAGTTCTGTAGCGATGGTAGGATCGCCAAGTGAAAACGGTGTGAGAACATCTGCGGAAACCGCAGTTCCCGGGGCCAAGGTTCGCCGAATGGCACCAGACCACTCGTTACGCTCCTGGCTCTGCCACACCATCCATACAAGGCGCGCGCCCGGACGCATCGCGCGGGCGACATTGGCAAAGGCCGCCGCCGGATCAGCAAAGAACATGACGCCAAACCGGCTGATGCAGAGGTCGAAGCTGGCAGTGGGAAAGGCGTGGTGCTGGGCATCGCCCTGCTCAAACGCAACATTTCGCAACCCTTCTTCGTCGGAACGTCGCCGCGCAACCTCGAGCATCTCCAAGGACGTATCCACGCCGATCGCGTCGCCTTCCACTGCGACACGGGCGGCTTCACGAGTCGATTGTCCTGCCCCGCAACCGATATCGAGCACGCGGTCACGTACTCCAACGCTCGCGGCGGCGCGCAAATGCCCATTATGCCGCTTTAATTCTGCGTCATAGAAGTTAGCACGATCCAACATCTCCACCCTCGCTTGGTTTTGTCTCGGTCATGTGACGGAAGTTCGCTTTTCGTCGCTTTCGCGACGGCGTCATAGGCTTGCGTCAGTTTTTGCAGCACTGAAAATTCGCTCTTGGGTGAAGCCCCGAGGTGCAGCACGCGCAACTTGTCCATGAATTCTTCCCGTAACTCCGGTCCGCCCTCTTCGAGCAATTGTGCCCAAATGCTGAGCTCCCGGGTCGCGGGCAGATGCCGGCGCCCCATGCGCCTATCGTAGCCATGCCCCCTTCCATCGTCCACGGCACGGCAGACCCAATCTTCCCGCTCAAGCACGGCGAATTACTGGCAGAAGCCGTCGAAGGCGCAGAACTTCTCCGTCTTGAGGGCGGCGGCGATGAAGTTCATCCCGAGGATTGGGATGAAATCACTTCGGCCATCGACCCTCACATCGGTGCATCGCATCCCTCGAAGCTGCCTTAGGCCAAGGGCGCGGATCTCTTCCTTTCCTATTTGTCGGATGAGGGAATAGCACGGCAAGAATTGCACAGCAGAAAAAACTCGAAATGGCACGTTACCATCCCAGCACACGCCGGCAACGTCAAAGGCGAAGCTTCCGCGCTGACGTTTCCTACCATAGGTGCAGGAGGACTCCGGCATAAGCTACGGCACCATGCGCCAGAGAGGCCAGCGAATGCCATCTACCGCCGATCAGCGATTGCCAGCCGCCGCAATCTGAACGGCGGACCTAGCCTCCTCGGCGGAAAGTCGGCCTTCGTGAGCCGCGTTGCAGGTGCGCCACGCGTGACGCCATTTTTCGCTGTTCTGATTGGGCTCGTGAATAAGCCAATTCATAGCCTCCTCAGCCGAACCGACAACTATCCGGATACGGCCGTCGCCCAAGATGAGGGGCTTCTTCCAACGTTGTATCAGCATGATTGCACTCCAAGCTTAGGTCCATCGATCGAGGATCGTTCCCTACGATCACAGATAGGTGCCGCCGCCGCTAGATGCCAGTCCGGACTGCGTAGCGCGGGGCAGCGAATGGACGTTCCATGGCGAGGCGGCGCTCTTGGCCAGGAACAGCCGCAAACCCACCTTACATCTTAAGGGAAGGACACGCCGCCCTGACACTTTCCTCCAGCAGAGGTGGTTTCATTCTCGACAATCTCGCAGATGAGATCAAGCCATGCCACGCGGCACCGTACAAATTTCTGAAACGCCAAGGCCACCAAAACCCGATCGATGGGTAAGTATCCACGGCGAACGTTTGGAGGCGCCTGCACGGTGAAAGCCGACAGGAGCCATTTCAATGGGCGACGCACGTCTCGAAGATGCTCGAGACTGGCGTTTCATCTACTTCTAACCAGGTGCACGGCAGAGGGCGCAGCCAGTGGATCACGGCTCGTCGGCAGTCAGACACTTTCTTCTCACAATTGTGCTGATGAACGCCTCGGCTCTCTCTGCCCGAATGTACGGCGCGAAGATGGTCGAGATGGTCTGTCAGGGTCACTGCCGCGTCGAAGCCTTAGATGGGGATCGCATCCATCGTAGCGGCTCATCGAATGTTGCCCATCTAAACGCTTTACGCGCATGCTTTGTTGATTACAATCAGATGTCGGCCAGGAAAAGCATGAAGCTTCCGGGTTCGGCGAATGGATGGTGGTGCGCCGGTAAAGCACCACGCCCTCGCGCAGGTGGATTCGATCATTTCTCAGGGTCGGCCTTAGATGGGGCTGCTTGCCCGCTCCAGTTCGGTCAGGCGTTCCTTACAGATCGCCGCGATAATCTGGTGCAGGTGCTCCGTCCGTTCAAGCAGCCAGACAAGCGCCTCCTCTGTGATCTCGAAGTGCTTCGAGTAGCGGGCTTTTACATAGGCTTCGTTGAGGATGTTGTACCACGCGATGTAGCGGTGCTGGTCGCGCGGCCATGCGTCGATGAGCCGGCGGTCCTGATCTTCGGCCAGCCCGCGCAGGAATTTCAGATTGTGCGACGGTGGGCTGTAGTTGGTCAGGGTGAGAAGCAGGCAGGAATAGGCAGTCTCGACTGCTTGGTGGAGCAAAAACGCTGATTGGCTTGCCCAATTGGTCGACGCCGCGACACGTGCCAATTTATGGAAGCGCTGAGCATTCTCGTATTGCCTCTCGAAATGCTCCTTCGCCACCCTGTACGCGTCGACCGCCGAGAGCTTCCTAGGTTCGGCCAGCGGCCGGTCGTCGAGTTCGTAGAGCACGATGCCCTCGCGCAGGATGTCGACGAAGAAATACTGGCCGTCGGCCAGGAAGTTGTTCACCTCCCTGGCGCCATGGACGATCAGCCCGACGGGCGTCTTCACATCCTTGTCCCATAGCAGCCGGTCGGTCGCTTTCTCCCAATACTGTGGCTCGGCCAGCTGCTTGGAATTGACGATGACGAGGATATCGTAGTCGGAGCGGTAGCCCTTCATCGTGTGCGGCTCGTCGACCCAGGTGCCGCGGCTATACGAACCGAAAAGCAAAATCTTTAAGATCCGGCCGCGCTTCTTGAAGGCGGCCGACGTGCCTGACAGCGCGTCGGCGAACTCCTCATGGATGATCGCAACGACGCGGGCAAGCTCGCGCTGCTTTTCTTCCGGCAGATGTTCCAACGACGATCGCATGGGTCCATCGATAGGCCAAAGACGATTCGCCGTCCACTACTGGAAACTGTAGGAACCGCCGCGGCCTGCAAGCCGGCGCAACTTCCCACGGCACCATGAGGTGGGGATTATCCGTGGCTTTTTCAGGGGCAGGCTGAAGCCAGGCGGCTAACCCGACGCTAGCGTGAGGCCACCCAGTCGTGCCAATCGTTTTCATCACCATGGAAGACGTTGAGGTCGATCCGGCCATCGACACCGTGCGAGAGGCCAGAGCCCGAATACTGCCAGAAAACCCACTTGCGCTTCGGGTAGACCTTGGAGGGATGAGCGGCCACCGAGCGCAGCCAGAAGGGATAGTCGGGAAACGCGCCCTTCAGGTTGTCGCGATAGAAGTCCGGAGCCGTGTAGATGATCGGCCGCTGGCCATAGTGCCGCTCCAGCTTGTCCATGAAGACCTGCATTTTTTCCAGCACCCGCTCGCGCGAAGGCCGCCGCTTGCAGCTCGATTCACCATTCCATTCGACGTCGATAACCGGCGGAAGAGCGCCCGCTTCCTTCGGAACGTTGCGGATGAACCAGTCGGCCTGTTCGCCGGCCGTCCGGCACCAGTAGAAGAAGTGATAGGCGCCGCGCTTCAAGCCGGCTTCCTTGGCCCTGCGCCAGTTCTTCCTGAACATCGGATCGAGATGGTCGCCGCCGTCCGTCGCCTTGATATAGGCGAAGTTTGCACCCTGCGTTCTGAGTCTTTCCCAGTCGATCTCGCCCTGCCAGCGTGAGATGTCGACGCCATGCACGGCAAGTTTTCTGGGCGAGATGGACCCGAAGTTAATCGGTTTGGCGTCGCGGAAGCCATAGCTGTAAATCTGCGATCGCGTTTGCGGAGCCGCCCTCATCTCGGGCTTGGCCGGCGCCAGCATGGCAATAGGCCGTTCCGACGGAATGGGAGCGCCGACCGTTCTGGCGGCCGGTGCGAATGCTTGCGACTGAGGGACCTGGCCTGCCCAGGCCAATTCTTCCTGCGGCGCGCTGGCTGCCGCTGCCGCTTCGCCGACATTTCCAGACGGTACGAGATTGGATGGTGGGACGACCGAGCTTGTCGTTTCTTGCGACGGTTGTCCCGCCCGGACATTTTCCGGGGGAGGGCCAGATGCACAGCCCGACACAGTCAGGCAGGCAAGAAAGATTGCTGTCACATCCGATAGACGCATAAGAACCCGTACGCAAAACAACTGCCGCCGACGGCAATCCATGCCGTGGGGACCCACTGGCGTGAATGGCTAACGGAAAATTACCAAAAAAGACTGAATCCAATCTTTACCGGCAAGGTTAACGGCGCGACGAATTTCTACAGGGTACGACCGACCGATCTACGCCAGATACTTTTCTGTCAGCCGGGCCCACATGGCGGCCCCAACCGTCAGATTCTCGTCCGCAAAGTCGAATTTCGAGCTGTGCAGGATTTCCGAGTTAAGCCCGTTGCCAAGACGCAGGAAGCAGCCCGGCTTGTGCTCGAGAAAATGGGAAAAATCCTCGCTCCCGGGGATCAATGGGCAGGTCAAAATCTTGTCCGTATCGACAAGCTCCTCCGCAACGGTGCGGGCAAACTCCGTCTCCTTCTCCGAATTGATGACGACGGGGTGCCCGCGCACATAATCGATTTCGAAGCCGGCGCCATAACCCTCGGCCACAGTCGCGGTGAGCTTGCGAATTCTCCCTTCCAGAATGTCTCTTATCGCCGGTTCGAAGGACCGGACGCTGAGCGAAAGCGTTGCGATGTCCGGAATGACGTTCGAGGCTTCGCCGGCATGGATGGAGCCGACGGTGACCACTGCCGTTTGCGTGGGATCAATGCTGCGCGAAACGACCGACTGCAGTGAAACGACGAGATTGCAGGCAATGACGACCGGGTCGACTGTCAGATGCGGCCTGGAGGCATGGCCGCCCTTTCCCTTGATGGTGACTTTTACCGTATCGGCAGCAGCCATCAATGGACCGGAACGCAGGAGCCAGGTGCCCTCTGGCGCGCCGGGGTGATTGTGCAGCCCGAAAATTGCGTCACACGGGAAGCGTTCGAACAATCCGTCGGCGATCATCGCCTGCGCCCCGCTTGCCGTACCGGCTTCCTCGGCGGGCTGGAAAATCAGGTTGACTGTTCCGTCAAAACGGCGCGTGCGCGCCAGATATTCCGCGGCCCCAAGCAGCATCGTCGTGTGGCCGTCGTGACCGCATGCATGCATCTTGCCGGCTGCCCTGCTCGCATAAGGCAGGCCTGTTTCCTCCTGGATCGGAAGGGCATCCATATCGGCGCGGATCGCAATACTGCGCGCGCCGTTGCCCACCTTGAGACGCGCGACGACCCCATGGCCGCCGACATTGCGCAACACGTCGTAGCCCCAGGACTCCAGTTTCTCGGCGACGAAGCGTGCGGTTTCCGCCTCTTCGAACGACAGTTCCGGATTGGCGTGAAGATGCCGGCGCGTCGCTTCAAGCTCTGCCTTGAGCGGCTCGAAGTCGGAGATACGGGCAAAAGCATTGTCGCGTGTCATCAGTTGGTTCCAATAGATAGAATGAACGGGATTGTCGCGCCGCGTTCTACTGGCGCGGGCAGGATGCTGAGCGCTAGGATTGCCGGCTAGATGAAGCGCGCCAGAAAGCTTCTCGTGCGTTGATGCTGGGGATTGCCGAGGACATCTTCGGGCTTGCCGTGTTCGACGACTTTGCCGCCATCCATGAAGATGACCCGATCGGCCGCCTCGCGTGCAAACCCGATCTCGTGTGTCACGACGATCATGGTCAGCCCCTGGCTTGCCAGGTCGCGCATCGTAGAAAGGACCTCGCCGACGAGTTCGGGATCGAGTGCGGAGGTCGGCTCGTCGAACAGCATCAGCTTCGGCTTGATCGCCAGAGCCCGTGCGATCGCCACACGCTGCTGCTGGCCGCCGGAAAGCTGGCGCGGATAACTGCCGGCTTTTTCCGAAAGCCCGACGCGCTCCAGAAGCATCAACGCATTTTCCGTCGCAGCCTTGCGGCTTTCGCCGTGGATGCCGACCGGCGCTTCGATGATGTTTTCGAGCGCGGTCATATGCGGATAGAGGTTGAACTGCTGGAAGACCATGCCGATCTTGCGCCGCTGTGCAGCGATCGCATTGTTGGAGAGTTTTTCAAGGCGGCCGTTTCGCAACCGGTAGCCGATCTGTTCTCCGTCGACCATGATCGAGCCTTGATTGATGGATTCCAGATGATTGATGCAGCGCAGGAAGGTCGATTTGCCCGAGCCGGAGGGCCCGAGGATGACCACGACCTCGCCAGGGGAGACATCGAGATCGATCCCTTTCAGGACCTCTAGATTGTCGAAGGACTTGTGAACATTGCGCGCGTGGACGAGCGGTTCGACAGCTACAACGGCATTCAACGGCTTGCCTCCTGTACGATGACGGGTGAGGGGGCGTCCGGTACGACCGGCGTGCCCGCATGTCCGGCAGGCTTCGCTATGCTGCCGGAACGTCTGTCGCCTCTGCTATAGTAGCGCTCGATATAGCCCTGGCCGATGTTGAGGATCGAGGTGATCAGCAAGTACCAGACCACGGCAACGAGCAGCATCGGAATGATCTCGAACGTGCGGTTGTAGATCGATTGGACCGAATAGAGCAGGTCCGCCATGGCGATGACGCTGACGAGCGAGGTAGCTTTGATCATGCTGATGAGCTGGTTGCCGGTGGGCGGAACGATGGAGCGCATCGCCTGCGGGATTATGATCCTTCGCAGTGCGCGCGCACGCGTCATGCCGAAGGCTTCCGCGGTTTCCGCCTGGCCCCTGTCGACGGAAAGAAGGCCGCCGCGGATGATCTCGGCCATGTAAGCCGCCTCGTTGAGCGCCAGGCCGACGATTGCCGCCGTCATCGGCGTGATGACTGAATTGGTGTCCCAACTGGCCAATGTCGGCCCGAAAGGCACGGTGATCGAAATCGAAGGAAAGAGAGTCGACAGGTTGTACCAGAATATCAGCTGCACCAGGAGCGGTGTGCCGCGGAAGAACCAGATGAAGAGACCGGCAAGGGAATGGGCGAGCCGGTCCGCCGACAACCGCGCAATGGCAAGCAATAGACCGAGCACTATGCCGATCAACATGGCAACGACCGTCAACCCGAGCGAGACGTAAAGGCCGCTGATGACCGTGGGGTCAAAGAAATATTGCGCGACGACGGGCCAGCCGAAATTCTCATTGTTTGCGACGATCCAGCCAAAATCGGCCGCAATCGCCAGGGACAGCGTCCAAAGGACAAGGCGATCGATGCGAAACGGCTTGTGCGCGTTGACGACGTCGCGGGGATCCGCATCGCCCGGAGGCGATGCGCTTTTGTGGTTGCCGGCACTCATTTTGGCAACGTCCCGCCGAGATTGATGCCCGGCTCTTTGATCATGTTGTTCTCAAGGCCCCATTTCTTCATGATTGCCGCATACGTGCCGTTGCCCATGAGAATCTTCATGCCATCGCGCAGCACGGGGCCGAGCGGCGATCCTTTCGGCACGACCGCGCCCTGGTAAAGATTGTCAAAACCGTTCTTCTGGCCGACGCCCGTAAGTTCGAGCTGGCCATTGGCCTGCGACACGAAATAGGTGAGGGGGGCTTGGGAGGAGAAGAATGCGTCCGAGCGCTTGGACCTGACGGCCAGGATCGAGCTTGGCTGATCGGTGAAGGACTGAACCTCGACCGCGTCCTTGCCGTCGGCCTTGCACTTTTCGGCCTGGACCTTGATGACCTTTTCGGCGGATCCACCAGCCATCACGGCAATGCGCTGTCCGCAGGCAGTCTCCAGCGAAGCGATGCCGTTGGGGTTACCCTTGTGCACGGCAAAGACGACGAATTCCTGCACCCAGTCGACGAAATCGTTGGCCTCCTCGCGGCTCTTGAAATCGCCGACAGGGCCGAAGGCGAACTGATAGCGGCCGGAATTGACGCCGGCGAGAAGTGCCGGAAGGCCACCGACGGTGGCGTGCTCGATTGTGACGCCGAGCACCTGGCCGAGCGCGTCCGTGAGGTCGGCGCTGGCGCCCTCCATCTTCGTTCCGGTCACGATCTCGTAGGGAGGAAAGGAGCCGTTGTTGACCGAGATCATCTTGCCGGCGGTCTTGATGTCCTCGGGAAGCTTTGCCCGCAGTTCCTCGTTGACGGTGAGCTTCGGAAGCATTGCATCCTCGGCCAAGGCCATTCCAGAGAGCAGGGCGCTCGCAAGAGCGAAGGCGGTGATGGATTTCAAAGGCATGTTCTTATTCCCCTTTTTGGTTTGTATGGAAACGGATTTACGATCCGGCTGCGGCAAGCTGCGGGCGATCTGAGGACGCCTGCAGCGGAAAAAGCTCTGCCGGCGTGAGCGCTCGCGGCAGGATGCCCTGTTCGTGCAGTTCCCGTGCAAAATCGGAAATCATCGCGCGGTTCGCATCAAGGCCGCTCTCGTCCCAGTCCGGTGGAAGATCTGCCGAAACCTTCAAAAGCTCATCGAAGATCCACGGCGTGGTGTCGGCATATTTGCGACGCCTGACCGTCCAGACGCGCCTGGATTCATCGATCAACGCGCTGAGTTCTTCGGGGAGCCACGGATATTGCGCCGCCGCCGTCGCCTTGATGCCGATGAGATGCATGCCCGGCACGTAGCCGACGTCCTTGAAATACTGGCGTTCGGCACGACGGAAATCTGAAAGCACTTGGCGGAAGGGCGAATCTCTATCGAAAAAGCCCTCGGGCATGAAGGGCGTGAAAACGGCATCCAGTGCCCCCTCCTTCAGAAGGTCGACCATCGGGCGCTCGCCTGGTGCTGCTTCGATGCGTCCCGTGCGGCCAAAGCCGTCGAGACGATCGGTGATGGGATGAGCTTCCGTCAACCTGCCGGCAAACCACATCGCGTCCTCGACGCTAACGCCTTCACGGCGCAAGGCAGCGCGTGTCCAGGTGTTTCCGGAATCGCGCCATCCGGTAACGCCGATCCGCTTTCCGGCAAGCTGGCTCAGCTCCGTAATCGGGCTGTCCTTCGTCGTGATGATGCAGCGATGGCGAAAGCCGCGCATGATGAAGTTCGGAATGCCGATTACCGTATCGTCGCCGTCGGCGCGAAGCTGGGCGTACCGGCTGAAGGACATTTCCGCCGCGTCATGTGCCTCGTCCGTTCCGACATTGGAGATGAGCGTGGCAACCCTGTCGACCTTCACGTCGAGGCGGGGAGAGGAAATGTCTCCCAACACCAGCGGGGTCATGTAGTCCCAGTCGCGCAGGGCCAGCCGTATCGTTACAGTCATGCATTTCGCTCGCAAAAGATGGTTGCTCTTGCTCGTAAATAAATGTTCAATTTGACTCGATCAAATGTTATTACGTTATTGAACATTTAATCTGGTGTAAAAATGAGCGAAACACGAAATGCCGATTGGTTTGCCGAAAAATTGAGCGACAAGACGATCCGCGGAATTGCATTGGAAACCAGCGCCTTGATCCGCGCAGGTGCGCTTCCGGTCGGAACCAAGCTGCCGGCGATCCGCGACCTTGCCTTCGCGCTTGGCGTCAGTCCTGCTACGATCTCCGAGGCCTGGAGCGAGTTGCGCCGCCAGAAGATCATCAGCGGGCGCGGACGCAACGGCACCTGGGTCAGCGGCGACCGGTTCGTTGCCAAGCCCGAGAGGCTTGCAAGTTCCGGCAACTACGGAGAAGGCGTACTCAACCTCACGGCGGCGGTCCCGGATGTAAGGCTGCTTCCACCCCTGGCCGAGGCCCTGGCATACGGCGCGTCTGCGGAAAACCTCAACAGTTACGAACGCAGCCGCATCCTGCCAGAGCTCGAAGCGGCTGTGCGGCGCGACTGGCCCTACGAGCCGGAGGCCTTTCTCGCCACGAACGGTGGATACAACGCAGTCTATACGCTGCTGCATGCTTTGGTTATGCCGGGCGCTTCGGTCGCAATCGAGAATCCGACGGCCATGCGCCTTCTCGATATTCTTGAAGATCTGGGCGTGCGCATCCTGCCCGTTCAGTGCGACAAGGACGGTCCCCTGCCGTCGTCACTCGAGGCGGCCACGAAATATCGCCCCGTCGCATTTCTGTTTCAGCCGCGGCTTCATTCGGTGACAGGCCAAAGCGTCAGCAGGGCGCGTTTGGAAGCTCTGGGAAACATTCTGGCGGGTAGCGATACGCTGATCATCGAAGACGATGGCGTGGCCGACATCTCCGGCGCACCCAAGCATTCCTTGGGCGGGCGTTTTCCCGACCGCGTCATACACATCCTGTCCTACTCAAAGACGCTGGGTCCGGACCTACGTCTTGCCGTATTGTCGAGCTCCAGGGCGATTGTGGAGCAAATTCAATCCTACCGAAGCTTCAGCGCCGGATGGACCAGCCGGATTCTACAGGCCGCAGTCGCGTGGCTGCTCCGCGATCAAATGACGGATGAAATCCTTGACCGCGCACGCAATATCTATCAGCAGCGGCGCGATGAGCTGACGAATGCGCTGCGCGAGCGCGGCGTAGAGGTGGATGATGGCGCCGGCCTTTGCGCCTGGGTTCCAGTCTCATCGGAGCCATTTGCGATGGTCACGTTGGCGGCGAGGGGGATTGCCGTTCACCCTGGCGCAAAGTTCTCGATCCTGCCCAGCAATCATATCAGGGTCGCAACGGGCAACCTTTCGGACCATAGCAGAGAGGTCGCAGACGGCATCGCGCTGGCCTGCACGACCGGCTGATCCTAGATTGCGCCTCCGACAATCTTCTCACCTATAAGCGCTGCCATGGAAGCGTCCGGTTTCAAGGTCGTGAGCTGAAAAGTTGATCGCAAACTCCGACCTTGCACCAAGCTGTTGCAACGAGGTTCTCGTTCACTGGAACGGCGGGCGTCTCCATTGCAGCGGCAGCAGGTGGCTATGGCGGCGAAACACTCGCAATTTGATCCAAATTCGCGATCAACCGAGTAAGCAGGGTGACGAGCTGTTCCGTTTCCGCGCTGGTGAAGCCGTTCAATGCCTCACGATTGCCTTGAAACAAGGCCGCCGTTGCCTCGGGCATGCGTGCTTGCGCGTACTCTGTCAGCACTACGTGGCTGCTTCGACCATCAACCGGATCAGGTGTTCGTTGGATCAAGCCATCCCGCTCCATGCGAGCGAGCATTTGCGCCATCGGTGGCTGCTCCACCTTGGCGAAGCGCGCAAGGTCGCGTTGCGTGCTCGCGTTGCCGTTTTTCAGCGCGACGAGTACCGGTAAATGTCCGACGCCGAAGCCAAGCGGTTTGAGGCGTGACTCGCTCAGGCGGGCGAACCCTCTCGCCGCGAGGCTGATGAGATGCCCCGGTGTGGAAAGCACATCCTCGTCCATTCTATTCGCTCCTTACCTGGTGTTGACTATGGAATATATATGTACGTATATATCTCTAGGCTGGTCAATGTTGGTTACGCGCCGTTCAACGTTCGTTCCAAACCAGATTGAGGAAACGTGATGTCGGAAATCGATACTCAAGTTATCAAGCTCATCTATGATCGCTTCAATGCGCGCGACATCGACGGGATACTTGCCGTGCTTACTGATGATGTTGCTTGGGCCAACGGCATGGAAGGTGGCCATGTTCACGGGCGTGAGGCAGTTCGTGACTATTGGACACGTCAATGGGCTATCGTGAGTCCACATGTAGAGCCGGTGGCATTTCAGCGCATGAAAGATGGTGCATTAGCCGTCGAGGTGATCCAGAACGTATACGATCTCAATGGCCAGCCGCTGGAGGATCAAACCCACGGTCTCAAAGACAAAACACTGCTTCACGTCTTCCATATGAAGGGTGACAGGATCGCACGCTTTGATATCCGGGATGCCAGTTAGGCCGAGGTCCGGCGTCGGCTTCTGTGAAGATGGGGTGGATGCCATGCTCGGAGGTCTTCGTCCGCCCGTCACCTCTGATCGACCAAAGCTTCACCGATGCCATCAACGAGGCACACGTCTCAAAGCCTGCGCCTTCCCTCCCGCGGGAGCGGGTTCCTTCTCTGGCACAAAGCAGGTAGTCGTAGCTTTTGGATGTTGCGCTACATTAATTTGCATCAGCCAACTGCGAGTTCGAATTTCCACTAAGTGGGTCCGAAAGACTGAAGGTGACCCCGGTTGCGGACGCAGTCTCGAAGCCTATCTCATCAAGGGCTGTATGGCAGTCCGAATCTCTGCGCATATGAGGTCCCGCAATGACGCACGAGCCTGGAAAAAGACCATTATTCCGCAAGCTCGACAATCATCTCCTGCACGTGAGTGATCTCGATGCAGCCATAGCTTTTTATGGGGGTCGGCTCGGTCAAGCCCTGGTTTGGCGCGACGATGAAGCCGCCGGCTTTGCGCTCCCGGAAACCGACGCGGAACTGGTTGTCCATCTTCATATCGGTCCCGAGACCGACATCCTGGTCGATGACGTGGACGAGGCGTTTGAGGAGTTCTTGGCCGCGGGCGGAGAGGCTGTGCAACCGCCATTCGAAATCGCGGTCGGACGATGCGCCAGAATCCGCGATCCCTTCGGCAACATAGTTGTGATCTTGGACCAATCGAAAGGGACGTTGGTCACGGACGGGAAGCTGCGTGTCACCGGTGTCAAGCGGGCCAGTAACCACGCGTGAACGTCCACTCGCTGACGTCGTGCTACATTAATTGAGGCAATTTTCTGGTTTGCCATCCGCCCCTGAGCGGACCTCGTCTGGTAACTTTTTGTCAGACCCGGTGCTCCTTCCCCCGCGGTCGGCATTCTCAATCGCAAAGCAGAGCGAACGTTCATTGAACTTCTATGGATTTCTGCACGCTCCGGTCTGAGCGGCGGGGTGACACCTGGCACGAATTACGCTCCAGCCAAAATACCCAAGTATCACCCCGCTGATGGGGTGATAAAAAAGGCACGGGAGCCTGCGATGCAGCGTTTACTTGGACGGCACCATCAAGCTCGTCTGAGAAGGGCCGGCATCAAAGGAGCAGCATAGCGGATCGAGTCTCGTTCGATAGCATCCAGAGAGTTCATCAAGTCGACAAAGTCACATGCCTCGGCCCAGGACATGCCACTCACCTGCACGTCACCAAGCGTGGCGGGTTCCATCGTGAGCCCGTCCACGACAAGCCATTTGTCATCGATTTCATGTCGAAGATTGAAACGTCGCATCGCAAGGTCTCCAAACAGTGACCGCGGTACCATATTTTAGAATGGGTGAATATGAAAAAGTTAACAGCCGCTAACTATAACGGTTAGCTTGCGTGATTGCCGATCCTATATGATCAAACACGCGATCCACGGAGTTTCCTGGCACCCCGTGTGGTGTTGTGCGGTTCGTTGCCGCTGCGGTTGATGAAGCCGCAGGTAGAAATTATTGAGAGGAGAAATGTTCTGGTCAAGTTGAAAAAATCGCAGCGATGCGCTCTAGATCGGTTCGGCTGATTTCCTCAGACACCGGTTCGCTTTTATTGGCGCGAAACCACTCTGCTGCCTCCCGAACGCGTTCGCCGGTCAGGCCATCGTACGCACCAAGTCTGCCGATCCATTCTCTCACGGTCTCACGTTCCATTCGGCCCGCGCTGTAACGGGCGTGAACGGTTTTAGCAGAGGCCACTAGATCGGGAATACTATTCAAGGACGTGCTCCGCTGACTTCAGGCGCCAATGTACTATTTCTGAGGTGCCGGTGGCGCCGCCAGCGTTGAAAAACGTGTAGGTCGTCTCAATCCATCGGGCTAACCGTGCCGATGACGGGTATCATACCGCCGCAGTAAATAGTAGCGCGGCAAGTATTTTGCCGTCATCTTTCGACCTTCCGAAATCGTCTCGCGCCCCAGAGGAAGATGGGCTTCGTAGCCTGCCACGCCACCTATCGATGCGAGTACATTCCATTCTTTCGGCATGGCCCTGTGAATTCTTAAACAACATCAATCCCTTAGATTGAGAAGCTGGCTCCACGCGCCGTGATCCGGACCTTAAAAGAAGCGCCTCCAGTTGGATATCGAAAAGTCGACTGCGTTCCGGACATCGAGGGAACGTCGGCCTCCCGCGGCCCGACTGGATGCCGTCATCATGAGATGTTTGTCGTCGATGACCTACCGCCGGCCCAAGACAGGTTCTGACGGCGATCATGTATTCCTCACCGTCAATTCGGCGCTCCGGACAGCGTGCTATCCTCGCCGCCGCTTGCCGTGAGTTTAGCGCTCCACCGGCTGATCGGAGTTCGTGGTTGGGCGAATGACTGGTTCATAGCGCGATCCGGAAAACTAACCTGTCCTCCGCTTTCTTCACCAAAGCGGAACATCTACCGTTTGACCGATTATTTGCTCAGCGCGTACGCTGTCCAGATAGAACACGCGGGACAATGAGCGCGAGTTGGACGTATGGTTGATGAGCCCGAGATTCCCCTCGAAGGCGGTGCGGACTCGAGAGTCGTTCGAGTCGGTCAGACAGTCCGGCGCGACGGTCGCGCTTGGTCGCCCGCCGTCCTTGATCTGTTGCAACACGTTGAGCGTGAAGGATTTGCCGGGGCCCCACGTGTGCATGGCTTTGACGACCAAGGGCGAGAGGTTCTGACCTACATCGAGGGAGAGGTCGGCCAAGGTGCCGGGTTTATCCCCGACGAAGGCGGCCGCTTCGATGTCCGTCTCCCGGACTATGTCTGGCGCGATGACGTGCTCGTTCATCTTGGCGCGCTCGTACGGGCCTATCACGATGCCGCGGCCGGCTTTCCGTGGGCTGGCCGCGAATGGCGCTTAAAGGCTCGGCAGCCTGTCGAGACGGTTTGTCACAACGATCTCACGCCATGGAATACTGTCTTTCGAGCGGGCCTGCCGGTGGCTTTCATCGATTGGGACGCCGCGGCGCCAGGGCCTCGCGCGTGGGACCTCGGATTCATCGCCTGGCGTTGGGTGCCGTTCTGGCGCGACGCGAAGTGTCGAGCACATGGGCTCCCGACCGGCGTTGCCGAAAAGGCCCGCCGCTTTCGCTTGCTGGTTCACGCGTACGGGCTCGAGCCAGAGATTGGCGTCGTGCACGCGGGAATCGAGCGGGTGCGGCACTTGCAGGAACACATGTTGAAGCTCGTCGCTGACGGTTCTGAGTGGGAGGTGGAACTCGCTCGTCGCGGTGTGCTCGACGAGGCAGCGCTTGAGATCGCCTGGATTGAGGAGCACGCTGCAGCGCTTGCGGGGTCGTGACCTACTGCGATGAAGGTCTCTTCCGGCACATCCAAGACAGCCGCGGACGGCGTCTCTCGACCCGAAACCTTGGCGATGGCCTGGATCGCGTCGATCACGGGCTGGTTGGCCACACGGTTCTCCGCCGACAGGCGCGGAACGGTCTTTCGCTGGTCGTTGTCGCCGAAAAAGCCCGTCTTCTGGTCCATCATTTCGCCCAAGAATCCACGGCCCAGAACCCGAGCGGCCGTTCACTTCGCGAACTAGCCGCTCAGCCAGCCTGTCACCTGTTCCAGGGTCCGCCGTTCCTGGTCCGCCTCCATCGAGAAGGCGGGCCGGACGTCGGCGCCGGGAGCAATCGACCTGACGATGTCGATGCTATCTCCGAGGCCGTATCCTCCGTGCGTTATGAAAGGGTGGATGATCTTTCCGGAAAGGTCATGTCCCCGTAGGAAGGAACGGACGACAGGTGGGGCCGTCATTCCCCAGATCGGGAAGCCAAGATAGATGGTGTCGTATCGTCGCACGTCCGCCACGCTGGTTTTCAGGGGCGGAAGGTATCCGGCCCCCGTCTCTTGGCTGGCCTGGGCGACCGTCTCGACATAGTCCTCGGGGTAGGGGTTGCCGGGATTGATTTCGAACAGCGTCGCACCCCTTGCCCCGCGGATCTGACGCGCAATGAGCTTCGTGTTTCCGGTCCGCGAGAAATAGGCGACCAAGGTTCCGCTGGAGCCGGACCGCGCCTGCGATGCGTTGTTCTCGGCAGGCGCCGCAAGGTCGGCCGCGGCAAGGGACAGAGCTTTCAGGAACTTGCGCCGTGGAATTTGGATCTGCATATGATTGCTCCCTGCGCACCACAGGCTCCGTCAGTCGATCTGGCGTCCCTTGCCGTAGTCTTCGTCGGATACCTTCTCCATCCAGGTGACGGCACTGCCGTTCAAGGATTCGGCGACGGCGAAATGGGTCATCGCCTCGTCTGCCGAGGCGCCGTGCCAGTGTTTGGCCAGAGGCGGAATCCAAACGACGTCGCCGGGGCCGACCTTCTCGATTGGTCCGCCCTCCTCCTGTACCCAGCCCTGGCCGGATATGATGAAGAGGGTCTGTCCCAGCGGATGCGTGTGCCAGGCCGTGCGCGCACCCGCCGAAAAGGAAACGGTCGCCCCACCGATCCGGGCTGGTGCGTCGCCCTGGTAGAAGCCCGAGGTCTCGACTTCTCCAGTAAAGTGCTGCTTCGAAGCCTTCGCGCTGCCTTGGTTGGCCCGCGTGATCTTCAGGTCGCCCGATGCCGCGGATTGCGCGGCGGACCTTTGCAGGGCATTGCCGCGGCTGTCGAATATTCGCTGAAGGACGGGCACGGCCGACATCGCCCTTGGCCAACCGGCATAGAATGCGACATGCGTTACGACCTCGGATGCTTCGGCGCGGGTCAGGCCGTTGTCCATGGCGCGGTTGGTATGGAAAGGGAGCTGCTCGGGCTGACCGATCGCGATCAGGGCCGCCATCGTCACAAGGCTGCGGTCGCGGGCGCTGAGATCCGGCCGCCGCCACAGATCGCCGAACAGGACACGATTGGTGAGGTCCGCGAGCGTCGGAGCCGTAGGTGCCACGTTCGCGTTGACGGCAGCCGCACGTGCCGTCTCGGCAGCGGCTTCCAGTTCGATACGGGCAGCAGCGCTGTTTCCCACCGGAGCGATGTCGCGCTCATCGAACACCTTCTTCGTCTCGGTCACGGCCGATATCGCGTTCGGCCAGCCAGCGTAGAAGGCGAGCTGCGTGATCAGTTCGCCGATCTCGTCCGGCGCGACGTCGTTGTCGAGCGCCCGGCGGACGTGGCTGCCGATCTGCGCTGCCTTGCCGGTCGAGATCAGGGTGGCGACGGTGACAAGACTGCGGTCGCGCGGCGGAAGCTCGCCCCGTTCCCAAACCTCCCCGAAGAGAACGTCGTCGGTGAAATGGCCGAGGCCGGGAGCAACGTCATACACGACCGGCGGAGCGACGCGTGCACGGGGTTCCTGTGCTTCGACGCCCGTCGCGGCGAGAGCGGAGATGGCGACGGTGGCTGCGATCTTGTTCATAGGACACCTCATGTTGTCGTCGAAATTGGGCGGCTGGAGCCGTTCGGATCGAGGATTGCAGACCAACGCTTTCGGCCGGACCTTGTCTGTCAGACGCGAAGAAGCGTCTTGATTGCGCGGCGATCGTCCATCGCGTGGTATCTTTCCGTGACGTCGGCGAGCAGCCGTGCCGCAAGGCCTTCCACGACGAGACCGCCGATGCTCCCAGTCGCGCCAATGACGAGAACTGTAAGGGTGGGTGCCCTCATGAACCATTCCTGCCTGCGCCAACGATCCTCGGTCGGCGAAGGCAAAACTACCAGCCGAGCATTGATCGGATTAGAGGGCGTGTTTGGCATGCGGTCATGAATCCAATTCATGACCGCATGCCAATTGGACGGCCTAATCTGTCCCCGCGACTTCGCCTATCTTTCGGGCATTCAAAAGAAAGGTGTAATCATGGAAAAGCGCATTCTCGGCCAGGGCCTTGAGGTGTCAGCCCTGGGTTTTGGCTGCATGGGCCTGAATTTCAGCTACGGCCATGCCCTCAGCAACGCCGACAGCGTCAAGCTCATCCGCGACGCCGTCGATCATGGCGTAACCTTCTTTGACACGGCCGAGGTCTACGGCCCTTTCACCAACGAAGAGATCGTCGGCGAGGCGCTGCGTCCGGTTCGCGACCAAGTCGTCATCGCCACGAAGTTCGGCTTCAAGATCGAAGACGGCAAGCAGACGGGCCTGGACAGCCGCCCTGAACACATCAAGGAGGTCGCCGAGGCGTCCTTGAAGCGTCTTGGCATCGATGCCATTGACCTTCTCTATCAGCACCGCGTCGATCCCAAGGTTCCGATCGAGGATGTCGCAGGTGCCGTAAGAGACTTGATCGCCGAGGGGAAGGTCAAGCATTTCGGCCTTTCGGAACCCGGCGCGCAAACAGCCCGGCGCGCGCATGCCGTGCAGCCGGTAACGGCGCTGCAGAATGAATACTCACTTTGGACGCGCGGCCCCGAGACGAATGGCATCCTGGAGGCCTGCGAGGAGCTCGGGATCGGTCTCGTTGCCTACAGCCCTCTCGGGAAGGGATTCCTGACGGGGGCGATAGGCAAGGACAGCAAGATCGCCGAGAACGACTTCCGCAAGCTTCTGCCGCGCTTCACGCCCGAAGCCATGGAGAAGAACCAGGCGCTGATCGATCTTATCAAGCGCGTCGGCGAGGCCGGGAACATGACCCCGGCCCAGATCGCGCTTGCGTGGCTCCTCGCGCAGAAGCCGTGGATCGTGCCGATCCCCGGCACCACGAAGCTGCATCGCCTCGAGGAAAATCTCGCCGCCGCAGCCGTCAAGCTGTCGACTGGCGAACTTGCCGAACTCGATGACGCGGCCGCCAAGATACAGGTCGAGGGTGACCGCTATCCCGAGCGGCTGATGAAGATGACGGGTCTCTAAGAGCCGTATGCCAGAGGAGGTTTGACGGCGCCTCGGCCCAATCTCTTTCCAGAAAGACGACAACCATGTCACACGAACTCGCGAACTCTGCCGATTGCCTCGCGGCGCCCGTCGATACGTCCTCCGTCAGCCCGCTTCCGCCCCGCAGGCGCGTCCTTGCCGTGCTCAGCGCCCTTATGGGATTCGCGTCGATCTCGACAGACCTCTACCTTCCGGCCATGCCGGCCATGGGCAGGGATTTCGGAGCGGATCCGGGTTCTATCGAGCTGACCGTGTCCGGATTCCTGATCGGCTTCAGTCTCGGCCAACTCTTCTGGGGGCCTGTCGGCGACAGGTATGGCCGCCGGCTTCCCGTGGCGGTCGGCCTACTCCTATTTGTCATCGGGTCGGCCGGCTGCGCAATGTCGGGATCGGCCGCTGAGATGATCTTATGGCGCGTCGTGCAGGCGATCGGCGCCTGCTCCGGCGTCGTGCTCGCACGTGCGATGGTCCGCGACCTCTACGAGGGAAGCCGGGCCGCGCAGATGCTTTCGATCCTCATCACCATCATGGCCGTGGCTCCGCTTCTCGGGCCGATCGTCGGGGGCCAGATCCTCGCGATAGCCGGATGGCGCTCGATCTTCTGGGTTCTGGTCGCGGTGGGGCTGGCGACCCTGGCCGCTCTCTTTACGGTTCCGGAGACCCTGCCGGCAGAACGGCGGAACAAGAATTCGATCACGGACGCCGTGCTTGGCTACGGCAAGCTGCTCGCTAACCGGCGCCTTCTCGGATTTGCTGCGGCAGGCGGCTTCTTTTATGCCGGCATCTACGCCTACATCGCCGGAACGCCCTTCGCCTACATCGACTACTACCATGTCCCGGCCGGACTATATGGCGTCCTTTTCGCCTTGGGGATTGTCGGGATCATGGTAACGAACATGGTCAACTCGAGGCTTGTGACCAGGCTTGGCAGCACGACCATTCTGCGGTTCGGCACCTTCGGCGCGATGGCGTCCGGCTTTGCGATCCTGGTCGCGGGCGCGACCGGTTGGGGAGGCCTGTGGGCGCTCACAACACTGCTCTTCGTCTTCGTGTCCTGGTCCGGCCTCATCGTGGCCAATTCCATTGGCGGCGCCCTCCAGGACTTCCCCGAACAGGCCGGGGCGGTCTCCGCGCTCGTCGGAGCGATCCACTACGGCTCCGGCATCGCCGGCTCCGCGGCGGTGAGCGCCCTTGCCGACGGCACGCCCTGGGCATTGACGCTCGTAATAGGTGTCGCAGGCATCGGCAGCTTCGGGAGCCTTGTTCTTGTCGCTCCGGGCAGGCGCCTTGACCTTGCGTCATTATGAGATGAAGTTGCGGTAATAAAGCCGCAGCCATTAGGGAGGTTCATGAATGAAGCGCGAGGATCTTGCCGATCTCAGCGCCTTCCTGACCGTCGCCGAGGAACAGAACTTCACGCGCGCGGCGGCGCGCCTGGGGGCGTCACAGTCGGCATTGAGCCATACAATCAGGCGGCTCGAAGCCCGCCTCGGAGTCCGTCTTCTAACCCGGACGACGCGTAGCGTCGCACCGACCGAGGCCGGTGAAAGGCTGCTTGCGACATTGCGGCCGGCGTTGGACAGTATCGGCGCAGAGCTGGCGTCCTTGAGCGAACTTCGCGACAAGCCGGCGGGAACGATACGGATCACGACGTCCGAACACGCCGCGACCACGGTGCTGTGGCCGGCCATTCAAAGGCTCCTTCCTGAGTACCCCGATATCCACGTCGAACTCAGCATCGATTCCAGCTTCACCGATATCGTGGCCGAACGGTTCGACGCCGGTGTCCGCCTGGGCGAAGCCTTGGCAAAGGACATGATCGCGGCCCGCATAGGTCCCGACCTCCGGATGGCCATCGTCGGATCGCCGGAGTACCTCACCGACCATTCGAAACCGACGACGCCGCAGGATCTCGCGTCGCATCGCTGCATCAACCTGCGCATGCTGAGCGGGGGCGGCCTATATGCCTGGGAGCTCGAAAAGGACGGGCGCGAACTTCGCGTGCGTGTCGATGGCCAGCTCGCGTTCAACAACGTGAACATGATCGTCCGGGCGGCCGAGGCTGGATTCGGGCTCGGGTTCGTCATGGAGGATCATGTCATTGACCAGCTTTCCGACGGCCGCCTTGTGAGGGTGCTGGAGGACTGGTGTCCTGCTTTCGCGGGCTATCACCTTTACTATCCTAGCAGACGGCAGCCGTCGGCGGCTTTTTCGGTCTTGGTCGATGCTCTTCGGTATCGTGGCTGACCAGTTCATGTGGTGTCCGCTGCTGTGAAAGGAAGCGGCCCATCTTCCGATGTCGGCCCAGAACCTCCGCGCGTGAGCGTGGAGGACGCGCTGAAATCGGCAGGCGAGGAAGCGGTCTACTACCGCACCCCTTTGACCGGCGCCTCCAACAGCCGTCACGGCCACTTCTGTGGAAGGGTGCTTGATGCGTTGCCGCCCGTGGGGGTCGACCAATTCCGGGCCGCGCTTTCGTTCCGTGCGCCTCAAGCGCGAGCCAAACCATGACCGCGCAACGGCTCTCCTGATCCATGGAAGGGCAGCTGTGACCGCACTGCCCCCGCGGTTGAATTTCACCTGCACGGGGTACCTTATCGGTGGCGGGCGCTCTCCAACAGTGGCACATACTGATCTGTATTCACTCATGGGCAGGCTAGCAACCAGCACATCTCGCTTCGACTTTGATGGCAATCTTTGTCAGAACCTACGCAACAAGTGATCCATGGACATCAATCACGTTAGATACTTCCTCAATTTGGCCGAAACCCTGAACTTCACCGAAGCCGCGCGCAGAAGTGGCGTCTCGCAGCCAAGTCTCACGCGAGCAATCCAGCGTCTCGAGGAAGAATTGGGCAGTCCGCTGATCTATCGCGATGGCAAGGACAGCCGGCTTACGGCGCTCGGCCGGGACGTCCAGGCCGAGTTCATGCGGATTGAACTCGCACTTAGAAACGTGCGCGAGCATTCCGAGAGCACGGTGCTCGGCCGGCGGCGTATTCTCGACATCGCGGTTGCCCCGACCATCGGCCCCGCTGCCTTTGCCGCATTCTTCGATGACGCGCTTGGGGAGCTTTCTTCCATAAAGGTCCATATGCATCAGCTCTTGGCCGGAGAAGGTGCGGACGAAGTGCTTTCGGGCAAATATCACGCTTGCATCTTGCCGCGGGCGCCCCGTCCCAACCCCAAGCTCAACGTCGTGCCGCTGTTTCGGGAGCGATTCCTCCTTGCCTGTGCGGAGAACCATCCGCTGGCGGGCAAAGACGTTGTCAGCACCGAGGCGATTGCAGCCTATCCCTATGTCGACCGGCTGGCCTGCGAGTTCCACACCGAGATCACCGAACACCTGATGGACCATGACGCGGTCATGCAACCGCGCTTCAGTGCGGAGCGCGAGGACTGGGTCCAGCAAATGGTAGCCGAAGGCCGCGCAATCTGCATCATGCCCGAGCGGTCCGTCGTAGTGCAAGGCATAGCGACCCGCCCGGTCGAGGGGATATCGTTGGAGCGCGAACTGGTATTTGTAACGGTCTCCGGTTCCGGCACACCGCTCGAGATCCGCAAGATCGCGCAGATGGCCGCTCGGCACGACTGGGCGTGAGCGGGGCAGAACGGAATTTACGTACGGCTATCGAATCTATGCAGACCCGATATTGGGAATCCCCACGGGCCTTCGCCATATTCAGGCAACAAATCCAAGAACGGAGATAGGGCAATGACCTATACAAAGACCGACGAAGCGGTCAGCAAGCTCACACCCGAACAGTATCGGGTGACCCAACAGAACGGCACCGAACGCCCCTTCACTGGGGAGTATCATGACAACAAGAGACCGGGGATCTATGTCGACATCGTTTCCGGCGAACCGCTGTTTGCCTCCGCCGACAAGTTCGATTCCGGCTGCGGCTGGCCGAGCTTCACCAAGCCGATCGTGCCGGCAAACGTCAAGGAGCTGCGGGATGATTCTCATGGTATGACCCGTACCGAGGTGCGCTCGGCGCATGGCGGCAGCCACCTCGGCCACGTCTTTCCCGACGGTCCTCAAGACCAGGGCGGCCTGCGTTACTGCATCAATTCCGCCGCACTGCGCTTCATTCCGCGTGGGGAAATGGAGGCCGAGGGCTATAGTGCGTATCTCAACCAGGTGGAGGATATCTAAATGACCGAGAAAGCTGTTCTAGCTGGTGGTTGCTTCTGGGGAATGCAGGACTTGATCCGCAGGCTCCCCGGGGTCATTGGGACCCGCGTGGGCTATACCGGCGGCGATGTGGCGAACGCGACCTACCGCAATCACGGTACCCACGCCGAAGGCATCGAGATCATCTTCGATCCCCAGACGATCAGCTACAGGCGGATTCTGGAGTTCTTCTTCCAGATTCACGATCCGACGACAAGAAACCGACAGGGCAACGACGTCGGCGCCTCTTACCGCTCGGCGATCTACTACGTCGACGAGGAGCAGAAGCGAATAGCCGAGGACACCATCGCAGACGTCGACGCTTCGGGCCTGTGGCCGGGCAAGGTGGTGACCGAGGTCGAGCCGGCGGGAGACTTCTGGCAGGCGGAACCGGAGCACCAAGATTACCTCGAGCGCTACCCTAACGGCTACACTTGCCACTTCCCGCGTTCCGGCTGGGTGCTGCCTCGGCGGTCGGCGGCCGAATAACCGGCCGCCTGTCTCTGGCCGGACGGGTTGTCGGCGCATTCGAACCAACTCTGAAAAGCCCGGCGGATGCGCCGGGCGCACGGAATGGGCCCGCTGCGCAGTTTAGACGCCTCTCACCAAGGAGCGCCGGTAGTGCCGGCGCTACACTGACACGGCAGATCCGGGCAAAGATCCGGCTCGGGACGAACATCTACGCAGTCGCTCTCCGTTGCTGATGCCCCACGGATTTGGCGGCAGCGCGCCGCATTGCAGCGGCCCTGGCCGTCGCCAAGGACATTCCTGACGTGCGCGCCGTTGCCACGATCGGTGCGCCGGCCGATGGCGGCCACGTGTTGAAGAATTTCGGGACGAGCCTCGAGGAAATCGAGAAGAGCGGTGTGGCCGAAGTCGATCTCGCCGGGCGCACCGAAGCGGAACGCAGCGGTAGCGGCAGGATTGATCGTTTCGAGCGCGTCATTTCCATCGATGGCGAGGTCTCCGAGGAGACTCGTGGTAAGATTGCCGAATTGCCGACAAATGCCCGGTCCATCGCACGCTCGAAGCTGTGGCGAAGACAAAGACCGTCGTGAAATAGGAAGGTCAGCAAGCGCCTCCTGGGGCGCGCTGATCAATTTTCGTGAAGCCGGAGCTGGCGAAGCGCCCTCGCCAGCATCCAATCTGAGGCGGAAATTATTCACAGCCTATGAAGCCGGCAGTGTCCGGATTGCGCAAAAGCCATTGCGCAACGTCCGTAGACCTTATTGTATCTTGGTCCGGAACCTGCCTTTCGACTGACCGACGAATGACACTATGAAAAGTTGCTGCCTCCCAACCGAAATATCGAAGAGATCGGACGCCGGTTCGCCGACGCAGGCGCCAGTGCATCGAGCTCTATCTCCGGTCTCTGTCGATACGGCACAGATTCCAGGCGGGCTCGTGCTGGTCGGGACAGACAGGCCGTACCTCCCGGCGGACGGGGAAGGTCCGGTCCGCAAGCTCCGGCTCAAGCCGTTCCTGCTCGCGAAGGCAGCCGTTAGCAATTCGCAGTTCGCTGATTTCATTGCGGCCACGGGTTACATCACCGAGGCCGAGCAGCTGGGCTGGTCCTATGTGTTTTACCAGCATGTCGATCCTAAGGTTGCGACGTCAGGCGTCGTCGGCGCTGAATGGTGGCGGCGTGTCGAGGGCGCCTGCTGGCATGCGCCGTTCGGACCTGGTTCCGATGTCGAGGCATTCAAAGATCATCCTGTCGTTCACATCTCATGGCAGGACGCGGTTCAATTTGCCACTTGGGTGGGCGGACGGCTTCCAAGCGAAGCCGAATGGGAACATGCAGCGAAGGGCGGTCTCAGTGGCGCGATTTATCCCTGGGGCGACCGCCACCCGGAAGATGGCTTCACCCCGTGTAATATCTGGCAGGGCCGGTTTCCGGAGTTCGACAGCGGGGTGGACGGTTACAAGGGGCTTGCACCCTCCGTCTCGTTCGAGCCGAACGGATTTGGACTGTACAACATGGCGGGAAACTGCTGGGAATGGACTGCGGACGTGTTTCGCGTGAGGTCCTTGCGCAAAACGTCGCAATCCCTCAACGCCATGGCACGGCAGGAAAGCCGCCGCGCCCTCAAAGGCGGCTCATACCTCTGCCACGCGTCCTACTGCCACCGGTACCGTATCGCTGCTCGCATGGGCAGCACCGGCGATTCGACCACCGGGCATATTGGCTTCCGCGTCGCTTTCGACATTTGATCTGGACTTCGGTTGACTTGGAAGGCTGCATAAGTTAATCCATTAACTTGCCGGTTTCATCGGGCCTTGAGGAGGGTTCCCGTGGAGAATACGCCGGCTTGTCGGATGTCTCTGGGAGAAGACACATGAAACTTGCCAATCGATTGAGCCGTTGCATTGCAGTTGCGCTATGCCTGTATGGCGTTGGAGGCGCTGCGCGGGCCGAAACCCTTAAAGTCTATTGGAACGCCGGCCATGCGTATCAAGCATATGCCGACGTCATCAAGAAATTCGAGGCGGACCACCCCGGCTGGACGGTCGAATGGGGACGCTTCCAATGGCCGGATCTGCGCACCAAGCTGGTGGCCGATCTTTCGGTCGGAAATGCGCCGGACCTCGTTGCCGAGCCTGGCGGCTGGGTGCCGGAATTCGGCTTGCAGGGCATGATTACGCCGCTCAATGACTTTGTCGCAAAAGACGGCAAAGAGATGGGCTATCCGCAGGACTGGCAGGATTTCTCCGTCGAGCGCAACACGATCGACGGCAAGTACTACGGCATTCAGTTGCACCTGACCTGTGCGGCATTGGTCTATAACGTGGACATGTTGAAGGAAGCCGGCTTCGACAAGCCGCCGGCCAATTGGCAAGAATTCCGCGAGGTCGCGATCGCGACCAGCAAGCGCGGCAGGTTCGGCTTTGCTCCCAACCAAGTGGCGACGTACTACACACCATGGATCTACCAGAATGGCGGCGCCTTATACGATGCCGCGGTCAAAAAGGTCGCTTTCGACAGCCCGCAGTCCGCACAGGCAATCCAGTTCGTGGCCGACCTCATTCATAAGGATAAAGCGGCACCCTTGCCAGTGGCCGGAGCCGACTACGAAGGCCCGCAGAAGCTGTTTACAGCCGGCCGGGCGGCGATGATCCTGACCGGCCCATGGGACGTTAGCCCGATCAAGACAGGCAATCCCAAGCTGAACTGGGACGTCGCACCGTCGCTGACGGAAAAGCAGCAGGCGACGATGGCAGGTGGCGTGAGCCTTTTCATCCCCAAGACGGCCAAGCATCCCGCCGAAGCGTGGGACCTACTCAAGAGGTTCGTTGCGCTTGACACCGAACTTGCAGCCTCGTTGCCCAACGGCATGACCATGCCGCGCAAATCCTGGGCAGCCGATCCAAAGGTCAAGGCAGATCCCGTGCTCGGCAAATTCAGCCAATGCCTGCCTTACGCCGTCGATTCAGCCGCCAAGCTTGCGCTCACGGGCAAGAATGCTGTCGTACAGGATCTCTTCAAGACGGCCGTGCAGGACATCCTTTACAACGACAGGCCTGCGCAGGAGGTTCTCTCCGACTATGCGGCACGAGCCAACGCGGCACTCGCCAACAAGTAACGAAGCAGCAGCGGCCGTGCGTTTAGCACCGTCGCTGCCGCCCCCGAGATCAATGTTCTGACGGAGGTCGTCGGCATGAGGCTGCCTAACAGTCGCAAGGCCCGGGAGGCCGGATTCGCCTATATCGTCCTGCTGCCCGCCATCGCATATTTTCTGGTCTATTTCTTCTATCCGATCGTGGTGGAACTCTGGGCCAGTTTCTTTCGAGGTCAGCCGCTCATTGGCCAATCCGAATTTGCAGGCTTTGACAATTATCGTCAGGCCCTGATGGACTCCCGTGTACGCGCCGCCTTCGGCCGCACCGTGGTGTTTGCGACACTCGGAACGGTTTTCACCCTGGTGCCAGCCCTTTGTCTGGCGGCCATTCTCAGCGGCCCGATCAAGGCGGCCACGACGATTCGTGCCATCATCTTCTTTCCGTATATCATCTCGTTCGTGATCGTTGCCCTGATGTGGAAGAGCCTGCTCGATCCCTATACCGGCATACTAAACGCGCTGCTCTCCTATCTGGACCTTCCCACCCAGAATTGGCTGAGCACACCATCGACGGCCCTTCCGACAATCGTCGCGATCACCGTATGGAAGGACATCGGCTACGCGATGCTGATCTACATTGCCGCCATCCAGGGTATTCCCAAGGATCTCTACGAAGCCGCCGAGGTCGATGGCGCCTCGCCCGCGCAACGGTTCAGGCGAATAACAATTCCCTTGCTGATGCCGACCACACTCTTTCTTGCGGTCATCAGCACGATCGGTCACCTTCAAGATCTATCCGCGCCCTATCTGCTGACGGGCGGCGGTCCGGCCGAGGCGACCCGCCTTTACGCATTGCACGTCTACGAGGCTGCGTTCCTGGAGCTCAACATCGGCTACGCGTCGGCGCTCTCGTTCCTGATGTTCGTTGCGATCCTGGTGATAACGTTCCTTCAATTCCGTTTCCTGAACCGGGAGGTGGTCTATTGATGACGGCCCGCTTCTCCCACCGCACGCCCCTTGCCACCTTTGCCGCCTATGGCACGCTCAGCTTCTTCGTCATCCTTGCGCTCTTTCCATTCTTTTACATGATCTCGCTGTCTCTGCAGAGCGACGCCGACCTCTCCAGCGGCGTGCCCGTGCTGGTTCCCTCAGTGCTGCAGTTCTCCAACTACGTGGCGATCTGGGAAAAGGCACCGTTTGCCCGGTTCATTCTCAACAGTTTCATCGTCGCCGGCGGCATAACTGCGCTCCACCTCTTCTTCGACCCGCTCGTCGGCTATGTATTTGCAAAGCTGGAGTTTTTTGGAAAGCGGGCTATGTTTGCCGCGCTGCTCTCCACGCTGATGCTGCCATTCTTTATCCGAATGATCCCGCTTTACATCCTGACCGCAAAAATGGGCTGGTTGAACACCTACCAGGGCCTCATCATGCCGTTCGCCATGAGCGCTTACGGAATTTTCCTGATGCGCCAGTTTATCCGTCCGATTCCGGACGACCTGCTTGATGCCGCGCGTCTCGACGGGGCGTCGGAATGGCGCATCTATCGATCGGTTGTCTTGCCGCAGCTTGGCCCGCCGATGGCAACGCTTGGCTTGCTGACCTTCGTGTTCCAGTTCAACGAATTCCTGTGGCCCCTGGTGGTCGTAAGCTCCGTCGAGATGCGGCCGATTACGACAGGGCTGACTTTGTTCAATTCGGAGTTCTTCACGCAATGGAATTTGACGGCAACGGGCGGGGTGATCCTGTTTCTCCCGAGCTTCCTGCTGTTTGTCTTCATGCAACGCTATTTCGTGCAGTCGGTGATGACGTCCGGAATGAAATGAGCCATGGAAAGGTAGAGAATGAGTGCTTCTCCCAATGTCATCGTCTTTTTTACCGACCAGCAACGCTGGGATACGGTCGGGCTTCACGGTCACCCGTTGAAGCTGACGCCGAATTTCGACCGCCTTGCCGAAGCCGGGATGTTCGTGCCGAATTCCTTCACCTGCCAGCCGGTGTGCGGACCCGCGCGCTCGGCGCTGCAGACCGGCCTTTATCCTACGACGACAGGATGCTACCGCAACAGCATCCCCTTGCCGAGCGGCCAAAAGACGCTCGCGCACTGGTTCCGGGAAGGAGGCTACGAGACCGGCTATATCGGCAAATGGCATCTTTCAGGCAGTGAGCCGGTTCCTGCATCTGAACGCGGCGGCTACGAGTATTGGCTGGCGTCCAACATTTTGGAATTCACGTCATATGCCTACGATACAGCGGTGTTCGATGGCGAAGGCGAGCGCGTCAAGCTTCCCGGCTACCGTGTCGACGCCCTGACCGACGCGGCGATCCGGTTTGTGGCGGCAGACCATGAAAAACCATACTTTCTTTTCCTATCCTTCATCGAGCCGCACCATCAGAACGAGTTCGACAACTATCCTGCGCCTGTCGGCTACGAGGAGCGGATTCGAAAACAAATGGAATTGCCGCCTGATCTTGCGGCCCTTGGCGGATCCTCGGATGAGCACTATCCGGGCTATCTCGGAATGATCCAGCGCCTGGACGAGGCGCTTGGGCGACTGACCGATGCACTGACGAGCCTCGGCCAGCTCGACAACACGATCATTCTCTTCACCTCGGACCACGGCTGCCATTTCAAGACCCGCAACAACGAATACAAGCGTTCTTGCCACGAGGCGTCGATACGCGTGCCGACCTTCTTTCACGGTCCCGGATTCATGGGAGGTGGAAACCATCAGGGCCTGGTCAGCCTGATCGATCTACCGCCGACGCTTCTTGCTGCTGCCGGATTGAAGGTGCCTGCTGCGATGCAGGGAAGGTCGATCCTCGATGAACGGCCCGGTGGCGAAGAAGACGTGCTTGTGCAGGTCAGCGAACATCATGTGGGTAGGGCACTGCGGACGCGAAGATGGAAATATGAAGTCACAGCACCAGATCTCAGCGGTTGGGACGACATGGACAGCGCCAACTATGTCGAGACCCATCTCTATGACCTAGAAAACGACCCTTACGAGTTGGAGAATCTCTGTGGCCGGGATGGCTATGAGGATATAAGAAGGCGGCTGCGCGAGCGGCTGTTGGAGCGGATAGTCGCCGCCGGCGAGAAATGCCCGAGGATTACGGCGACCTGAATGAGCAGTCAAGATATACATGACGGGGAACGGCCGGCGACGAGAAGCGAGCGATCCGTAACCGTTGCCGACGTTGCTCGGCTTGCCGACGTATCCACCGCCGCTGTCTCCTTCTATTTCAGCAACCGCCAGGAACATCTGAAGCGCGTTGGGACGGAAGCACGCGAGCGCATCCGTGCCGCAGTCGAGGAACTGGGCTACGTCCAGAACAAAACCGCTCGCCACTTGCGTCGCCAACAGAGCGAACGCATTTGCATCGTCCTGCCGAAGCTTGGCATACCCTATGCCGACAAGATGGTTCACGATCTCGGATCGGTGGCTGTGCAGCAGGGGTTGCTGCCGATTGTGTTAACTGGCTCCACGATCGGTGCAGTCCAGAAAATCCTGGGCGAGGTTGAAGCAGGTCTGGCCGATGGCGTAATCGCTGAAGCCGGTTTCCTCACCGAGGAGCAGGTCGGGCAGGTATTTGCGCACTTCAACCGACCCTGTCTTGTCATCCATCCCACAGCACGACCTCGATCCTATTCTGTCCTTAACAACGGTCTGATCGACGCGCTTGAGTGTGCGTTCGATGATCTTCTGCACAAGGGACATCGCGATTTCGTCTACATTCAAAATGCCGAAATGCCGCATAATCCGCGAATTTCTGCGCTGAAGGCGCGTGCGGTGACTGCTGGTCTGTCTGTGCTGATCACCACAATGGCGGGAGCGGATGCTCGTGAGGCTACTGCTGGGTGCGCGCGACAGATCGCTGAAATGGCAAAGCGGCCGACAGCGATCCTGCTTGACTCCGACTATACGGCCGTGACGCTGATCGAGGAGTTTTCCCGCCTCGGCATTCGAGTGCCAAGCGACATTGCCGTCCTAGGCTGCGGCAACGCCGAGGAAGGCTTTTACTGCAATCCCCGCTTGACGACGATCGGTCCGGAATGGCTTTCGCTACTTGAAGCTGGCCAGCATCTCATCGAGAGTCTCGCCGCCCAGAAGCCCGTTGAGGCGAAGGCATTCTATACGCCCTGGAGGTTCATTCCGCGAGAGAGCGCGTGACAGCGGTGTTTTGGGGGATGCCGCGCCGCGAACTACGGATCGCCACTGCGTGATCCTACCGAATAATCGCCGCCCTCACGGAGAGCGGCGATAAGTATCTTCTTGGACGTTAGGCCGGAAGTTGGAAGATCCAGTTTGCAATCAGCACAATCGCCAGACCGCCTGCAAGGGCGACATAGGGCAGAATGCCGGCCTTTTTCGTGCCAAGATCCTGGCCTGTCAGGCCCAGATCGTCCATCGCTCCTGCAGGGAATTTTCCGCCGTCCCGCACATAATGGCGATAGGCAAAGACCGGGAGGATGACGGCGGCGAAGGCGAAGCCGACCCAAAGTGCGTTGGCATAGCCCCAGACCTTAGCGCCGGCACCCAGGAAGAGGGCGTTGACGAAGGCGAGAACCGTGTTGAGGCCCATCAGCCAGCTCGGCGCCTTCCAGGGACGTTCGACATGGCCGGAATCCATGCGATGTCCTGTTCCTGTTCCAAAACGTTTTGGCTTGATCTCCAAAACGTTTTGGTTCATATTGACGCTGTATCTGGGAGGATACAGCAGTGTCTAATCTGAAACAGCTGGCCCAGTCGCTCGGCCTGTCGATCACCACGGTATCGCGTGCACTCGACGGCTATCCGGACGTATCGCCGGCAACCCGCGAACGCGTGCGGGAAGCGGCAGCGCTTACCGGGTATCGTCCCAATGCCTCTGCACGACGCCTGCGCAAACAGCGCGCTGAACTTGTCGCCGTCACACTCCCGAGTGATCCGGGGCACATCGGCCCGCCGCACTTTCTCGATATGCTCTCCGGCTGCGCCGAACATCTGGCCACAGCCGGCCTCAATCTTGTGATTGCCCCCGTGCCGCGGGGCGAGAGCGAGCTCGACATGTGCCGCCGTTTCGTCGACGGGCAAAGGGTTGACGCCATGCTGCTCGTGCGCACGAAGCGCAGGGACGAGCGCGTGGAATTCCTGCAGGCGCGGAGCATTCCGTTCGTCACCAACGGCCGGACCGAGTCTGTCGTGCCGCATCCCTATCTCGACGGCGACGGTTTTGCCGGATTTCAAGCGGCAAGCCTTCGTTTTCATGCCGAGGGTCATCGCCGGATCGCTCATATCGCCGGCCCGCAGGACTATTACTTTGCCCATGTCCGCCGCATGGGCTGGCAGGCAGCCATGGAAGAAAGCGGCCTTTCAACGGAACTTTGCGCCGAAGGCGCCCCGACCGAGCAGGGCGGATACCTGGCGGCGCTGGAATTGCTGCGCCATCCCCGTCGGCCAACCGCGATCGTCTGCGCGACAGATGAAATGGCGATCGGTGCTTTGCGGGCGCTTCGCGAAATTAAGGGCGGGGAGACGATCAGCATCGTCGGCCACGACGATCTGCCAACGGGCGCTTTTGCCAGCCCGCCGCTCTCCACTATGCGCATGGCAGGCGAGAACCTGGGCCGCAGCTTTGCCTCGCTGCTGCTTCGCGCCATTGCAGGCGAGCCTTCGGAAGAACTTCAGGAACTGCACCCGATCGAGTTCGTCGACCGCGAGAGCCATCGGCGTGCGCCGCCAAATGCATAGAGAAGAACCAAAGAGGAGGAGAAAATGAAACATCTAGCGTCACTTGGAATTCTGGCATCGACCGTCCTTTTGGCCGCAACGCCGGTGCTTGCCGACACTGTATTCTTGTCCACGCAGCTTCGCCCGATCGCAGAAGCGACCGTGGTTCGCGAAGAGTTGCTCAAGGGCGTTCAGAACCCGGTCGACTACGTGGTCGAGGAGCCGCCGCAATTTGCCGTCCGCATGGAGGCCGAGCGCCAGGCCGGAGCGCACACGATCAGCCTGGTCGGCGCTTTGCATGGCGAACTGTCGCCGCTTGCCGACAAGGACGGACTTGAGCCGCTCGACGATGTCGCCAAGGCGCTCGCCTCGAAAGGCATGCCGCAGCCTCTGCTCGATCTCGGCAAGCTCGGCAAGTCCAGCCAGCAATATATCCCTTGGATGCAGGCGACCTATGTCATGGCCGCCAGGAAGGATGCCCTGCAATACCTTCCCCAGGGCGCTGATGTGAACAAGCTCACCTACGATCAACTGATCGAATGGGGCAAGAAGATGCAGGAAGCAACCGGCCAGCCGCAGATCGGCTTTCCAGCCGGGCCAAAGGGACTGATGTCCCGCTTCTTCCAGGGCTACTTCTATCCGTCTTTCACGGGCGGCGTGGTGCGGCCGTTCCAAAATGCCGATGCTGCAGCCGGCTGGGAAAAGCTGAAGGAGCTCTGGGCGGTCGTCAATCCGAACTCCACCAATTACGACTTCATGCAGGAGCCGCTGCTTGCCGGCGAAGTCATGGTCGCCTGGGATCACGTTGCCCGCCTCAAGGAGGCGATTTCCTCCGAGCCTGACCAGTATGTCGTCTTCCCGGCACCAGCTGGACCGAAAGGCCGTGGCTACATGCCGGTTGTCGCCGGTCTCGCCGTTCCGAAAGGCGCGCCCGACAAGGCTGGCGCATTCGCCGTCATCGAACACCTGACGACGCTCGACACCCAATTGCTCACCGCGCAGAAGGTCGGCTTCTTCCCGACGCTCGATGCCAAGCTGCCCACCGACATCGATCCCGGCGTCGGCCTGCTGGCGGCTGCCGTCAACGCGACCCAGAGCTCGCCGGACGCGCTGATCTCGCTGCTTCCGGTCGGCCTTGGCGACAAGGGCGGCGAGTTCAACAAGGTCTATATGGACAGCTTTCAGCGCATCATCCTGCAGAACGAAGCCGTCGGCGACGTCCTGAAGGCGCAAGGAGCAACGCTTGCGAAGCTGATGAGCGACACCAAAGCCCCGTGCTGGGCGCCGGACGCCAAGAGCGACGGAGCCTGCCCTGTCGAATGAGCCTCTGGCCCGGACGCCCTGTGTCCGGGCCTCTTCCTGCAAAGTCGCGAGGCGAAAGCCAATGCCGAACAACCGCCCCTGGATCCCCTATCTGCTGATCTTGCCCTCGGTGGCGTTCCTGGCGCTGCTCTTCGTCGTGCCGCTCGTGCAGACGATCTGGCTTGCCGTCTCCGACAATGGCATGCCGTCGCCTGCCAATGTCCAGCGTATGATGGGCGACCTCAATTTCACGCGCTCGGTTCAAAACACGTTTCTTCTGACGCTTGCCGTTGTGCCGGTGCAGATCGTCATTGCGCTCGCCATGGGGACGATGGTCGCGAAAGTGGCGGCCGGTCGGGAAACGATCCTATGGATCTGGACCATTCCGCTTGGCATTTCCGATCTTGCCGCCGGTCTCGTCTGGCTGTCGATCCTGCAAAACAGCGGCTATCTCAATTCGTTCCTCTACGGCCTCGGCATTATCGAACGGCAGGCGAGCTGGCTTTCCTACCAGACGCCTTTCGCACTTTTTCTCGGCATAGCCGCCGCAGAGATATGGCGGGGAACGGCGATTGTGATGGTCATCATCGTTGCCGGCCTCAATCAGGTGCCGAAGGAATACCGGGAAGCGGCAGAGATCTTCGGCGCGGGTCCCTGGACGCGCTTTTACCGCATCACCCTGCCACTCATCCGGCCCGCGCTGCAGTCAGCGCTCATCCTGCGTACCGTATTGGCCTTCGAGGTATTCGCCGTCGTCTATGCCCTTGGCGGCCGCAATTTTCCGGTGCTGGTTGGCGAGGCCTACAACTGGCAGAACCAGAACCAGAACTATGGCGTTGCCGCAGCTTACGCGGTTCTCATCATGCTGATCTCGCTTGCAGCCACCATGTTCTATCTGAAGGCGATCAGGGTCGATCCGGAGCGTCTTCCATGAGCACGACGACCGGCACCGCAAGCTTCGTCTCGTCCCGCCGCATTCTGCTGTGGAGCGGGGTCGCCGTCCTCTGTGCCTGGGTTCTGGTGCCGATCTATCTGATCGCGCTCGGCGCCTTCGGCGGACGCAGCGCCGTCTACCTCTGGCCGAAGACCGGCCTGCCGACCGGCCTTTCCTTCGAGCCCTTCCTGCTTTTCCTGAGGACGGAAGGAGTTCTCGGCTCCTTCCTGAACTCTCTTGGAGCCGCGGCGATCACGGTTGCCCTTTCCCTGCTTCTCGGAGCGCCCGCAGGCTATGCGCTGGCACGCTATAATTTTCACGGCAAGGATTCCTTCCGGCTCATGGTTCTTTTGACCCGCGCCTTTCCTTTGGCAATCCTTGCGCTTCCGCTCACCGTTTCCTTCATCCGTCTCGGCCTCTACGACACGGTCACTGGCGTCGGTCTCGTCCATACCGTCCTTGCCCTGCCTTTCGCGGTTCTTGTGACACAAGGCATCTTTCTCGGCGTTCCGAGAGAGCTCGAGGAAGCGGCATGGGTCTTCGGCTGCTCGCGTATCCAGGCGTTCTTCAAGATTGTCGCTCCCCTTGCCCTTCCGGGTATCGCAGCGACCGCCGTCTTTGCCTTCGTCATCTCCTGGAATGAGGTCTTTGCCGCTTCCGTGCTCACCGTCCGAAACCGGACGCTGACGGCTTACCTGCTGACCGTGTTGGCGGAAAGCCCGATGCATTACCGCTTTGCAGGCGGCCTCATGCTCATCCTGCCATCCGTGGTCTTCATCTTCGCGGTCAGGCGCTACCTCTTCGCGATCTGGGGCATTTCATCCAAGTAACGGGAACAGTTTCATGGCCAACATCGTAATCGACGGCATCCGGAAGAATTTCGGCGCGTTCCAGGCACTGAAGGAGGTCTCGCTGACGGTCAACGACGGCGAGTTCGTTTCACTTCTCGGCCCCTCCGGCTGCGGAAAGACGACGCTCCTGCGCATCATTGCCGGTCTTGAATCCGAAAGTGCCGGCGACATTCGGATCGGCGATCGCTCGGTGGTCGGGCTTCAGCCGAGGGACCGCGGCCTTGCCATGGTTTTCCAGAACTATGCCGTCTTCCCGCATATGACCGTCTTTGAGAATGTCGCCTTCGGCCTCAGGATGCAGAAGGCCGAAGAGGGGCGTGTCAGGCAGCAGGTCGAAAAAGCGGCAGCTCTCCTCCATATCGAGCCATATCTCGACCGCTATCCGAACAAGCTGTCGGGCGGCCAGCGCCAGCGCGTGGCCGTTGCGCGGGCGCTTGCCGTCGAGCCGAAGGTTCTGTTGATGGACGAGCCGCTTTCCAATCTCGATGCGCTGCTGCGCCTGGAAATGCGCACGGAGCTGAAGACCGTTCTCCAATCTTCCGGCACGACGACGATCTATGTGACGCACGACCAGACCGAGGCGATGGGCCTTTCGGACCGGATCGCCGTCATGCACGACGGCGAGATCGAGCAGGTTGGCCATCCCGTCGACATCTACAATCATCCCGCCACGCGGTTCGTCGGGGGCTTCATCGGCAATCCGCCGATGAATTTCATCCGCATGCCGGTGACGGACGGGCACGTGATCGCGGGCAGCGAGCGCTTCTCGGTGCCGCCGGAATCCGGGCGCGAGATCGTCCTCGGGATGCGCGGCGAAGCCGTCGTGCTTGCGCCGTCGTCAGAAGGATTTCAAATGCGCGTCCGCGTCGCCGAGCCGATGGGTTCGCATCTACTTTTGACAGGATTGATCGAGAACCAGCCCGTTCGCGTCATCCTGCCGGCTGCCGAAAAGGTCGCGAGCGGCGACGTCATCGGCCTGAAACTCGATCCCGCGCGCATCTCTTGGCTCGCCCCCGATAGCGGCAAGGCCTATCTGGCGACCGCTGCCTGACGAATATCTGGAGTAAATGGCATGACGAAATACATCGATGAAGCCAAGGCGATTTTGGCGGCGAACGATCGTGGTGGCTACACCGTTCCGACCGACCGGCTTTATCCCTTTCAGTGGAACTGGGATTCGGCCTTCGTAGCCATGGGGTTTGCCGCCTACGACATCGATCGCGCCTATCGTGAGCTCGAACGCCTGGCCGAGGGACAATGGGCCGACGGCATGATCCCGCATATCGTATTTCATCAGCCGAGCGACAGCTATTTCCCAGGGCCTGACGTCTGGCGCACGGACCATGTCATCCCAACCTCCGGTATCACGCAGCCGCCGGTCTTCGCGATGGCTCTTCGCCAGATTTACGAAACGGCGGTCGCAACGGGCTCCGTCGCAGAGGAGAGAACCCTGGCGCTCTACGAAACTGCCCTGAAGTGGCACCGGTGGTGGTACCGTGCGCGTGATCCGGAAGGCACCGGTCTTGTCGCTCTATTGCATCCCTGGGAAAGCGGCAGCGACAACTCACCCGCCTGGGATATCGCGCTTGCCCGCGTGCCGACCGTCACACAAACCGTAGTCGTTCGAAAGGACACAGGCCATGTGGACCCAGCGATGCGCCCCCGCGACGAGGACTATAACCGATTCATCCACCTTCTTGACACCTATGCGGACTGCGGATGGGATCCGGCTAGGCAATGGCAAAGAGCCGAGTTCAAGATCGCGGATGTCCAGACCAGCGCGATCCTCCTCAAGGCCGGCGAAGACCTGCAATATCTTGCCGGCGTGCTCGGGCGCGGAGACGAAGGCGACGAGATCGCAGCGCTGAACGAGCGCACGCGGCAGGCCCTGAAGGCGCAGTGGCGTCCTCATTTTTCGCGTTTCGTCTCGCGCGATCTGCTTGCCAGCCAGGATGTCGTCGCAGCCACGCAGGCCGGCTTCATTCCTCTTCTTGCGCTCGATCTTGATGAGGCGACAGCCGAAGCTGCAGGGGCGGAAATGCGAAAATGGTGCAAGGGTATGCAAGTCGCCTTCCCGACGACCGAGCCCGGATCCGCAAGTTTTGAGGCCAAGCGCTATTGGCGCGGCCCCGCCTGGGCGATCATCAACTGGCTCCTGATCAAGGGATTACATCGTAACGGCCAGGCAGGATTTGCAGAAGAATTGCGCCGCTCGACGATCAGCGCGATCGAGAAGGAAGGCTTTGCCGAGTATTTCGACCCGAAAACCGGCGAAGGATGCGGTGGGCTCGGATTCTCCTGGACGGCAGCGGCTTACATCGCGCTTGAAAGGGCGGACAGTTCCGCAATTGTATAGGAGCCACCACCACCAACTCCGAAATCCGGTGCCCGGTTGGAGGGGCTTAACGCGGCCGGGCGCTAATTGCTTCCAAGCTAGAGTTTAACGCGATTCTCCCCGAGTGCACGACTATGCCGCCCTATGCCACCGTTGTTGAGGGAGCGACGGGCCCGCCAGTCTGCGACGCCTATTCGATGACGTGCTGTGGTGCCGACGTCGCAGTTGAAGGGAACGCGGCTGTTCTTGCCAATTTTTGCCATTGCTGGATCCTCCGTATGAGCACGTTAACATCTTCCCCGCAGTGAAGGAGGGGATTTTCAGGGGCGGCTTTAGGCCGCCCTTTCGAGTCCTCGGCTCCCGCCGGAAGTCTCCGACGCCGCCGATGGCCGTGTTCCGGCCAGGAGTATGTTGACCGCCGCGTTGACGTCGGCGTGGTCTGCGTGTCCGCAGGAGAGGCAGAGGAACTTCGCTTGGTTTTCGCGGTTTGCCTTGTCCCTCGACCCACACTTTGAGCAGGTCACGGACGTGTATCTCGGATCGACCTTCACGACGGTTCCGCCGAGGAAGGCCAGCTTGTAAGTCAGCAACAGCTCGAAGCGGTACCACGCCGCCGCGAGGATCGAGCGATTGAGGCCAGCCTTCCGGGCGACGTTCTTGCCCGGCTCTTCGACGGTCCCTTTCGCCGAGGCGCTCATGTTCCTGATCTTCAGGTCCTCGAGGACGGCCGTCCCGAAGCGCTTCGCGATGCGCGTCGTCGTCACGTGTTGCCAGTGCAGCCGTTGGCGCGCCGCCTTCGCCGCGATGCGCGCGGCGTGGCGTCTCGCCTTGGCCTGGCGCTTCGAACGGCTCTTGCGCCGTGCGGCTGTCCGCTGCCACTGCTTGTGGCGGTCGTCGAGGTTGGACGGCGGCATCGCGTGCATCTCGCCGGTGGAGAGCGCCAAGGTGTTGACGATGCCGCGGTCGATGCCGACGGGCGGATTGTCGTTTTCCGGCGTCTCGTGTTCGAACGCGCAGGAAAAGGCGATGTGCCATCCGTTGGCCGCGCGCACGACCGTGACGTTGCCGACCGCGCCCCGGATCGGGCGGGTGTAGCGGAACTTGACGGCGCCGATTTTCGGGAGCCGCACCCGCGCCCACTTCGCGTTCAGCACCTCGATGGCGCCGACGCGGCTCGACGGGAAGCGCAACGCGTCGTTGACGAACTTGCGCCGCGGCTTCGGGTAGCCCGCCCGTCCGGCAAAGAAATTCCGGAACGCCTGGTCGAGGTCACGCAGCGCCTGTTGCTGCGCGTCGATCGGGCATTGTGCCACCCACGGCACCTCGGCGCGGATCGCCGTCAGCTCGCGCGCCTGGGACGGGTAGGAGATGGTCTTTCCCTCGGCCTTCTTGAACTGCCGCCAGAAGGAGGATCGCTGCTCAAGGGCGATGTTGTAGACGAGGCGCACGACGCCGCAGCAGCGGGCGAAGAATTCCGCCGTCTGCTGGTCAGCGTAAATCCTGTACTTGTACGCGCGGTTCGGCATGCGATGGTTGTATCAAACGGCCGGCGGCATTTGCAATACGGAGTATCGCACGGGAAGACATCGTGTTTTGCGTTGCACGTTCATTTGGTCCAGCTGTCGAAGCTCGTCAACAGTCTCAAGGGCGTGTCGAGCCGCCTGCGGGAAGCGAGGCCGGACGTGGCGGGGCGCTCCTTCAAGGGCGTGTTGTGGTCGCCGTCATATTTCGCCGCGTCATGCGGCGGCGCGCCTTTGGACATTGTCCGGCAGTATGTCGAGACCCAAAGGTCGCACGCTTCCTCCCCGCCCTTGAAGGACGGCATTTCCGCGCGCGGTTCCGATGATCTGATCACCAGCCATCCGGTGGCCGGATCATTGCGGTCTGCATACGAGTTGGGACTACCTGACGTGCGGAGCGTTTCGATGAAGCGATATCCCTATCTCATCCTTAATCATGACCGGCCAGATCATGTCGACGTATGGCGTGTGCTTCATGCTAAACGCGACATTCAGCAGTGGATGCAGTGGCCGGACAACCATTGAATTCGAACGGTTCCGCAGCTATGGGACCTTGAAAATTTGCGAAAGATCGGCCGTCGCCGTCTTTGTTTGATCATCGTTGGCTTAGGACCTGCTTTCTTTATCCCGACGGTAGTCGTGCCATCAAACAGCTCGAAGTCTGGTGTTGCAGTACATCAAAAGCCCAATTCCGCTGATTCCAAAGAGCGCTCCGATAATTGACGTCCCCGAATAGGTCGTGATGAAACTGCCGATGGCGAAGACGAGCGCGCTCACGCCCGCGCTGAGAAAGATGTTGACGGATATCAAGGCGCTGCCAAGGCCTGGTCGCTCTGCAATGAGATCCTGGAGGTAGGTGATGGGGATGCTGATCAGCGCTGCCGCACCAATGCCGCTGATGACCGTCAGGGCGTAAGCGTGCCAGCGCTCTGAAGCAAGGCCGAGCAGCAACAGGTAGGCGGCGTATATGATAGTGCCGGTTACCAGTGCTGTAACCTGACCCGTCTGCTTGAGAATCCGCGCCCATACGATGATGAAGACGATCTCAAGGACAGCGACGACGCCGACGATAATGCCGACATCGGCCAATGTGCCGCGAGCGGCGTCGGTGACGATCAAGGGTAGGATCGCGTCGTTGATGTGGAGCGCGCTCGTGATGAGGGCCACGGCAATCACGCGCGCAAGGATTCTGGGCGAAATCACCTCGCCAAGCGCTGCGAGATGAGAAAGGTGATGTGTCGCCGCCTTGTCCGTACCCTTTTGGCGCGGCGGGAACCGACTGATCAGGCCGAAGCAGCAAATGCACGAGATGCAGGCGAAAAGATAAGCCGGCAGCATGCTAGCAGATTCGGAAAGCAAGACGCCTGTGACGCCTGGCACGAGCACCCAGGAAAGGGAAATCATTGACCGGATGCCGGAGTTGACTGTCGCGATGTCCGTGCCGGACATGCCCCTGGTCGCCGCCCGTGCGTTGGCAAACAAAAGCGAGTTCAAAGAACCGTAGACCGGCAGGAGCAGAAGGACGCTGAGAACGAAAATGCCCTGAGATGGAAAGATATAGATTGCCCCATATCCCGCGATTCCGAATGCGGCCGCGAGGAACATCATGGAACGATATTCGCCAAGTCGGTCGGCGAGATTGCCGAGCAGGATGCTGACGATGACGTTGACCGCAGCGGCGGCAAAAATGAGTGCCGAGTACAGGCCGTTCGAAAGGCCGAGCTCGCGGATAGCGACGACCGACCGGTAAGGTCCCGTCGCGGCGCTTGCAAACCCGAAAGTGAAGATCGCAATCATGCTGACGCGGATAGCGGGACTGCGGAAGACATCGGGAAAGAGACGGTGCATGGTGGTCCGGATAAAAAAGAGAGGCAGGCGGCGGATGTTAGCCTTTGTCCGGGGCCCGAAATGAAAGACAATCAGTCATGCCAGCGCGCTGAAAAGCACGCCTGCCGTTGTCGTCGAACTTGCGGCCGACCGGTCGCGTCCGGCGAACAATGGCAAAATGAACCTTGATCTTCAAATCCGCGAAATTCTCGGCGATAAAGGCGGGGTTTAGGATCAGACATTGCACATCAGCTCCTCCGACCAGTTCGTCTTGTACCGCGTTGGTCCTCGTCTGTTCGCATGATTCAGTGTGCGCCGCTCTGGATGGTTGCCAGCGAGACGCACGACCTTGCCATCTCATTTGATGCGCGCTCGGTGATCACCCGCAGCAGCCGTTCATCTGCCGTCACGAACCTCGACCTCGTTTGGGCCGCTGCCGCCAAGTAGGCGCAATCATATGCCGGGTGCGAAAGTTCGATTGCAAGTCTCGTTGCCCGCTCCAGTAAGCCGGTCATCGAGAGGACCGCTATTCCGGAGCGTTCAAGCAACCGCGCTGCAAGGACTGCTTCATCATGCATAAGCTCACCGCGTTGTGTCTTCTTCCAGAGAATGTTGGCGCATTCCGGAATGAGAAGCTCCGGGGCAGCAAACCTGAACCGCGAGCGCAGATCGACGGCGGCGTGAGTGCCCTCTTCCTCCACGACCCATTTTATCGCGATGCTGGCATCGATAATCAGCGTCTCCATTACCGCTCGTCTCGGTCTTCGCGTAGGAGCACCTCGGAGGGTGTCTGTTTGCGTGAGGCCGTCAGCTTCCGCAGTTCGGCCGCGAGATCGTCGAAATCAGGTTCGGACTCGTTTGCCAGCGCCTGGCGCAGGATCTCCCGATGCTCGGCTTCCGCCGAGCGGCCGTGGCGGGCGGCGCGCATCTTCAGCTTCGCGATCAGGTCATCATCAAGATTGCGTACATGCAGGTTTCCGGCCATCGATATGGCTCCAATGCTATCATTGAGGGCAATGATAGCAGGCCCGTCATGTCCGCGCAATCACGGGAAGGAAGGGGAAGAAGGGATCTTAAATAGACGTCAAACGACATAAAAGGCAGGCGCGAAATGAAAGACATCAGTCCTGCCAACGCACCGAAAGACGCGCCTGCGGTTGGTAGTCGAATTTGCGGTCGAGCGGGAAGACCGGTCGCGTTCGGCGATGGCTGGCAAGACGTTCGATGTCCTGATTCACGACGCCCTCGGTCAGCGCCATGAGGTTCGGATTGGCAATCGGCGCAAGCTCGGGCGAAAGATAGCCCGATTTCACGACGAGCAGTCGAACCGATCGGGGATCGAGCCCCAGCCGCGTGAAATCCGCGATGTTGTGATAAGGACGCCTGCTGGCGGCAAGAACCACCGTCACACCGCCGACCCTCACCACTGCCTGGCGTTCGGCCTCGGGGCCGGGATCGTCGAGCCGGATCACCTCGGCTTCGATGCGAACGGGAAAGCTCGCTGGATCGAGACTGCCGCCGATTGAGAGCGGCACGGTCGCTCCCTTGCCGGCGGCAAAGCAGGCCTCGACGGCCGGCCGGTCGGTGATGCCGGCAAAAAGCGTGTTTTCGAACTTGCGGGAAAGGACGGCGCTTAGGACATCGGCCCGGTCGCCCACGCCGCCGCCGGTCGGATTGTCAGCGGAATCGGCGAGAATGACCGGTACGGTCTTCATATCTGCTGCGATGTCGAGCATGTCGTCGAGTGGACCGGTGACCGGTCCGAAGCGGAAGTCCTCGCGGGCATTCCAATAGGAAAGGGCGATCTCCTCTGCGGCTTTTGCGGCAGCAGCTTTGTCCGAGCCCGTCACCACGGCGCAGGCCGTCGCCCTGGGCTCGTCGGCCCAGACATAGCCGATCATAAGATTGGCATCGAGAACGCCGTCCCGGCCGTCGAACTCAGCAAGCGCCTGATAGAGGTCCTTTGCCGGCTCATCTTCTGTTGAAGTCCGCTCGCCTGGCCACAGTACGGGCACCGGCGCCCAGGCCACGCCCGGCCGGTTCCCGCTCTTCAGCGCGACGACGAGCATTGACCAGGCGCGTGCCATCGTCTCGCGCACATCGATATGCGGCGCCGTGCGGTAGGCTGCGAAAATATCAAGCTGGTCGACGATCTTCTGGCTGACATTCCCATGCAGATCGTAGCTCGCAGCGACGACGCAGTCCGGACCGACGACGGCGCGTGCCGCCGAAATCCAGTCGCCTTCGGCATCATCCAGTCCCTCGACATTCATCGCCCCGTGCATGGCGAGATAGAGACCGTCAAGCGGCATGGACGCTTGCAGCCGATCGAGGAATTCCGTCTTGAACGCCTCGTACGCGGCGCGCGACACCGGCCCGCCGGGAATGGCACGCGCATGAAGCAGCGGGAGGGGGTCGATCCCTTCCGCCTTCAGGAAGCTGAAATAGTCGGATACGAGAAGGTCCGCCCCGCGTAGGACGCGAAAATCCTCGATCGCCATCAGCACCGGCGAGTATGTGCTGCATTCCGTGTGAATTCCGCCGACTGCAATCCGCATCGCTACCGTCCTGGAGTTTCGGGCCTAGAGTTTCGGGCTCAGCGGGACGATGGCCGCAAAGCGGTACCAGTCCTTCTTGGCCTTCGGGGTCCATGCCGCCTCGGCGATCGCCGGAAGGCGCGGAAACACCAGGCGGTTGAAGTAGCCGCGCGACAGGAAGTGTTCGGACCAGATGCAGGCCTGCACGCCTTTCATCTTGTCGGTGAGCTCCTCGGGAAATGCGCCTTCTGCTTCATAGGCATAGGTGTGTGCCGGCGGTACCGTTCCTGCCCAGCTCGCCCCCGGCTCCTGGAAGGCTTCTGCCTGCACCATGTCCAGATAATAGGCCTGGCCGGGCGTCATGACGACGTCGTAGCCCTCTCTGGCGAGATCGATACCCACCTGCGGATTTTCCCAGGCCATCAGCAGCGTGTCTTTCGCTGCAACCCCGCCGCCGTGGGCCACCTCATTCCAGCCGGCGAGCTTGCGCCCGCGCGCCGCCAACATGTCCTTGACGCGTTTCAGGAAATAGGACTGCAGGCCGAATGTGCCGGAAATGCCTTCCTCGGCCATCAGCTTCTTTGCCAGCGGAGAGGCAAGCCATGACCCGTTTGCCACTTCGTCGCCGCCCACATGGATGTAGGAGGAAGGGAAGAGCTCGACCATCTCGTCGAAGACCCTTTCCAGGAATTCATAGGTGAGCGGCACGGCCGGATTCAAGGCATTGTTCGGATAGCCCTGAACGGAATGATAGCTGTCCGGCGCCTCCTGGCCATCGGTCAGTTCGGGAAGAGCGGCCAGCGTTGCGGCATTGTGGCCGGGAATATCGATCTCCGGCACGACCTCGACGTTCAAGGTCTGAGCATGGGCAACGATGTCACGGATATCGTCCTGCGAGTAGAAGCCGCCGACCGGCTCGGCGCCGTTGCCGAGCTGCGGCAACAACGGCTCGTCCGGGCCGCGCAGGACCCCGGTTGTGGTCAGCTGCGGATAAGCCTTGATCTCCAGCCGCCAGGCCTCGTCGTCGGTCAGGTGCCAATGAAAGATATTGAGCTTGAACCAGGCAAGGATATCGATCAGCCGTTTGACGTCGGCGACGGGATAGAACTGGCGCGATACGTCGAGATGGCAGCCGCGCCAGCCATAGCGCGGCTTGTCGGAGATGCTGCCGGAGATCGGGAAGCGGAACTTGCCCTTGGTCGTGCGCGCGCCGTTGAGCAATTGCGCAAGCGAGGTCAGGCCGTACTGGCGCCCGGCTGCATCGGAATAGGAAAGCGTGACCTTGTCGGAGGCAAAGGTCAGCCGGTAACTCTCCGCACCGAGCAAAGCCTGGCGATCGAGAACCAGCGCCCGGCCCTGCGGAGATGGCGTCAGGCTGAAGACGGAATGGTCGCTCTCAAAGAGGCGGCGCGAAAGGGAAATTACCGTCGAGATCGAAAGCAGCTCGTCGGAGCTTGCCCCTTCCGGATAAAGCACGACCGGAAAGCTGTCGCCTGGCTTGGCATCGATTTCTGCCGGCCAGGGCTGAAGCGCGAAGGGAACGTCAACGCGGCCCTCCGGCAGCAGCACCGGCGGCGGCTCGCTCACGCGGCCTTCAAGAAGCAGATCGGACACGGCGACGGCGGCATGCGTGCCGTCGGCCAAGGTCAGATAAGCGGACTTTGCCCCGTCCGTGCAATGCTGCGCCTTGCGGTGAAGGCCGGAGACCGTGAAGGTCCAGCTTTGCCCGGGTGCGATGCTGAGCCCCGCAGGCGGCGAAAATTCGTGGAAGTTCGCGTTCCGGCGCAGGAACCGGGCGTTTTCGCAGGCTGCGGGGTCGCTCACGCGCGTCAAGGACGTATAGACGAGCCTGAAGCCGGAAAGCGGGCTTTCGCAGAGGTTGAAGAGCGTAAAGGTGAAACGGCCGTTCGGTCCGCCGTCCGGGGTCCAGCTGTTTTCCAAGCGATAGTAAACCGGCTTCATGTCCTGTTCCTCTCTTTGATTATGGCTTCAGTAATGGTCGGATTGCGAGAAGGTGCGGGCAAGCTCCGCCTGGCCCGCCGTCAGGCCGCAATCAACGGGCAGGCAAACCCCGCTGATGGCCGCCGCCTGCGGTCCGGCCAGAAAGGCGACGGCATTTGCCACATCCGTCGGGTCGACGACCCGCTGAAGCGGATACCATCGCCGTGCCTCCTCGAAAACGTTGGGATTGGCAGCCGCGCGCGCTTCCCAGGCCCGGGTTCTGACCGTGCCGGGGGCGACCGCATTGGAGCGGATGCCAAACTTGCCGTATTCGACGGCAACCAGCCGCGTGAAGTGGATAAGACCCGCTTTTGCCGCGCTATAGGCCGGATGCCCGAAGACGTTCATGCCGTTGACGGAGGCGATGTTGATGACCGAGCCTTTTGACGCCTTCAGCATGTCTTCGACGGCGCGAAAGCATAAGAATGCGGCTTCGAGGTTGAGCGCATTGTCCATGCGCCAGATGGCAGGCGTGGTATCGTGAAGGCTGACGGCACGTGCCGCGCCGGCATTGTTGACGAGCGTTCGCAATTGTCCGAGCTCCGCACAGCGCCTTGCAAGATCAGAAACGCTCGTCTCGCTCGTGACGTCGCATCCGGCTGCAACGAAGCGGCTCTGCGCACCAAGCGTGGCCGCAACGGCCGCGGCCGCCTCAAGATCGATGTCGGCGAGGAGGACAATGTCATGGTCATCGGCGAGTCTAGCGGCGATAGCAGCGCCGATGTCTCCAGCAGCTCCCGTCACGATAGCGACCGATTGCGTCATGCTTCATGCTCCTTTTGTACGCCCTCAGTCTCCGAGGAGCTGACGGTCGTCGCCGTCGCGATGGGTAACGAGTTGCTGTTTGATGCGTCGCAGCGTCACCGCCGCCTTCGGTTGGATGGCATAGGCGACAAGGCTCGCGATGATGTCGACGGTTGCGATGTAGGCGATGCGGGTGGAGGTGGGGCGGAAGATGTTGTTTCCTTCCGGCAGATCGATCGGTACGACGATCTCGGCCGCCATTGCCACCGGGCTGCCGGTCTGCGTTAGTGCAATCGTCGTGACCTTTGCTTCGCGTGCCAGCCCGAAGGCGCGAACGAGTTCGGCATTGCGCCCCGAAAAGGACGAGCCGATCAGCACGTCGCCCGCTCGTGCTGCCGCCGCCATCATCAGTTGCATGCTGTGGTCCGAACTGGCTGTGATCCGCAGCCCCAGACGGAAGAGACGGTTCTGGAATTCGTCTGCGATCATCGAGGAGTTGCCGCCCGATCCGAAGGCGTAGATCATATCCGCCTTGGCGATCTGCTCGGCGGCGTGCCCGATTGCGGCAATGTCGAGAGAGCGGTGCAGCAGGAACAGCGCGTTTTGCGCTTTGGTGATGATGTCCTGCGCAACGTCAGCGGGATCACTGCTTTTAGACTCAGGCTTCAGATAGCGGACGCCGATATGCGCCGTGCGGGCGAGCTGGACTTTGAAGTCGGAGAAGCTCTCGCAACCGAGACGGCGGCAGAAGCGCGTCACGGTCGGCGGCGAAACCTTGGCCTTTTCGGCAAGTTCGATGATGGAGGCGTTCACGGCAAATTCGAAATCGTTGACGATGATTTCGGCAATCCGGTTCTCCGATGGAGAAAGGCGGCCTTTGTCTTCCTGCAATGTGGAAAAGATATCCAACCGATCCTCCCGGTGATGGCGCCCTTACTGGTCTTTCTTCTTATAAGCGACGCAGTCGATTTCCACCTTGCAATCCACCATCATCGAAGACTGCACGCAGGCGCGCGCCGGAGGATGCTCGCCGAAATATTCCTGATAGATCTTGTTGAATGACCAGAAATCGCGGGGGTCGTCGAGCCAGACGCCGACGCGCACAATATCCTCGGCGCGGTAGCCCGCCTCTTTGAGGATCGTAAGCACATTGGCGATGGTTTTATGGGTCTGGGCGATAATGTTGCCGTCAATGATCTCGCCGTTTTCCATTGCAACCTGACCGGAAACATAAAGCCAGCCATCGGCTTCGACGGCGCGCGCAAACGGCAGAGGTTTGCCGCCGGCGCCGGTTTGAACAGTGCCATAGCGCTTGATGGACATTCCGGATCCTTGCAAATTATTTTCTTGATAAGTTGACAAATGACCACAGAAAGCGGAGTTTTGCCAGCGGAAAACACTCTTTATGAAAAGAATTTAAATCCGGGGCGGATATGCGCGATCCTTTCAAGAATCCCTTCCCATCGTCCGACGTAGCCAGGCATTCCATCTGGGAGATGCTCGTTCCACGCGATATCGACGCGTTTCTGGCTGCCGATTGGTCGATGGTCGAAAACGACTTCCTGGAAGACGGTTTCATTGGCATCGACAGCTGCAGGCAGGTGAGCCCGGACAAATGGCGCCTTGCCTTTCCAGCGCTTACCGCCTATCGCGACGAATGGCTGCGGCAGGCCAAGGAGTTTGCGAACGAGAACTTCGCCGAAGATGCGCGCACAGCGATTTTCACAACGACGACGCTCGAGCACATCGAAATCGAAGGCGACATGGCGCTCGTGCACAAGAAGTTCGATGGCGGCATCGGCAAGGCCGACGGCAGCCGCGATGTCATGCAGTGGCAGACGCTCTATTACTGCCGGTTTCACGAGGGGCGCTGGAAGATCTGCGGGTTCACCGGCTATCTGCCGAATCCGATGGGTTGAGGCCTGCCGACAACATAAAGGCCAATCTCTTGCGCATTTTTACCGCGGCTCTGGCAACCGAGACCAACACCTTCTCACCGATTTGCGTCGACCGGCGGGCTTTCGAGGCCTCGCTTTACGCGCCGCCGGGGCAGCATCCCGAAACGCCGACGCTTTGCACCGCGCCGATCACCGTTGGCAGGCGGGTCGCTGCGGCAAAGGGCTGGGAGCTGATTGAAGGAACGGCAACCTGGGCGGATCCGGCCGGGCTCGTCAACCGTTCTACCTATGAAGACTTGCGCGACGAGATACTCGCGCAGCTGCGCGCTGCAATGCCGGTTGATGCTGTAGTCCTCGGACTTCACGGAGCCATGGTGGCGGCGGGCTACGAAGATACCGAAGGCGACATCCTGTCGCGCATCCGCGAGATCGTGGGACCCGACATTCTCGTCTGCGCCGAACTCGACCCGCACAGCCATCTAACCGCCAAGCGCGTGGCGGCCCTCGACTTTGCCGTCTACTTCAAGGAGTTCCCGCATACGGATTTCGTTGATCGCGCCGAAGATCTGTGGCGCATCGCCGTCGATACGCTTGAAGGCAGGGTCAAGCCCGCCGTTTCCGTCTTCGATTGCCGCATGATCGACGTCTTCCCCACGTCGCGCGAACCTATGCGCTCCTTCGTCGACAAGATCATTGAGATCGAAAAGAGCGATCCGGACGTATTGTCGATCTCGGTGATCCACGGTTTCATGGTCGGCGACGTTCCCGAAATGGGAACAAAGATGCTCGTGGTGACGGATGACAAGCCGGAAAAGGGGGCAGCGCTTGCCCGTGAACTGGGGCTTGAGCTGTTTGCCAAGCGCGGAACCTTCATGGCGCCGCAGATCGACGAGAAGGAAGCGGTCGTGCGCGCTCTGGCCGCTACTACCTGGCCCGTCGTCATCGCCGATGTCTGGGACAATCCGGGCGGCGGTACCGCAGGCGATGCAACGGTCATCCTCGAAGAATTGATGGCCCATGGGGCGCGGGAGACGGCAATCGGCACGATCTGGGACCCGATGGCGGTGCAGATCTGTTTTGCGGCAGGCGAGGGAGCTGAGATTCCGCTCCGCTTCGGCGCAAAATCGGCGCCTGGTACCGGAAATCCGATCGATGGTACCGTGAGGGTCGTCAAGCTCGTGAAGAACGCCGAGATGCAGTTCGGTGAGAGCTTGGCACCCTTCGGCGATGCCACCCACGTGATTCTCAACGGCATCGACATCATCTTGAACTCGACGCGCGCCCAGAGCTTCGACACCAGCCTTTTCACGGTCATGGGCATTGATCCGGCCAGGAAGAAGATCCTCGTCATCAAGTCCACGAACCACTTTTTTGCGTCCTTTTCAAAGATCGCCGCCGAGATCTTATATTGTTCCGCAGGGACACCTTATCCGAACAATCCGGCCAAGACGGCCTATCGCCGGGCGCCAAAAAACATCTGGCCGATGGTGGCCGATCCTCACGGACGAGAGCGTTGAGCCGCGTAGATGCAGGAAAACCGGTTTGCCGTGATCGCCGAGCCAGGCGATAGGATCGCGGATCTTTCGACGCCGCGACCGATCATCGACGAAGACCGGCTGGCGGCAAACATCAGCCGGGTGCAGGCCTATATGGATGCGCACGGCCCGCGTTTTCGTCCGCACATCACGACGCACAAGATCCCGGCTCTTGCCGCAGCGCAGGTCACCGCCGGTGCAAAAGGCATCAATTGCCAGACGATCTCCGAAGCCGAGGTTTTGCGGCAGCGGATTTCGAACACATCCTCATCACCTTCAATATTCTCGGTCCGCAAAAGCTCGAACGGCTCTCGGCACTCAACGAGAATATCGCCGAGCTGAAGGTCGTTGCCGACAGCGCGGTGACGGTTGACGGCCTGTCTACGCATTTTGCCGGCCGCACGCTCGCGACGTGTTCGAATGTTTGGAGCGTTATCGAAGCTGTCGTACCTTTTGCGCGGCGCAATGAAAACTTTAGGTCAGCGATGATCGACCATCCGGCCGTTGAGGCTGCCGTTTGCGCCCCGGAGCGCTTTGCAGGTTATAATCGTGTGTTTGTGGCCGCCGGGTAGCGATCATCATAAGGCAGATCGAGGCGTGCAGGCAGCCTCAGACACCGTCCTTGACGCGCTCCCATGCGTTCTTCAGGTGCCGTCCGAGTGCCTCTGACAACGCAGGCTTATTGCGCTGTTCCAGCGCGACGATCATCTCTTCATGCTCGGCAACTGCGGCCGCCCATTTCTCCGGGCCTTCGTGACCGACGAAACGAATGCGCTTCAGCCTCGTCTGCAACGTCCCATGCATGTTCGAGAGCGTTGCGTTGTGCGCCATCTGAACGATTGCCGTATGGATCGCCTGGTTGAGCTTGTAGTAGTTAAGCCGGTCACCCGACCTGTATTTCTCCAGCATTTCGTCGTGAAGAGCGCGAACATGGGCGATTTCCTCGACCGAGCCGAGCTCGCAGGCGAGCCGTCCGGCCAGCTCCTCCATCGACTGCAACACCGTCAGCATGTCTTCGACATCCTTCGGACTGAAGCGCTTCACGACCGCTCCGCGGCTGGGGACGAGCTCGACGAGCCCTTCGCTCGCCAGATATTTAATCGCCTCGCGCAACGGCGTCCTCGAAACGCCAAGCTGCTCGCCGAGCTGGCCTTCGTGGATACGGCTTCCCGGCGCGAGATTGCCCTCGATGATCATGTCGCGCAGGTGGTTCACAAGAGTGTCGTGCAAGGCTGTTCGCTGCAGCGGCGCAACGCCGCTGACATCACCCGCGCCCATGTTGATTGAGTTCGTCCGGACCACGCTGATTCTCCATTGAGGGCGCTCGCTGAGGTCACGTAATGAGACTCCGAGGCGATCAAGTCAACGGAATATTCTGCATACAGAATACAGTGCTCTTGATATTGAATGCCAAACTGTTGTATCTGCTGTTTCGAGGAGAAACATGTGGAGAGGCCCATGACCAAAGACGGCACAGCCGAAACGCGTCCAGTGATCGCCCTTGCAATGGGCGATCCGGCAGGCATCAGTCCCGAACTTACCGCCCGCATCATCGCCCTTCCGGAAGTTCGCGAAGCCGCGCACCTTGTCGTAATAGGCGACCGTCGTATTCTTCAGGGCGGAGCCAAGGAGGCGGGCGTTGAACTGAACCTTGCCAGCGCGTTGCTCCACAATTTTGAGGAGGCGGGTAAAGATCGCCATGTCTTCATCGATCTCGGCCATCTCGATCCTGCCGACGTGGTACGGGGCGAGGCGACGCTTGCAGGCGGCACTTTTGCCACGGCAAACTTCCGCACTGCGCTGGAACTTGCCCACGCCTGCCGAGCCCACGCCGTCTGCTTTACCCCCTTCAACAAGAAGGCGATGCGTTACGCATATCCCGGCTACGACGACGAAATCCGCTTTGTTGCCGACGTCATCGGGTTCACCGGCAAAGCGCGCGAATTCAATGTTCTCGAACGGGTCTGGAACGCACGCGTGACTTCGCACATACCCCTAGCAGACGTTGCAGCCGCTCTATCGGTGGAAGGTATTCTCGCCGAACTGGAACTGACACAGGCGTGCCTGAAGAGCGCCGGTCGCGAAAATCCGAGGATCATCGTCGCAGGGCTTAATCCGCATGCCGGCGATGGCGGCAATTTCGGAACGGAGGAGATCGATATCATCGAACCGGCCGTAGCAGCCGCCCAAAAGGCCGGCTTCGACGTCGCAGGCCCGTTCCCTGCCGATACCGTCTTTCTGCGGGCACTCAAGGAAGAGTTTCATGCCGTTCTGACCATGTATCACGATCAGGGCCAGATCGCGATGAAGCTGATCGGTTTCGACAAGGGCGTGACCATGATCGGTGGCCTGCCGTTCCCGCTCTGCACGCCGGCTCACGGCACGGCCTACGACATCGCTGGAAAGGGTATCGCCGATGTAGGCGCTACCCGCGAGGCGTTGCTTCTGGCGGCACGCATGGCCAGAAGGGCTGCAGCGCTGTCTGCGGCGGCTTGACTTCAGAAATCTGCAGCATCGACCGGCATGGAGGAGGGTTCGTGCCGGATGAGTTCAAAGGAGGAGTAAAGATGAAGAAGCCTTTTTCTGTTGCATGCACGATCCTGGCGGCGTTAACCGCGGCTAGCCAGGCATTCGCATTCGAACCGAACCGCCCGGTCGAGTTCGTCGTCGCCTCGGGCGCCGGCGGTGGTACCGACAACTTCGCCCGCACCATCCAGTCCATCATTACGAAGTACAAGCTGATGGATCAGTCGATGGTCGTCCTCAACAAGGGTGGCGGCAGCGGCGCGGAGGCGTTTCTCTACGCAAGGCAGAACAAGGGTGACGCGAACAAGCTCTATTTCGGAACGAACAACGCCTATTTGCTGCCCCATGTGGCCAAGATGGCCTATTCGACCAAGGATCTTACGCCCGTTGCCGCTCTCGCGTTTGACGAATTCCTGATCTGGGTAAAGTCCGACTCTTCCTATGCGAAGCCGACGGACCTCGTTGATGCCGCCAAGGCAAAGCCTGGAACGGTCGCCTTTGCCGGCAGCCAGTCCAAGGACACGGACGAGACACTCGTTGCCCTGATCGAACAGCAGACCGGTGCGAGCTTCAAGTACGTGCCGTTCAACGGTGGCGGTGAAGTCGGCGTGCAGCTGGCGGGTGGTCACGTGACTGCAAACGTCAACAACCCGAACGAGAACATCGGCCAGTGGCAAGCTGGAGCCGTCAAACCTCTCTGTGTCTTCTCGTCCAAGAAAATGGCAAAAAGCGAGCCGATCCATGACGGCAAGGGCTGGCAAGACATTCCGACCTGCGTCGAGGCCGGTATTCCGATTGAGTCCTACAAGATGCCGCGCACCGTCTGGACTGCGGCTGATATTCCGGACGATGCCCTTGCCTACTACACCGAGGTTCTTCGCAAGGTGAGCGAAACCCCGGAATGGAAAGAGTATGTGGGCAAGACTTCGCAGACCGGGGATTTCCTGACCGGTAAGGCGCTCGGCGAGTTCATCGCAACCAGCGAGACGAATGCCGTCAAGGTCTTCAAGGCCGAAGGCTGGCTCGTGCAGTGAGATGACCGGTCCGGCGAACGCCGCCGGACCGGCCCTTTCTCATAAGGGAGGATAGCAAATGCACATAAGACGCATCCACATGGAGCTGATCGTCGCGACAGTGACCGCAGGCATCGGACTTCTTGCTGCGAGCGGATCGCTCGATCTTGGAGTGGGTTGGGAAAGCTCCGGCCCGCAACCTGGCTACTTTCCCTTTTATGTCGGACTGATCGTGCTCTTGGCGAGTGCCGCTTCCGCCGCGCAGACGCTTTTCGCACTCCGACAGGACGGAGAAAAGCGCCGGGAGATCTTCCTGGAGCGCGAACAGGTCAGGCGTCTGGCTTCTTTTTTCGTGCCGATGGCGGTTTTCGTGGTCGTTGCCATCCAGCTCGGTCTTTATGCCGGCAGCGCACTCTATCTCTTCTACGTTTCGTGGAGACAGGGAAGATATCATTTCCTTGCAGCCGTTTCCCTCGGTCTCGGATTTGCCTTGGCTCTTTATCTGATTTTCGAGATCGTCTTCCAGATCCCGCTGCACAAGGGTCCGCTCGAAAACATGTTCGGCGTTTACTGAAGGCCAGGGAGGCTTCGATGGGAGATTTTGGGCTGCTGCTGGACGGGTTCCAGATCGCTTTGACGCCCTACCACATCATGCTCATGGTGGTGGGCGTGATGCTTGGCTTGATCGTCGGCGTGCTGCCGGGCCTTGGCGCGCCGAATGGTGTGTCCTTGCTCATTCCGCTGACGTTTTCGATGGATCCGGTTTCGGCCATCATCCTGCTCGCGTCGATGTATTGGGGTGCCCTGTTCGGGGGATCGACCACCTCCATTCTGTTCAACATTCCAGGCGAGCCGAGTTCGGTCGCTACTACGTTTGACGGCTATCCGATGGCCCGCGCAGGCCAGCCCACGCGCGCGCTGACACTTGCCTTCATGTCGGCGGGCATCGGTGCTCTTGCCGGGGTCATCGTCATTACGCTTTTGTCTTCGTGGGCAGCAGGCTTCGCCTTGCGCTTCGGCGCGCCGGAATATTTCGCCGTCTATTTCCTTGCCTTCTGCGCTTTTGTCGGGATGGGCAGCGCTGCCCCGTTGAAAACGGTGGTTTCGTTGGGACTTGGGCTTCTCTTCTCGACAGTTGGCATGGATACCGTCACCGGATCGCTCCGTTTGACATTCGGGCTTGACGTGCTCCTGGGCGGCATCAGCTTTCTTGTGGTCGTCATCGGACTTTTCGGGATCGGAGAGATCCTCGCGACGGTCCAGGACGGGCACAAATTTCGCGGTCTCTCGTCAAGGATCGATCTCCGCGACGTACTGCGCACCATCGCTGAACTGCCCAGATACTACACGACAGTCATCCGTTCTTGCGCGATCGGTATCTGGATGGGCATCACTCCGGGCGGACCGACTGCGGCGTCATTCATGAGCTACGGTATCGCACGGCAATGCTCCAAGCCAGGTCCGGCCTTTGGCAGTGGGCGCGCGGAAGGCATCGTTGCGCCGGAAACAGCCGATCATTCGGCCGGAACCTGCGCGATGCTTCCCATGCTGGCGCTCGGCTTGCCGAGTTCGGCGACTGCCGCGGTGATGATGGGAGGGCTGATGATCTGGGGCCTCACCCCCGGACCGATGCTCTTCACAACGAAGCCCGATTTCGTCTGGGGCCTGATTGCCAGCATGTATGTGTCGAACATCGTCGGCGTGATTCTGGTCCTTGCCACGGTTCCGATGTTTGCAGCACTCCTGCGCGTTCCATTTTCGATCATCGGGCCAATCATCGTCGCGATCTGCTTCGTCGGCGCCTATACGGTCTCCAGCGAAACGTTCGACCTCTGGCTGGTGATCATCTTCGGCGTCGTAGGGTTCGTCTTCAACAAGCTTGAATTCCCGATTGCGCCGCTGGTGCTTGCGATGGTGCTTGGCCACAAGGCCGAAAATGCCTTCCATCAATCGATGATCATCGCGGATGGCTCTCTTGGCGTCTTCTTCTCCAATCCGCTCGTCGGGACCATCACCACGCTGGCGCTCGCGCTCGTTGTCGTTCCCAAGGCCATCAAGCTGCTCTCCCGGTTGCGGCGGCGCGATGCGGCAAGCTCGGCCCGCTAAGGCCGTCTGCCGCTTTTTCTTATGAGGTCGGAGTCATCATGAACTACCACAGCTACTTCCCCAAAAGCTCCGCCCCCGTGGAATGCTGCATCGTCGGCACCGGCGCGTTCGGGCGCAGCTTCCTCGACCAGAGCCGCAGAACGCCGCTTATCAGCGCGCGTGTCGCGGTCGATCTTTCGGCGGAAACTGCAGTGGCGGCACTCCGTTCGATCGGAGTGCCCGCCGGTGAAATCGTCCTTTGCCGGACGGAAGAAGAGGCGGCGGCGGCCTGGGCCGAACACCGGTTTGTCGCAACGGACAACCTCGAGATTGTGCTCGCTCTTCCGTTCACCGTGGTCGTCGAGGCGACCGGCCATCCCGAAGCCGGCGCGCGGCATGCGCGCCTCGCCATCGATGCCGGAAAGCATGTGGCGCTCGTGTCAAAGGAGGTCGACAGCGTGGTAGGCCCTGGTCTTGCTGCGCGGGCTCGCCGCAACAATGTGCTGGTAACCCCGGTCGATGGCGATCAGCCAAGCCTTCTCATGGGGCTGATCAGCTGGGCCCAGGTTCTCGGTCTGGATATCATCGCTGCTGGCAAATCCAGCGAATACGACTTCGTCTTTGATCCGGCGAAAAACATACTGACCTCCAACGGCACGTCGATCTACGCTCCGGAGTTTGCCGCTTGGCTCGAGCTGGGTGCCCTGGCTGCCCCCGATGTCGCAGCAGGCAGGGCGCAGGCAGCAGCAGCGCTGCCCCAGAGGACGGTGCCTGATCTTTGCGAACTGACCCTTGTTGCCAATGCGACCGGCTTCACTGTGGATCGGCTGGATCTGCACGCCCCCATAGCGCGGATCGGCGAAGTGCCAGACTTTTTCGCTCCGGTGGAGGAGGGTGGCCTGCTTGCTCACAAAGCAATTCTTGACGTATTTCATTGCCTCCGGCTCCCTAGCGAAGTCAGCTTCGCTGGTGGCGTCTTCGTCACAGTCGAATGCAACGATGCGGCGACATGGGCCATGCTTGCCGAAAAGGGCCACGTGGTCAGCCGGTCGGGCCGGACTGCAATGCTTTATCTGCCGCGCCACCTTCTGGGTGTCGAGGCGGCGAGCAGCGTCCTGGAAGTCGGACTCAAAGGTGTGTCAAGCGGTGCCGAGGAGCCAAAGCCGCTCATCGACCTCATCGCCCATGCAGATGCCGACCTGCCGGCGGGAACGCTGCTTGCGGCAAGCGGCCACCATCATTCGATCACCAACGTTTCCGGTAGGATGGTGCCGGCGCAGGCGATATCGGGCGAAAGTCCGGTGCCTTTTTATCTCGCTGCCAACCGCAGGCTGGTTCGCCCGGTATCGGCGGGAAGTCCAATCTTATGTGCTGACGTCGAAATCGACGGCAGTTCCGAGCTGTTGAGTTTGCGACAGGAGCAAGACCGGATATTTTCGACGACGTCGCGGTAGGTTGATTTCACTTGTGGCAATGTCGCGCAAGAGCGCCCGTGCACGCGCCAACTGGACCGGTTGCATTATGTCGATGTCGACGAAGCGGCGGATCGCTGGGCGTCGAACGCTGTTTGTACCGGCGCCCTTGACCACATCTACGTCGACAACGCACCCTGATTGACCTCCTTCACGAAGTTGGCGAAGTATGCGTCTGCTGGTCTAAGGACGATGTCCTGGCTGGCGCCTTGTCGAATGACCTCGCCGTCTCGGACGATATGGTCACGTACGCGGAGGGCTTCATCCAGATCGTGAGTGAGCGCAGCCGGATGTGGCAAGCCGCCGGAGGGACATTGCGTCCGCCCGTTGATCTCTCCGCCTGCCAAGGCGGAATCCTACCGCCGCTATGGAGGCGACTAGCAAGCCAGCACCTGATGTCTGACCGGGCCTGTTTTCGGGTAAGGCGGCTTGCGGCCATGCGCACGACGGCACGGCCATCGACCTTCGGCTCCGATCACCCCCGATGCATCTTTTTGGGGTCTGAAGCGTTTCCAAGGCACAGCATGGAGACGCACTATGGCCAGGCGGGCATCCACCGACACCGGCATGAACGGGCGGTATGTCCCAAGCGACGAAGGACGGCCGCTCCAAGGACGGCGTCGACCGCTGCTTGTGCGCCGACGGCCGCCGCAAGGCCAAGCGCGGCGCCAGGCCGAGGAGGGTGATAAGTGCGAAAAAGCACCGAGGTAAGTCGATGACGAATATCCGTTTCAAGGGTTTTGATAGTCCCTCCCAGCTTCGAGAACATCTTGCGGACGTGGAGGAAGACGCTTCCGTCGCCGATCTGGCCGAAGACATACCCGTCGACGACGATCTGCAATCGGCCCAACGCGAGGTCGCCTGGCTTCGAAAGGACGTTGCCGACCTGCGTGAGCAGCTGGCCCTGTTCCGCCGTCGGCCCAAAATCGTGGCGGTGAGCCGGATCGGCGCCTATTCGTGGCTGCGCATGGCAGCAGCGGTTCTTGCTGTGGTCGCGCTCGCAACATGGGTGCGTCATCTCCGCCATGGTAGGCTAGGCATCCGCGCGGCTCAGATGATCCCGGCTCGCGCCGATCGCAATCATTGGTAGGTCCGCTGCCGTGGATTTCATCCGACCACGCCTCAGCACGATATTTTATCGGCAAGCACTATTCGGCGACCTGGCAAAGCTATTGGTTCCCCGCAATCGACATTGAGGAGGCCGCCGACGCCCAGGTAGGCGGATATCTCGAACGCGGGCGACGCGACCGTTGTGTTGGCAACTTTCACCGCCGTCGACGGTAACGGTGCCACAGGTTCGGTCTCGTGTCAGATCCACCAGATGCCTTAGTGGGTTATCTCGGTGAGGCGGCGGGCGCGACCAGTAGCCGAGCGAGTTCTATTGGCCGGCCGCGATGTCGCAAGGACTGCGTTCGACGACCGGTACCTTGCCTGCGCCAGCCTGTCGTTCCGACCACTCTGTGGCGCTGAAGCTTGAGCGGATGGGCCGTCCGGGCAATCGGTGACGCCCGAGGGTGACCGTCAAGGCATAATTGGAGGAACGCCTTGTCGAACCGTGAGGCGCAAAGCAGTCTACCCGTTCACAAGGGCAAGTTCCTGCTCGCGGTAGCGGCTGCCGGTGACCTTTGCCGGAGCGAGCGCCTCGCCGATCTGTTTAAGCTCGTCGTCTAACAAGGTGATACCTGCTGCCGCAGCATTCTCTTCCAAATGCTTAAGCTTGCGCGCGCCGGGTATCGGTACGATGAAGTCCCCCTGATGCAGCACCCAGGCCAGTGCAAGTTGCGCCGCCGTCACGCCTTTTGCCTGCGCCAAGGCCTTCAATGTTGCGATAAGGGCGGCGTTCGCAGCCATGGCGTCAGCTTGAAAGCGTGGCAGGTTCTTGCGCCAATCATCGGAAGCAAGCTCATCGGGCTTATTGATTGCGCCGGTCAAGAGACCGCGACCGAGAGGACTGTAGGGGACGAAGCCGATGCCAAGTTCGCGGCAGACAGCCAAGACCTCCTCCTCCGGATCGCGGCTCCACAGCGAGTATTCGCTCTGCACCGCCGAAATCGGGTGCACATTATGCGCCCGCCTTATAGTGGCAGCGCTTGCTTCCGAAAGGCCGAGCGCTTTCACCTTGCCTTGCCTGACGAGGTCCGCCATGGCTCCAACAGTTTCCTCAATCGGCACGTTGGGATCGACGCGGTGCTGGTAGAAAAGGTCGATCTGCTCGATTCCGAGCCGCCGGAGAGAGCCTTCGGCTACGGCCTTCACGTGTTCCGGACGACTGTCGACCCCGACCATCCGCGACATGCCTTCGCCCTTATCGGCGATCTTGAAGCCGAACTTGGTTGCGATCACGACGCGATGCCGGTGCGCCTTCAAGGTCTTTCCGACCAGAACCTCATTATCGAAGGGACCGTAAACCTCTGCGGTATCGAAGAAAGTTATGCCGATCTCGACCGCGCGGTGCAGCGTGCGAATAGCGTCTGCCTCATCCTGACCGCCGTAGGCGAAAGTCATGCCCATACATCCAAGGCCTACCGCCGAGACGTCCAGTTCGCTTCCGAGCTTCCGTTTTTTCATCACCTGATCTCCTTTTGTGATGAAGGGAGGATAGGACATGGTAGGTCGTTCGTTAATTCGCCTGGAAATTCACACGCTGTTCTATAGAATAGAACAATGGACAGAAGTCGCCTACCTCAACTTGCAATCTTCGCGACCGTGGCTGGCTGCGGCGGATTTCGCGGCGCGGCCAAGGAATTGGAGATAGCGCCTTCTGCTGTAAGCCACGCCGTATCGAGCCTGGAGATTACTCTGGGAGTTCGGCTCTTTTCTCGAACGACCCGTAGCATCGCGCTAACGGAAGAGGGCGCACTGCTTCTCAAGCGGCTAAAGCCGGCGCTGGGCGAGATTGACCTGGCGCTCGATGCGGTAAAGGAAATGGGTAATCGTGTAGCCGGCAATCTTCGCCTCAGCGTGCCGCCCTTTGCGGCGCATTGGCTTCTGGCGCCACGTCTTGCGGCTTTCAGCAGGGCTTATCCGGGGGTCGTACTGGAAGTCCGGGTCGAGGAGCCCTTCAACGACATTGTCGCTGCAGGCCTCGATGGCGGCATGCGGCTCGGCGAGAGCCTGGAGCCGGACATGATCGCCGTGAGAATGAGCGCTCCCATACGGGCAAGCATCGTTGCTTCACCCTCCTATTTTGGGCAAAGGACCGTGCCGGTCCATCCGCGTCAGCTAGTGGATCACGCGTGCATCCGACGGCGATTTGCCAGCGGACAGGTTTATAGATGGGAATTTGAAAAGGATGGCGAAGAGCTCGTCCTTGATGTCGACGGCCCGCTTATTCTAGGCGACGATCGGCTGGTGCTAGAGGCCGCGCTCGACGGCGCTGGTGTCGCGTTCCTGTTAGAGAACATGGCGAGGGCCGCCATTGAAGAAGGGCGGCTGTACCAGATCCTTGCCGATTGGTGCGCGCCGTTTCCCGGTGTCTACCTTTATTACCCAAGCCGGCGCCAGATGCGGCCCGCACTGCGTGCCTTCATCGAGTTCTTCAAGTATTCGGGCTGACAGGTCATGCACGTTGCAATCGTGCTTCGAGGGTCGTTCTGACTGCAAAAATGGAAGAGCCTTCAGCCCGGCGGGATATTATCAATTCTCGACAAGGACTGCTCCTATCGATTGCATCTGAGACAACGGCATGAGTGAGTTTGCTTCGCGTTTGAACTCAAGCACATCCCCGACGACCCAGAAGCAAACCATGGGTAAGGGTCGCGTGACGGTCTGCCTTGACCGGGATTGGCTTGGCCACAAAAAAGGCCCTGCTGGGGCGGGGGGTGCGGACGGTTGCAGGGCCAGGTTGCCAGAATATATACTGGCTGAACGCGCCTCTTTGACCGATATGTTTTTTGAGACAGTATGCGCGAGCCAGAAGAGTAGCATATTTGCCGCGAAAAGAAGCTTGTCCCAAAGGCTTAAGTGGACTGGGTAAGCGCTGATGGACGCGACCGTCCGCTAGGAAACCTGATTGACGCGCCAAACGGTCATTTGGGTGCATGATGTCTGAACGGGATTGTCGTTCGGTAGCGGCGGGATGCGGCGCGGAGCCATTCCGGCTGCACAGCACCGCATCACGTCGCGGATTGATGGTTCGAGCGAATTCGGCGGGTGTCATCCCGCCGTGCCCATTTGGCCTAATGGTGCCGGACGGGCATTCTGATTAACGGGTCGCAAGCAACTCCCGAAGCTGGTGGGGTTTATCGACGCCGAACTCGAACCACATCACCAATTCCCGCGCGGCCTCTTGGGCCTCTAAGTTTAAAATGTCGTAGTGGTGGCTTTCGCACCATTCCTTGAGCAAACCATCTAGCATACTCAGGTCATTTGAAGACAAAGCGCGTTTCTTCAAGGCCACTTTGTGTGACATTCTATTTCCTCCCAAAAATAGTACTTTTTCTAGCTGCTGACCCAGCGAGTATGACTTTAGTCGAATGTTTCTTTCTCGAAAATACTCTTGCGCAAACTTTAACGCATTGAGGATGTAACTGCCTGTTTGGGCGCAGGAATTTTTATCGAGTCGGCACGACGGCTCGAGGGAACTGATGCCGCCAAGCCCGTCCTCGAAGGCGCCGCTCCGGCTTTACATTCCTTTACATTTACCCGGAACGCGCGACACGTTGCTCTGTTAGCTTTCCTCCATTGCAGCAGGCGCTGCGGAGTGAAAGGAGATTAACTATGGAAAACGAGGACAAGAACTTGGCGAGCCCGACGTCCGGCGAACCAGCCTCGAAAGGATGGGGGCGCCGCACCGCGATCGGCAGCCTAGCAGCCGTCGCTATTGTCGGCGCGGCCGGGTTTGCGGCCGCGCGAAGCGACGGTTTCGGTTTCGGCATGGGCGGCCACATGATGCACGCACATATGGGAGGTAGCGGCTTTATGGAACACCGGATCGGCTCCGTGCTTGACGAAATCGATGCGACGTCCGAGCAGGAAGACAAGCTTTGGGAGATCATCGACAAGGCGCGCGATGAGATCGGGCCGACTTTCCGGGACGTCCGCGAGACGCGTGAGCAGGTTATTGAGCTCCTCGGCGCCCCGACCGTCGACCGTGCCGCTGCCGAAAAGCTCCGCAGTGAGCGCATCGCGGCCATCGACGAGGCCTCGCGCAAGATGACCACTGCGCTCCTCGATGCCGCCGCAGTTTTGACGCCGGAGCAGCGGGCCAAGCTCGTTGAGCATTTGAAGGAGCGCAGGGGCCACGGCCGATGGTAGGGCGAGGCGGCTCCTGCAATGTACATGCAGCGTTCCAAAGTGCTACAGCGACCTCTGCGCGTCTGACGCGCGGCGCTGTAGGCGACTGAACGGAGCGCAGGAGATGGCGGAACGGGTCTTGATTGTTGACGACGATATGCGCCTGTCCGCCATGCTCGCCGACTATCTCTCCGGAAACGGCTACACCGTCCACACCGCGGCGACGGCCACGGCTGGCCTCACCGACCTTGGCCGCCGCGCCCCGGACGCCGTGATCCTCGACGTGATGCTGCCGGACCTCGACGGCTTCGAGACCTGCCGGCGCATGCGCGCGGTATCGGATGTGCCGATCCTCATGCTTACGGCCAAAGGCGAAGAGACAGATCGCATCGTCGGGCTGGAACTCGGAGCCGACGACTATCTGCCCAAGCCTTTCAATCCGCGCGAATTGCTGGCGCGCCTGAAGGCGGTCCTGCGCCGCCGCAACGGTAGCGCAGCGGTTTCGCGCGTCCTGCGCTTCGGGCGGCTGGAGATCGATCCGGGATCCCGCCTGGTCAGGATCGACGGCCGTGAATGTGCACTGACCAGCTACCAGTTCGACCTGCTTGTGGCGCTTGCCGAAAATGCCGGGCGCACGCTGTCGCGCGAACGGTTGATGGACACCGTCAAGGGCGAGGAGTTGGATGCGTTCGACCGCTCCATCGACGTCCATATCTCGCGCATCAGGGCGGCCATCGAAGACGATCCCAAGCATCCGAGGCGCATCATCACCGTGCGCGGCGCCGGCTATGTCTTCGCCCGGTTCCAGGACGATGAGAGATAGAGCGATGCGCAGCCGGCTGTTCCTGAAAATCTACCTCACGCTGCTTGCGAGCCTTGCAGCGGTCGCGGTCGCCAGCGCGGCCTTCGTGTGGCTGGGACAGGGCGAGGAGGAGTCCGGTTGGCAGAGCCAACGTGCTCGTTTCGTCGCCGCGCTGATTCCGCCCGACATGGACAGGCGGTCGGTGGAGGCGGCGCTGGAGCGGTTTTCACGGGCCTTGGACGCCGACATAGCCGTCTACGATCCGCGCGGCAGCCTGATCGCGAGCGCCGGCCGGCCGCTCCCGCGCGACATTCTCGAAAGGCCCTGGCGTCACGGCGGAGGCAACTTTCACACCATGGTGACGAAGTTGCCCGACGGGCGCGCCGTAGCCGCTCGCATGGGGCGGTCTATCGGTCCGTCCGGCCGCAATCCGCTCGCCTATCTGGCGTTGATTGCCGGAGTCATCGGGCTCGCCGCCTATCCGGTGGTGCGCCACCTGACCCGCCGGCTGGAGCGGTTACGCAGGGGCGTGGATGCGTGGGGAAGGGGCGATTTCGTGGCGCGTGTACCGGCCGACGGCAGCGATGAGGTCGCGGCGGTAGCGAAGAGCTTCAACAAGGCTGCCGATCACGTTGAGCGATTGATCAAGTCACACCGCGCTCTGCTCGCCAATGCCAGCCACGAATTGCGCTCGCCGCTTGCGCGCCTGCGCATGGCGATCGATCTCTATGAGCAGGCGCCGGACGAGAACCGCAAGGAGGAGATCGTACGCAACCTTGCCGAACTGGATATGCTCGTCGAGGAGATCCTGCTGGCGAGCAGGCTCGACCATATCGAGAAGCTCGATGCGCTCGAGTCCGTCGACCTCCTGGCCCTGGTCTCGGAAGAAGGCGCGCGCACCGGCGTCGAGGTCACCGGCACGCCTGTGACTGTCATGGGCGATGCGCGCCTGATCGGCAGGCTGGTTCGCAATCTCATGCAAAACGCGCTGCGCCACGGCGGCCCGCCTGTCGCCGCTACTCTTGCGCAGGCAGGCAATACAGCAGAACTGAGGGTCCGCGACCACGGCCCGGGCATACCGGACAGCGAGAAGGTCCGCGTATTTGAGCCGTTCTACCGGCCCTCGGGACGAAGCGAGGCCACCGGCGGCTGGGGCTTGGGGCTGGCGCTGGTGCGCCAGATCGCCGAGCGTCACGGCGGCTCGGTCCGTTACGAATCCCCACCGGGCGGCGGCGCCCGCTTCATCGTAACGCTTCCTGTCCACCGGGTCGCTGGAAAGATCAACTGAAGTCTCAATGCCGCCCTTCTTGGGACTGACGGTTTCGGATGCTGTCGGCATCACGTTGACCCGAACTGCAAATGACAGCGTCCTGCCATTGGAGCTCCTCCGCAACAGCGACGTCTACACGCCTAACAAACCCGCGGTCAGCCGAATTCTGCGCTCATGCGAGCGAGATCGTCCCACAGGCTCTCGGCAAATCCTCGCAGCACGATGATCTCGAATGTCTCGGCATCGATACAGGTGATGTGGGCCACGATATGGCCGATGAGCGTCGTTGCAGATTGTCCGACGGGGAAGGAGCCCGAAGCAAGATCGACGGCCGTGCCCTTGGAAAGGACCCGCGCCGCCATCTTGCCGCTGATCCGGATGCGGACGCGTCCGTGACTCTGGTCGACGCCGGTCGCGCGCGGTTCGAGCGCGTCGAACAGGGCCTTCATGTCCTGAAATGTCATCGGCTCTTCACCGATGATGAACCACTGACCGGGCGAAACAGGGCGTACGGTGAGGGCGGCCCCCCTGGCGAGGCCGTCGAGGACGGATGCTACATCCTGTTCGCTGGGCCGGGCGAGCACATGGATGACAGCGCCTTCGGGAAGCGATGAGAGCCTGACGGCAGCAGAAGAGATTGCCAGCTTGGCGCCAAGCACAGGGCGAAGGGTCGGGCGGAAATCAGACATGGAGCCTCTCGTTCTGCGGATCGAAGAACGCCGGGTTGCACAGGCGCGCCGCAGTAAATTCATTGCGCAGGCCGTTCCAAATCATCACCTCTTCACCGTGCCGCTCGGATCCGTGCTTGACAAGGGCAAGGCCGATGGTCGAGCCGACATGGGGCGAAAACGCACTTGAGGTGACATAGCCTTGGTCGTTTTCGAGCGTTGCGGCCGCATCCTTGGAGAGGATGTGGGAACCCGTGCGGAAGGACTGCTTCGAATCGAGCGGCACGACGCCGACTAAGCGCGGTCGGTCTTCCGCCACAAGTCCCTCGCGCCCCACCATTGCCTTGCCGATGAAGTCGGCCTTCACCGCCGAGACCATTTTCGCAAAACCGAGATCGGCCGGAACGACGGTGCCGTTGATCTCGTTGTGGGTGACATGTCCCTTTTCGATGCGCATGACGCCGAGCGCCTCGACGCCATAGGGCATGATGCCATCGTCTTTTCCGGCGTCCATCAGGGCATCGGCGACGCTTTCGCCAAAGCCGGCCGGCACGGCAAGCTCGTAGGCGAGTTCGCCGGAGAAGGAAATCCGGAAGAGGCGGCCGTGAAGCTTGCCGTTGAAAAGCGAGACCTCTTTTGCGGCAAGGAAGGGGAAGGCAACGTTGGAGATGTCGTCGTCTACGGTCTTCTGGAGGATGGAGCGGGCTTTCGGCCCGGCGATCGCCATTTGTGCCCACTGGTCGGTGACCGATGCAAGGCGCACGTCCAGATCCGGCCACAGCGCCTGCGCGCAGAACTCCAGATGGTTCATGACGCCTGCGGCATAGGCCGTCGTCGTCGTCATGAAGAAGCGATTTTCCTCAAGCCGGCTCGTCGTGCCGTCATCGTAGATCGTGCCGTCCTCGCGCAGCATCAGGCCGTAGCGGGCCTTGCCGACGGGCAGTTTCAGGAAGGCATTGGAATAGACCCGGTTCAGGAATTCCGCCGCATCCTTGCCACAGATCTCGATCTTGCCGAGCATTGAGACGTCGCACAGCCCCGCATTCTCCCGCACGTTCAGCACCTCCCGGTCGACGCTTTCGCGCCATGTCTGTTCGCCCTTTCGCGGGAACCAGGAGGAGCGATACCAAAGGCCTGTCTCGACGAAGACGGCGCCGTTCTTTTCCGCCCAGCCGTGCAGCGGCGATTTGCGCACCGGCTGGAAATGATGTCCGTGATAGGCGCCTGCCAGCGCGCCGAAGGAGACCGGCGTATAAAAGGGCCGGAAAGTCGTCGTGCCGACGTCTGCCGGGGAGACGCCGCGTGCTTCGGCCAGAAGACCGATGGCATTGACGTTGGAAAGCTTGCCCTGGTCCGTCGCCATGCCATTGGTGGTGTAGCGCTTGGCAAGCTCCACATGGCCATAGCCTTCGCGGACGGCAAGGCCGAGGTCCTTGCGATGCACGTCGTTCTGGAAATCGACGAAGGCCTTGCCCTTGACGCCGGCTATGGACCACACAGCCTTTTCAGGCGGGGCGACGATATCGTTCTCTACCGCGCCGAATGCGGTGGGTGCTGCCTTGAAGCCGAGTGCCTCTGCCATGGCAATGCCCTGCCGCGCACCGTCCGCAAGGCAGGCCGCAAGGCCGTTGACGGCGGAAACGGAGCCGGCGAGCGCGAGCCCGTTCAGGTTGCCCGGTGCGAGGAAGGCTGCATTGTCGTCCGACCAGACCGGCTTGCCGCCGCGGTGGCAGGCGAGGTGGATGATCGGGCTGAAGCCGCCAGCCATGGCCAGGGCATCAACGTTCAGCCTTTCCGTGCGGCCATTTAAGCGGATATCGATTGCGCTGAGGGCCTTGCCGCCCTTGGCATCCGATACCACGGCATCACGGATGATGCGCGCCGGTCCAAAGTAGCCGCTGCCGCCGTTTTCGCGGCTGTCGACGATCGCGGCGAGGTGGACGCCCTGCGCCTCGAGATCGCGGGCCAGCGCGTAGCCGCTGTCATTGGTGGTAAAGATCGCCGCCGTCTTGCCGGGGGCGACAGCATAGCGGTTGAGATAGTGGCGCATGGCGCTCGCCATCATCACGCCTGGAATGTCGTTGCCGCCGAACATCAGCGGGCGCTCCTCGGCTCCCGTCGCCAGCACGGCGCGCTTGGCGGCAATGCGCCAGAGGCGTTCTACAGGTACGTTGGATTGCGGTTCGGACACGTGCTTTTGCACCCGCTCGACGGCGCCGAAGACATTGCCGTCATACCAGCCGAACGCTGTGGTGCGGGTCAGAAGGGTCACATTCGGCAAGGCTTCGAGTTCGCAGATGCAGTCAGCCGCGAAATCGGCTGCCGCCTTGCCGCCGATCGATGCGGTCTCGCCCAGAAGCTGGCCGCCGGCAACGGAGTGTTCGTCGATGAGAATAATGCGGGCGCCGGCACGGCCAGCACTGATCGCCGCTGCCAGACCCGCCGGCCCCGCGCCGATGACGAGTAGGTCGCAATGCGCCCAGCATTTGTCATAGGCGTCTGGATCGGCCGCATATGTCGCCTTGCCCAGTCCGGCCGCCTTGCGGATGAAGGGCTCGTAGATCTTTTCCCAGAACGCGGCAGGCCACATGAAGGTCTTGTAGTAGAAACCGGCGCTGAGGAAGGGCGACAGAAGGCTGTTCAGCGCGCCGATATCGAGGTCGAGGGACGGCCAGCGGTTCTGGCTTTTCGCTTCGAGGCCGGCATAGAGTTCCTGCATGGTGGCGCGCGTGTTCGGCTCGGTGCGGCCGGCGCTGCCGATCGTCATCAGCGCGTTCGGCTCGGCGGCACCCGCCGTCAGGATGCCGCGCGGCCGATGATATTTGAAACTCCGGCCGACGAGCTGGCGGCCGTTGGCAAGCAGTGCAGAGGCGAGGCTGTCGCCCCCAAGGCCCCGCATCGCCTTGCCGTCGAAGGTGAAAGGCAGCGGCTTGGAGCGGTCGATCAGCCCGCCTTTCGGCAAACGGTAGGATGTCATGCGCGTCTGCCTTCTTTCTCGCCAGACGCAGCGTCGCGGCACGCGGCGATCTCATGGGTCACGGTATCGCGGGTGACGACCAGCCATCGGCGGCAACCGGAGGTGTGGTGCCAGTATTCCTCGTAGGCGCCGCGGGGATTGTCGCGCAGATAGACGTAGTCGAACCACTCGCCGGCACCGGCATCGGCCGCCGGCCGCGCAAGGGCAGCGCCCTTGATGGTGAATTCCTCTTTGGGTCGTCGCCCGCAATGCGGGCAGGGCACGAGACTTGCCATTTCGAATGTCCTTGGTCCGCGAATCAGTGAAGGTTGGGCTGGGCGCCCTGGCCCTTTTCGTCGATGAGGTAGCCACGCTGGAAGCGGTCGAGCCGGAAGGCCGTCGCCGTTTTGTGCGGTGCGTCGCGGGCGAGAAGATGGGCAAAGCAGAATCCCGACGCCGGGGTCGCTTTGAAGCCGCCATAGCACCAGCCGGCATTGAGATAGAGATTGTCGATGTGGGTACGGTCGATGATCGGCGAACCGTCCATCGACATGTCCATGATGCCGCCCCAGGAGCGCAGCACCCGAACGCGCGACAGCGCCGGGATCATCGCCTTTCCGGCTTCCGCGACATGTTCGACCGTCGCCAGGTTTCCGCGCTGGGCATAGGAATTATAGCCATCTATGTCGCCGCCGAAGACAAGGCCGCCTTTGTCGGATTGCGAGACGTAGAAGTGTCCCGCACCGAAGGTGACCACTCCGTCGATAAAGGGCTTCAGGCCCTCCGAGACGAAGGCCTGAAGCACATGGCTTTCGAGCGGAAGCTTCAGGCCGGCCATCTGGGCGACCTGTGAAGAATTGCCTGCGGCTGCGAGCGCCAGCTTGCCGCAACCGATGAAGCCGCGGCTGGTTTCAACGCCGGTTACCTGTCCATTGTCGCGGCGGATGCCCGTCACCTCGCAGCCTTGGATGATATCGACGCCGCGCTGATCGGCGCCGCGCGCATAGCCCCAGGCGACCGCGTCATGGCGAACGGTTCCGCCGCGTTTCTGCAGCAGGCCGCCCTGGACCGGGAAGCGGGCATTGTCGTAGTCGAGAAATGGCACCATCTTCTGGACCGAGGCGCGGTCGAGAAGGTCGGCGTCGACGCCGTGCAGCCGCATGGCGTTGCCGCGGCGGGTATAGGAGTCGCGCTGCGCATCGGAGTGAAAGAGATTGAGCACGCCGCGCTGCGATACCATGGCGTTGAAGTTGAAATCCTGCTCGAGCCCCTCCCATAGCTTCATGGAAAGCTCGTAGAAGGGATTGTTACCCGCCAGCAGGTAGTTGGAGCGGATGATCGTCGTGTTGCGGCCAACATTACCGGAACCGACATAATTCTTCTCCAGTACCGCGACATTGGTGATGCCGAATTCCTTGGCGAGATAGTAGGCCGTAGCGAGGCCGTGTCCGCCACCGCCGACGATGATCACGTCATAATGGGGCTTGGGCTCGGGCTGCCGCCAGGCGGGCGTCCAGTTCCTGTTTCCGAAAAGCCCGTTTAAGACGATGGACAGTGCCGAATAGCGCATCGATGCTTCTTTCCAAGAAGGACCAGTTGCCCGTGTAATAGCATGGGGAACTGCTCAAGCATTGCATCTATGGGACCATATGCTGTAATTTCGGGACATGAGTGCTGGCGACCAGAAGAACCTGCAGCGGATCGGCTTCCTCCTCGTGCCGAATTTTGCGCTGATGTCCTATGCTTCCGCGACCGAGCCGTTGCGGGCGGCGAACCTGATTGCCGGAAACGCTCTTTACGAAGCGATCCCTTTGTCGGCAGATGGTCTTCCGGTTCGCAGTTCGTCCGGCCTGACGATCGGTTGCAACAGCCTTTCCGAGGCCGGGGGCACCTGCCATACGATCTATGTCTGTGCCGGCGGCGACCCGCAAGACTGGCGCGCAAGCGCCTCGCTCCATGCGCAGCTGAGGAAGTTCGCGCGCAACGGTGTGCGGATCGGCGGCATATCGAGCGGCTCTTACGTGCTGGCATCGGCCGGCCTGCTCGACAACAGCGACTTCACGATCCATTGGGAACATGCGTCTCTCCTGAAAGAGGCATTTCCGCATCTGGCCCCGCGCCAGGCCCGGTTCGTCATCGACGGTGCACGCGTGACCTGTGGCGGAGGGGTAGCACCGCTGGACATGATGCACGCCGTCATTTCCGAGCGGATGGGCGCCGATTTTGCCCGCAGGGTGAGCGACTGGTACCTTCATACCGCCGTCGCCGAGCCGACCGATCCCCAGCGGGCATCGGCCGCCAAGCGCTTCGGGACAAATCACCCGGCGCTTCTCACCGTGCTGGAGAAGATGGAGACTGCGATCGAAAATCCGCTCAGCCGTGCGGAGATGGCGAGGCTCGCCGGCATCAGCGCGCGCCATCTCGACCGGCTCTTTCTCAAGCACCGCGGCATGACCTTCCTCGACACCTACCGACAGATCCGCCTGCAGCACAGCCTCCGGCTGCTGGAGCAAAGCCCCCTGTCGATTTCGGAGATCGCCTTTGCCACCGGCTTTTCGAGCCCTGGCCATTTCTCCAGATCGTTTAAGGCCATGTTCGACAAAAACCCGAGAAATGCGCGGCGGTAAGACAGCCGGGACTGATTCGTCGCTGACAGATGACGGTGAGCCCGGTGCTGCCGGCTCCGAAACCGGCACGCGGTCGACTGCGTTTCCATCTGAATGCACTTAGACGTACGCTTCTGCACGCGTATTCAGGACGGGGTGTGGCTTTTCCTTTGAATCTTGAAATATTTCCTGAGAAGATAACCTTTGATTTCTGCCGGAGACATCATGACGTCCAAGAAACAGATCGAAAATGCGGTGGCGCTGGATCAGAATCCGCACGCGGTTCGCGAACCACGCGTCAACAATCTCGAATTGGCGATTGGACACGAGGTCCGTAATTTTCGCAAAAAGCTCGGCATCACCGTCACGGATCTGTCTGCGGCGACGGGCATTTCGCTTGGTATGCTGTCGAAGATCGAGAACGGCAATATTTCGCCGTCGCTGACGACACTGCAAACGCTCTCTAGGGCGCTCGGCGTTCCGATTACTGCCTTTTTTCGCCGCTTCGAAGAGCCACGGAACGCAACCTTCGTCAAGGCAGGTGAGGGGGTGAATATCGAGCGTCGCGGCACGCGCGCCGGGCATCAATACAGCCTGCTTGGCCATATCGACAACAATACCAGCGGTGTCACGGTCGAGCCCTATCTGATCACCTTGACTGCTGAATCCGACGTCTTTCCCACCTTCCAGCACGACGGAATGGAGTTTCTCTACCTTTTGGAGGGGGAGGTGGTCTACCGCCATTCCGACTCCCTTTACAGGATGCAACCGGGCGACAGCCTGTTCTTCGATGCGGATGCGCCACATGGGCCTGAGGAACTCGTGAAGCTCCCCTGCCGCTATCTCTCGATCATTTCCTATCCACAGCAGAAGACGGTGAGTGATTAGATTATTGCCTAAAAAGAAAAATTTATTCCTCATAGTTGATTGTTGCCGCACGGTCTGATAGCTCTCGTTCAGAGACGAACGGAGGATGCTGGGCCATGTGCGGAATTGTTGGACTATTTCTCAAAGACCGGAGGCTTGAGCCTGAGCTCGGTCGGCTCCTGTCGGAAATGCTGATCACCATGACGGACCGCGGTCCGGACTCGGCTGGCATTGCAATCTACGGCTCGATTGCCGAGGCAAAAGCGAAGGTGACGATCCAGTCGGCCAAGCCGGAGGCGGATTTCGCCGGTCTCGAAAGAGATTTGGCGGAAGCCGGCGTCCCGGCCAGCGTCAGCGTCAAGAGCACACATGCCGTCATCGAGATCGCTGCGGACATGCTTGCGGCGATCCGGCCGGTTCTGGCCGCGCTTCGCCCCGACGTGCGCGTCATGGGCTCTGGCGAGAGCGTCGAGATTTATAAGGAAACCGGGCTGCCGAAGGATGTCGTCGCCCGTTTCGGCGTCCGCTCCATGAGCGGCTCGCACGGCATCGGCCATACCCGCATGGCAACGGAATCGGCTGTCACGACGCTCGGTGCGCATCCCTTCTCGACCGGCTCCGATCAATGCCTGGTGCACAACGGTTCGCTGTCGAACCATAACAATTTGCGCCGCGAGCTGATGCGGGAGGGCATGACCTTCGAAACCCAGAACGACTCGGAAGTCGCAGCCGCCTACCTCACCTCTGAAATGGCCAAGGGCAAGGACCTCGGGCAGGCCCTGACCGGCGCGCTCGACGACCTCGACGGCTTCTTCACCTTTGTCGTCGGCACCAGGTCCGGCTTCGGCGTTGTGCGCGATCCGATTGCCTGCAAGCCCGCTGTCATGGCCGAAACGGACCGATACGTCGCCTTCGGTTCCGAATACCGGGCGCTCGTCAACCTGCCTGGCATAGAAACCGCGCGCGTCTGGGAGCCGGAGCCTGCAACCGTCTATTTCTGGGATCACCAGAAAGCCGCCTGACCGCGGCGCCTGCCGCGCATTCTCCAAGGGTTATTGAAACATGCCTGTCATTGATCTTGCCACCACTCCCCTGCGTGAGCTCAACAGCGCTCTGCACCGCATCCAGCAGGGTTCGAACGACCTTTCCTTCGAGGTTGTCAATCCGCGCGGCAGCCATTCCGTTGCCGTCGGCATCGACACGCCCGTCGCGGTCGATGTGAAGGGGTCTGTCGGCTATTACTGCGCCGGGATGAACGACGGCGGCACCGTCACCGTTTATGGCTCGGCAGGTCCGGGCGTCGCGGAAAACATGATGTCAGGCACCGTCGTCGTCGAAGGTGACGCCTCCCAATATGCGGGCGCCACTGGCCGCGGCGGGCTGCTGGTCATCAAGGGCAATGCGGCGTCGCGCTGCGGCATCTCGATGAAGGGCATCGACATTGTCGTTCACGGCAACATCGGCCACATGTCCGCCTTCATGGGCCAATCCGGCCACCTGGTCGTGCTCGGCGACGCCGGCGATGCGTTGGGAGATTCGCTCTATGAGGCGAAGCTTTTCGTGCGCGGCTCGGTCAAGAGCCTGGGTGCCGACTGCATCGAAAAGGAGCTGCGCCCGGAGCATCTGACGAAACTGGCCGAACTCCTCGAAAAGGCGGGCGTGACCGGCGTGCGGCCCGAGGAATTCAAGCGCTACGGCTCGGCCCGCAAGCTTTACAATTTCAATATCGACAACGCTGACGCGTATTAAGGCGAGGGACCATCATGAGCTATCACAACCCCTACACCCCGCCGCGCAAGTCCGCGACCTTCGACGATTACACGCTGGCGGAAATCCGCCGCGCTGCGGCAACCGGCATCTACGATATTCGTGGCGCAGGCACCAAACGCAAGGTTCCGCATTTCGATGACCTGTTGTTTCTCGGCGCGTCGATCTCGCGCTATCCGCTCGAAGGTTACCGCGAAAAGTGCGACACGTCGGTCGTCCTCGGCACGCGTTTCGCCAAGAAGCCCATTTTCCTGAAGACGCCGATCACCATTGCTGGCATGAGCTTCGGCGCCCTGTCCGGCAATGCCAAGGAAGCGCTCGGACGCGGCGCGACGATTGCCGGAACCTCCACCACCACCGGCGATGGCGGGATGACCGATGAAGAGCGCGGCCATTCGCAGACGTTGGTCTACCAGTATCTGCCGTCGCGGTACGGCATGAATCCGAAGGACCTGCGTCGCGCCGATGCCATCGAAGTGGTTGTCGGCCAAGGCGCAAAGCCGGGCGGCGGCGGCATGCTGCTCGGTCAGAAGATTTCCGATCGCGTGGCCGAGATGCGCAACCTGCCCCAGGGCATCGACCAGCGCTCGGCCTGCCGCCATCCTGACTGGACCGGCCCGGACGATCTCGAGATCAAGATCATGGAACTGCGCGAGATCACCGACTGGGAAAAGCCGATCTATGTGAAGGTCGGCGGCGCGCGTCCGTACTACGATACGGCTTTAGCGGTGAAGGCTGGCGCGGATGTCGTCGTTCTCGACGGCATGCAGGGTGGCACCGCGGCCACGCAAGACGTTTTCATCGAGCATGTCGGCATGCCGATCCTCGCCTGTATCCGCCCGGCGGTTCAGGCGCTGCAGGATCTCGGAATGCATCGCAAGGTGCAACTGATCGTATCGGGCGGTATCCGCTCGGGTGCGGACGTCGCGAAGGCTCTGGCGCTGGGTGCCGATGCCGTTGCTATTGGAACGGCGGCGCTGGTTGCACTGGGCGACAACGACCCGAGGTGGGAAGACGAGTACCAGAAGCTCGGTACCACGGCTGGCGCGTACGACGACTGGCACGAAGGCAAGGACCCGGCCGGGATCACGACGCAGGATCCGGAACTGGCGGCTCGCCTGGATCCGATCGCCGCTGGCCGCCGCCTTGCCAACTATCTGAAGGTCATGACGCTCGAAGCCCAAACCATCGCTCGTGCCTGCGGCAAAAACCAGCTGCACAATCTGGAGCCGGAAGATCTTTGTGCGCTGACCATGGAAGCGGCTGCCATGGCGCAGATCCCGCTCGCCGGGACCAGCTGGTACCCAGGTAAGGGCGGTTTCTGAAGCCGCATCGAAAATAGCGAGCCGCATTTGGGAGGATGCGGCTCGTTTCCGTTAAGTGTCTGAATACAAAAAGGGGAACGATGTGACACTGGATCTCTCGACATATGCTGCGGACAACGGCATCAAATATTTCATGATTAGCTTTACCGACCTGTTCGGTGGCCAGCGCGCCAAGCTGGTGCCGGCCGAAGCGATTGCTGACATGCAGAAAGACGGCGCGGGCTTTGCAGGCTTTGCCACCTGGCTCGATCTGACGCCTGCCCATCCCGACCTTTTCGCCATTCCGGATGCATCCTCGATCATCCAGCTTCCGTGGAAAAAGGATGTGGCCTGGGTCGCGGCCGACTGTGTCATGGACGATCAACCGGTCGAGCAGGCCCCCCGGGTCCTCCTCAAGAAGTTGATTGCCGAGGCTGCGAATTTGGGCCTGCGCGTCAAGACCGGTGTCGAGCCGGAATTTTTCCTGATCTCGCCGGATGGTTCGAAGATTTCCGACGCGTTCGATAATGCCGAAAAGCCCTGCTATGATCAGCAGGCTGTCATGCGCCGCTACGACGTCATCACCGAGATCTGCGACTGCATGCTGAAACTCGGCTGGAAGCCCTATCAGAACGATCATGAGGATGCCAACGGCCAGTTCGAGATGAATTGGGAATATGACGATGCGCTGCAGACCGCGGACAAGCATTCCTTCTTCAAATTCATGGTGAAGTCGATCGCCGAGAAACACGGTCTTCGCGCCACCTTCATGCCGAAGCCCTTCAAGGGACTGACCGGCAACGGATGCCACGCTCATATCTCCGTCTGGGACCTTGAGGGTAGGAATAATGCGTTTGCCGACAGGACGATGCCGTTTGGTCTTTCCGCCAAAGGCAAGACCTTCCTCGGCGGAATCATGAAACATGCCCCGGCGCTGGCTGCGGTGACCAATCCGACCGTCAACTCCTACAAGCGTATCAATGCGCCGCGGACGATCTCCGGTGCGACCTGGGCGCCGAATACGGTGACCTGGACCGGCAACAACCGCACCCATATGGTGCGCGTGCCAGGCCCCGGCCGCTTCGAGTTGCGGCTGCCCGACGGTGCGGTCAATCCCTATCTGCTGCAGGCGATCATCATCGCGGCGGGGCTTTCTGGCCTTCGCAGCAACGCCGATCCGGGGCCGCATCACGATATCGACATGTACCGCGACGGACATACCGTAACTGATGCGCCCAAACTACCGCTCAACCTGTTGGATGCGCTTCGCGAGTATGAGAAAGACATCGAACTGCAGGCCGCGCTCGGCACCGAGTTTTCCGCCGCCTTTCTGAAGTTAAAGCACGGCGAGTGGAATACCTATTGCTCGCAGTTTACTGCCTGGGAACATGATACGACCCTCGACGTCTGATATCTCTCCGCCGCCCATCGCGGCCTTTCCCCGTGCTGTGCACGGGGTCTTTTTTGACATCGCTGAAAAGAGCCGCAATGACGCAATTCATCCTGACGGTCACCTGCAAGTCAACGCGCGGCATCGTGGCCGCCTTGTCCGGTTATCTCGCGGACGCCGGTTGCAACATCATCGACTCCTCGCAGTTTGACGACCTCGATACCGGGCTTTTTTTCATGCGTGTCAGCTTCCGGTCGGAAGAGGGCATTGGTCTTGCGGAGCTTACCGAAGGTCTAAAGCCGGTCGCCGGAAAGTTCGGGATGGAAGCCGAGATCCACGATGGCTTGCGCCGCATGAAGGTCATGCTGATGGTCTCGCGCTTCGGCCATTGTCTCAACGATCTTCTCTACCGCTGGAAGATTGGCGCGCTGCCGATCGATGTTGTCGGCGTCGTCTCCAACCATTTCGACTACCAGAATGTGGTGGTCAATCATGATATTCCCTTCCACCACATTCCCGTGACCAAGCAGAACAAGCTGCAGGCCGAAGCCAGGATCATGGACCTGGTGGAAAGCACCGGCACCGAACTCATTGTGCTTGCACGCTACATGCAGATCCTGTCTGACCGCATGTGCACCGAGATGTCCGGCAAGATCATCAATATCCACCACTCCTTCCTGCCGAGCTTCAAGGGCGCCAATCCGTACAAACAGGCCTACGGTCGGGGCGTAAAGCTGATCGGCGCGACGGCTCATTATGTCACCGCCGACCTGGATGAAGGCCCTATCATCGAACAGGATACGGTGCGCGTCACCCACGCACAGAGCCCTGAAGACTATGTCTCGCTCGGCCGCGACGTCGAAGCGCAGGTTCTGGCGCGGGCCATCCACGCCCATATCCATCGCCGCACCTTCATCAATGGCAACCGCACCATCGTGTTTCCGCCAAGCCCGGGCAGCTACGCATCCGAGCGTATGGGGTAAAATGCAGCGTGGCGAATAACTGCGCCACCAGTTCCAATCGTCCGACCCTGTGGACTTCCATGCCGCAGTCACTACAGTTTCCAGTAGTAGACGGCGAATCGTCTTTGGCCTATCGATGGACCCATGCGATCGTCCCTGGAACATCTGCCGGAAGAAAAGCAGCGCGAGCTTGCCCGCGTCGTTGCGATCATCCATGAGGAGTTCGCCGATGCGCTGTCGGGCACGTCGGCCGCCTTCAAGAAGCGCGGCCGGATCTTAAAAATTCTGCTTTTTGGCTCGTATTGCCGCGGCACTTGGGTCGACGAGCCGCACACGATGAAGGGCTACCGCTCCGACTACGATATCCTCGTCATCGTCAATTCCAAGCAGCTGGCCGAGCCACAGTATTGGGAGAAAGCGACCGACCGGCTGCTATGGGACAAAGGCGTGAAGACGCCGGTCGGGCTGATCGTCCATGGCGCCAGGGAGGTGAACAACTTTTTGGCCGACGGCCAGTATTTCTTCGTCGACATCCTGCGCGAGGGCATCATGCTCTACGAGCTCGACGACCGGCCGCTGGCCGAACCGAGAAAGCTCTCCGCCCTCGATGCGTACAGGGTGGCGAAGGAGCATTTCGAAAAACACTTCGCAAATGCGAAAGATTTTGCCGACGGAAGTAGGTTCTATCTCAGCAAAACCAACTTGGCCCTCGCCGCTTTCATGCTCCACCAAGCGGTTGAAACCGCGTATTCCTGCCTGCTTCTCACCCTGACCAACTACAGCCCGCCATCGCACAATCTGAAATTCCTCCGAGGGCTCGCCGAAGATCAGGACCGCCGGCTCATCGAGGCTTGGCCGCGCGACCAGCACCGCTATACCGCCTGGTACAACATTCTCAACGAAGCCTATGTCAAGGCGCGATACTCGAAGCACTTCGAGATCACCGAAGAAGCGCTACCGCTTGCGCCAAGCTGCCCTTCAAGCGCGCTGAAATATCCATATGAATTTGAACCCCAATTAAACAATACGAGATGTTCTAATCGGCTCGCCTTAATACCGGTTCACTTAATGCGCTCGGTTTTGCTGACGCTCGTTCATTTTCGGGTAAGGTTATGCGGAATTGCCTCATCGCGGACACCGCCATAGCAGCAGCCGAACCCGGACACGCGGCATATTCCAACTTACGGCATAAGACCCATTGGAGCGACCCTCGTGTCGGTAGGCGGATGCTTGCGGAGCAGTCCGCCAAGCATCATCGTCTCATTCCTGCCCGCAGAAAATTAGGCTAGGGCCATCGTATGAAGCTAGGAACCAAGGATTACCTCATCGCACTGTCCACGGAGTTATCGAGGCTCTACGGCTTTGCGCGCCAGATGAACGAGCTCGATTTCGCCGGCTCGTTAGGCGGCGAATTTCGTGGGATGCAGGATGCTGGCTGGGCTACAACGATCACAGCGCAGCAGGTCTTCGAGGAACTCCAAGCCTATATGGGGCGAACCGAACCCTTCTCGCTCCCGGAGATGCGCATCGCATTGATGCTCTACTGTCAGCTTTCAGAAGCAGGGGGCGTCTATGAATCGCTGAAGAACATCATGGGCGTGGTGACCAGCCAGCCTTACAATCTTTGGCCGTTCAAAGACATCGTGCGCGTTCGCAAGGCCGACAGGCGGGTCATCGCTCCAAACGCGAACGCGACATTCAAGGATCTGGCAACGAAGGCGTCGGAGATCGGAATGACGAAGCTGGCGAGCCTCCTGGCGCTCGCCTTTAATGACGAGATCCGCAATGGGATTTCTCATGCAGATTACGTGATCTGGAACGATGGTCTCCGTTTGAGAAAGCGCAATGGTGGATATGCAAACCGTCTGAGCTTTGAGGAGGTTGGCGTAGCGATCACAGTTGGTGTCGGGTTCTACGATATTCTTCAGGAACATAACCGCTCTGCGATGGCATCCTTCAATCCCGCGCGACAGATAATCGGGAAGTTCAGTCTCAACTTTCCCATGAGATATACCGTATTTTCCGATCCGGAACGGGGAGCTTTCTCAATCAGTACGTCATCGCCGGGCCCGGAAACGACGCCTGAATACCTCCGCCAAGTCGAGATCACGGCACGCCTCGGCGGCAAGGTCCTGGCGGTATTCCCCCGCAACGATCGTGCACCGGACGAAGCGGTGATCAGGCTGATCGAGGATGCCGGCTACGATCCACATATCGTGCCGATGGATGCGGCCGCGCGCGAGGCCCTGCTTGCGGAAATCGATGAAAACACCATGCATGACGAGCGTGGTGCAATCGCCGACGGCCTGCTGTTGGCGAGCCCCTTCGGTTTTCGCAGTGTTGCCGACGCCGTTGAGCTTGACCAAGTGTTCCCGCCCCCGACCGTCGAACTCAATTTTGACGACGACTTCAAGGAACCCGCCCCGGCGGGTCGTTAGAACTTTCCGAAGCTCACCTCATCAATACGGCCGGTGATGACCGGTATCCGCGGGCGCGTTTCTGCCGGACGAGATCGAGGAAAAAGGACACGGCTTCCTCTCATGATCGAAGTGATGGGTCTTCGATTGGACCCTCGCCCCGATCCGGCCCCACCGAAGGGTGAGCGACGCTCCGCCGAAAAGACAGGGCTCGATCGCCATGGCGTAGAACCGCGCCATGTTCTTCGCATGGTCCGTCCGTTCGATGTAGAGCTGATAGTTCTGTGTGATCATGGAAGCGACAATCTTCCGCCATTGCTTCCTCGTCCAACGACAGTTTTGAATCGATCAGACCCGGTCGATTCATGCTTGTGATGGTTGATCCATCAGGAATGACCGGGCGGCCCGGCGATGCCCGGCGGCTCTATTCGCAAGCGCGAACGGAGCCCGGTACCGGTCTCCGCCCATCCGGGTGACGATCCTGCCGCAGAGCGCACGGCCTTGCCATCGCGTGGAGCCTATGGAAAAGGAGCCGATCCAGATAGAGGAGCGGATAATGGAAGAGGCAATCCAGATCGATAACCGTGGCGACTTCGGCCTTTGGGCCATCGAGGTGGCCAAACAGATCGTCGCCGATCAGGGTTTCGAGCTTGCCCGCGCAGCGCGCGATGGCAGGGAGGACGATGTCCGCGCAGCCGGCAATGCGCTCGGCCAGGCGATTACCAATGCGATGATGGAAGTTTTCGACGCCCTGATGGACGGCGCCTCCGACGACCAGACAGAAGTGTGAGGCGGAACGCCGCTGCCGGGCGCAGTCGGTCCCGGTTGTCGCTTGGCACTTAAACGCAAGAATGCGGCTGTTTAGATCTTATTTGGCAGATAATTTGAGATTCGCGGCCACGAAAATCTCAAATTACGTGCAACTGCGAACACGTCCGGGTCTAATCTGCGCAGGTCCGATGTCATTGAAAGTGCCGCCAAAAGTGAACCATAGGCCTCGGTGGGAAACGGATGTCGTTGCAAAAACGCCGTCGATCTCATCGACGACTGGTTCTCAAATAAAATGCCAAAATCCGCACGAATATCTCACATTAACTGCTTCGTCTCACATTGAGTGCCGTGCTATCATATTGAAACTATTGAAGCGCGAGTCTTACGATTAACTGCAAAACGACACAAGAATCTCCCCATCTGGAGCCGAGTGGAGCCTCGGCAGGCTGTCCAGGAGTGCGGCCCATTCTTCTGGCGTGTAGTAGCGGTCGACGAACCAAGCGTTTTCGCCATAGCGCGACCGGCACCAGTCGATGAAGCCGTTGCACAAGGCTCGAATGGCAGGGAAGTCGTCAGGTCTGGCTGGGCCGATCTCCGAGTTCTGTTCCACCTCTGCGCCCCACTCACAAATTCTGGATCGGCAAAGCGGGCGCTCCTTCCCGAGTTCCACGGACGCCGAAAAGGAGGCCGCGATCGAGTCAGGCTCAAGCAATCGCCCGCTGGGAATTCGGAAATGCCTCGGTCATAGAGTAGACTCTGCGACCAAGGCAAGCGCGGCGTTTGCGCAATCCTCTCCGTCAGGAAACTGATCTCACCTGGATCCGCTTTGCGACCGCCTCCGGAGCTCTCGGGATGGCGAGGTGAAGCACACCGTACTTCAAGTTCGCCTCAATTCTATGGATGTCAAAATCACCGGAGAGAGTGAACTGCCGCTCGAAATCGCCAACCGCGTACTCGCGATAGGCCTGGCTGTAGCCCTCGGGGGCGTCCTCTTCGACGCGGCCATAGATCGACAGCACCCGCTTCTCCAACGTGACCTCCAAACCCTCCGGGTTCACGCCGGGCAGATCCGCAACGAGGACAAGGCCGGTTTCGGTCTCGTAGATGTCAACTCGTGGTACGAAGACCGGCCTCTCATGGGTCCGCTCGCCCGCGTCCTGCTCCGCGGACAGCTTGCCCCCCAGCTCCGGTTGGCTAGTCAGCGCGGCCTGAGACTGCTGCTTGCTCTCGCCCTTCGTTCCAGCTTTCGTGGTCTCTCGCTTAGCCATGATCCGCCCCCTTGCTCGCCTTCACATTAATGCGCCTGGGTTTGTCCTCTTCAGCTCGAGGAAGATCCAGAGTCAGTACGCCATTGACGAGATCCGCTTCAACCTTGTTCGGGTCGACCACAAACAGCAATGACACGGTCCGCACAAACCGGCCCCCATGACGCTCACGCCGGTGATATCCTTGGGCTTCCTCAGTTTCGGTGTGCCGCTCTCCGCTGAGAGTAACCGAATCTCTGTGAATCAAGATGTCCAAGTCTTCTGATCTTACTCCAGGCAATTCGGCGGTGATGATGACGCCGTCCTGGTTTGCGAAGACATTCACCGCCGGGAATTCCAGCGCCCTTGCGGCGCCCCGGCTCACTTCGTCTTGGAAGCGGCGTATGTTGCGGAAAGGATCTGCGCCATATAGCATTCGTGCGACCATTGTCTCCTCCTCAGAAGGCCGCCCCACAAGGCCCTCGGCTTGCCTCGATACCACGTGGGCCATCGCCGCTCTTCACCGCCGGATGCCCTGACGTGTTGAAGATTGCTCCCAAAGGGCGGGTTTCGCAAGATCGAACCCTCTTGACATACTTCGCCATTTGCCCCCCTCTCGAGGATACGTTAAGTCGCTGCTATGGCAATCGAAACCGGGCGATCATGGACGGGCGCGCCCGTGGTGCAACGGGCCCACCATCGACACGATGATCGTCCGGACCCACTTTGGCAAAATGTCGCTGCATGCCGTGCGTAGGCGTGAATGATTTTGGCGATTGCGGTTATGCTTGCGGCACCGCCCCCAGGGGTTGGGGGCGGAATGGTCGATATGATTGAGGCGCGGTTGCGATGGGATCAGGTGCATGAAGGACCCGTACGAGACGCTCGGCGTAACTCGCTCTGCGACTGATAAGGAGATTAAGGACGCATTCAAGAAGCTGGCGCGCAAGTTCCATCCCGATCTGCATCCGAGCGACAAAGAGGCCGAAGCTAAGTTCAAGGACATCTCGGCTGCCAATGACCTGCTCAAGGACAAGGAGAAGCGGCGGAGGTTCGATGCGGGCGAGATCGATGCCAGCGGTGCGGAGCGACCGCAAGAGCGGTTCTATCGCGACTTCGCCGACGGGCCTGTCTACGCCTCGCATGCAGCGCAAGACGGGTTTGCCGGTAACGAGGACCTGGAAGAATTTCTGGCGCGCGCGTTCGCGGCGGGGGGACAACGGTCACAGGGCACTTCGCGGGCGCGCGGCCAGGATGTGAGTTACGTGCTGCCGGTTCGGTTTCTGGAAGTGGCCAACGGCGCCGCTCGCACGCTTATGCTGCCTGAGGGCAAGACGCTGCAGGTGACTATTCCGGAGGGTGCCGACGACCGGCAGATGCTGCGGCTGAAAGGTCAAGGAATGCCGGGCTTCGGCGGCGGGTCGGCGGGAGACGCCTACGTTGAGCTTCATGTCGAGCCGCATCCGTTCTTCCACCGCAAGGACGATAACATTCACGTAGAGGTTCCGGTCACTCTGAAGGAGGCGGCGCTGGGCGCGCGAATCGAGGTTCCGACCATAAGCGGCCCGGTGACGATGACTATCCCGAAGGGCTCGAACACGGGCAAAGTGATGCGACTGCGCGACAGGGGCATTCGCAACCGCAAGACCGGGCAACGCGGACATCAACTGATCACCCTGAAAGTCGTTCTGCCCGCAGCCGACGAGCCTGAGCTGACAGGGTTCCTAGAGACCTGGCAGCCGAAAGTCGCACAGGAACCGCGCAAGGAGATGTTCACATGATGCGCATTGATGACCTTGTTACAGCGATAGCTGCGCTGCAACGCAGCGATCTCGAAGCCTGGATCCGCGACGAACTTGTTGTGCCGCGGCAGGAAGTCGGATCGTTGCTCTTCACGGAGATGGAATGCGCGCGTGTCCGCCTGATCTGCACGCTGCGCTATGAGCTCGAGATCGACACGGACACGCTCCCGATCGTAGTGTCGCTGATCGACCAGCTCTACGACACCCGCCAGCGCCTGTTGTCACTGACCGCCGCCATGGCGGCGCAGGACAAGACCGTTCAGGCCGCGATCATCGCTGCGCTGGAGCGGGATGAAGGGAGTTCTACGGCACGAAATGTGACCTGATCCGCCAAACGTTGGACCTGCGCCGTGCTCGCCTGCGCGTCCTCGACCAGCTTGATGATCTGGGACAGGGCGGTGTCCTTTCCGACGCGCGTCGCCGTGAAGCACACAACAGACCGCTCTGATTTAAAGTGCCGCCAATCAGATTATGACCAAGCGTCTTTTCGACCGGCATCGACAGCTGGCAGTACGCCGAGGTAGACGGCCAGATTATCGACGGCCCGGTAGTTCTCGTCTTCGGACCCAGCCGAGGCGTGAGATGTCGCGAACGCGGTCATGAACGCGATGGCAAGGAGCGTCAGCAGGCATTGCCGGCACACCGATCGATGCTCGCGCGCCAGAGCAAGTGCGGTCGCTTCAGACCTGTATCCTGCTGAACGCAGCATGTCCGTTCTCCTCATCGAAAGACCCGGCATTTGGCGGCGTTACCTGTTCAACGTCTCCACAATGTACCTGAATTTTGGCAGGCGGCTTTGATGCCGATCAAGAAAGCGCCCCGCTCGGGACGCGCGGCAATCACCTGACCGAAAGCCAGCTGCCGCTGAAGCCGGCATGGTGCAGCCCCGCGGTTACGTAGGGGCATCTGCGCATCAGATCCCACAGCAAGCCGCTGGCTCCGGGGGCAGGGCTGAAGCTCCTTCGCCATATCGTTCGGGCAGGCGCTTGAGCGCATCTTCATCGAGAGCCATCGTGAAATCCCTCGCAATCTTGTCTTGCTTTATTGTCCCGAGGCCGCTTCGAGCGCCTCGAAATGACTGGTGATCTGCGCCCCGGTTGCAATCCAGACATTGCCCTTGTTGAGAACGTGCTTGAGGAAGTCGCGAAGGATATGCCAGCGCATGGGCCGCCCGGATACCTGCGGATGCAGGACCATGGTCGTGACACCGCCCCAGGCATGGGTCGCCTCGAATTCGTCGATCCAAAGTGGAAGCACGGCTTCTCTGCCAAACAACGTGCCCGGGCTCATTCGGCTCTTCATGCCGAAATTCCAATCATCGAAGGCGAAGTTGACGGGAATCTCCACCGGGCCGGTCGATCCGTCGGCGCCGGCGTGGCGATAGGGCAGGATGTCATCGCGGAAGGAGCTCGAATAGCGGATGCCGGACTTTTTCAGGTAGGCGAGCAGTTCGGGGAAATTCTCCCCGGAAGGTGCGCGATAGCCGACGGGACGGACCCCCAGAGCCGACTGCAGCGCCTCGAAGCCACGGTCGATTTCCTCGAACGCCTCGTCGCATTTGGTACGGTCCGGCAGCTTGTGAAGAAATCCGTGGTGGCCGATCTCGTGGCCCGCCGCGACCATGGCTTCGCACTGCACAGGGTGGGCAAGCGCCGTCCAGCCCGGCGTGAAGAAAGTCGCCTTCAGGCCGAGTTCGTCCATCAGTTCGAGGATCTTGGCAATGCCGACGCGTGCGTCGTAGCCACCGTGCGAAGTCGTCACCATGCGGTCGACATTGGACGGGTTGTTGCCGATCCAGGCCGTTTCGGCGTCGACGTCGAAACCGATGAACAGCGCGCTTCTCGCCCCGTTCGGCCAGATCATCTTCGGCGTCTTCGGGGCAGGGTTCAGTGGGCGGGGGGAAAGGTCAAACGTCATGTCTCAGCCCTTCATCGAAAGGTGGGCGTGCTGTCGGCGTGACCGGCCATCAGCGCTTCGATTTCAGTGCAGTCCTCGATCTGCTCGAGATTGCCGAGTGCCTGCAACAGGGTGTCTCCACCATCGAGGGTCAGGCTCATACCGGCAAGTTTGCGAAACTTGGCTTCGACAGCTGCAGGCTGCATTGGGCGCTCCGCCGAACCGGTAGCGCGCGGCACCATGCGATCGGTCTGCGTACCGTCCCCGAAGGTCAAAGTCACGATCGGCTCGTCCATGGCACCCATGGCATCGTCGACGGCGATGGCCATTTTTTCCATCAACGCGTGCACGTCGGGATGGTTACGGCACTCCTCGGTATAGGCTTCGAGGCCTGCCGTTCCAAACACGCAGCGCGCGGCAAGTGCATAGGGCAGGCTCATTTGCGTAGGGGCCATGGCGCCGCCCACTTTCGCGCCACACATGTCCTTCAGCATGGCGCTCATGCGAAGGTCTATGCGGGCGATGTCGCCGGCTTCTCGACCGGTTTCCGCCAGCAGGTCCTGAAGCGCGTCGACGGCCGAATGTGCGCCCCGGCAGGATGCATAGGGCTTCAAGACGGCGCGATTGATCTTCCAGACCTCGCCGAGGCTTTCGGCCAGAAGCTCGGGGTGGCAGGCAGACTTGTTGTAGGCATTGAAAAAGCCGCCCCACACTTCATCGAAAACGCGCGACGGGCCAGCAAAGCCGTTCGCCGCCAAAAGGGCCGCCAGAAGACCTCCTTCGGCCGCGCGACCGGCGTGAAGCTTTTTCGCCTGCGAGCCGTCATGGATGAAGGCCCAGAGGCCGGAGGAAAAGCTGGTGGCGAGTGTGATGGCGTCGCGCGTTGCCGTGACATCGAGGCCGAGCAGATTGGCGGCCGCCGCAGCGGCGGCCAGCGTGCCGCATGTGCCCGTCGAATGCCAGCCCAGCCCGTTATGGGCGTCATAGCCGCCGGTGGCTTCCAGAATACGGCGTCCGACATCGTAACCGGCGACGACTGCGGCAATCATGCGCTTGCCGTCTATCGGCCGCCCGGCCTCGTGCAGGGCCGAAAACAGGGCTGGCAGAATAACGGCGCCTGAATGATCGCAACCGCCGGCGTCGTCCAATTCGAAGGCATGGGCCGCGATACCGTTGACGAGTGCTGCGTCGCGACCGGACCCAGCAAGGCCCGTTCCCCACAGGCGCACCCGGCCGGCCGGGCGCATTGCCTGAACGGAGATGTAGAATTCCGTGGAGCGAGCGCCGGCGAGCGCTGCGCCCAGCGTATCGGAAATATGGATTTTCGCCTTGGCGACGACACCGGAGGGCAGGGTGTCGTAGTCGAGCGCGGAAACGAAACGGGCCAGCCTGTCGATCGGCGTGTCGGGGAGAGAACGGTTCATGAAAATGCTCGGAAGGCGAGGATTGCGCGGCCAGCGAAGGCGATGCGGAAGGAACGCCCGACCGCTAAGGGTCGCGGTCGGGCTTTCTTGAAGTCGGATGCCGCAGGCTTACTTCACGGCTTCGCCGTTGATGTAGATGCCGTCGAGCATGGTGCCTTCCAGGCCGTGTTTGGCAAAGATCGCCTTGTATTCGTCGGAAGCCATCAGAGCCTTCAGTGCGGCGGCATAGGCGTCGCGCAGTGCCGGATCCTTCTTGGAGAAGGCCATGCCCTGATAAACGGCCGTGATGGGCTCGCCGACGATGGCGTAGGTGTCCTTTTCCAGGTTCATGAGGTAGGGCAGGGTTTCCGAACCCTGCACTGCGCCGTCGAGGCGGCCCTGCTTCAGCTGCGCGCGCGCGTCCGCCGAGCCTTCCGTGCCAACCACCTTGATGGCCGCAAGCCCTTTGGCCTCGCAGTTGGCGGCGCTCCATTTGGCGGTTTCATCCGGGAAGGACGTGCGGCGGCTCATGCCCACCGTCTTGCCGCAGAAGTCCGCCGGGGTCTTGAACTCCTCCTTGCGGGAAGCGGAGGTGTAGAACTGCGCGCCGGACTTCATGTAATCGACGAAGTCGAGCGTATCGCGGCGCTTCGGGAGATCGCTCATGCCGCTATGGATCAGATCGACGCGGCCCGTCTGGAGAGACGATATCATCTGCTCGAAGCCGATATCCGCCCATTCGACATTCGTGCCCAATTGCTTGGCGAGGGCCAGGCCGAGGTCGATGTCGACCCCCATCAGCGTATTGGTTGCGGGGTCCTTGTATTCCATCGGCGGGTAGTTCGGCTGGTTGGCGACGACGACCTTGCCAGCGGACTTGATCCGATCAGGCACGCCTTCGGCATGCACGACCGTGGACGCAAGCAATGCGGCGATGGTGATAAGAGCTGTTTTCATGTGAGTTCCCCTTTTAGAACTGGGTTGGATTGACTTTTGTTCTGAATCACGGGCCGGCCAGCTTGAACGGCCCAATTGGTTTCAGCTGTGTACAGCCTTGATGAATTCGATGGTGCGGGGGCTTTTCGGCGAACTGAGAACTTCCGATGCCGGACCGATCTCGACCATCTTGCCCGCTTCCATGAAGGCGACGGTATTCGCGACGTTGCGGGCAAAGCCCAGTTCGTGGGTCACCACGATCATGGTCATGCCGCTGGCGGCGAGATCCTTCATAACGTCCAGCACCTCGGAGACGAGTTCCGGGTCGAGCGCCGAGGTGGGCTCGTCGAACAGGATAAGTTCGGGGCGCATGCACATTGCACGGGCAATCGCCACGCGCTGTTGCTGACCGCCGGAGAGCTGCGAGGGATAGTGCCCGGCCTTGTCGCCCAGACCCACACGCACTATCAGATCTTCGGCACGCTTGCGGACTTCGGCCACCGGCTCGCGGAGAACCTGGACGGGACCTTCCATGATATTTTCAAGCGCGGTCTTGTGCGGAAACAAATTGAACCGCTGGAAGACCATGCCGATGTGGCGGCGCTGTCGCGACATTTCCGCGTCGCTGATCTCATAGAGGTTATTGCCTTCGCGGCGATAGCCGACCAACTCGTCGTTCACCCAGATCGCGCCCGAATTCATCTTCTCAAGCTGGTTGATACAGCGCAGGAAGGTGCTCTTGCCCGATCCTGAAGGACCGATGATGCAGCAGACTTCGCCTTTGGCGATTTCGAGGCTGACTTTGTCGAGCGCCGTGAAAGTCCCGTAAAGCTTGGTGACGTCAACGGCCTTTACAACGATATTCTTGCTCATCTCGTACCTCACATCGAAGCGCTGACGGCTTTGCTGCCGCGACCGAAATATTGCTCGATATAATGCTGGACGATCGAGAGGACGGATACGACGGCGAGATACCAGAAGCTGGCGACCAGTAGCAGTTCGAGCACGCGGGTATTCGCGAAATAGATGATTTGTGCGTTGTGCAGGATTTCCGAATACTGGATGACGCTGGCAAGGGAGGTGAGCTTGACCATGCCGATCACCTCGTTGCCGATCGGTGGAACCATGACGCGCATGGCCTGCGGCAGGACGATGCGGCGCAGCATCTTCATCTGCGTCATCCCGATCGAACGGGCCGCTTCGTACTGGCCGCTATCTACCGACAGAAGGCCGCTGCGCACCACTTCCGACGTATAGGCTCCCTGGGAAATGCCAAGCCCCAGCATTGCGGCGACGAAGGGCGTCATGACGTCAACGGTGCGAAACTCGAATAGGCCGGGAATGCCCATGGTTGGGAAGATCAGCGCCAGGTTGAACCAGATCATCAGCTGGAGCAGAGCCGGCGCGCCACGGAAGATCCAGACATAGCCTACCGCGATGGACGACAGGACCGGATTGCCGGAGACGCGCATGATGGCGATGACGACGCCCAGGATGATACCGAGCGTCATGGCCGCAACGGTCATGACCAGCGTGCTCTTCAAGCCATCCAGAATGGCGGGCGCGAAGAGGAAATCGCGGACGTAGCTCCACTCGATCTGGCCGACGCTGAACGCGCGCACGATGGCGGCCAGCACCAGAAGCACGGCCGCCGCCGCGATCATGCGCCCGATATGCCGCTTCGCAACCAGCGTCAGGTGTGCGATTTCGTATTTTTGATCCAGCGTGCTGGGTGATGTTTCGGCTGTGCTCATCGCGCGCCTCGCGTCTGTTGAGGCGCGGCCGCGGTTTCCGGCAGAAGCAGTTCGCCGGCCGCGAAGGTTGCCTTGGCTTCCAGCGCCGTGTTGAAGCGCTCGATCTGCTCCCGCACTCGTATCGGCGACGTCGAGCCGTAACCGGTGCGGCTGGCAAGCGCACCCTCAATCGTGATGGCGTCGAGCACGCCGCGTGTCAGACGGGCATCGATGTGGGGCAGGTCGTCTTCGGTGAGGCCGGCCAGATCGTGTCCGCGTTCCTCGCAGTAGCGGACCACTGCCCCGGTGATCTCGTGAGCCTGGGCGAAGGGTACGCCCTGCGACACGAGCCAGTCGGCAACCTCCGTTGCGAGCGTGAAGCCCTTGGGGGCCTCATCGCGCAGCTTGGCGACATCGAATTCCAGCGTCTCCACCATTCCGGCGAAGGCGGGCAGGATGAGTTCGAGAATGTCGATGCTCTCGAACAGGGCACGCTTGTCTTCTGCGAGATCGCGGTTGTAGGCGAGCGGCATGGCCTTCATCGTTGCCAGGAAACCGGCGACGTTGCCGATCAGCGTGCCGCTCATACCGCGCGTCAGCTCGGCAATGTCGGGGTTCTTCTTCTGCGGCATGATGGAGGAGCCGGTGGAATAGGAATCGTGCAGCTTCACCCAGCTGAACTGCTTGGAGGCCCAAATGCAGATTTCCTCGGCGATGCGTGAAAGGCTGACGGTCGCCAGCGAGCAGATGAAGAGGAATTCGGCGACATGATCGCGAGCCGATACGGCGTCGATCGAGTTTTCGCAGGCTGCCGAATAGCCGAGTTCCAGCGCCGAGAGATCGGGGCGGCAGGCAATGCCGGAGCCTGCAAGTGCTGCAGCGCCGAGAGGCGAGCGGTCGAAGCGCCGGTTGAAATCCTCGAAACGCTCCAGATCACGCAACAGGCTTTGGGCATGCGCCATCAGGTGATGGCCGAGTACGATGGGCTGGGCCGGCTGAAGATGGGTAAAGCCCGGCATCACCGTTTCGGTGTGTCTGGAAGCCTGGGAGGCGAGGGCCTTTTCGACCGAGATGATCCCGCGGGAGAGTTCGCGGGCCATGCGCCGCAGGTAGAGGCGGGTATTGTTTGAGGTCTGGTCGTTGCGCGAACGGCCGGCCCGCAACTTCCCTCCGAGTGTACCGAGCCGCTGCATCAACAATCGCTCGATGAAGGTGTGGATGTCCTCATCGGACGCGATGGGCTGTTCCCGCCCATCGGCGATGTCGATTTCGATCTGGTCGAGTGCGCCTCGGATGGTTGCAAACTCCGTCTCGTTGAGCACGCCGGCGCGCTTGAGTTCGGAGGCGTGCGCCCGGCAACCGGCCAGGTCTTCGCGATACACCCGGAAATAGGATGGATGAGCGCGGGAGAGATTTGCAAGCGCTTCGGAAGGGCCGGACTTGAAGCGTCCACCCCAGAGCTGTGTCGGCTCCGACATGATTGTTCCTTTTTTGTCAAAAATTTAGGCAAATTTCACATGTGGTCGTAATTGGGGCAAGCGAAGTTAATTCCTTGACCTATGAAGAAAACGACTAGCCAGTTGTAGGCTCGGCGCTTAGTCTGGATTCGACTAAACCGCATGCGAGGCCAGGGTGTCAGGTCGTAAGCAGTTTCCATCGATGACAGCATTGCAGGTGCTGCTGGCGGTCGCCGAGCGAGGATCGACGAGCGCGGCGGCCGAGCCCTTGGCGCTATCGCAAAGCGCTGTCAGCAAGCAGTTGATCGGACTTGAGGAGATGATTGGCGGCCCGGCATTCTCACGAACGCCGAACGGCATGGTTTCGACCGAACTTGGGGCCATCTACATCGAGCACGCGCGCACGGCCATCAAGGCCATGGAAGATGCGGCCCTGAAGGTTGCGCGCCTCAAGCCTGGCCCTCGCGTTCTTCGTCTTCAGGTGCCTCCGATCTTCGGCGATCGCTGGCTGCTGCCACGTTTTGTGCAGTTCACGGAGGCTCATCCTGAAATCGAAGTGCAGTTCACGACCTTTGTATCGAAGACGCAGACCGAAGTGCCCGACGGGATGGTTCGCTTCGTCGTCACTCCGGTGGACGATGAGGAAGGTGAATATCTGTTCGGCCGCGACATTCGTCTGGTGAGCGCGCCCTCCTATTGGGAGAAGCTTGGCGAGTCGGCCTCGATTGACGCGGCGTCGAGGGGCGTGATGCTCGAGCATCCGCAGACCCCGTTTCACTGGTCGTTCTTTGCGGAGTTCAATGGAAAGCGCGGGCTTGAGGTTCGCCATACGATGCGCTTCGGTTACTACACGATGGTCATACGTGCAGCGCTCGCGGGTCAGGGCATGGCGTTGATTCCGCACGGATTGATCGCCGAGGACCTAGCGGCGGGCCGTCTCGTCAATCCGGGAGGGTTTGGTTACCGAAGCGATTACGGCTATTGGTTCACCAGACCCCACAACCTTCCTACCAGCCAGTCCATGCTTCTGTTCAAGCAATGGATCTATGCTGAATCGAGGGCGGTGCAGGATTAGGGTCAGGATCCTAGGACGTCAATCGCTTAAGCCCGTCTGCATCGAGCCGGTAGAAGAGCTTGTCCGGCTTTCGCTGTCCTCCCAGGCCGTCGTAGAATTCCAGAAGACGTTCGTCGTTCGCGTCGGCGGTCCAGTCGATGCGCGATAGATCGCGCTGCAGGGCCAGTTCCGCCAGATAGGCCAGCAGCGCGCGCCCAACGCCCCGACCCCGGAAGGAACGACGCACGTAAAGCTCTTTCAGGAAAAGGCCGGGCTGAAGGTAGGGACCGGGATATATCGCGCTGTATGCGGCAAAGCCTATGACCAGAGAGTTCTCCATCGCGACGATGATTTCCGCGCCTTCGGGTCTGTTCTTCAGTCCCTTCAGGATCTCCTCGAGCGAGGGGCACGGCACCAGATAATGACCCTGCATCTCCTGAAAGACTTCGGCTAGCCCGGTGAGCAGCATCGGCTCAGCGTCCGCTGATTTGATGAGAAATGTCATTCATGGCTCCTTGGCAAGTCCAATCTTTTCGAGATCGATTCGAGCATCGGATCATACAAGGGGGCGGAATCCAAGATACCGGTCCAGACGAAGCGCCCGAGTGTTGGCGGCCGCCCAGCACATCCAGGTGCTGACGTTGCAGGTCGCCGAGCGGGATGCCGTCATTGAGGGTCTGCAGCAGGAGCTGGCCCGATCTGGTAACGCCCGGGTTGTCCCCCTGAAGCGGTCGCCACGAGACGACGGCGGCTGAGAGCGGCACATCATCCGGGCCGTTCCGGGCGCCGATCATGGTCGGCACCTCCTTCAACTCGCCCGTCGAGGCAGGGCTCGGGTGTGGCAGACGCTGCCAGCCCGTCAACCCTGTTCCGCACCAGCACCGAGAACAGGGTGTGACGGGCCGGCCTCCCGCGTCTGCCCCTGCCGCCTCGCCCTCGACGGAGAGGGCGAGCTGAAGGAGGCACCCATGACCACAGATCGCAACCGCGAGACCCCGACCGATATCTACGAGCGCGTCACCAGCCAGATCATCGCCGCCATCGAAGCCGGCGCCGACGACTACCGCATGCCCTGGCACCACGACGGATCGGCCATCACCACGCCCGTCAACGTCGCCTCAAGCAAGGCTTATCGCGGCGTCAACATCCTCTCGCTCTGGGCTGCGGCGCACGCGGCCGGCTATCCCGCCGGCATCTGGGGCACCTACCGCCAATGGCAGGCGCTCGGAGCCCAGGTTCGCAAGGGCGGACGCGGCCACCTTGTCGTGTTCTGGAAGACCACCGATCGTGACGCGGCGGATGCCCAACACGGCGACGAGGATCGAGACGAGCCCGCCCGGCGTCTGTTCGCCCGCGGCTACACCGTGTTCAACTGCGCCCAGGTCGACGGCTACACGCCGCCCGAGATGCTGGTGCTGCCCGAGGCCGAGCGGATCGAGCGGGCCGAACGGTTCTGCGACGCCCTTGGTATCGACATCCGTCACGGCGGATCAAAGGCCTACTACCGCCCATCTACCGATCACGTGCAGATGCCGGAGTTTGCCTGCTTCCGCGACGCGCTCGCGTACTACGCCGTGCTGCTCCATGAATGCGGCCACGCTTCCGGCGCCAAGCATCGCCTCGGCCGCGATCTTTCCGGACGGTTCGGTTCATCCGCCTACGCCATGGAGGAATGCACGGTCGAGCTCTTGAGCGCGATGATCTGCGCCGATCTAAGCCTCAGCGTCGAACCACGACCCGACCATGCCCGCTACATCGCCTCCTGGCTCGAGGTGCTGCGTTCCGACAAGCGGGCCATCTTCACCGCCGCGAGCAAGGCGCAGCAGATCGCCGACTGGATGCACGCGCAGCAGAGCGAAGCTCGGAGGAACGAGGTCCGGGGCGCCGCATAGGCGCCCCGCAGCTGCTCATTTCTCGGCGGCGATGGCAGCGCCCGACCAGGCCCGTGCCGTCGCCGCGACGACGGCAAGAGTTGCCGTGGTTCCTTCCGCCTCGCCTTTTTCAAAGTCGCCTTCAGTCTGGGCCATGGCGTTCGTTACATGCGCAAAGCAGATGACCGACCGGTTCATCGCGGTTGCAAACGCATACAGGGCGGCTGCCTCCATCTCCACAGCGAGTGCGCCCCGCTCCCGTGCGGACGCGATCGCAATCGCGGTTTCGCGATAAGGCGCATCCGTCGTCCAGGTCGCACCGCGATGGACAGTGACGCCAGAAAGCCCCGACAGAGCCCTCTCGACGTGAGCGAGAAGCCCTGCGTCGGGGGCTTCGGCGAAGGCCGCCGGCGGAAGATAATGGTAGCTCGTGCCTTCGTCGCGCAGCGCACGATCGATCAGGACGAAGTATGGTGTCGGCCCAATATCGGCTATCTGACCGGCAGACGTGACGCTGATCAGCAGGTTACCGCCGGACGCGAAGAGCTGCTCGGCTACGAGCACGGCAAAGGAGGCCCCTACCGCGCACCCGACGATCCCGATCTCGCCGATACCGTCGATCTCAAAGATTATTAGCTCGGTGTGATAACAGGCCCAACCCTCGTGAACCCGCCCCACACCCTTCCGGTTGAGGTGCCGCACCACATCGCCGTCCGGGTCGAGCACGCAGATTGCGGGGATGCTGACGAGCGGTAGACGCTTCTGGCGCCGCGCTTCGCGTAAAAGAGCCTCCGGCCGGAATACAGATGGAGCAAGGTAGTCTTTGCCGGTCAGGATCGGCCACACCGCATCGCTGGGGTGTTCGTCGTCTATTTTCTCTTCCATGAGACTTGCCGGATCCGATTTCAAAATCATGCGGCGGTTTCGACAGGCAGGCCGGCGGCCTTCCATTCGGGATAGCCGTCCTCAAGACGATGAACGCGATAGCCCCGCTCCCGCAAGGCGGCGACCGCCTCGAACGACAGGACGCAATAAGGACCGCGGCAATAGGCGACGATTTCCCGGTCCGCAGAAAGCTCGGCCAACCGGCGCTCGAGCTCGGCAAGCGGGATATTGAGCGCCCCGGGGAGATGTCCGAGCGCGAACTCGTCCTCCGGTCGAACATCAAGAACCGTGACAAGGCCATCCTGCAGCCTTGAGACCAACTCCTCCCGCGACACTGGCTCCAACGCGTCGCGAGCGCGGAAGTAGTCGGTCATAACGCGATTGACCTCGGCCACATTGCGCGCTCCCACGCGACCGAGCGCCTGCATCAGCGCCACAACCTCGACATCGCCAGCGAGACGATAGAGCACATGCTTGCCGCGGCGCTCGGTCTCGACCAGGCGCGCACGCCGAAGGATCTGCAGATGACGCGACGTGTTGGCAAAGGTCAGGCTGGAGCGGGCGGAAAGTTCCTCGACGCTGCGTTCGCCTTGAGCGAGGTGCTCCAGCAGCTCGAGCCGGTGCGCATGACCGAGCGCTTGAGCCACCTCTGCGAGACTATTGTAGATCGCTTGTTTCGGTCCGGTGCTTGACATGGGTCCTCTTCAGTGGAACATTCAGCGGAATGATTGAATGTTAACGCTTCGAGACAAGGAGTGCAAGCCCATGATCCTCCGCCAGTTCCTTCACAAGGATCCCGTCGGCATCTCCTACCTCTTCGGCTGCGGCGGCAAGGCAGCAGGAGCTGTCGTCGATCCGGTCGGTGAGATCGAGCCCTATCTGCGCGCGGCCGAAGACGCCGGCATGCGCATTCACTTCGTCATCGATACCCACGTCCATGCCGACCATATCTCCACGGGGCCGCAGCTCGCCGAGGCGTCCGGCGCCGAATACGTCCTTGCAGCGCACGCCGACGTCTCCTTTCCATTCAGAGGAGTGCGCGACGGTGATCTCCTCCCCCTTGGCAACGTCACCGCAACCGTGATGCACACACCCGGCCACACGCCCGAGCACATCTGTCTCCTCGTGAGCGACCACACGCGGGCTGAGGAGCCATGGTTCGTATTCACCGGCCACACCCTCATGGTCGGCGATCTCGGACGCACCGAGCTTGCCGTCAACGCCGAAGAGGGTGCAAAAGACCTGTTCCGGAGTGCGCGCCGGCTCAAGGCGCTTCCCGACTATGTCGAGGTGCTTGCCGGCGCCTATGCCGGCTCCGTCTGCGGCAGGCGCTTGAGCGGCAAACCCGGGTCCACCATCGGCTTCGAGAAGCGTCACAATCAGGCGTTTGGGATCGAAGACGAGGCGGAGTTCATCCACTACATGCTTGCCGAGATCCCGCCGGCGCCGCCAGAAGCCACACGGACCAGGGCTGCCAACTCCGGCCATATGGTGGCGGTCTGACATGACGGACGCAGCTCTAAACCCGCAACCTGCCGGCCCAGCTGTGAAGCTGGGGCTCAAGGAGAACTGGCCGCAATTCGCATTGCTCATTGTGATCAACGCCTTCGTCGGCGGCATGGTAGGGATAGAGCGCACGGTGATGCCGCTGATCGGTTCGGAGGAATTCCATCTTTCGTCGACGACCCTCATCGTCTCCTTCATCATCAGCTTCGGCGTGGTCAAGGCCTTCGCCAATCTCGTATCGGGCCAACTCGCCGACGCCTGGGGACGCAAGCGCGTTCTGGTGCTCGGCTGGCTCATCGGCTTGCCAGTCCCGTTCATCATCATCTGGGCACCAAGCTGGGAATGGGTGATTGCGGCCAACGCCCTTCTCGGCATCAACCAGGGGCTTGCCTGGTCGATGACCGTGATCATGAAGATCGATCTCGTCGGACCGAAGTCGCGCGGCCTTGCCGTCGGCCTCAACGAGTTCGCGGGCTACCTCGCCGTCGGTGTTACGGCGTTCCTCACCGGCTATCTCGCCTCGCAATACGGACTGCGGCCAGTGCCGATCTATCTCGGGATCGGATATGCGTTCCTTGGCGCCGCGCTGTCGATCCTGCTCGTCCGCGATACGCGCGACCATGTCCGGCTGGAGGTCTCGGGCCATGCGCAGCAATCCGCGCCGATCAGTTTCCGCGAGGTGTTCATGCTCACGTCGTTCAAGGATCGCAACCTGTTCGCCGCATCGCAGGCCGGTCTCGTCAACAACCTCAATGACGGCATGAGCTGGGGTATCTTTCCCCTGTTCTTCGCTTCCTTCGGCCTCGGTGTCGAGCGCATCGGCATCCTGAAGGCAATCTATCCAGCCACCTGGGGCATCCTGCAGATCGCCACCGGCCCATTGAGCGATCGATGGGGGCGAAAGGGATTGATCGTCGCCGGCATGTGGGTGCAGGCCGTGGGCCTGTTCCTGACTGCGATGACACGCCAGTTCGAATGGTGGCTCCTCGGCAGCCTGCTTCTCGGCCTCGGCACAGCCATGGTCTATCCGAGCCTGATTGCCGCCGTGTCGGATGCCTCGCATCCGACCTGGCGTGCCCGTTCGCTCAGCGTCTATCGGTTCTGGCGAGATCTCGGCTACGCGATCGGCGCGCTCTCTGCAGGGCTCATCGCCGATCGCTTCGGACTTTCGGCAGCGATCGCGTCAATCGCCGCCTTGACCTTTGTCTCTGGCGTCATTGTTGCAGTGCTCATGCACGAGCGTGCGGCGAGCGCCCTTGATCTTGCGCAAGCATCCAAGCCGATCAGCGAAGTAGAATGATGTCGGTCAGGAATGGAGGAACCGATGCGGAAAGTTCTGGTCAAAGCAATTGCCGCGGCGAGCGCGGCGCAGGTCCTCATGCCGAGCGCAGCCTGGGCGCAGGCGCCGTCAGACGCCGAACGGTACGCATGGGGTCCGCACATGATGTGGTGGGGCGGAGGCTGGTACGCCATGATATTCGGTCCGTTGTTCATGATCCTTTTTCTCGCGGTGCTGATCGCCGCCGTGGTCGTTCTCGTTCGCTGGCTGGGCGGGCCATGGCCGGGGACATTGCCGCCGCATCACGCCCCACCGGGTCGCACGCCGCTCGACATTCTCAAGGAGCGCTTTGCCCGCGGCGAGATCGACAAGGAAGAGTTTGAGGAACGGCGCCGCATACTCGGCGAATAAGCGGATTCGATCGACAGATACGAGGCGCGAAAGTCGCTCCATGCCTGAAGGTCGGATCTTGTGAAGGAAGGACATCGATGCAAATTCTGCTGATCTTGAACGATCCGCCCTATGGCACCGAACGCTGCTACAATGGCTTGCGCCTTGCACTCGCTCTCATCAAGAGCGAACCAGCGACGGTCGTGAGAGTGTTCCTCATGGCTGATGCAGTCGTGGCGGCGAAAGCCGGCCAGAAGACGCCCGACGGCTACTACAATGTCGAGCGCATGCTGAAGGGTGTGATTGCCGGAAAGGGAGAGATCCTGTTGTGCGGCACGTGCATGGATGCGCGCGGCCTGACCGACGCTGACATCATGGCCGGCGCGAGGCGCAGTACGATGAACGAACTGGCAGCCGCCACGGCTGCCGCCGATAAAGTGCTGGTGTTCTGATCCGATGACCCCGATCTATCTCGACTACAACGCCAGCACGCCGATCGATCCGACGGTGGCCGCGGCAATGCGACCGTTCCTCGATGAAGCCTTTGGCAATCCATCCAGCGGCCATTGGGCGAGCATGCCAGCAAAGGCTGCTTTGGATCATGCTCGCGGCCAGGTCGCCACGCTGCTCGGCGCCGCGGCCGACGAGATCGTGTTCACGAGCGGCGGCAGCGAGGCCAACAACCTGGCCATCAAGGGCACGTTCTTCGCGCTCCGGCACAAGGGCGAGCACATCATCACCACCGCTATCGAGCATCCCGCTGTCCTGGCGCCCTGCCGGTTTCTCGAGCGGCTTGGCGCGACGGTGACCTACCTGCCTGTGGATCGGACCGGCAGGGTCGATCCCGAAGGCGTGCGGCGCGCAATCACGCCACACACCATCCTGATCAGCGTTATGCATGCCAACAACGAGGTCGGCACGATCCAGCCGATCGAGGAGATCGGCGCCATCGCCCGCGAGCACGGCATCCGGTTTCATACCGACGCTGCGCAATCGGTTGGCAAAATTCCGACCATGGTCGATGCGCTCAGTGTCGATCTGCTCACGATCGCCGGCCATAAGCTCTACGCGCCGAAAGGTGTCGGCGCGCTCTATGTCCGGCGTGGGGTCGAACTGGAGCCGCTGATCCATGGCGCCAGCCATGAGCAGGGTCGGCGCGCCGGCACCGAGAGCGCCCTGCTCGCCGTCGGTCTTGGCGCGGCCTGCGCCCTGGCGCAGGACCTCGCGCCGATGGAACGTATCCGGGCCCCCCGCGATCGCTTCTGGCGCACCCTGCAGGATCACGTCGGCGATCGCGTCGTGTTGAATGGCCATGTCGAGCATCGTTTGCCCAATACCCTGAACGTCTCGTTCGTCGGTATGGTCGGGGCCGACGTGCTCGCCGGGCTCGACGGGGTTGCGGCATCGACCGGGTCGGCCTGCCATTCGGGCCGCGTCGAGCTTTCGCCCGTGCTCGCCGCCATGGGCGTGCCGGAGAGGATCGGTATGGGTGCTGTGCGCTTCAGCCTCGGCAGGGCAACAACCGAGGCTGAAATCGACGCCGTTATCGATCGACTAGGGGCTATCTTAGTCCCCTCCACCAGCACCTGATCCACGCCGAATGAACGGTCCCAACAGGCGTTTGCTGCAGAACAATTTCCGCACCCGACGGCGGCCGATCTGTCTCACGCCCACCTGATGGCCGAGAACGGCGGAAACTTCGGCATTTCAGAAGTAAAAAACCGACTGAGACAGCTTGACTGTTCAGATAACCAGCTGAGCTCGGAAGCTGCTTCCTTTGCGCTGATCTCGGGATCGCGCCGGAACTGGAGCCACGGCCGGACCATGTCTTACCTCGGCTCGTGGCTGAAGGTTATCTCCGACGACAGGCGGGCGATTTTTCAGGCGGCGGCCCATTCCCAGCGTGCTGTCAACTTCCTACACGCTCTCCAGCCTATTCAGGCCGACGAGAGAGCGGCGGCGTAGGAGTCGTCAAAGTCGGTCGTGTCACCCGCATCGGCCGACCGGCCTTCCGGCTCTCTCTCTCCGCGAGGGCATGCGGATCGGACGTGAGGCCGAGCTTCCCCCAGATCGATGGTTTCCGATCGGTAGCTTTCGGCTTCCGGGATTGCTTGATTTCGACGATAAACGGCTTTGTCTGCTGACGCATAGATCCTCCAGGCGACGAATCGCGGTCCGACAATATCGCGTTGATGACAGGAGGCAACTGCCCGGGCGCCCGAGTTTGTCGCGTTCAAAGCGGACGCCTGACTCAGAGACAGGGCAAAGGCTCGCGGCTGCGATGTTCCGGCACGGTAACGCTCCGACGACGGCCTGCCGCTGATCTGGTCGCGCCCCAACCGCGACTGAGGTCCTCCAGGCTCCGCCCATCGGGCGGAGCCTCTGCCGCTGAGGCTTTTCCCGTCGTTTTCCCTTATTGGGTGAAAATGGATGGAAAAATGGAGTCCGTTGTGCCATATCCCATTTGGATGGAAACGGATGGGATAATGGATGACAGCCCTTGATCTCGCCAAATTGCGCATCTCGCCGGAGATCCTGTCGTTGATCGCCGAGATTGACGAATTTAAGGGTGCGTGGCGAGCGCTCGGTCGGATCGCGCCGGATCGGCTGTCCAGCCTGAGGCGGGTCGCGACGATCGAAAGCATCGGCTCGTCGACGCGTATCGAAGGCGCAAAACTGAGCGACCGCGAAGTCGAGAGGTTACTCTCGAACCTCCGCATCGGCTCGTTCACCAGCCGCGACGAACAGGAGGTCGCAGGCTATGCCGAGGTGATGGAAACAATCTTCTCCGCCTTCGACGCGATCCCGCTTGACGAAAATCACATCCGCCAACTCCATCGGGATCTGCTGGCTCACTCGACTAAAGATGAGCGGCACAGGGGAAATTGGAAAACCCTTGCCAACAATGTCGAAGCCTTCGACGAAGATGGACGAAGCCTGGGCGTCGTCTTCGCGACAGCTTGCCCCTTCGATACGCCGCGTCGAATGTCGGAGCTGGTGGCGTGGCACCAGGCCCAGGAGAAGGATGGCACCTTCCACCCTCTGCTCATTGTCGCTGTCTTCGTTGTGGTCTTTCTGGAAATTCACCCTTTCCAGGATGGCAATGGCCGCTTGTCGCGAGCCTTGACCACTCTGCTCCTCCTTCGGGCGGGTTACTCCTACGTGCCGTACAGCTCTCTGGAAAGCGTTATCGAGCAGAACAAGGAAGCCTATTACCTCGCGCTTCGTCGAACGCAAGGCACAATCCGGACAGACCAACAGGACTGGAATCCGTGGGTCGAGTTTTTCCTCCGGAGCCTGCAGCGCCAAAAGCAGCGGCTCGAGCGCAAGATCGAGCGTGAACGCATCCTGCTGGGCGACCTGCCGGAGTTGTCGGTCGCAATCCTCGAACTGGCGCGTGAGCGTGGGCGCGTTACGGTGATGGACGCGGCCACGGCCACAGGCGCAAGCCGCAACACCGTCAAGGATCATCTTCGGGCGTTGACCGAGCAGGGGCATCTGACTCTTCATGGAGCGGGTCGTGGGACCTGGTACGGCCTGAACTAAGGCCGGAGTGATTGGTCTGCAGATGCACCGAGATCGGCGCTATGGCCCAACTGTGCGCGGCCATTGCCACGTCCCTTTCCGGTTGTTAGGGGCGCTCCATCCGCGGGCTCGATGAGGCATGTCTGATCGGAGACCGGCTTCGCCTCGATCGTCCTCCCGCAACGGCCCTCCGCAACTTTCTTCCCCTGAGCGCTGCGCGCCCATTCCTCGCGGTCCAAGAAAGCTGCTCCCGGCCGCCCTCCACTTCGTTTCGGCCCCTCCGGGGTGCGGTCCGATCGTCACCGATCCTTGCGACAGCCATCGAGGCCGCGAAGGGCGCGGCCCGAAACAACCGAAAGGAATTTGGACATGGCTACCATCGGCACCTTCACCGCAAACGAAAGCGGCTTCACCGGCTCAATCCGCACCCTCGCACTCAACGTCAAGGCCCGCATCGCCCGCGTCGACAACCCCTCCGACAAGGGTCCGCACTTCCGCATCTACGCCGGCAACGTTGAGCTGGGCGCGGCCTGGCAGAAGCGCTCCAACGAGAGCGACCGCGACTACCTCTCGGTCAAGCTGGACGACCTGAGCTTCCCGGCCCCGATCTACGCAACGCTCACCGAGGTCGAAGGCGAGGACGGTTACCAGCTGATCTGGTCCCGCCCCAATCGGGATTGAGATCCGGCCAAGGGCCCCGCCGCTTGAGGCGGGGCCAACAGGCCACTTTGAGAAAGCAGGCAACGGGCGTCGAGCCCGTTTCCAGCTTTTTGGGTGCCATACGGGGAGTTGGGTCTGCTCATATCGAGCCAATCGTGCCGTGGAGCCGGGCCAGCCTCAAGGACGAGCGGTTCCTCCAAAATGCTGGCGCATTTCGGCTCCCCCACTCACGGCCGCTGGCGGTCGCATGCGCGATCCTTGACCCTGACCCACCGCCACGCCGGCGGGCGTCATCTTTCTCAAACATCAAGGAGATGACGATGATCGAACAACAAATCGAAGAACTGCGCGCCGAGCTGAACGCCTGCATTGAGCCCGCCGAGCGCCGCGAGATCGAGGCCGAGCTCGAAATTGCCCAGGCCGAGCTGATCGTGATGCTGGCCGAAAAGGACGGTTCCATCGAGGCCGAGCCGCCCTTCTGAGGGCGGCATATCACCAGCGCTGGGGACCGCCGCCATTCACAACACTGAGGGGAGCGATCCGCTGCAATTCTCCTTTCGATCTCCTGTTATCGACATCGGGGATGCTGCATCCCGTCCGTCGCGCCGCAACCTGCCGGCGCCAGAATTTTCCCCGCCGTGTTGCGCTCCTCGCGCGCCAAAATTTTGTCGCCGGCAGGTCCTCCACTCTCGTTTCGGCCTTTCAGGTGCGCCCCTCCTTGTCCGTCATGCGGCCTATCCCCGCGATATCCGCATTTCGAAAGGAAAGAATACCGTGCGACAGCTCGCTCAATTCCTCACCGCCACCGGCCGTCGGCTCCGCGTCCTCGGCAAGGTGATCAGTCACTTCTTCCGCAAGGGGAAACTCGGTCTCAATCTCGCAATCAAGATTCCGTTCTTCGTCGAGATCGAGGCGTCGTTCGAGACCGACTGGAACCGGCGCGAATGACGCGCCACCAGGGCCGCCTCGGCGGCGCCTCCTCGTGAACCTGAGAGACGCAAGGCAATCGCGGTCAGCTTTGCAAATACCAGAGGGTCGTTGGTGGCCGATAGCCCCGAGAACGTTTTTGTTTCACCAAGTCGAGGAACAGTCGAACCGCTTCCTCCTCGCGTTCGAAAACATGCTGCTTCTCCTGACCACGCTTACCAATCCGTCCCCATCGCCGTGTCAGGCAGGTGTCGTTTGGCACTTAATTGTAAGAATGCGGCCGTTCCGGCGAGCTACGGCACTTAACGTGAGATTCTTTAAAGCGATTTTCGGCGCTTAACGCCTTCAGATGGGGCAGTAACCTTTTGTGATATTTGCGATTTGCTGATGAAGACCCGCCGAAGACAGTCAATTTATTCACAACGGCGGTTCTCACATTCAGTGCCGAAATCCAAACCGAAATCTCACATTAACTGCCTCGTCTCAAATTAAGTGCCGCGCTATCATATTGAAACTATTGAAGTGAGAGTCTTACGATTAGCTGCAAAACGACAGCCGTCGACGACCTCCACAAAATTGATGTCTGTCGGCGTATGGTCGATTTGGCAGACATCGAGTGGATGCGGCGCATGAATATAGCCTGGCCGGGGCTTCAGCCGCAGCAGGTGCTTTGGATTGGCCGATCGTTTCCTGGCGATCTCCTCAGGCGTGAACAACGCCGGAAGCCGCCGGGCGATGGTGAGGTAAGACGGCGGCATAAGACCGCCTCTTCACAGCGAGCCTGGATTTCGGCCACGACCGGAGCAAGTGGCGGCGCCTCCAGCGTCAGCCATTTCTCGCGTAGCGTCGCGCTCAAGATTTCCTCGATCCTGGCGTCAAGCCGTTTCTGGCGTGTTTTCGCGGCGCGAGGCAGTAAGGCTGTTACCGTCCGGTCGGCACGATAGCGTGCGACGAGGTTGTAAACCTGGCGCGTGGACAAGTGCAGCGCTGCGGCAGTCCGAGCGATGGCCGGCTGGTCGTGGGCCGGAACCATCGAGAACTTTGTCCAGCTCAGCGGCAAGGGCAGCCGTCGACGTTCAGGCCTATCTCGACGATCAAAAGAAACTCCTCGCGGCGCAGACCTCGGATCCAACGGTGGTGTCTGCTGTGCGCAATTTCGCCCTCGCTTTGAAGGGTGTCGCAGGTGACCGGCTTATCGGTATGCGCGATGCGTATGCCAAGCCTACGAATGACGGTAAGCCGGCCATCGAACGTCCTAAGGGCGGCGGCAGCACCTATGACCGCATGCACGAGCAGTATTACGCTGGTTTCGTTTCAACGATGAAGCCTCAGGGTCTGGCCGACATCTGCCTCATCGATGAGGTTGGCCGAGTGCTTTACTCCGCTACCAGGGGTGAAGACTACGCGGTCAATCTCAATGAGGGTAAATGGGCGCACGCGGCGTTGTCTAAGATGACAAAGTCGCTGAGCGAAGAGCCAGAGCCTCAGGTCATGATCAGCGACATTGTCGCTTATCCGCAAACTGGTCCGTCACTCTTCATATCCGGCAGACGGGTAGAACCGCAGCCCGATCAGTGTCCAACCTAAGAGGCGCAGTCCATTAGCGATCGGATAAACCGTTGCTGCACCGATCCCCGGGGATCACCTTAGCATCTTTTTATTCGGGCAGTCCTATCTGGCATAGAGGCGATCGAGACGCACAACCTTGCCCACCACGGTCAGCGCGATCACCGTAAATAGGATCAACACCGCAGAAATCGCATGGGCGGTCGGCTCCAGGCTGAAGGTCGATTCCGCATAGATCCTGACCGGCAGCGTGGTGAGGCGGGCGGTCGTCAGGAAGCTCGTCACCGTCACCTCGCCGAAGCTCAGCAGGAAGCCGATGATGCCCGCCGCGAACAGACCCGGCGCGAGGCCCGGCATGATCACCACGAAGAAACGTGTCACGGGACTTGCGCCGAGGCTTGCCGCCGCTTCTTCCTGTGCTCGGTCGAGAGCCATGACGGAGGTCGTCAACAGCGTGATGGCAAAGGGTAGGATGACGATCACGTGGATCGCGACCAAGCCCAGGAACGGTGGGATGACGAGATAGAGCTGCAGCAGCCGCAGCATGCCGACGCCGATCGCCACATGCGGCAGCGACATCGGAAGCAGCCAGAACGCGAGCAGCGCCGACCTGCCCTTGAACGGAAACCGGCCGAGCGCAAAGGCCGCCGGCAAGGCCAGAACGATCGCGACGAGCATCGAGGTCAGGGCGAGTTGTACCGAGACCCAGAAAGCGTCCGCATAGGTGCCGGCGAAGAAGACCTGCTGGTACCATTTGAGCGTGAAGCCCCGGAAGCCGGCGGCAGTCGCCTGTGGCACGTCGTTGACGCTCTGGATGCAGACGAGCACGAGCGGCAGGAGGAGAAGCAGCAGGGCGGCGGCGAGCAACAGCTTGGAGACGATCGGACTGAGGATATCGATCACCGGCACGATCCAGCGCGGAATGCTGATCGGCTGGCTCGGCCTGCTTTTCAGCCAGGGCATCATGCGGTTGAGCGCGAGCGTGCACAGCGCCGCAAAGATCAGTCCCGTCACCGTCATGATGATGGCCAGCGCGGAGGCGAGCGGCGCGTTGAGGTTCTTGATCGCCTCCTGCAGCACGAGCATCCCGGTCGTCCAGACCTTCTTGCCGCCGAGCAGGGTTGCCGAGACGTAGGCCGTCGAGGCCATGAGGAAGACGATGACCGCGCCCGAACGCAGGCCGGGGAGCGAAAGCGGCAGGTCGACGGTCAGGAAACGCACGGCAGGAGACGCACCGAGGCTTTCCGCAGCCTCATGGACGCGCGGCGAGGTGTTCTGCAGGTTGTCGTAGAGCGCGAGCACCATGAACGGCAGGAAGACCTGCGCCAGCGCGACGGCGACCGCGCCATGGGTGAACAGCATGTTCCTTGCCGCCGGGACGCCGACGAGGGCGGTCACAGAGTTGATCAGGCCCTCCGGCGCCAGCAGCAGGATGATGCCGAGCGACCGCACGACTACGTTGGTGAGCAGCGGGATGAGGATCACCGAGAACGCGACGGCGCGATACTTCACCGGCATGCGCGCCAGCCAATGGGCCAGCGGATAACCGAGCAGCGCGGTCAGCACGGTCACGCCGAGCCCGAGGAGCACGGTCTCGGAGACGACGCCGTAATAGAAACCGTCGGATACTATGTCGGTATATTGCGTCAGCGACGGCGGGATGAAGATTGGGCCGAAGGGGTCGGGATACTCGTGCAGGGAAAGCACGAGCACCACGAACATCGGCGCCGCGAAGGAAAGCAGCAGCCACAGGGTGACCGGCGCGGCGAGCGCCGGTCCTATCCAACGGTTCATCCGGCGATCTCCCGGTCGTAGCGGGCCTGCCATTTCGCGCGGTTGGCGTTGATGTAATCCCAGTCGAAATCGACGAGCTGGCTGACCTGGCTTTCACCGACGACGAGCTTCTTCTTCAGGTCGTCCGGAAGGGTGACGTTGTTGACCGTCGGCGAATAGTAGATCTCGCGGGCATAGGCGAGCATGCAGGGCTCGGAAAGGTGCAGGTTGATCCACTCCTCGGCAAGCTTCTGGTTCTTCGTGCCGACGGTGATGCAAGCGACGTTCATCGCAAGCGCCTGGCCTTCGGACGGAGCGGCGATCGCGATGTTCGGGTTGCGGCTTTCCACGTAGGACTGAGTGAAGCTGCCGAACTCGACGGAAAGGTCGGCGAGCTTCTGGTCGAACATTTCGAAGAGCTGCGCCTGGCTCGCCTGGATGGCGGCGAAGGGCTTCAGCTGCTTCACCTTGTCGACGACCATGTCGAAGTCCTTCTCGGTGCCGCCGAAGGCGCGGGCGGTCATCATCAGGGCCGAGATGCCTTCGGCGCCGAGGCCGTCCGGCCAGGCGATGCGGCCCTTCCATTCCGGGTTCCACATGTCCTTCCACGAGGTGATGGGCTTGGAGGCCTTGGTCTTGTCGTAGACGATGGTGCAGGGGTTGAAGGCGACGCCATAGCCGCCCTTTCGCGCACTCGGATAAAGCGCCTCGAAATTCTTGACCGCTGCGGTCGGCTCCTGGGTCACGCCATCCTTCACCGCCTGGCGGCTTTCGAAGATATTCAGGTAGAGAACGTCGAAGCTTGGGCGGCCGCGCTCGGCATAGGCGCGGGCACGGCGGTCGCCGGTGCCGCCGAGAACGTAGCTGATCTTGCAGCCGTATTTCTCCACCAGCGGTTTTTCGACATATTCCTTGACGATGCGCTCCTGCGCGCCGCCCCAGATGCCGACGACCAGCTCGTCGCCCTTCTTGGGCTCCTGTGCGGCGGCGGGGCGCATGATGTGGAACGGTGCGGCAAGGCCAGCACCGACGATCAGTTTGTTGAATTTGCGACGCGAAATAGTCATCTGAGGTTCCCCTTGTTCGTTTAGATGCCCTGGTTAGATGAATGTGGCGCCACCCGGCTGTGTCTGGATGCTGCACGACGTCCCGACGGGCGGCGGCGGCATATCCGAAGGCACGATGAGGCGGATCGTGCCGCATGCGGATTGAATGTCGGCTTCGTAGGTGTCCCCGAGGAAGGCCGCGTTGACGAGCGTGCCGGAGACGTGAAGCGGCCCAGGTTCGTCGGAAAGTCTGAGGCGGGAGGCGCGCAGCACAAGACGCGTCGCGCCTTCCGGCGCACCGTCGCAGGTCAGTCCCGGCGCGGCGAAGCGCCCGGCTTCCGTGCGGCCCTTGATCACGGTGCGGGCGCCGAGGAAGGAGGCGGTGAAGGCGGATTTCGGCCGGTCGCAGAGGCTGACGGGCGATCCGATCTCCATCAGCAGCCCCTTGCTCATGACCGCGACGCGGTCGGACATGGCGAGCGCTTCCTGCTGGTCATGCGTCACGAAGACGGTGGTGATGCCGAGCCGCTGCTGCAGCGAGCGGATTTCGCTGCGCATGTCGGCGCGCAGGTGTGCGTCGAGATTGGAGAGTGGCTCGTCGAGCAGAAGCACGTCTGGCTCGATCACCAGCGCGCGGGCCAGCGCCACGCGCTGCTGCTGGCCGCCCGAAAGCTGGCCGGGATAGCGGTCGTAATAGGCGCCAAGACCGACCGTATCGAGTGCGGCGGCGGCCTTCTCGCGGCATTCCGCCTTGCCGGCATGGCGCATGCGCAGGCCGAAGCCGACATTGTCGAGCGCCGTCAGGTGCGGAAAGAGCGCGTAGGACTGGAAGACCACGCCGATATTGCGGGTATGCACGGGACGGCGGCTGATATCCTCGCCGCCAAGGATGATGCGCCCGCTGCTCGGGCGGATGAAGCCCGCGATCATTCGGAGCGTCGTCGTCTTGCCGCAGCCCGAGGGGCCGAGCAGCGAGAGCAGTTCGCCCTTGGCGGCCTCGATCGTCAGGCCGCTGACGGCGACGGAATCGCCGTAGATGGCCGTCGCGTTGTCGAGGGTGAGGTAGTGCTTATTCGACGTCATCTAAACCTTGGGCATGATCAGGCGGGAACGGGCAGTTCCGCCGTGGTGAATGGAAATCGGGATAGGCCGCTTCGCCATGTCCGGCACGGAGGCGAAGGGACCGTTGCCGGGATGGACTTCGAAGGCCGGCGAGCCGGCTCCCTGCAGCGAAAGCCGCAACGCATGGCGCGCCGGAACGGTCAGGCATACTGGCCGCAGCGAAATCGATGCGGAAGCCTGCTGAGCGCTCTCGATCCGGGCATAACCGGTGGAGACGACCTTCGCTGCGCCGTCCGGCGTGACGAGCGAAAGCGCCGCGCAGAGGTCGCAGCCCGACGATGGCGTACGGATATCGACCTCGACCTTTGCCTCGCCGACGAAGGTCCTGCTGGTTACGAACGGCGCGCTGGTATAGACCGCCACGTCGGCGCGGTTGTCGCTGGCGCTGCGGTCGACAAAACCGGCTGGCGTACCGAGATGGCCGCCGATCAGCGGTGTCGGGCGGAAGGGGTCGTTGACGAAGGTGTCGATGGCTCCGGCCGAGGGTTCGAGGCCGAGACGGCCATCGCTCACGGTAGCGGCTGCAAGGCCGGACGAGGATAGAAAGAAGGTCTCGTCCGAGATATCCGGAAGCGACGGGAGGTTCTGCCAGGTCCGGCTGCCCATGTCGAACAGCCGCATGGCCACGGGCCGCTCGCCTCTGCCCTTGAGGTAGAAATCGAAGAACTCGACCTGCGCTCGATCGACCGAAAACTCCGCGGCCGGTCCCATGTCGGTGCCGCCGCTCATGCGGTTCCAGGGGACATGCGCCCATGGCCCGATGACGAGGTGGGACGTTTCGGGGTTTTGGGCGCGGAAGGCCGCGTCTGCGGCCCAGGTGCCCTGCAGCAAGAAGTCCGCCCAGCCGCCGGTATGAAGGGCCGGAATGTCGAGAGGATCGTACTTGAGCAGGGTCCCGGGAGAAACGGCATCCCAATAGGCCGCGTCATCCTCGATCCATTTGCACAGGTGCGAAAGGCCGGGCCTTTCCACGAGGCAGTCGCGCAGCGCGGCATCGCCCATGGCGCCGAGTGCCGCGTAGGTGGCGGCATCGCCGCTGCGGGCAGCCTCCAGCTTGACCATCTGCGCCGCCCAACTGACATTCACCCCGAAGCGGAACGCGTTGCCTTCATAGGCCCAGTCGTCGCGCGGCATCCACGAGCCCATGGACGGAGCGATCGCATCCGGCCGGTGGCTACCTTTGCCAGCGAGCGCAAGATATTGCGTCATCGCCTGGTAACTGAAACCGTAGAGGCCGAGCTTGCCGTTGCTGCCCGGCAGGTTGGCGGCCCATTCCAGCGTCTGGGCGCCATCCTCGGCTTCATGGATGAAGGCCTCGAAATCGCCGCCGGACTCGCCGCAGCCGCGCACGTCCTGCACGACGACGACGTAGCCTTGCGACGCATACCAGGACGGATGTGCCAGAACCACGGTGGAGGCGATGGCCCGCCCATAGGGCTGGCGCATCAGGAGTACCGGATAGAGGTCTTCGTTCGCTGGCCGATAGATGTCCGCCACCAGGACGGTGCCGTCGCGCAACACGAGTTCGGCCCTTGTCGGTCCGATCACGTCATGGGGCGTCCGGTGGTGCATCACGTCGTCAGCTCCTGTACATCGTCTTGTCGGTGATGCGGTCGAGCGGGAATTCGAGAACCTCGTTGATGAGCTTCAAGAGGTTGCGGGCGCTGCGCTCCACGTGTTCGCGGCCGCGTTCGGCGTCAGCGGCGGCGGCATTGCCACAAGCGCCGGAAGGTTGCACGTCCTGCGTCTGCCATCCGTAGCCGATCCGTCCTTCCGGCATCAGCAGGCCGCCCGCATTCTCAAGCTCCACGGAGACCGGCACGAAATCGTCGGCATACTGCATGTCGATCAGGTCGCGATGCAGATGCAGCATGACGCTGGTTTCCGCCTCACCACCATGAATGCCGTGTTTCAGTTCGTGGGCACTGTAGAGATCGGAGAAATCCGCGCCGGCGCTCGCCCAAGCGCTGACGGCAAACATGCCTAGCTTGACGCGGAGTTCCCGGCAGACGATCTCCATCACCTGCGGCTGGCCGCCGTGGGAGTTAACGAAGATGATCTTGCGGCAGCCGGCCCGGTTGACGCTTTCGCCGAGCTCGAACCACATCTTCGCTAATGTCTCGTAGGTGAAGGTAAGCGTGCCCGGAAAGGCGGTGTGCTCGACCGACTTGCCGACCGGCATCATCGGCAGCACGAGGACGGGCAGATCGTCATCCATCAGTTCGACGGTGCGGACGATGGTGCCGGCATTGATCGCTGCGTCGACGCGCACCGGCAGATGGGGACCATGCTGTTCGACGGCGGCGATCGGCAGGATGGCGACGAATTCTTCCATGTCGAACTCGGAAAAATCCTTCGTCGTGTGATCCCACCACCAGTGCGATTTCAGTTTCGTGGTCATGTTCTCTGGTCCCCTCTCAGGCCGCGGCTGCACGCGCGGCAAGTTCCGCCTTGGCGATCTTGCCGGTGGGCGTCATGGGAAGTTCGGCGAGCGGGATGACGGTCATGAGGGAAAGGTCATAGGGCACCGAACCGGCGATCTTCGCCTTGATCTCCTCCCCATCCACGGGACCTGCGGCCTGTACGAATGCGACCGGCCGGGTGGTAATCGCCTTGTCGGGAACACCGACGACGGCCGCTTGCTGCACGCCCGGCACCATGGAGAGCGCCTCCTCGACGTCGCGCGGATACCAGGTCTTGCCGCCGACCTCGATCAGTTCGGAACGGCGTCCGAGCATGGTGACGAAGCCTTGCTTGTCCATCGCGCCGATGTCGCCGGTCCAAAGCCAGCCACCCTTGAGTGTCTCGGCCGTCTTCTCCGGCTTGCCCCAGTAGCCCCACATGAAGCCGCCCCTGAGCGCGATCTCGCCGACCGCGCCGCATGCAACCTCGGTGCCGTCGGCATTGAGAATGCGCACTTCCTTGTCGGGAAGCGGCTGGCCGGCGCGGCGCGTCTCGATATCAGCCGGATCGAGCTTCGGGAAACCGAGCGCGACAAAGCCGCCGAGCTCGGACTGGCCGTAGCTTTCGACGAGCGGCAGCTTCAGCTTTTCATGCCAGCCAGCCTTCAAGGTCGGCGGAACCGGTCCGCCGCCGGACATGCTCATGCGCAGCTTGGATGGCGTACGGCCCCGCACGGCTGCTTCGTTTAGGACATCGGTGAGGATCGGAGGATTGGCGATCAGCATGGTTGCGCCGCGCGCTTCCAGCGCATCGAAGCCGGTCGTCTGGGTCCACTTGCCCATGACGTTGATGGCCGCGCCGCGGGAAAGCTGCGGCAGCAGGTTGCCGACGAGCTGGTAGGAACTGGAGAGCGCGCTCGGCCCGAAAGAGACGTCGGCGCCGGTGATCTGCAGCCGCTCGGCAATGCAGCGCGTCGCGCGGACGGTCGGTTCGTGCTTCAGGCAGGCACCCTTCGGCTTGCCGGTGGTGCCGGATGTGTAGGAAAGATGCGCGATCGCATCCTCGTTGCCGGGATCGGCGGGGAGGGGGAGTGCCGCGGCCATCAGGTCGGGCAGCGAATGGGCGCCTTCCTGCGGTCCGTCCATGCAGATCAGTGCCCTGACGCTTGGCGCGCCCGCCGCCGCCGTGTGGATCGGCTCCCTCATGTCATGGGTATAGACGACCACCGTGGGCTCGTGATCGGCGAAATAATAGGCAAGTTCGTCGGCAAATTTGACGTTTACGAGGGCGCAGATGGCCCCGAGGCGCCAGCAGCCGAACATGATGTTGAGATAGTCCATGCCGTTATGGGCAAAGATCGTCACGCGGTCGCCCGGTTTGACGCCGAAATGATGAAGGGCCCCAGCGGCACGCTCCATGGTATCGACCGCTTCGGCATAGGTCAGGCTCCTGCCCCGGTCCACCCAGTGGAAACAGGCGTGGTCCGGATCACGGATTGCACCGTCCAGAAGCAGGGTGTGCATTAGCATTGAATTCTCCGCGTATGTTGCTCATTTGTTCGGCACTGAAGAGATCTGCCTGAAGCATGGGCAAAATTGATCGCGGGGTGAACGCCTACAGCGTCAATAGTAGATATAGACACACGCTTATATATCGCCCGCTCAGTACGCCGCGAGGAGCTCGGCCTTTGCGGGCATGGCGTGGAGGGTCTGGTCGAAACGGCGGGCGACGGAGCGGACTACGCCGCGCAACCATTGATTGGCGCCGCTCGCATGGGCGCGCTCATGCCAGAGCAGATAGAGGTTCATCTGGTCAAATTCCCGTGGCGCTTCGATCAGCCGAAGCTGATTGGCCGGCGCGTTTTCGATGATGTATTCGGCATAGGGCCGGGCGGTGGTGAAGACGAGGTCGGTTTCCGCCAGGATGGCCGGGATAAGGGCATATTCCGGCACGGACATCGCGATCCTCCGCTTCATCCCGAGTTGCGACAGCCTGCCGTCGATCGGGCTGTAGAAGGCGCTCGATCCCGGCGTCGGCGAGACATGATCGGCATCGAGATAGGTGTGAAGGGTCAGCCGGCCGGCCCGGGCGAGAGGATTAGATCTCTGCACCACGCAGGCAATATCGCAATGCAGGAGTGTCGTCGATTTCAGGCTTTGCTGCGGTGCCGGCCAGTTGCCGATCACAAGGTCCACCCGGCCCGCGCCCAGCTCATCGATCAGGTCCATTTTTTCGGAAGGGGCGAAGAAATCGACCGAAATGCCGGGCGCCTTCTGGCGGATGCTGGCGGCGAGCGGCGGGATGAGGAAGGCGCCGAAGCAATTCACGGCGGCGACGCGCATGCGGCTCTGGACCGCGCCAGGATCGAACTGGCTGGTCCGGTTCAGCGTGTTCTTCAGTCCTTCCAGGATGAGGCCGACCGAAACCATCACCTCTTCTCCCCGTTCCGTCAGAACGAGTTTCTGGCCGCTGCGCACCAGCAGCGGATCAGCGAAGACCTCACGCGCTTTCTTCAACGATGCGCTAACACTCGGCTGGGTGAGGCCAAGCAGAACGGCAACCTTGGAAACGCTCCTCTCGGTGAGCAGGAGATAGGTTGTGTGGAGCAGTCGGACGTCGATCGACGGGTTGATATTCGCATACACGGCCGGTTCCTCTCGCAAGTGGATTGCGGGACGCGATGCAAGCGATGTGCCACCCAAAGAACTTGCGTTGCTCGGGATGGTGTGCCCCCCGATTTCATCGGACATTTCAGCTATTGAGTAATAGTGCGCCTGGTATCCGTTCCCTGGCCTTGGCCGTATGCTCAAGACGGATGCCGGCAATGCCTGGGTCCCGGTCAATTGGCAGTTCTAATTCGGTGAGTAATGGAGGCCCCGCAATGACGACATCAAGGCGCGCACTTCTTTCGGGTTTTCTCGCAATGCCGCTCGTGCCGCTGGCCGGAGCGATCGCTTTCGGACAGGAGGCACCGTTGCTGCCGCTGCCCGACCTGTTGGGGTGGACGGCCCCCGAGCGGCATCGAAATGTGCCAGAGTGAGCCGTTAACGATCTCAAACGAAGGAGCCGTCCGTGGATCAGATTATCCGTATTGGCATGGATACGTCAAAGCACGTCTTTCAATTGCATGGTGTAAACGCCGCCGAGCAACCGATCTTGCGCAAGAAGATGCGCCGCAAGGAGATGGTGGATTTCTTTGCGAATTGCCCACCGACCGTGATTGCGATCGAAGCCTGCGGCGCTTCGCATCACTGGGCCCGGTTGCTGACGGGGCTCGGACATGAGGTCAAGCTGATCGCGCCACAACTGGCGAAGCCCTACGTCAAGCGCGGCAAGAATGATGCGGCCGATGCCGAAGCGCTATGCGAGGCGATGAGCCGTCCGACGATGCGGTTCGTTCCGGTGAAGAGTGCGGATCAGCAAGCCGCGCTGATGCTGGTGGGCATGCGCGAGCGCGCTGTCGCCGCACAGACGCAGCTTGCCAATACAATTCGTGGCTATGCAGCTGAGTTCGGGCTGACGGCGGCCAAAGGCATGTCTCATATTCCGCTCCTTCTGGAACGCACCATGATTGATGAAAGCGTTCCGGCTGTGGCGCGTGAGCTGTTTACGTCTCTCGCTGAGGAATTTGCGCAGTTGGGGGATCGCCTGAAAGAGGTGGAGGCAAAACTGATGGCCTGGTATCGCAACAATGAATGTTGTCGCCGTCTTGCAAAGATCCCTGGTGTCGGACCGATCGGCGCGGTCTTGCTGGCGATGAAAGCTCCGGCCCCGGAACAGTTTACATCCGGAAGGCAGTTTGCCGCCTGGATGGGCCTAACGCCCAGAGACCATTCGACTGCGGGCAAAGTCAGGCTCGGTGTCATTACGAGGGCCGGCGATGAGACCTTGCGCAAGACATTGGTCGTGGGTGCGACCTCGCGGCTTCAACAGGTAAGAGCGGGACGTGGAAAGAGCACTTCGCCTTGGCTCATCGAGTTGCTCAAGCGCAAGCCACCCAAGCTCGTGGCTGTCGCGCTGGCCAACAAGATCGCCCGGATCGCCTGGAAGATAATGGTGACCGGCGAGGACTACAAAGGTAATGCTCGCGACCGGCTCTGGCCTGCGCAGCATAGAGAGATCAGTCAGGTCTAGGTTAGCAGGTTACAGATGCTGCCGTGCCGATCTGATGCGTGAACTTGCAAGGAACGAGCAGATGGTGTGATCGATCGATCCGAGACGTGGGACACTCCGTATCTCTCAGTGGCCGTTGAAGGTCGCCGACCTGTTTGGAACTCACGTCGCGGAACCCATCTTGGCCAGCGTTCATGTGCGAGCGCAACAACAGGCCGGACATATGAACGCAAGCGATCTCGATCAAATCATCATAGGAGTTCTTGCAGGGAGGGGGCCGTCCACATATGAGAGATAGGTGACGTTTTGTACCGGAGACATGGGTGACACTTTTCGCTTTTTGGCGGGAGGTGTTGATGCCGTGGAAAGAGACTTCGGTGATGGAGGAACGTCTACGATTTGTCGCCCGGCTATTAGAGGGCGAAGGCATGAGCGATGTGTGCCGTGCATTCGGCATCTCGCGCAAGACCGGCTACAAAATCTTCAATCGCTATAAGGACGACGGCCTGGAGGCACTGACGGATCGGTCTCGACGGCCGGTGCGTTATGCCAACCAGCTGCCTGAGCCGGTCGAGGCGATGATCGTCTCGTGCAAGAAGAGCAAGCCGCATTGGGGTGCCAGGAAGATCAGGGAGCTTTTGGTGAAGCGCCTGGCCGGCGATGTGCGCGTGCCGTCGAAGAGTACGGTGCATGCCGTTCTCGATCGACATGGTCTGGTCGCCCATGCCCGCAAGCGGCAACGACATCGAGCCGAAGGGACAGCCTTGTCACAGGCATTACTGCCGAACGATCTGTGGTGTGCCGACTTCAAGGGCGAGTTCAAGCTCGGCGATGGCCGATACTGTTACCCGCTGACGGTCACCGACCAGGCGTCACGTTATCTTCTCGCCTGCGAAGCCTTTGAATCGACACGAGAACGGGCTGTCTTCGACGCGTTCCGGCGGCTGTTTACCGAATGCGGCCTGCCGACGGCGATCCGCAGCGACAACGGCTTGCCGTTCGCCAGCCCCAACGGGCTCTACAATCTGTCGAAGCTGTCGGTGTGGTGGCTGAGGCTCGGGATCACGCTGGAGCGCATCAGGCCGGGCCGTCCCCAAGAAAACGGCCGGCATGAGCGCATGCACCTGACGCTGAAGAAAGAGGCGACCAGACCACCGGGCAAAAACATCCTCCAGCAGCAGGCCCGCTTCGACGCTTTCGTCAGCGAATTCAATCAGGAGCGGCCGCACGAGGCGCTCAACATGAAGGTGCCGGCAGATCTCTACGTCGCTTCGTCACGCCCCTATCAGGGCCTGCCGGAGATCGACTACCCCTTCCACGATCGCGATGCGCTGGTGACCAATTGCGGCCGCATCTGCATCTTCTACCGCAAGAAGGTCAACATCTCGACCGTGCTGGCAGGACAGAAACTGGGACTCAAGGAAGTCGACGACGGTATTTGGCTCGTCAGCTTCATGCAGTATGATCTGGGATATATCGACCTGGAGCAGAGGACCTTGCAAACCATCGACAACCCGTTCGGCACGAGGTTGTCACCCATGTCTTAGGTACGATCTGTTACCGATGTCTCCGGGTCGGACACGCTGACGCGCGCCTGCGCCGACGGAGATGAACCCACGCCCGCCCGTGAGGCCGGTCCGTTCTTCAAGCCGAATTCACCGTTGAAGCAGGATCTCTATCTGGATGCGCCGCGCGGCGAGCGCATCACCATCGCCGGCTATGTCCTCGGTGATCGCTGTCGCCCAACGCCGCGGAGCCTCGTTGAGATCTGGCAAGCGGATGAAAACGGCGAGTACGATCGTCGGGGCTTCCGCTTGCGGGGACATCAGTTCGCCGACGAGCAGGGACGCTGGTGGTTCAACACCGTCGTGCCGGCGCTGTATCCGGGACGCACGCGACACTTCCATTTCAGGGTTCAACGGCCGGGCGGATATGTCCTGACGACGCAGCTCTTCTTTCCGGGCGAGCCGAGTAATGCACGCGACCGGATCGTCGATGAAACGCTGCTCATGACGATCAGCCCCGCGGGCGACGGTCAGTTCGCGCGCTTCGACTTCGTGGTCTGACCCATGGGTCGCCGCAGCGATCGGCAACGCGATCTTCCATGCCACGGGGCGGCGGCTTCGAGAACCGCCGATCCGCATCGAGCATCTTTTCTGGGAGGTTCGATCGACCAGCCGGCGGCGCGCCGAGGTCCGTGCATGAGGCAGGCTTAGAAAAGATGAGGAGACTATTGCATGAGCGAACAGCAGGATTCTGATCGTCAACCGACGTGGCTTCATCGGTGCTTTGGGCACAGGAGCCATCACACTGGCTACAACACCTTTCTTTTCCGGTAAGGCCCACGCCTAAGGCCAACCGAGCGTGCCGGCGACGGCCTCCACGACATCTGCACGAACGCGAACGAGTCCGAGAACGCAACAGACCCTCACGATACTCGGTCTCGGGACCTTCCTGACCTTTGACGCCCGCCCGGGCGACGACCGCAGGAACCTCGGCGAGGTCTTTCGGCGCTACTGGGGGCGGTGTCGGGTCATCGACACGTCGCCTCTCTACGGATCGGCGGAAGTCTCTGTTGGCCGTTCCTTGCGGGCACACCGGAGGCATCCGAGATTTTCGGGCTTGTTCCTCGGTCCACTTGATCGCACTAGAGGTCGGCGACTTGTAGATGCATTCGAGTAAATGCGATTAAGCTTTCGATGTGGTGGGCAACAGCCCGGCGCGTTTCCTCGACGTCGCCCCGGTCGATCGCCTCGATGATAACAAGGTGTTCCGTGGAGTCCGGCTTCAGGCGATCTTTCAGGCGGTCGATTTCGAAGAGACGCGTGGTCGCCCGAAGCTCCCGCAGTACCTTTGCCATTACCGCGTTGCCGCAATGATCGATGATCATATTATGGAGATTGTCGTCCGAGAACCAGTGCGCGTCTGTGTGATACGCAGTCGCGTCCAAAAGGTCGTGGATTTCCTGCCGGACGCTCATCAAAAGACGTCGCGGAATAGCGTTGATCGACAGTACCGCTGCTTCAGGTTCGATCAACAACCTCAGTTTCAAGCTTTGAAGATACTCGCCGATATCCACCTGTCGCACGACGTAGTTTCGGCCATCACCCTTGCGAACCAGGCCTTCGCCCTCTAACCTCTGAAGCGCTTCGCGCAGCGGTGTCCTCGAAATCCCGAGTGTCTCGGCAAGCCTTGCCTCAACGATGACATGCCCGCCTTTCAGCCGGCGATGCCGGATCATGTCGGACACGGCCTTGTAGGTCAGCGATGCAAGATTATGCTGCCCTTTCTCCGCAATTTTCCGACCCGGGGCCGCTAAAGCGTCTGTCACCGTTCGCTATTTCCTTGTTCTTTAAGGCGTTGGCCGCACGACGCGGCAACGCGCTTTCCTTACGCGATCACTTGTTACATATGATAGCCGATTTGGAAAAGGACTGGAACGAGTGCAGATGGACGATGGTCTGAATGAAGTTGGCGACTCCAGCCTTGCTGACGAAACCTACCGTTCCCTGCTGGCTGATATTCTATCAGCCAGGCTCGCGGGGGGATCGGTCGTCCAGCAACGCCGCCTGGCGACGAAACATGCTGTTTCGCGTTCTCCCATGCGCCACGCGCTGGGACGTCTCGAAGGGGAGGGACTACTTGTCAGAAACGAAAAAGGCGTTCTCTCCGTCAGGGTCATCAGTCTCAAGGATTACCTTGACAGTCTCACCATGAGGATGCTGCTCGAACCAACTGCGGCCGCGCTCGCCAGTCCTCACGTTTCGCGACTTGAACTGGACCCTTTGGCAAGGATGCTTGACGAGATCGAGGCCGACCCCGAACCTGACCCCGAGGTGGTTTGGGCGTTCGACGACGCGCTTCACAACTATATCGCAAGCGAGAGCCGCAACCCCTTTATGGCGGCTACCATCGGGGAGATGCGACGCTACACAACGATCTTTGAGCGGCAACTGCCCGTTGTTCGCGCTAAGCCGGGCGTGCGAGAACATAGAGCGATCCTGCTTGCCTTGGCCTCCAACGATGCCGAGGCCGCCCGCCGAGCCATGACCGATCATCTCGAAGTTGTCCGTCAGGGCGTTCTTGCGAACTACTGAATCCGATGAAAATGCACTTGCATTCGCGGGGGACTTTTGTATAAAAGTGGGATCCCACTTGAATGCACGGTCGGGATCCAACGATAAAGAACCGAACTCCAGAGGCTCTCCATGCTCCGTTCACACTTCTCTCGCAGCGTTTTTGCCGCGTCCTTCCTGTCGATCACAGCGTCTTTTGCCTTCGCTCAGTCCTGCGAACCCAAAGTGGTGGCAGGCGAGTTGATCAAGCCCGGTACGCTCGTCATGTCGACCAATCCAACGCTTCCTCCGCTCCAGTTCATCGATTCCACTGGCGATCTGAAGGGCATGCGCATCGACCTCGGCAAAGAGATCGCCAAACGCCTTTGCCTTGAGCCCGAGTATGTCCGCATCGAATTCTCCGCGATGGTTCCGGGTCTGCAGGCTGGCCGCTGGGACATGATCAATACGGGCATTTTCTTCACCGAGGAACGCACCAAGATCATGCAGATGATCCCCTATGAAGATCAGGCCATCAGCATCTCCGTGGCGCCGGATTCGAAGAAAAACGTCACCGCAAAAGATGATCTGGCCGGCATGACGATCGGTGTCGAAATCGGTGGTTTCGAGGAAACAAAGACACGCCTTCTCGACAAGGAACTGCGTGACGCGGGCAAAGAAGGCCTGACCATCCAGACGTTCGATAATTTCGCCTTGGCCTTCCAGGCTCTGCGGGCAGGCCAGGTGCAGGGTGTCGTGTCGATCGACGCGGTTGCGAAGGAGTACGATTCTCGCGGGGACTTCAAACGGGCAATCAGCGGCCTCTACCCCGCTCCGGTTTCTGTCGCATTCAAAAGCTCGGCTTTGGCTGATGCCGTGTCTGCAACGTTGAAAGACATGAAGACGGATGGATCTCTGAAGGCGCTCTTTGACAAATACGGTCTGCCGATGGTCGCGGGTGACTATTCGGTCAAAGGCCCCGGTCGCTGAACTGATTTCAAAGATCGTTTAGAGATGAGGCGGGGGCGACCACGTCGCGCCAAACCTCTTGTAGAAGGTCGTCTTCATGTCGCTTTGGAACTGGTCTGGGTTCTTCGGTTATCTGTTCAACCCCTTTATACTTGGCGGGGTGTTCACGACCGTCTGGCTCACCGTCGTCTCGTTGATTGCGGGGCTTATTCTGGGCTTTGCCCTTGCATTGATGCGGCGATCGTCGCGGCGGGTGCCATACTCCCTTGCCAAGGCGTATATCTGGCTTTTTCGCGGCACGCCGCTTCTTGTACAGTTGATTGCGATCTACACGGCGCTTCCGCTGTTCGGCATCAAGTTCACCGTCATAGAGGCGGCATTGCTCGGATTGGCTCTCAACGAGGCGGCGTATCTCGCGGAGATCATTCGCGCCGGTATCGAAGCCGTGCCGGAAGGCCAGACCAGGGCAGCACGCGCGCTCGGCATGACGGAGCGTCAGATCATGCGCTATATCGTGATGCCGCAAGCCTTCAAAGTTATCGTTCCGCCTCTCGGCAATTCGGTGAACGGTCTCTTGAAAACGACCTCTGTCACCTCCGTCATCTCGGTCGAAGAACTCCTTCGCCGGACCCAGGTTCTCATCCAGGAGCGGTTCATGGTGCTCGAACTGTTTGCGGTCGCGGCGATTTATTACCTCCTCCTCACAACACTCTGGGACTTCTTCCAGAGCCATATCGAAAAGCGTCTCGGTCAAGCCGGATCGCGGCTTTCCATTAACGAGAAGCGCTAGAACCAGGATTTTCAAATGCAGAAGATGTTCCGCGGTGTCTACACCGTGATGATTACTCCGTTAGATCCCAGCGGCGCGGTCGATCTGAAGGGGTTGGCTGCCTTTACCGACTGGCAGGTCAAGGAAGGTATCCATGGTCTGATCCCTCTTGGATCGACAGGTGAGTTTCTGTCGCTCAGCGAGGAAGAGCGCGATAGTGTGGCGAGGACCGTCATCGAAACTGTCGCGGGACGGGTGCCTGTTCTGATCGGCACGGGAGCGGAAGATACGCGGGAGTCCATTCGCCTCAGCGTCAAGGCCGAGGCAATGGGAGCAGACGGCGTCATGATTATTCCGCCGTTCTATTCCACACCAACGGATGACGAACTTGTTCACCACTACAAGAGCATTGCGTCTGCAGTGACTATCCCGATTATGGTCTACAACAATCCCGCGACCGCAAACGTCGATCTGACGCCAGAGTTGGTCAAGCGCATCGCCGAAATCGACGGCTGTGACTATATCAAGGAGTCCACCCTCGAAGTGACGCGCGTGCGCGACATCATCCGGCTGGCTGGCAACGATATGACTGTGTTCGGGGGCATTCTCGGGTTCGAGTCTTTCGTTATGGGTGCGCAGGGCTGGGTGGCAGTGGCTTCAAATGTTGCGCCAGGACCGATGGTGCGGATCTTCGAACTTGTCGCAAATGAGAAAAAGTTCGATGAGGCAAGAGAGCTTTACCTCAAATGGCTGCCTGTCATTCAGGCGGTCGGGGGCCAGGCCTATGTCGCAGGAACGAAGTCACTGCTGACCCACATGGGATTTGGCGCAGGCCTGCCGCGTCCGCCGCGCCTACCGTTGCCACCCGCGCAGGATGCCGCCATGAAGAGGCTGGTGGCCGATTTCGGTCTGACGTTCAGCGTCTGAGGAATTCCATGATGCCCGTCGCTTCCATAAACCAGAGTTTGGGGCCCGACGATGCGCGGGTCAGGCTCTCGGTCGACGGCCTGCAGATATTTGCCGAAAAAGGCATGTCTGTTGCCGCCGCCATCGAGGCGACGGGACGGCATGAATTTTCCCGAGGCATCAAAGGCGAGGGCCGTGGCCTCTTTTGCGGAATGGGTGCCTGTCACGACTGTCTCATGACGATCGACGGAAAAGTCAGCCAGCGGGCCTGCATGACCACTGTCGACGATGACATGCAGGTCCTGCGCCCTGCCGCCCGGCCGGACCTTGCCGCTGGTCAGATTGCTGATCTCTGCAGTGTGCCGCAGTCCTTGGCGACAAGGACGATGGACGTTCTCATTGTCGGAGCCGGCCCCGCAGGGCTTGCCGCCGCTAAGGTCCTTGCTGTGGCCGGGGCCGAGGTGACTGTCATTGATGAACGGCCGTCCGCCGGCGGGCAGTATTTCAAACAGCCCTCGACACCGAGCGCCGCTGAACGATTGCGTGGCGACGAGCAGGCTTTATCCGGCGCAGCGCTTATAGGGAAAGTGCGCGACCACGGCGTGATATTTCTTAGTGCGACGGTGGTGTGGGGTGGTGCACGCGACGACGCCGGTTCGTTTATCATCGCCTGCTATGGATCTGGCCATGCGTTTTACTGCAAGCCGAAAATGCTCATTATCGCGACAGGGGCCTACGAACGCCCAACGTCGGTCAGGGGTTGGACACTTCCCGGTGCGATGACAACAGGGGCCGCCCAGACGTTGCTGAGGAGCTACGGAACTGTGCCCGGCCGAAGGATCATTGTCGCCGGAAACGGTCCTTTGAATATGCAGGTCGCAAACGAACTTCGAAAGGCAGGAGCTTCCATAGTGGCTTTGCTGGAAGCAGCGCCGCCACCGTGGTCTCGGCCTGCGGCAGCCCTCAGGCTTCTGACAACGGATCCCGCTCTCGCCCGTCACGGATTACGCCAGATATCGACGCTGAGGTCCAGGGGCGTCAAGATAGACTGGAATAGCGTGCTCACCTCGATCAACGGTTCGCAGTGTGTGGAGAGCGTCACTTTCGCCGGACCGGGCGGCGAGACCAATCTCGATGCTGACACTGTCCTTATCGGCGGCAATTTCACATCCTCCAATGAGCTGTCCCGGCTACTCGGATGCGGCCATGAGGTCGTCGACGGTGATCTGCGGGCCGTGCGAGATCTCGACGGTCAGACAACGGTTGCGAACGTGCATATTGTCGGCGAAGCGGCGCGTTTCGGCGGCGCGCATGTTGCGATGGCAGAAGGACGGATTGCCGCCGCAGCGATTGCGCGAAAACTGGGCCTCCTTGCCCAGACCGACGAAAGCGCAGCGAAAAGGCTTGCTCGCCATAGACGGTTTCAAGAGGCGCTTTGGCAGGTCTTCGCGCCGAAGGACGATGCAAAGACAAAGACGGCGGTTCCGCCAGATGATGCCTTGATCTGCCGTTGCGAAGGGGTGACTTACGGTGCCTTGAGGACCCTCAGCGCAAATAGTGCGCAGGACGTCTCGACATTAAAGCGCCTGTCGCGTGCAGGCATGGGGCGATGTCAGAGCCGCTACTGCGGCAAAGCGATTACTGACGTCGCGAAGGAACGACACCTCACGGGCGAAACAAGCGGTTTTCTGGCTCCGCAAATGCCACTTCGACCTATTCCGTTGGCGGCGCTTGCGGTCGAGAAGCCGGAATGGGGCGGCCACAAGCGCGCACTTTTGCCGGAAAAGCCCCCATTGGCGAGCCCTCAAGCTTTGCCGGTGGCGGAAACGTCCACGCTGGTAATCGGCGCCGGCATTGCAGGCCTTTCGACGGCGCTCTTCCTTGCCAGGGAAGGCGAGGACGTTGTGGTGGTGGAGCGCGCTTTTGCGAACTCGCTGGCGTCGGGAGGGAATGCCGGAAGCCTTCATGCCCAGCTGCTTTCCTTCGACCACGGTGCCCGTGCCGAAGGTGGCGGCGGAGCGGCCGCTCAAACACTTCCCCTCCAGCGCGATTCAATCGCTCTTTGGGCCGCGCTGCAAAGCGAACTCGGACAGGATTTCGAGATGAAGGTCACAGGCGGCCTCATGGTGGCGGAAACCGATGATCATATGCATTTTCTGGCGGAAAAGGTCGGTGTGGAGTGCGCGGCCGGGATTGATTGCCGCTTGATCGGGCAAGACGAACTACGCTCTCTGGAGCCTGCTCTGTCTTCTCACTTCGTCGGCGCTGCCTACTGTTCCCAGGAGGGCAAGATCAACCCTCTCGTCGCTACGCAATATATATTGGAGGCGGCACGGCGAGACGGCGCTCAAGTCTTCGAAAACTGCGAGGTCACCGGAATAAGGACCTCGGACGGCGGGTTCGAGGTCAAGACATCGAGGGGCATCTTGCGGACAAAACGGATCGTCAATGCAGCCGGAGCCTTCGCTTCAAGGATCGGCGCGATGCTCGGTGTCGACGTGCCGGTATTCGGTGCTCCGCTGCACATGGTGGTTACCGAGGCCGCAGCACCTTTGATCTCGTGTCTCGTCGCCCATGCCGACCGCCATTTAACCCTGAAGCAGGCGGCAAACGGGAACTTCATCATTGGCGGCGGCTGGACCGCAGGCCTTGATCCCGTCCATCAACATCCGCGCCCGCTGCTGTCGAGCCTTGAGGGGAACCTTTGGGTTGCCCAGCACGTCGTTCCCGCTCTGCGCAAACTTCACGTCATCCGAAGCTGGGCGGCGATGAACATCAATATCGACGGCGCGCCAATCCTCGGCGAACATCCGTCAATGCCTGGGTTCTTCAATGCCGTCACTTCAAACGGCTACACGCTCGGCCCGATCGTCGGCCAGTTGACGTCTCGGCTCGTTCTCGGTCGCGAGACCGATAGAGCCTTGCAGCCCTTTTCCATCTCACGTTTCCAGAAAGGCCGGGCATGATTGAGATCACTGGCGTTACCAAATATTACGGTCAGTTCGCTGTCCTTAAGAACTGCTCGGTAAACGTCGAGCGCGGTGAGGTCGTGGTCGTCTGCGGTCCCTCGGGGTCGGGCAAATCGACGTTGATCAAATGCGTCAACGGGCTCGAGCAGTTTCAGGAAGGTTCGATCCGAGTGCATGGTATCGAAGTTGGCGACCCGAAGACCGACCTGCCGAACCTTCGCACACGAGTAGGGATGGTCTTCCAGAACTTCGAATTGTTTCCGCATCTGACGATCATCGGCAATATCATGCTGGCGCAGAAGATTGTCATTGGCCGCAGCGAAACGGCAGCCCACGCGAAGGCCATGGCGCTTCTTGATCGCGTCGGGCTGACGGACCACGCGCAAAAGTATCCAAGCCAACTCTCCGGCGGGCAGCAACAGCGCGTGGCCATCGCTCGGGCGCTCGCGATGGATCCGCTCGCCATGCTCTTCGACGAGCCGACATCCGCACTTGACCCAGAGATGATTTCCGAAGTGCTCGACGTCATGACCGGACTGGCAAAGGACGGCATGACCATGATGGTCGTCACCCATGAGATGGGATTTGCCCGCCGGGTGGCGACTCGCGTGATTTTCATCGATCAGGGCGAGATCGTCGAGGATCGACCGAGCGAGGAGTTTTTCGCGGGAAAACACAATCCGCGGACCGAAGCTTTCCTTGGCAAAATCCTGCAACACTGAGGGTCAGGCTTGTGAGCGACTACGATCTCATCATTCAGAATGGCACGGTGGCGACTGCTGCGGATGTTTTCCAGGCCGATATCGGCATTAAAGACGGCAAGATTGTCCAGATCGGGCAGAGCCTGTCGGGTGCTGCGCGCGCAATCGACGCCTCGGGCAAATATGTCCTTCCAGGCGGCATCGACAGCCATGTCCATATCTCCCAGCCTTCCGGCGAAGGGATCGAGATGGCGGACGACTTCGAGAGCGGAACGCTGTCGGCGGTGTTCGGCGGCAATACGACCATCATGCCGTTCTGCCTTCAGGAAAAGGGCAAGTCGCTGCGAGAGGTGCTAGCGGCCTATCATGCGCTCGCAGAGGGACAGTGTTATACCGACGTCAGTTTTCATCTGATCATATCCGACCCCAGTGACGCTGTGCTGGGCCAGGAGTTGCCGGCCCTTGTGGCCGATGGCTATCCGTCGCTGAAGGTCTTCATGACCTATGAGAACCTGCGCCTCGACGACGCGCAGATCCTAAAGACGCTCGATGTGGCGCGACGGACGGGCGCCACCGTCATGGTCCATTGTGAAAACGAGGACGCAATCAGGTTCCTGATTGAAAAGCACGAGCTGGCAGGCGACGTTGCCCCACGCGCTCATGCCTCTACCCGTCCGGTCGCTGTCGAACGTGAAGCCACGCATCGCGCCCTGACGCTCGCCGAAATCGTAGACGTTCCCATTGTCATTGTGCATGTCTCGAACGGCGAGGCGATGGAAGAGATCGCTCGCGCAAGGACGAGAGGTGTCAAGGTCGTCGGGGAAACCTGCCCGCAATATCTGACGCTCACCGCCAAGGACCTCGACGGCATGGATTGGGAGGGCGCGAAACTTGTCTGCTCTCCGCCGCCGCGGGATGAAGAAGCCCAGAAGGAATGCTGGCGCGGCATCGAGACCGGGGCATTCGAACTCTTTTCATCCGATCATTGTCCATTCCGCTACGACGACCAGCACGGGAAGCTTAATCCCAAAGGCCGCACGAATTTCAGGCACATTCCCAATGGCATTCCAGGTGTCGAAACCCGCCTTCCCATCCTGTTTTCGCAAGGGTTCATGACCGGACGCATCGATCTGCCGCGCTTTGTCGCCCTGACATCAACGAACCATGCAAAGACCTACGGGCTCTATCCACAAAAGGGAACAATTGCAGTGGGGGCAGATGCGGACATCGCGATATGGGATCCAGCCATCGAACGGACGATCCGTCATGCGGACCTGCATGATGGCGCAGACTATTCGCCCTACGAGGGGATCAATATCACCGGGTGGCCGATAACGACAATTGTCGCCGGAAAGCCCGTCGTCGAAAACGGTGTCCTGGTGGGCACCAAGGGCGACGGGCAATATCGGAAGGCTGCGGCGAGACAGATCAACAAGCATTCAAATCTAACAAGAGTGACATCATGAAACTGAAGATTACAGCAGGGCCATTCATCTTCGACGCTGTCCTGGAAACTGCCAAAGCGCCCAAAACCTGTGAAGCATTCATCAAGCAGATGCCATTTGATGGTAAAATCGTGCACGTTCGCTGGTCGGGCGAGGGCGTCTGGATCCCGCTTGGCGACCATAATTTCGGCGTCGGTTATGAGAACCACACAAGCCATCCGGCTCCTGGTCATATCATCCTTTACCCGGGAGGCATTAGCGAAACGGAAATCCTGCTTGCCTACGGAGGCGTCGATTTTTCATCGAAAATGGGGCAACTGGCCGGCAATCACTTCATCACAATCACATCCAATCTCGACAAACTCGCCGAGATAGGACGTCTCACGCTGTGGGAAGGCGCGCAATCCATTCGATTTGAGGCCGTATCCTAAGCGCAATAGGGGGAGACAGGGTTGACGTCGACGTGCCAGCGCCGCCTCACGCAGCGGTTGGCACGTTTCCTGCGTTCTACATCTTCGAGATTTCCAAATGTTGGGCGAGCACCGAAATGTCTTTTGATTTTGACTTTGAACTTGCGAAAAAAGCGGCGCAAGAACTGCCTCCGTCGCAGAAACAGCCAAAAACGCGTAAGATGTCTCTTCTACAGAGGCTTGGCTTCGCCGCCAACTGTTCCTCACCCGTCTCGCAGCATTCTGAGCACGCATAGAGGGGGTGATGCTCAATGACGCTGTGATACCCCTGTCGTGCAGGCACGACTCTACCGTGCCGACGGTTCAATCCCCATCAAGAGCGACCAGCCCCGCCGTTGTCCGACGTGGCGCAATACCCTGCGAGATTGCTACTCAATTCGCGCCGATTGCCGCGTGGGCTCCGTCCTTCGGCTGTTCAAGGCGTCGCGCTCGGCGAATAGGCGAGTGACTTCGGCCATGTTTTCTGTGCCCCAAGAGCAGAGGGGTACGAGGGCTTCGGCCAAGCTACGGCCCATCGGAGTGAGGCTGTAGTCTACCCGCGGTGGGATCTCTTTGTAGTCGGTCCGCTTCACAAGACCGTCGGCCTCCAACTCCTTGAGCTGCTGGATCAGCATCTTATCACTGACATCGCGCACGGCTCGCCGCAGCGCGCCGTATCGGGTCGGGCCGCCTTGGGCAACGAAATACAGGATCAGCGGTTTCCACTTGCCGGCGATGACCCGCAAAGTCGCGTCGAGACCGCAGGTGAAGCCAAGTAGGGTGGGGGTACAAGTTGCCAGCGGTGGAACCGGCACCAGCGGTGAGGTCGGGTCTGAATTATCTGATGACATTTCTAGGTACTTACCAAAAGGTGCATACTTGTCAATGGGTAGGTATGTCGCCAGCTTAGTGCAATCTCAATGAAGGAGCACATCATGAGCAGGCTACAGGGTAAGACGGCAGTAGTGACGGGAGGCGGAAGCGGCATCGGCCTCGGGGCCGCCAAGCGGTTCATCGAGGAAGGCGCGTTTGTCTACATCTTCGGCCGTCGGCAGGAGACGCTCGATGCTGGCGTGGCGCAGTTGGGGTCCTCGGCGCGCGCCGTCCAGGGCTCGGTGACCGATCTGTCCGACCTCGACCGACTGTATGCGACGATCAAAACCGAACGCGGTGGGCTCGACATTCTACTCGCCAACGCCGGGACTGGGTCGTTCGCACCGCTCGGCGAGATTACGCCCGAGCACTACGACCAGATCTTCGACCTCAATGTGAAGGGTTTGGTGTTCACGGTACAGAAGGCCCTGCCGCTGATGAGGGTGGGGGCGTCGATCATCTTGACCGGTTCAAGCACGGGGGTGATGGGGACGCCGGCGTTCAGCATCTACAGCGCAACCAAGGCGGCCGTCCGAAACCTTGCACGCAGTTGGGCGCTGGACCTGCGTGGCACGGGCATCCGCGTCAATGTGATGTCGCCAGGGCCGATCACGACGGAGCTGGCGCTGGAGGTTTTGGGCGAGGAAGGGATGGAAGCGATTGGGGCGACGACGGTGTTCGGACGCATGGGTGACCCGGCGGAGACGGGGGCGGTGGCTGCCTTCCTGGCATCCTCGGACAGCAGCTTCATGACCGGCGGTGAGGTCTTCGTCGATGGGGGCCTGGCACAAGTCTGACACGCTAGGGACATGAGCGTGAGGGTTTCGAGCTTAAATCGAAGCCCTCACTGGCGGTCTCCATATCCTCGCTGGGGTAACGAAGGCGGTTTATCATGATGGCTAGGTTCGATTCCTATCAAGGCGAGGCATTTCGCAGCGGTATCGGGGTCACTGAAACGGCTGGCAGCGTAACCAAAACCCAGTGCGCGTGGGTACTTCGAGAGGTAGAGACGCCGCCATGTCGTATTTGCATCGACTTCCGTGAGCGCAAGCGACTGTTTGGCGAATGCGGATCGCGAAAACTTGGGCTTTTTCGGCATGCTCAGGCGAACGCGCCTTCACTTATTGCGCGTGCAACTTCAGCCACACGGTCGATCTCGCCTAACCTGATTACCTCAAGTCCGGTTCGCCCGTCCAATCCGTCATGATGCTGCAGGAGAAAGCGATAAACGGCCCACGGCCTATCACCGATCACCCTAACAAGTTGGGGAAAGACCGGGAAGAAGCTCTCCACGCTCGCTGAGTTTGCCAGCGCGGGAAACGAACACCGCGCTTCGGGCCCTCGAGTCCAAGCAATTCATGACACCTTCGCTTGTTGTTCACGGTCTCACGGCTAACCTTGTTCTCGCGAGCGACATCATCAGCGGTCATCATGTCCGGTCCGTTCAGAATATCGGCAACCCGCTCAGAGCCACGTTCTCGTGCCGCTTCCAGCGCAATATCGAGGGCGTCCGCGCACGGTGCAATGCCTTCCATCGCCATATCCGGCACGGAACTGGTCGGCTTGATCACGATCGTCAACCGGACCGACCTTCCCGACGCCTTGGCAGTTTTGGCCGCCTGAAGATATTTTGATGCGACCTCTTCCATCGCGGCCCGCTCTATTTGCCGTCTTTTTCCGGGAGCTAATAGTGTATGGGTGCGACCGATGCGACCAGTCCGCCGCTTTTTCGCGGATCGCAAGCTTGTTGTTTCTTTGGAACGGTCATAGCAGAGTCCTCTGCCGCTAATATCGTCTGGTTCGTCACGTTCGTCACGTTCGTCAAGTTCGTCAATGAGACTTGGCAACGGGCAGGACTTAGCCCTAAAATGAGCGGTCGCCCAAAGGCTTAGCCCTAGGAGCGGTAAAGCGTCGCAGGTTCGATTCCCTTCAAGACCCGGGAGCTCGATCGAAAGTCGGACCAGCAGGTGCGGCCAGTGGAAGGAACTTTCGCTAAAGCCATCCGAGCGCCGTCGCCGCGCGAAGCGCTTCGGCCCGGCGGCTGCAATCCAGCTTCCTGAAAAGATTTCCAAGATGAAATTTCACCGTCACCTCGGAGATACTGAGCGTGTGGGCGATGCGTTTGTTCGACAGTCCGGCAGCAACCAGCTGCAGTATCTGTATCTCGCGCTGCGACAGGCCGCCGTGCAAAGCCCGCGCCTGAGGTGAATTGATCGAGGCAGCAAAGATCGACAGCGCGATGCGGACATCGTGCGAAGTCTCCACAAAAGCCCGGATCCGCTTATTGTTGAGAAGCGGCGACAGGAATATCCGCTCTTCCGACAACACGCCGTTGCAGCCGAGACGCGTCGCTGCCTCCAAGGCGGACAAAAGATGTGTCCGCACAGCGGCATTGTCTCGCCGCTGATAGGCCGCATAGCTTTGCCATAGCTGCAGAGCTACGCGTTCGCGGTTTGTGACCTTCGGGTTTGCGATGAGCGCGTCTATCTGTCGGGGCAGGTAAGCGCGAGGTGCGGCAAGCCGCACGGCATCGCGCAGCCAGGCCATTGCATAGGCGATCTCGTCTCGCCGGACGAGGCGCGTCAGTTCGTCGGTTGCGCTCTCGACCCAGTTGCGCCCCAGCGGCATGCGCACGGCAGTTAAGGTGGCTGCGGCGTCTGTCCACCGGTTGGCATTCTGGTAGGCGATGGCTGTACGGATCTCCATCATCGCATGGAACTGCAATCCTTCTGACAGATGAACCCACAGGCCATCCAGAAAACCCGGCCTGATTGTCATGGCAAAATGATCGCCAAGCACCTGCGAAGCGTAACGCAGGGCAAACTGCATCAGGCTCGGCCAGATCTCTGCGGCAGCAAATGCCTCGAAGTCGTTCTGGACGAACTCCAGCAGATCGCGCGGCCGCCCGGTCTCATAGGCGAGGCAAGCTTCCGCCAGCCGCAGCATGCGAAATTCCTGGATCGCCTCGTGTGGGACCTGTTCGAGCCTGGCACGTGCATCTTTGGCCGCCCGGCGCGCTAGCAGGGCGTCGCCACTCATCAGCCGCAGCACGACCTGGTGCAAATGGATGAAGAACTCCAACAGCGGTTGCCCGCCCCCCTTGTGTAGATAGATGAGCGCCCGTGTCGCGGCGGCCTCGGCCTCGCGAAAATTCCTCCGGCGGATCTCGAACTCGAGGATGGCATTGTAGTATCCCGACCATCGTCCATCGTCGCCGAGCGGATAATCCGCCATGAACTCGCCGAGACGGGTGATCATCGCGTCGCTTGGCGTCAGATCCTCGCTGATCATCAGGTTGAGCCTGAAGGTGCGCGCTGCAAACGAGAACCGCGATCCGAGGGAGAGTACTTTGAGCGGATCGAGGTAATCGTGTCCAAGGTGCTTGGCAACCAGGTGGCGTGTGCGGGACAATTCTCCCTGCTTCATGAGCGTACGGGCGACGGCGAACAGCACCGTCTCGTTGGTGGCGATCGTCGCCTGGGAAAACCGCATGACTATTTTCTGGAACGCATCGACGCTGCTTCGGTAGATCAGTTCCCGACCCTGCGCCCGCTGGAGTATCTGTGCCGCATGCTCCTCGTGTCCGTGGTCGAGCAGCAGGTCCATTGCCGCAAGCGGGCGCCCAGCTCGCTCGAGCGCGGATGCAACGTCTATGACGGCACCGCCGGCGGTGAGCGCGGTCAAGCGCTCGCTGACCGCGACGGCGAGTAGGCGTAGAAGGTCCAAGTGCCGTTCGGGATTATCGCCTAGAAGCGGCGGGAGGAAAGCCTTCCAATCGCCCGCGGACGCCACCGAGGGTGCCTCCAGCCAGATCGACAGTTCGGCCGTCTGGGCCGGAGACAGGGATGAGAGGAAGGCCTCGCGCAGATAATCGACACAGGCGGCATCATCTGGCCGCGCCGCGATCGGCAGAAAGGCCGGCCATCCCGCGTAATCCTGCAAAAGGCGCCGCTTGTGTGAGACGGCCAAGGTTGCGAGTTCGTCCTCGGCAAACACCGCGTGGGTAGCGTCATATGTAACCGCACCCTGATGCATGATGCGGCGTGCCATGCCGCTGATCCGCTGTTCCGGCCGACAAGCGATCAACACCGATCGCGTGGCTTCCAGAACCTGGCTGGAAAGCCTGGCAGACCGCGCCGTGACGGGGACGTCCCAGATCAGCCATCCGTCGTCGACGTCCTCCATGCGCGGCTGGTATGCCGTGCAGACAGGCTTGTCGAGATGCTCTGCCACCATGCGGAGCAGCGCGGATTTGCCGGCCCCGGCCGGCGCACGGAGAAAGATCAGACCGGCGGTTTCGTCGGCGATGCGGCGCACGAGCTGAGGGCGAGGCAACAGGGACTGCATAACCATCCGTAGCCTGAAACTCGCCAATAACCTATACCATGCCGCTTAAAAACTATACTTAGGAGCGGTTGTCGCCGACGCTGCGGTGGGAAATGCTGGATCTCAGGCAAGTGATGCACGAGGACCTCTCCGCCGATGCAGCAACATCCACTGGTCGCAATTCTCATCCGCATCGGCACATTCGTGCTGGTGATGATTGCGCTCTCGATCATGATTTTCGTTCTGGCGCGGGTCGTCCCCGGTGATCCGGCGCGTATGGCTCTAGGGCCGTCCGCTACGCCGGAGCAGGTTCAGGCCGTGCGTCTCCAGATGGGTCTCGACAAGCCACTGGTGGTTCAATACCTCGACTATGCGGGCAAGGCGTTGCGGGGCGATCTCGGCATGTCGCTGGTCTCTCAAAGGCAGGTCATTACCGACCTTGGCCAGACCGTGCCTGCAACGCTGGAACTTGTCCTCCTATCCGTCGTCTTCATGTTCGTGGTAGCCGTCCCGCTTGGCGTGGTGATGGCGCATTCCCGCGATCGCGCCATTGATCATGTCGGACGCCTGCTTTCCCTGACCGGCGTGATCATACCGAGCTTTCTGTTTGCGATCACTCTGCAGCTGATAGCGGCGCGTCTCCGGTCCGGCTGGCCGATCATCGGCCGGCTCGATCACGACATGAGCTGGGCCGGCGGCCCGACGGGTCTGCTGCTGCTCGACGGGATTCTGGCGGGCCGGCTCGACGTCACTCTCAATGCACTGCAGCATCTCATCCTGCCGGCCTTTGCGCTGTCGATGGCGGGCATCGGCCAGGTCACCCGCATCACCCGCTCGGCGATGATCGAGAACCAGCGCAAGGACCACGTGCTGACCCTCAAAAGTTTCGGCGTGCCGGAACGGGTCATCATCTTCAAGTACCTGCTGAAACTGTCATCGATTGCGCCGCTGACGATCATGGGGCTCGAATTCGCCTCGCTGATCGGCAATGCCTTCGTCATCGAAATGGTCTTCGCCTGGGGTGGCTTTGCCTCCTACGGCCTGACCTCGGTCCTTCAAAAGGATTTGAACGCGGTTACGGCCGTCGTCCTGGTCGCCGGCCTGTTCTTCATCATTGCGAACCTCATCGTCGATATCCTCATCACGATCATCGACCCGCGCCTGCGCCGCAAGGAGGCACGTTGATGACCGATATGAAAATGCTCGACACGTCCGATCGCGGGCTCAGCGCCAGCTACATGATGTGGTATCGTTTCAGCCGCAATCCGGCTGCTGTGATAGGCACCCTGATCATTCTCTCCGTGCTCGTGCTTGCCGCCTTCGCGCCCTGGGTGACGCCCTATCCCAAGCACGTGGGCGCTATGGTCGATTTCCGCGCGCGGCACCTGCCGCCGGACATTGCGCACTGGTTCGGGACCGACAAGGCAGGCCGCGACATCTTCTCGCGGACGATCTTCGGCCTGCGTATCTCGCTTCTGCTGGTGGTTGGCGTGCTCGGCATCTCCGTGCCGGTCGGCGCCGTCCTCGGCCTGATGGCAGGCTATTTCGGCGGCTGGGTCGAGAGGCTGATCAGCGGCCTGACGAACGTCATGCTGGCCATGCCTCCGCTTGTCATGGCTTTGGCGGTCTCGAACCTGCTCGAGCCGAACCTTATGAACGCCATGATCGCCATCACTCTTCTGTGGTGGACCTGGCACGCACGGCTGATCTACACAGTCTCAAAGTCAATCGCATCGGAAGACTATATCGAGGCGGCACGCCTCGCAGGCGCCGGCCCGGTACATATCCTGTTTCGGGAAATCCTGCCGAACTGCATCCCCGTCATCTCCGTCAAGACGACGCTCGATGCCGCCTTCGTCATCCTGTTCGGCGCGACGCTGAGCTTCCTCGGCTTCGGCGTCAAGCCTCCGACCCCTGACCTCGGGTCGATGGTCGCGGACGGACGGCAGTTCATGCCCGACTACTGGTGGGAGGTTCTCTGCCCCGGCCTCGCTGTCCTCTACGTGACGCTCGGTTTCAACCTGCTGGGCGACGGCCTGCGCGACATGTTCGACGTGGAGAACTGAGTGATGACCGAACCGCTTCTCAAGGTGGAAAACCTCACCGTCTCCTTCACCACCTATGGACGCACGCGGCAGGTCCTGAACGATGTCGGATTTTCAGTCGCGGCCGGCGAGCGCGTTGCGCTCATCGGCGAGACGGGATCCGGCAAGTCGATCACCGCCAAGGCGATCATCGGAACGCTGCCGAAAAATGCAGCCATCTGCTCGGGCTCGATTTCGTTCGGCGGCCGCGATGTCCTTCCCATGTCGCGCGGCGAGCGCGAAAGCCTGAAGGGCAGCGCTTTTTCGCTGATCATGCAGGACCCGCTGTCGTCGTTCAATCCGGTCTTCAAGATCGCCACCCATCTCGATGACGTGATGCGGTTTGCCGACAAGCGCGACGGCAAGTCTTCGTCCAAGACAGAGCGCCGCACCCGCATTGCGGCCGTGCTGCGCCGCGTGCAACTGGCCGACACCGACCGGGTGATGAATGCCTACCCGTCCGAACTCTCCGGCGGCATGCGGCAGCGTGTCCTGATCGGACTTGCGCTTCTGCACCAGCCCAAGCTGCTGATCGCCGACGAACCGGGCACGGCGCTCGACGTCACCACCCAGGACGAGATCCTCAATCTCATCAACCAGCTGGTGGTCGAGGAGAACATGGCTCTCCTGATGATCACCCACAACCTCGGCGTGGTGCGCAAGGTCGCCGACCGGGTCGTCGTCATGCACCATGGCGACATCGTCGAAACCGGTCCATGCGCCGAGATCCTGTCCAGCCCGAAGCAGCCCTATACCCTATCGCTGCTCGATGCGGTGCCGGCCCTTTACGGCCCCCGCGTGATCGACCTGCCGCAGAGCACCCGCTTGCCGATCATCAGGGTAGAGAAACTGAACAAGATTTTCGGCCGCCGCAATGGTTACCATGCCGTGCGCGACGTTGATCTCATCCTACGGGAGGGCGAAGTCTTCGGCCTTGCCGGCGAATCCGGCTCCGGAAAGACCACCGTTGCCCGGATCATCATGGAACTCTCCAGGCCAACGAACGGGCGCGTCACGATCAATGCCCCACCCGCGAAGGGCAACCGCCTGACGCAGATCGTCTATCAGAACCCCGGCACCTCGCTAAACCCGAAGCGCACGGCAAGGCAGACGTTGAGCGTGCCGCTGAAGTCGATCGGGCTCAATGGGGCCGCGCGCGAAGCGCGGATGAACGAGCTGATGGATCTGGTGCGCCTGCCGCAATCCTATCTCGGCAAATACCCGCATGAGCTTTCAGGCGGCCAGAAGCAGCGTGTGGCGATTGCCCGGGCGCTCGCGGCGGAACCGAAAATCCTGATCCTCGACGAGCCGACGGCGGCGCTCGACGTTTCGGTGCAAAAGACGGTGATCGAGCTGCTTTTGCAACTGCGCAAGGATCTCGGCCTTACCTACCTGATGATCAGCCACGACCTGTCGCTGATGCGGAATTTCTGTTCGCGCATCGCCGTCATGCTGCGCGGCGAGATCGTCGAGGAGGGGCCGACCGCGCAGGTCTTTGCCGAACCCAAACATCCCTACACACGCGCGCTAATCGCTGCGATCCCGGTCGTCAGTGACGAGGAGGAGCGCCTGAAACCTGTCGTGACCGAGGAAGAGCGCATGCGCTTTCTCGTCAAGACGACTGATTGAAGAGGAGCCTGAGGTGTATCGGGTTGGAATTGACGTCGGCGGCACGAATACGGATGCCGTTGTCCTGCACGCGAAAAAGGTTCTGGCGGGGGTTAAGGCTTCCACCACCGAGGATGTGACGTCAGGCGTAATCGAGGCGCTGGAGGCGGTGATCACGGCTTCCGGCATCGACCGGCAGCGGATCGCTGCCGTGATGATCGGCACCACGCATTTCACCAATGCGGTCATCGAGCGCCGTCATATGGAGGAAGTTGCCGCGATCCGGCTCGGCCTGCCGTCGGGCGCCGGGCTGCCGCCCATGGTCGACTGGCCGGACGATGTACGCGAGATCGTCGGCAATCACGGTTATCAGGTCCGTGGCGGCTACGAGTTCGATGGGCGCGAGCTTTCGCCTCTCGACGAGGATGAGATTGTCCGCATTGCCGGTGATATCCGTGCCAAGGGTCTGAAGGCAGCTGCCGTCACCTGCGTCTTCAGTGGCATCAACGATGCGATGGAGGTCCGCACCAAGGACATCCTGCAGCAGCATTGCCCCGGCCTGCCGGTGGTGATGTCGAAGGATATCGGCCGTCATGGTCTTCTGGCGCGCGAAAGCGCGGCGATCATGAACGCCAGCCTGCTGTCGTTGGCCGACCGCACGGTCGCCGCTTTCGGCAAGGCGCTGGTTGCCGCTGGCATCACCTGCCCTTTCTACATCACCCAGAATGACGGGACGCTGATGGCTGCCGATGTCGTGCGTGCCTTCCCGGTCCTCACCTTCGCGTCCGGCCCAACGAATTCGATGCGTGGCGCCGCCTTCCTCACCGGCATCAAAGATGCGGTGGTCGTCGATGTGGGCGGCACGACGTCGGACGTCGGCTCGCTGTCGCACGGCTTTCCACGCCAGGCATCGATGACGGTCGATATCGGCGGCGTGCGGACCAATTTCCGCATGCCCGACGTATTTTCGATCGGGCTGGGCGGCGGCTCTCTGGTCGTCCAGTGCGATAACGGCATTGTCGTCGGGCCGAAATCGGTCGGTTACCGGCTCCGCCAGGACGCCTTGTGCTTCGGCGGCAAGACATTGACCGCGACCGATATCGCCGTTGCCTCGGGCAAGGCCGATGTCGGTGAGAAGGCCTTCGTAACAAGCCTTGCCAGGCCTCTGGTCGATGCTGCTGCCGCGAAGATCAATGCCATGCTGGAAGCCTGCGTTGAGCGCAGCCGCATTTCCTCGACGCCAGTTCCAGTGATTGCCGTCGGCGGTGGTTCGATTCTGATGCCCAACCGCATCGGTGAGCTGGACGTCATTCGCCCGGAAAATTTCGCCGTTGCCAACGCGGTCGGCGCTGCGATCGCGCAAATCAGCGGCGAGACCGACCGTGTCTTCTCGCTGATCGATGGGCGGACCCGCGAAAGCGCCCTGGCCGTGGCCGAGGCGGAAGCCCGGGAGAAAGCGATTGCCGCCGGCGCATTGGCCGAAACACTCGAGGTCATCGAGCGCGAGGACACGCCGCTGGCCTACCTGCCGGGCAATGCCACCCGCATTCATGTGAAAGTCGTCGGAGAAATGGGAGGCCACGATGCCTGAGGCGCGCAAGCTGAAATACGACGAGGCTGCCGTGCGCACGCTGACGGTGGAAGATCTCGATGCATTGGAAATCGGTGCCGGTATTCTCGGCACGGGCGGCGGCGGCAATCCCTATCAGGGCAAGCTGCTGGCGCTTGAGGCGATGAAGGCCGGATACGAGATGAAGGTGCTGGCCACCGACCAGATCGAGCCGGATGCGCTCTGCATGTCGATCGGCGGCATCGGTGCACCGGTGGTCGGCGTCGAACGATTGCGTGAGGGGCGCGAAGGATTGCGCTGTCTGCGGGCGATGGAAGATCTGATCCGCGCGCCGATCGACGCGATGGTATGCGAGGAAATCGGTGGCGCCAATGCCATCAACCCGCTCGTGACCGCGGCACTCGGCGGGCTGCCTATTCTCGATTGCGATGGAATGGGACGCGCCTTTCCCGAAATGCAGATGACCACCTTTTCCATCTACGGTCACAGCTCGACGCCGTCTGTGATGTGCGACCTGCATGGCAATGTCGTGATCTTCAGCCATGCCGTTTCCGAGGTCTGGCACGAACGCATGGCGCGTGCCTGCGTGGTGGCGCAGGGCGGCGGCGCGATGCTGGCGACGGCACCGATGCAGGCGCATTTTGTGCATCGCTACGGCATTCCGAAAAGCTATACCAAGGCGATTGCCATCGGCGAGGCGGTCATCAAGGCCCGCAAGGTGCAGGAGGATCCGATTGCCGCTGTCTGCGCACTCGAGGGCGGCCGCCGCATCTTCAACGGCAAGATCACCGATCTGAAGCGCCATCTGCGCGGCGGCTTTGCCGTCGGCGACCTCGAACTTGCAGGTTTCGACGATTGTGTCGGCCAGACCGCCGGCGTCGCAATCCAGAACGAATTCCTGATCTTCCGGCGGAACGGCAAGGTCGAAGTCACCGTGCCCGACCTGATCGTGCTGCTCGATGTCGATACGGGCTACCCGATCACTACGGAAATGCTGCGCTACGGCCAGCGGGTCGCGGTTCTGGCGGTCCCCTGCCACGATCTCTTGCGCAGCGCCCAGGCGCTCGAAGTCGTCGGACCGAAAGCCTTCGGCTACCCGGAAATCACCTTTTCGCCGCTGCCACCCGCAGTGCGCCAGGCTGCCTAACCATAAGCGGACGTGTCCGCATCACGAGAGGAACTCGCATGAAAGCCTATTCCAAGACTTCCCGCATCGCCGCACTTGCGCTCGGCACCGGCATGGCCCTGCTGATGAGTTCGGCAGCGGCGTTCTCGGCCGACGACAAGGTATCGATCGCCGTCAACACGATGCAGATCTTCAGCTCGCTCGATCCGGCCAAGGTTACGGACTACACCGGCTACATGGCGATCGTGAACATGTATGACGGCCTGACCACGGTCAGCCCATCGGGCGAGATCGTCCCGCATCTCGCCAAATCCTGGGACATTTCCAGCGACGGCCTGAGCTATACGTTCCACTTGCGCAACGACGTGAAATTCCAGGACGGCACGCCAGTCAAGGCGTCCGATCTGGTCTGGTCAGTGCAGCGCCTACTCGGCATCAACAAGGGTCCCTCGAACCTGATCGTCGGACTGATCAAGCCGGAAAACGTCGCGGCGCCTGACGATGTTACCTTCAGTGTCAAGCTAGATCGCCAGTTCTCGCCGTTCATGTCGATCACGCCGCTGTTCATGGCACTGAACCAGAAACTGATCGAAGGCAATACCCAGGCCGAGGACAAGTGGGGCGAAGCCTATGTCGGCGAGCACTCTGCCGGCTCCGGTCCCTACAAGCTGGCCAGCTACAACCGTTCGGCCGACATGGTCATTGCGCGCAATGCCGACTACTTCCGCGGTTGGACCAGGGGCAAGCCGATCGACGAAGTCCGCTTCGTCCAGACCAGCGACGACGCGACAGTGAAGGCGCTGGCCGAGAAGGGCGAGCTCGGCCTGTCCTCGCACGGACTCGGCAACGATACCTATGAAGCGATCGGCAAGATGCCGGGCTACAAGCTGATCCAGACCCGCACGGCCGGCGGCTTTGTCATTAAGCTCAACACCAAGGTTGCCCCGACCGACGACGTCCATGTGCGCCGCGCCATTGCCTATGCGACCGACTACAAGACCATTCAGGACGTGATCTATCCTGGCACGGACATGACCGGCCCGCTTTCGACCGCCTTCAAGGACGCTCATAACGACGGTGTCGAGCCGGGCGTCTTCGACCTCGAAAAGGCCAAGGACGAGCTGGCAAAGTCGAAATATGCCGGCCAGAACATCACGCTGGTAAATAGCTACGTCGCTTCGCTCGCCTTCGAGGCGGAAGTGGCGCTGCTGATGCAGGCCAATCTCGAGCAGATCGGCATTACGCTCGATATCAAGCCGGAGCCGTGGAACCGCATCGTCGAGCTGTCATCCAAGCCGGAAACCACGCCGGCCTCGACGCAGGTCAATATCTCGCCGAGCTATCCGTCGCCGGATTCGATGTTCTACAACCAGTATCACTCCAGGGCCTCCGGCACCTGGATGTCGATGGAATGGCTGCAGAACCCGGAAATCGACGCGCTGATCGACAAGGCCAGAGGCGAGACCGACATTTCAGCACAGACCGCCATCTACAAGGAAATGCAGGCAAAGCTCGCCGAACTGCAGCCTGACGTCTGGGCCGTTTCGCCAAACCGCCGTTACGGCGCCAGCAAATGCCTGAAGGGCTACGAGTTCATCCCCATGCAGAGCTGGGACCTGAACTTCTCCAACTTCCATTGGGACTGCAAAGCGAATTGAGCCACTTGCGTCACATCAGAAACCGGCCCGCATCTGTGCGGGCCGGCAAGGCCAGCCATGCCGAACAGCTACTGCCGATAGGTGAAACATGCTTCAGGAATTTCCCGAGGAAAATATCGAACCGCTCGCGACGGGCGCTTGGATACTGGGCACCGGGGGTGGCGGAAATCCGTATATTTCGACGCTCAATCTTCGACGTCTCTACGCCGAGGGTCGACGCGTCCAGATCATGGATCCGATGGACCTCGCGGATGACGACATGGTGGCCGTCGTTTCCAAGATGGGTGCACCTCTGGTCGGACAGGAACGCCTTAGCGATCCCATCCACCTGGCACGCGCGGTTGAGGTCATGGAGGATTATCTCGGCAAGCCTTTCCGCGCCATCATGAGCGTCGAGATCGGTGGCTCGAATGCGCTGTCGTCCTTACTCGCCGGTGCGATGCTCGACCGCCCGGTCGTCAATGCGGACGCCATGGGCCGCGCCTATCCCGAGGCGCAGATGACATCATTTGCAATCGGCAACCTGCCGATGTTTCCGCTATCGCTCGTTGACATCCGTGACAACGAGGTCATCGTCACCCGGGCCGCCTCGTGGAAATGGATGGAGCGCATCTCGCGAAAAGTCTGCACGGAAGTCGGCTCTACGGCCGCCACCTGCAAGGCGCCGCGCACCGGCCGTGAGGTCAAGGATTGGGGCATCCACTATACCGTCACGAAGGCGACCGAGCTCGGTCGTGCCGTGATCGAAGCGCGCGCCCGCCACGACGATCCGGTCAAGGCGGTTCTCGATCACGAAGGCGGCAAGCACCTGTTTCGCGGCAAGATCATCGATGTCGTCCGCGAAACAACCGGCGGCTTCCTTCGCGGTAAGACGGTGATCGAGGGCATCGAGGCAGACAGGGGCTCTCGCATGGAGCTGGCATTCCAGAACGAATGGGCCGTGGCCTTCCGCGACGGCTATCCCGTCGCCATGACGCCCGACCTGCTGTGCCTGCTCGACACGGTGTCCGGCAGCGCCATTGGCACCGAATCCGTTCGCTATGGGCAGCGCACCACGGTTGTCGCCCTGCCGGCACCGGAGCTGCTAACCTCGCTTGCGGGGATTGCTGCCGTCGGGCCTCGCGCCTTTGGTTACAACATAGATTTCAAATCGGTATTCTAATGAAACGCATCGGCATTGACGTAGGCGGCACCAATACGGACGCCGTCCTGATCGACGGCGACACGATCCTCTCCTCAATCAAGGTTCCGACCACGCAGGACGTGATGTCCGGTGTGAAGGCGGCCCTGGCCCATGTCTCCGGCTATGTCGGCCCGATCGATCGGCCGGTCGACGCCGTGATGATCGGCACGACGCATTTCACCAACGCGGTCGTCGAACGTGCTCGCCTGGAGCGTGTCGCGGCAATCCGCATTGCGCTGCCGAGCGGCTCCTCGCTGCCACCGATGTGCGATTGGCCGGAAGACCTGCTCGCGGCGGTCGATCCGCTGATCTTCATGGTGCATGGCGGCCACGAATATGACGGCAGCCCGCTCGTTCCGATGATCCCCGACGAGATCCGCGAGGCGGCGATGAAGATCCGAGATGCCGGCATCACTTCGATCGCCATTTCGGCGACTTTCTCGCCGCTGACGACCGAATGCGAGGTAAGCGCCGCGGAGATCGTCCGGTCAGTCATCCCGAATGCTCGCATCACCCTGTCGCACACGCTCGGCCGCATCGGTCTGCTAGAACGCGAGAACGTCGCGCTTCTGAACGCGGCGCTGCAGTCGCTGGGCAAGACCACCGTCCAGGCGTTTTCCGACGCGCTGCGGGAGGCCTCGATCGCCGCTCCTTTTTTTCTTACCCAGAACGACGGCACCGTGGCGCTGGCCGATGTGGCAGCGTCAAACCCGGTACACAGCTTCGCCTCCGGCCCGACCAACTCCATGCGGGGTGCGGCTTTCCTCACCGGCTTGAGCGATGCAATGGTCATCGACGTCGGCGGAACGACATCCGATATCGGTTGCCTGGTCGGCGGTTTCCCACGCGAGGCGAACAATATCGTGCATGTCGGCGGGGTGCGCACTCTGTTCCGCATGCCCGATCTCCTGCCGATCGCGCTTGGCGGCGGCACCATCATCGATCCGGAAACCGGCAAGATCGGCCCGCGTTCGGTCGGATACCGCATCCTCAGCGAAGCGCGCGTATTTGGCGGCAGCACGCTGACGACATCGGACGTTGCGGTGGCGGCGGGGCTGATCGAAATGGGTGACCGCGACCGGGTGAAGGATCTCAATCCGAGCTTCGTTGAGGCAAGTCTTGCCCGCATCCGCGACATGGTGGCGGACAGTTTCGACCAGATGAAAACATCTGCAGAGGACGTGCCGCTGGTCGCCGTCGGGGGCGGCGCCTTCCTCATTCCCGAGCAGATCGCCGGCGCCTCGGAGGTGCTTCGTGTCGAGAATGCCGGCGTGGCCAACGCGCTCGGCGCTGCGATGGCACAGGTATCGGGCGAGGTCGATCAAGTATTTTCGGGTGTCAGCCGCGACGAGGCACTGACCACCGCGGAAGCCGAAGCGCAGAATGCAGCCGTCGCCTCCGGTGCCGGGCGCGATAGCCTCAAGACGCTCGAAGTCGAAGACATTCCGATCGCCTATTTGCCGGGCGGCGCTCGGCGTGTACGCGTGCGGGTGATTGGTGATATCGCCTTCAACTAAAGGAGCGCCGTTCATCTGGACAGGCCTTTACATCGGCCTCGGAAGCGGGGCTTTCGAGATCGGAGCGGGACATGACGAAGATCGCACTGGCCATTCACGGCGGATGCGGAGTGATGCCGGAAGACAGCATGAGCGCGCAAGACTGGGCGGCCGCACGCAATGATATCGCCGCAGCTCTGCGCGCCGGATACGCCGTGCTTGCCAGCGGTGGCCGGGCGATCGATGCGGTCGAGGCCGCCGTCGTCGTGATGGAGAACAGCGCGCAGTTCAATGCAGGTCATGGCGCAGCGCTCAACGAAAACGGCGTCCACGAACTCGATGCCTCGATCATGGACGGCGAGACGCTGGCCTCCGGGGCGATCAGCGCCGCGCGAACCATCCGCAATCCGGTGAAGGCGGCCCGCGCCCTGATGGAGGACGGCCGCGCCATGTTCCTGACGGCAGGTGCCGCAGACATGTTTGCTAAGGCCAAGGGTCTGGACATCGAACCGCAATCCTATTTCACCACCCGGAAGCGACAGGACGCGCTGGCAGCGATGAAGGCGCATGCGACGGCGGGAACGGAAGGGACGGAAAACGAGAAGCATGGCACGGTCGGTGCGGTCGCACTCGACGCGGCAGGCCATCTCGCCGCAGCGACCTCCACAGGCGGTTACACGAACAAGCCCGACGGCAGGGTGGGTGACAGCCCGGTCATCGGCGCGGGCACCTATTCGCGCGACGGCATCTGCGCAGTCTCGGGCACCGGCAAGGGCGAATTCTTCATTCGTTATGTCGTGGGGCACGAAATTGCCTCGCGCATCGCCTATCTTGGGGAGGACCTTGCCACGGCCTCGGACATCGTCATCAACCGCTGCCTCGCGCCGCACCAGATCGGCGCGGGCCTTGTCGCTGTCGACGCCGAGGGCGCAATCAGTGCACCCTTCAATACACCGGGCATGTTCCGGGGCTGGGTGACGCCTGAAGGCAAGGCATTCGTCGCCACGCACAAGACAATCCACGAAATCGTACTTTAAGTAGGTTCGCGTGACCGAACCAACGACTCCCGTTCCGGTATTCGACGGGCACAACGATATTCTTTCCCGCTTGATGCGCGAGGGCCGCGAAGCTGCGGAAGCGCGCTTTCTGAACGGCCAGCCGGGCGTACATATCGATCTTCCCCGGGCGCGCCAGGGCGGGCTTGCCGGCGGACTTTGCGCCGTCTACGTCCCCTCGCCGGGTCGGGACCTCGACGCCAACGGCGATCTGCCAAGCGTTGACCGCCAGAGCGCACTCGACCAGACGATCGCGCAGGCAGCTCTTTTGCGAAGCATCGAAGCGCAATCGGAGGGAGGCTTCAAGATCTGCATCTCCGCCAGCGAAATCCGCGCGGCCATGGCGGCAGACCGTTTCGCAGCGATCTTCCATATCGAGGGCATCGAGGCCGCGGGAGCGGATCTCGACCTCATTCCGGTACTGCATGCTGCGGGCTTGCGAACGCTCGGCCCGGTCTGGAGCCGTCCGAATATCTTTGCCCATGGCGTTCCCTTCCGCTTCGGCCAAGCCCCCGATATCGGACCGGGACTGACCGAGGCAGGCCGCGATCTGGTGCGGCTGTGCAATCGGCTGAAGATAATGGTCGACCTGTCGCATATGAACGATGCCGGCTTCTGGGACATAGCGAAGATCTCCGATGCACCGCTGGTCGCCTCCCATTCGAATGCGTTTGCGATCTGCCCGCACAGCCGCAATGTGACCGATGCCCAGCTCGACGCCATCCGCGATACGGGCGGGTTGATCGGTCTGAACTTCGGCGTGAAATTCCTGCATCCCGAGGGTAGGCCGGATACAGAATTGGACCTTTTGGTCATGGTCCGTCACGTCGACTATCTGGTCGAAAAAGTGGGGATCGATCATGTCGCGCTCGGCTCCGATTTCGACGGCACGTTGATCTCGAGGAAGATCGGCGACGTTACTGGTCTGCCACGGCTCATGGCTGCACTGCGGGAGGCGGGTTACGACGACGAGGCTCTGGTCAAGATAGCACATCGCAACTGGATCTCCGTGCTGGAGCGAACCTGGGGCACGTAAACTTAGGCCACAGACCACGGCCCTTGCGATCGCCGCCCGCTCCAGCGGTGGCCGAACTACACGAAAGGTATGCCTTCAAGCTCGCCGGAGCCAGGAGGTCGTTCCCTTCGATGTCGCGGACCAGATCGCCTTCACTGGCAAGCTCATATCCGGCGCGCTTGTCACCAGCCATTTCCGGGGCGGGTTGTCGCGTGCAACCAATTTCCATTTGGAGATCAACGGCAGCAGAGGAGACTTGTTGCTCACAAGCCCCGTCGGGGCCTGGGTGGATTCAAGCTAATGGGGGCGCAAGCCGGCGAGCAGCTCCACCCCATCTCCGTTCCGGACGACTTCGGTTCCGATGACAACGTCCTGACCGGCAATGTCAGGAAGCTCTACGAACTTTTCGCGTCCGACATGACGGCGGGAACCCGCCACAGTCCGACGTTCGAGGACGCGGTCAAACTGCATCGGCTGATCAATGCGATCGAGCAGAGCGGCGGAGTGTCACGAAATGTCTGAGACGATGCGGGCGCTGGTGATGTACGCCCCTGGCGGACCTGAAGTGTTGCAAGTTCGCACGATCACTAAGCCAAAGATCGAGAGGCCATCAGACGTTCTTGTCAGAATTCGTGCCGCCGGAGTGAACCCGGCGGACTGGCAGAACAGGAAAAGCGGCCAGAGGCACGATCCCCGTGCCGAAACGGGGTCGCCGACAGGGGATCTCCCGGACATTGAGATGCTGGAAGACGCGGGGCTAATTTAATCGGCACATGGTCGAACAGGCGGCCACTTTGGACGACGAGGTCGTTGATCAGAGTTCCTTCGACGGGGAGTGAGGGCCGGAACAATCGGTACATAAGGCTTTTGGCTGCCGGCAGGAAACCGTCAGTCGTCACGTTCCGCAGGACGGCCCTTCGTCGTCCGTATGCGCCGGCATTGCCCGGATGTAACGGAGGCCCTTGGTCCCGACGTCACCGATCGCGACGATTTCAAACCCGGCCTCAGTGAGAAGCGCACCGATCGCCTGCATGTCGACATGTCCGTGTCGGTGGAGGGTCGGCAATCTCGACCTCCGCGCCGGCTTGCCGAAGTCAATCAGCAACAAACGGCCTTCCGGCCTGAGGACGCGGCGCGCTTCGCGGGCGAAGGCTGCTCGAGCACGCTTTGGCAAATGGTGGAGCATGAGCGTGCCGGTGACGACGTCAAACCGGGCATCATCGAACGGCAACGTCTGGGCCGCTCCGTGCACGAAGGTGACATCAAGCTGCACTCTTTGTGCCTTCGCCTTCGCTCGCGCGACCATCTCCGCCGAGGCGTCGAGCCCGGTCACGCGGCCGGTTGGTCCAACCTGACGTTTCGCCGCGATCGCCAGCGTCCCGGTCCCGCAGGCGACATCGAGCACGATTTCTCCCGGCCGGAGCCCCGCTAGGCGCAGCATTGAAGTGCGAAACCGACCCTCGCGCCCGAGCGTCAGCATGCGGGCGAGCAGATCGTAGGTGGCCGCTCCGTGTAGGACGATTCCAATCGCGTTGCCGTGTTCGTCGTCGCTGCGGCCTCCTACAAGGCTTTGCCGTCGGCCGCGTCCCCAGATTACCAGGGCCAACAGGGCGGTCAGAACGACGCCGTGGAACACGAACACCGAGGCACCAGCGCTTAGATATCCGGCTCCAAGCCACAGCAACGTCATCAACCCTGCGATCAACGACAGCTTCGCTGCGACGACCATGATGATCAGGCTTCTGCGGGAAGGCGAACCCACTCCGGCGTTGCGACCAAATCCGTGCATGAGAGGCAGCCTCCGTGGTGACAAAAGCGCGCCGCAAAGGCGCTGTAAACTTTCGGGACAGGTCGTATCATGCTGGACACGATGTCCGGAAATAGTGTTGCAGGACACCCGACGGTAAGATGTTCGGAACGGCACAATCCAGGAGGCAGTGGCCATGAAAATCGAGCGGTCAGCAAAGAACGGCTCGATCGACCGTCGCGTCGCGCGAACGCGCGCTCTGCTGCAGGACGCGCTCATCGCACTGATCCCGGAGCGCGGATATGCGGCAATTACTGTCGAAGACATTTGCCGCAAGGCCAATGTCGGACGATCGACCTTTTACGCTCACTACACGAGCAAAGATGAACTGCGCAGCGCAACGATCGAGGCACATCTGAGATCGCTCGATCAACAGCGCCTGGCGACGCTTCCGGCTTCCGGCCGACGCCTATTCCGGTTCAGCCTGCCGATGCTTGAGCATGCGCAGGCGGCCCGCGAACTCCATCACGCGCTGCTCTCGAGCAGCAGCGACGCGATTCACGATGAATTGCGCGAGCGGATCCGCCGCGTTGTCCGGCATGAGCTTGCCGAAAAGCGGATCGGCAATACCAACGTCCCTGCCGAGGTTGCCGTGCAATTCATTTCCGGAGCCTTTGTCGCCGTTCTGGCCTGGTGGATCAACGGAAACGCTGGCCTGTCGCCGTCCGAGGTCGATGAGCTGTTCCAGCAGCTGGCGCTGAACGGCGTCGGCGCCCGTGTCGAGACGGACGAAGCTCATCCTCAGCAATGCCGTTAGCCGTCAATTTTCCCATTGCGTTTCGGCGATCGAACTGGCCATGAGCTGGTCTCTACCATCAGGTGCCGCGGGCACCGTCAACGTGACAAGTTCATTGCGGCCCTTGACGATCACGCTGTAAAGCTTGTGCACGTGCGTCGGGCTACGGTTTTCATCTATCGCTTCGGCGTCGAATACGTCGAAGAGCTGCCTTTCAAAGCCCCTGCTGTCGACGCCGGATGTCGCCACCGTGCAGGCTTGGACCGACTTGCCGCCGAGGTTGTTTTTAGCGACGCCGACGAAGAGAGGTTGGCCTATGCCATTGCCTTGCGCCGCCCAGCCTTCGATGCTCTCCGGATCGTCCACGGGTGCCAAGCCGATGACCACCTCGTCGCCGAGCGGCGTCCAGCCGTGGGCCTGCGCGGCCCTGACTGTCCTGTCGAAGTCGGGTCCGCTCGAAAGACAGTGGCGACGGAAAAAGTCGAAAGATGTGTTGCTATCCTCGGCTCCGGCCGTTGACGCGACGCAAAGGATGGCGGCCTGCAGTATCGTTCGGGAGCGTACCATCGTGTTATATCGCTCGGATCGCCGAGCGATCCCCGGACATAGAATTCCCTGGCGCCCAGTCTGATTATACTCCTAGTGTGGTTAAAGCACAGGCGGTTTGTTGAGTTTGCGTACGCACAGCAACCCTTTCAATGTCGGGGCCAATTTGCCGTGATATTGTTAGCCGGCACTAACAATTTCGAGGAGCAGCTTCCTTAGAGGCTGACCTTGATGTGGTGAAGCTCCTGACCGCCGCTACCGACGAAAAGTACTCAGAAGAAAAAGGTTCGGGCTGCACGACCCCCGGCGCGGGCCGTATAGAGCTTGTGAAGACGCTCCAGGCGGGTCCCGACGACAGGCAGCGCCCGTAGGAAATGTCGAATGGCAGGCTCCACGGCGAAGACGGATCGCAGATGCCGAGAACCATCAGGATGGCGGCCAAGCTAAGTTTCATCTCACTTCGCCCGAGAACATCGCCAGACCTTATCCGAGACCTGCCCACCTCGAAAGCTCGAACCCGGCGACGGTTAGAAGGATCGCTCCGGCGATGGCCTCGACCGATTTCGAGACGGTCGCGAGCAGCTCCGGTCTGCTGTGCATCAGTCGTCCGAGCTGCTCCCTGAAGACGACCGCCAGGAGTGCGACCGCCGACAGGGTTAGGCAGACACCGATCATCATCGACACCGCGAAAAGCAGTCCCGTTATGACAACCTGGTGGATCATCGCGAACGTCATGACGAAGAGCGTGAGTGGACAGGGGATCAGTCCCGCCATGAAACCCACGATGACGCCTTCGCCGCTCGAATGGGTATGGGAGTGCCGGAACAGCGCGCTCCCCAGCATCCACAGGCCGATCACGCCAAGCAGTCCGCGGCTGAGCGCCTGGAGGGCGGGGGCAGTTCCGGCGTTGACGAAGGAGTGCGAAACCAGCGGCAGGGCAAGCAGCGCGATCAGTACCGCCATGGACACATGCGTGAACGACAGCGCCATCGACACCAGCAACGCCTTGTGCGCCTTCATCGACGAACCCGTGAGGTAGGTGGCGAGGATCGACTTGCTGTGCCCCGGCGTCAGGGCATGGACCGCGCCAAAGGCAATCCCCATCGGCAGGAATGCCAGAAAGGCGAGCCAGCCGCCGCCGGAGGCGAACGCCTTGATGTGCTCGGCAAACGCCAGATAGATGTCGCGTTGAAATTCGATGATCTGCTGCCAGGGCATCAGGTCAGTCCCGTGGTTGCCGCTGCCAGGATGATATAGCGTCCGAACTTGGCGATCGCCACCAGCAGGACGAAGGCCGGGAAGCGGCTGGCGGAGGACACCTGCCATGACCGTGATCGGATCGCCGGCCAGCGTAGGCGTCCAGTCAGCCTGCCGTGGACCTCTTCCCTCAATGCATCGGAGCGAATGCCCTTCATCGGTCGTTCATATCCGATCTCCGAAACTAAAACGTCAAAGATGTGTTGATCTAGCATGCGGAAGAAGGAGCTCCGAGCCATGAAGCTTTTGACCATAACTGCCGCGGTTGGCATGGCACTTTCCGTGTGTGCCGGGAATGCATTGTCCGATCCCTGGAAGGACGAAAGCGGTCATGGGCGTTGGCGTGAGGGCGGCTACTACGATGGACCCCGATATCAGCAACGAGCATACAAAGAAGAGTATCGTCGCGGTGGCTGCAAGATCGAGCGGAAATGGGATGGTGACGAGTACAATGAAGAGATCAAGTGCAAGCGCGGCGCGCGACCGATCTACGGGTATTTTCGTTATTGAGCCGGTGCTCATCGGGCAACCAAGCGAGAACTCGATTGATCAATGACGGTGTGGCGGCTGCGGCAAGGTGACGAGAACAGCTTCCGGCATCGAAAATTATCGTTGCCATCGCGAGTGCGGCCGCATGCCGTTCATCACCCATCGGCTCACAGATACTTGGTGATCGTCTTGAACTCGTCGATGGACTGGCGCTGGTCGCGGGGCAGCGCGCCGACGGTCTCCTCCAGGCAGTGGTCGAGATGGTCCTGGATGAGCGTGCGCTTGGCGTTGATGATCGCCTTTTCGACAGCGGAGAGCTGCTGGGCAATGTCGACGCAGGGTCGGCCAGCCTCGATCATGGCGATGACGCTCTTCAGATGGCCCTCCGCGCGCTTGAGACGCTTGACGATCTCGGGGTGGGTGGCATGCGTGTGGTGTTCGGTCATCGTGTCCATTTCCAAATGCCTCCGTCGCGACGGGACGATACGCCGCCGGTCCCGTGATCGGCAAGGTCAGTGGTGATGTCCTTCCGGCTCTTCCATCCGAAAGGAAAGGTCATCCACCTCGATCCCAGCCATCAGTTTTAACACGGCTTCGAACTCATGCGGCTCGGCAGGAGCGACCGCACTGATCATCACATGATGATCGGTCGGGGAGGGAAGCAACGGCAGACGCTCGATTGCGCCGTTACCGCGATTGATCTCTACCACTGCCTGCAGGCCATGGATATGCTTTCCAACCGAAAGCCGGAAACGTTCGCCATCCGGAGTGTCGACAATCTCCAGCAAACCGGTCGCCAATGGGGAACTGACGGTGAACGGCGCGGGGGCGTGGTGATGTCCGTTGTCCTGATTTTCGACGGGCGTCGCCGTTCCTGCGGTGTCGAGCTGGATCGTCGCGGTTCCCAGGGCCGGCAGATGGGCGTTCAGCTCCTTACGGAGAGCGAGCACGACCGCATTGGCCTGGGCAACCGACTTCGAACTATCGACGGCGATCGTCACATCGGCGTGAAGCTTGTGACCAAGCCAGCGGGCCTTGACGTCGGTGAGGCGCTCGATACCGGCAACGTGTCCGGCGGCATGACGGATCTCGTCGGTGATCCCAGGTTCGACGCCGTCGAGGCTCCGGGTGATGACCGAACGCGCCGACTGCCAGACGATACCGAAGATCGCGATGGTGATCAGCAGGCCGACGATCGGATCGGCGAGCGGGAAGCCCATCCAGACGCCGAACGCGCCGAGGACGACGGCAAGGCTGGTTAGGCCATCGGTTCGGGCATGGTAGCCGTCGGCGATGAGGGCCGCACTGTTCATCTCGCGGCCGACCTTGATGCGGAAGATGGCGACCGCCTCGTTGCCGATGAAGCCGATGATGCCCGCGGCGCCCACGGCGAGAAGCTGCGTGATCGGCTGCGGGTTCATCAGGCGGTCGATGGCCTCGTAGCCCGCAACGATAGCGCTGAAGAGGATGATGAGGACGATCAGCATGCCTGCGAAGTCTTCGACCCGGCCGAGACCGTAGTTAAAAATTCTGGTCGGCTTGCGGCGGACCAGCGTGAAGGCGATCCAGAGCGGGATGGCCGTGGCGGCGTCGCCAATGTTATGGATCGTGTCGGCCAACAGGGCGACGCTTCCCGAAATGAAGACGACGACGAGCTGAAGTGCGGCAGTGATCGCCAGGATCACGAACGACCATTTGATCGCCCAGATACCACGCGCGGAAGATGCGATGCTGGGATCGACAACACCGTGTGTATGGCCATGGCCTCCGGCGTTGCTATGTGAGTGCGTGTGCGAGCCGTTGCCATGCCCGTAGGCGTGACCGGCGTGGCCGAAACCAAGCCATTCCTTGATGCTGGCAAACATGGGAGACCTCTGATCAGACGTGTTTTCCTCCTATCCCCGTGGAGAGGATGCGTCAAGGTTTCTTGTGTGCGGGTGGGAGTGCCAATCGCTCCTGAGAGTGGCCTTTCGCCACGCGAAGCCGTCTGAGATTCCAACCGATGGTTTGCCGCGCGTCCATAGCATAACCAACGCGTATTCACGGCTTGACAATCGACTGACTGTTAGTCGATGCGGAGAAGGCTGTGAACGACATCCGGGGTCTTTTTAACGCTCCTCAGGTGGCTTGAGGTGGCGGAACTGCAGCAGCAACAGCAGGTCGTAGACGATCTTCAGCATGCCGCAGATGACGAGCGGCCAAGCGCGATAGGAGGCAGCGACGAGAGCACCCGCCAGGGCAGGACTGGCCGCCGCGGCAAGACTGCGCGGTACCGATGTGAAGCTCGCCGCCGCGGCCCGCTCCGCCTCGGTCACGACGGCCATCACGTAGGACGAGCGCGTCGGTACGTCCATTTGCGAGAGAGCTGCCCGGATGAGCAACAAGGCGAGCGCCAGGGCCAAGTTGGGGGCGAAGGCCGCCAAGATCAGCACGACGCTCGACGGAATGTGGGTGAACACCATGGTGTTGATCAGCCCGATACGCCGCGACAGCCAAGCGGCGACTGGGAAGGAAAACGCCGAAAGTACGCCGGACCAGAAGAAAAACATGCCCGCCGCCGCAAGCGATAGATCGAACCGTTCAAACAGCCACAGGGCTAGCAGAGACTGGACCACGAAACCGCCGGCAAAGGCATCGAGGCTGAACAGGCCCGCAAGTTTGAAGACAACGGCACGCGAAGGCCCGAGTGCCGACGCTTCGGCGGGCCCCATTGTGGGGCGTCGCGGTATGCGGGCATAGAAAAGACCGCCAGCTATTCCGACCAGAGCATAGAGCACGAACATCAGCTTGACGGCGGTCAATCTTTCGAGACCCACCAGCGCGGAGGAGTCCGGTATCGCTGCCGCGAGCGCGCCGACGGCGCTTGCAAGCGCACCAGTGAGGCTATAACGCGCGAACATCTTCGTCCGATCGACTGCGGTCACCTCGCGAGTGAGCGCCGCGTGCTCCAGCGGCACGAACACGCTCACGCTGCCGGCTGAAGGATTAATCGTACCGGCGAAGGCAATCACCAGCAGCGGTGCATAGTCGTGAACCATGGCCATGGCCACGCCCGTGGCCACCATAAGTCCGGTGGCAGCAAATAGCAGTTGGCGGAGATCGCGATGCGCACCGAGGAATCCGATCGCAATCGTCAAGAGTGCAGAACCGAACAGCGATGCCGTCGCGATGATGCCGACTTGCAGGGGCGAAAATCCGAGTTCGAGCAGATAAACCGGCAGTAAGATCGCCACAAAGCCGTCGCCGAAGTCGCGCAGAGCGCGTGCGGCGAAGAGACAGGTCGCGGGATTAAGTCCCGGCGCGATTTTTCCGTCCGGTTTTTGTCGTTCGCGCGGCGGCATCTCTTCAGGCGCCTAATACGATGAAGCAGAAACGCCGCGAGATCACCGACTCGAGCGGCAAACTGGCATGTGTCCTTTGTTGCATGGTCTTCCGCAAGCCTCCGCCACCGGCTTTCCACTTCGAGGAACGCGGGTGCTTCTTCCGTGCTCTATTGCTCCGAACTTCGTGGCAGTCTGCGAAATCGCCTCACGAGCCGGCGATGAGAATAGGTCAGCCGAATTTCGGGACCTATTAATGGCTGCGATTTGCGTGATTTGCGATGAACAAAACGCCGCGGGCAACGTTTCCTCGACGCCCCAATATTCAAGAAAGGAAAAGAACATGGATTGGAACCGCGTCGAAGGCAACTGGAAACAGGCCAAAGGGATGATCAAAGAGCAATGGGGCAAGCTGACTGACGACGACCTTGATCAGATCGCCGGTAAACGCGAGCAGCTTGAAGGCAAGATCCAGGAACGCTACGGCCTCGAAAAGGATCGCGTGCGTCGCGATATCGATGACTGGTATGCGCGCCAGACTTGGCATTGAACCTCCCGCACGGCAGTTGATGAGTGATGTTTCGAGTGTGATCTGGCGATCGGCTCTTCCCGGTCGCCGGATTCTGCTGTCGCGTTGGCGACACTCTGGTGCGCGTACTGGGAAGCCTGCAGCCGGATCCGCTCTACCTCCGCCAAGCCAGTAAACGCTAAGGGTCCTTCCGGTGCAGAGCTCTTCGCATTGCTTGGATGCCCCCATCGAAGCATGCGAGAAGGCCGCGAACACGGCCTCCTCGCTATCGGAAATGGCTCAGGCGGCTTTCGTTGCTTTCAAATTCGCCGACGCCTGTGCAAGCTTCGTCAGCTTCTTATCGGTGGCTTCCTCTTCCGCGAGGCTCGCCTGAAGGAGTGGGACCGCGTCCTTCAAGCCAAGCTGCTTGGCCCAAGCGATAAGTGTGCCGTAGCGGGCGATCTCATAATGTTCAACGGCCTGGGCTGCGGAGATCAATCCTGCGTCAAGCGCGGGAGACCCTTTGAATTCTTCCATGATCTCCTCCCCTTCGGCGATAATGCCTTGGATGGCCTCGCAGGTCTTGCCGCGAGCGGGCTTGCCAACGATCTCGAACACTTGCACGAGACGCTCGACTTGGCTTTCGGTCTCGTCACGATGCTGCAGGAAGCCCGCTTTACCTTCCTCCGATTGCGTGGCGCGAGCCATCTTCGGCAATGCTTTCAGGATTTGCCTCTCTGCGAAGTAAATGTCCTTGAGGGTATCGACGAACAGGTCGTTCAAAGTCTTCTCTGCCATTCTATCCTCCTGTGGTGGGATGATTTGTGGACTCTGAACGTGGGGCATCGCGTGTTGTTCCGATTAGCGGCCCAACAAGTCCGTTGGGCGCGAAAGACTCATTAGGCAATTCCAAGACCAGGAGGAGCGCTGGCCCGTTAGGCGGTTCACTCGACCGGAAAACGCAGCTGAGGTGCCGGGAACCTGACAGGAATACTACCGGAATGATGGATGATGACGGTCGGCGGCATCGTCATGCGCTTCCTTGTGATCGCTGCGGCATGCTTGATGAAGCCATCATCTTGGCCGGCCGCAGTTCTGCGATCGGTGTTTACGTGCGAGTAAGAAAAAGGTCCTCTTCCTCATCCCTTTGCCGACCTCCGAGTGCTGCGGCAGAAGAGGAGATAAAAGCACCAACAATGAGAGACAGGGCACCAAGCATCGCCGTTGTTGCCGCTGCCTTACGTGCCTCGTCTGCTGTTTTCTGCGCAGCGACCTTCGCGTCTTCCACACGCTTTAAGATTGCGTCGACTCGGGCCTTGGCGTCGGCCTCCGGCAGGGCGGTGCGCGATGCCACAATCGTTGCGAGGTAGTTTTTGTCCTCGTCTGGGATCCCGCCTTGAGCAGCACCTTGAAGAAGAATTCTCGACACCTCCGCTGCGGCCGCCCCGTCGTCGGTCGTGGTCTGCGCGCGGCTTCGATCGGGTCGAAGCAAGGCATCGGTGAAATAGGACGTCGAGAGATCGGTCGTCGGCGATTCTGCTGCTGCAACAGTGCCGGCAAGGCTTGCGGTTGTCGCGGCCTGGCTGACACCCTGAGCTCCGGCGCCCGCCAGCGCGGTCAAAGACGATGCTAGGAAACCGGCGACAAAAACCGTGGCGACTGCCCAGCTAATCAGACCGTGAGCGGTGTCGCGGAAGAAGACCTCGTCGCTGTGGACAGCGGTCCATTTCGTGCGGAGCCGGCCCGTGAGGTAGCCGCCCAGCGCCGCTGACAGCCACTGCACGACCACAAGCCAAATTGCAGCGGTGACGCCAATTGACCCTGCCGAAGCGCTCTGTCCCGTCCACGGGGACACAGCCGTCAGCCCGACGCCCGAGCCAAGAAGCAGAAGGATCAGTGTAACGCCGGTGGCGGCAAAAGCGCCGCCGAAGATCGGTCCCCACGACATCGCGGATTTGGACGATTCAACCGGAGTGGCCACGACGCCCGTGTCCTGTCATGGACATGGCAGACGCCTCCTATCGCATGAAAAGAACAAGGAGAATGACGATTGGCAGTGGAATGCCGAGAAGCCACAGAAGAATGCCGCGACCCATGGCGTTGCCTCCGATCTTGGGCGTTGAAAAATATTCGAGGGATTTAACGCCGGTTGACGTTCGATGTTCCGGTCGCATTTGGGGTCTATCATTCGCGAATGATACTGCCGAGAAAGATCAGCCACTCGAAGTCACAATCCTCCGCAGCCTCCGCCCTTTAGGAGTCATTTTCTCTTCCGGCGGCTCGGGGAGTGGCGTTTCCGATAGCGGCGGGTGATGAACTTGTCGCCATCTTTAATTTCTAATGGTGTGCATGCGCTTCGCGCGCACGCCGCCTTCATTCCCGGCGCGGAATCCAGCCCATCCGGCAGTCGTCCGGTGGCCCGGCCGCCGATCGCGTCCAAGGCCGGCCGGGCCAATTCGGATAACCACCGTTCTGGCTATCGCGGCGTGACGTCGAAGCCGAACCACTTCTGCGACAGCCTGGTGACCGTGCCGTCGGCTTTTGCCGCGGCGATGGCATCGTTGAACAGCGCCTTCAGTTCCGGATCGGTCTTGCGCAGGCCCACCGAGCTGCCGCGTCCGAGAAGTCCGCCCTGGAAGCGCGGGCCGGTCACGACCATGTCCTCGTTTCCGGGCTTTGCCGCCGCAGTCGAAAGGTAGGCCATGGACGCGATGATGAGATCGACGCGCCCGGCCTTCAGGTCGAGATCGTGCTGTTCGGTGGTCTTATATTCCCTGATCTCGACGACGTCCCTGAGGTATTTGTCAAGAAAGGCCGCGCCAATGGAGGAACCCTGGACACCGATCGTCTTGCCCTGAAGGAGAGGCGTCAGCTGTTTTACAGCATCGGCTGCACCGGCTTCGTTGGTGGCGAGCGAAAATACCTCTCCCTTCAGCGGAAGCGTGGCGAGCGGGCTCGACTTGAGGGTCGCGAATGTCTGGCCCGTCGTGCCGTAAGAGTCGCTGAAATCGATCACTTCCTCGCGTTTTGCCGTTGCCGACATGCCGGAGATGATGGCATCGAACTTGCCGGCATTGAGCGCCGGGATCATGCCGTCGAAGGATTGAATGACAGTCGTGCATTCCACCTTCATGTGGGCGCACAGATATTTGCTGAGCTCGATTTCATAGCCGTCCAGAGTGCCGTCGGCATTGGTGAAGTTCCACGGGCGGAACTCGCCTTCGGTGGCGATCGTCATATGCGTCCATGTCTTGCCTTCTGCATGGGCGGCCGACGAGGCGAACATGAGCGGCAGGACGCAAAGCGCCTTCAGAATTCCAGTCAGATATTTCATTGCAGTTCCCCTTTTTCGTTGTTTGGGTTTCGGACCGCTGTCATTTGCTGATGAACTGGCGGAAACGTTCGGATTTCGAGTTGGCAAACACCTCCTGCGGATGGCCGTCTTCTTCGACGACGCCCTTGTGCAGGAAGACGACCCGACTGGAGACATCTCGGGCAAAGCCCATCTCGTGGGTGACGACGAGCATGGTTCGTCCTTCCTCGGCCAGCGCCCGCATCACGCGTAGCACCTCGCCGACCAACTCCGGATCAAGCGCCGAAGTCGGCTCGTCGAAGAGCATGACCTTCGGCTGCATGGCGAGCGCGCGGGCGATCGCGGCGCGCTGCTGCTGGCCGCCGGAGAGATGGACGGGATAGTGGTTGCGCTTGTCTGATATTCCGACCTTGGCAAGCAGCATCTCCGCCTCCGCGATGCATTCGGCGCGGGACCGGCGCTGCACGTGAACCGGAGCCTCGATGATGTTTTCGAGCACCGTCTTGTGGGACCAGAGATTGAAGCTCTGGAAGACCATGCCCAGGCGCGAGCGGATCCGGTCGACCTGCTTCCGATCCTCGGGATGGGCATGGCCCCTGGCATTGGTCCGCATGCGGATCGTTTCTCCGGCAACGGTGATTTCGCCGGAGCCCGGCGTTTCCAGAAGGTTGATGCAGCGCAGAAGCGTCGACTTGCCCGAGCCGGAAGAGCCGAGAATGGAGACGACTTCGCCTTCGCGAGCATCGAGCGAGATGCCCTTCAGCACTTCGACCGGCCCAAAGCTCTTGTGCAGGTTCCTGACGCTCAATGCCAGCGGCGCGGTTTTGGACACGGTGACGATCATGAGGCATCTCCTTCGATAGCCGTCGCTGCGGAGGCGGCCGGGACAGATGGCGGAGGCGCGCGCAGATGCGGGCTCAGCCGGTATTCCAGGAGCTGGATGAGGCGCGTCAGCAGGAAATTGATGGCGAGATAGATGGTGCCCGCGACGATGAAGACTTCGATTGCCCGGTAGGTCTCCGAGATGATCTTCGCGGCGACACCGGTGACTTCCATCAAAGTGATGATCGAGGCGAGCGATGTCGCCTTGACCATGGAGATCATCTCGTTGCCGTAGGCGGGTAACGCCTGGCGGATTGCAAGCGGCATGACGATGCGCCGAAAGAGCATCAGCTGCGGCATGCCGCAGGCTTTGGCCGCTTCGATCTGCCCGTGCGGCACGGAGAGCAGTCCGCCGCGGATGATTTCGCTGGCATAGGCGGCCGTGTTCAAGGTCAACGCCAGGACGGCGCACCAATACGGCTCGCGCAGCAGTGGCCAGAGCAGACTGTGGCGGACGGCCGGAAACTGGCCGAGGCCGTAATAGATCAGGAAGACCTGCACCAGGAGAGGCGTACCGCGGAAGACGAAGACGTAGAAACGAGCAAACCAGTCGAGGACGAGAATGCCGGAAAGGCGGGCGAGGGCCAGCCCGAGCGCCAGGATCGCGCCGATCGCGATCGATGTGGCAGCAAGCTGCAGCGTCAGCGGGATTGCGGAGACGAGGCTGAGGAAAGTCTCGGTGGTGAAAGCCCAATCCATCAGCCCCTCCTGACGCCGCGGGAGAAATGCCGCTCGGCCTGGCGCATGAAGACGCCGGAGATCGTCGAAATCAGCAGGTAGATCGCCGCGGCGATCAGGTAGAAATCGAAGGGAAGGCCGGTCGATCCGGCACCCACCTGCGCCTGACGCAGCAGTTCGGCGACGCCCGTGATCGAGACCAGCGCCGATTCCTTCAGAACGACCTGCCAGACATTGCCGAGGCCGGGCAGGGCGTGCCGCAGGGTGAGTGGCGCGACAATCCGCCTGAAGCGCATGAGGCGCGGCATTCCGCAGGCAATCGCCGCTTCGATCTCGCCGGGATGCACGGCCTTGAAGGCGCCACGAAAGACTTCGGTGTGCTGCGCGCCGGAGGTGATCCCGACGGCGAGCGCGCCGGCGAGAAAGCCCGGAAAGCCGATGAAACCTTCCGCGCCGAACAGCCTGCCGACCGCCGTCACCATGGCGCTGCCGCCAAAATAGAGGAGATAGATGACGAGAAGATCGGGAATGCCGCGCAATATCGTCGTATAAGCATCCGCCGCCGTTCTGACGGTAGTGCCGCCGGAGATCTTTGCCCAAGCGCCGAAGGTGCCGATCACTGCCCCGATCGCGTAGCCTGCCAGCGCGATCAGGATCGTCATCCATGCACCGGCAAGGAGCGCGTGGCCCCATCCGCCGGGACCGAAGCTGACGAGCTCCAGGATTCCGGGTTGGTTCATGGCCGGGCCGCGCTCTGCTGGGTGTCTAGAAAATCGAATGGCATATCCATCATCCTGTCTTCAGGAAGGTGCCAGCCGGTGAAGCGTTCCGACCAGCCAGCTCATTCGGAGCGGGCGTAGCGGTCGGGTGCAGCATCCAGGAAGGCAGGCGCGATCAGTTCGTTTCGAAGTTCGGTGTGAGGTCGAGCTTGCTCCACTTCTCGGAGAGCGACTTGATCACGCCGTCCTTGGCGGCGGCCTTGATCGCATCGTCGAACTTTGCCTTCAGATCCGTTTCGCCCTTGCGCATGCCGAGCGCCACTTCGGTCGCCAGCATGGCGCCTTTGACGAGCGGGCCGGACATCATCAGATCGTCATTGCCGGGTTTGGCGAGGACGGATGTCGCATAGACGCCGCTGTCGAATCCTGCGTCGATGCGCCCGGCCTTCAGATCCAGATCGCGTTCGCCGGAATTCTTGTAAGCACGCACGGTGACGTCACTGCCGTAATAGGCGTTGATCAATTGTTCCTGACTGGTCGATTGCACGACGCCGACCGTCTTGCCCTTCAAGGCTTCGCCGATCTTTGCCATGACCGGATTGGCCTTATCCTTGTCGTTGAGGTTCAGCCGCTCGCCGGCCATCGGCAACTCGGCTACGGGACCATCCTTCAGCAGCAGGAATGTGGCGACGCCGCTGGCATAGGGCACGGTGAAATCGACGACCTGCTTGCGCTTTTCATTGATGCCGAGCGTCATGATCAGATCGAACTTACCGGCATTAAGGCTGGGGATCATCCCCGTCCACTCGCCGGCGGTCAGTTCGCACTCGACCTTGGCGCGGGTGCAGAGATCGTTGATGAGATCGACGTCGAAGCCCGCGAGCTTGCCGCTGGAATCGATCATGTTCCAGGGCGGGAAAGCGCCCTCGATGCCGACCTTCACATGTGTCCAGTCCTTAGCATCGGCGCTCGCAGGGCCGAGGGAGAGAATTGCGGCCGCAACGGCGGCAAGGAATTTCGTTTTCATGGTCATCTCCGGTTCCCCTTGTATTGCCGCATCGTTGGCGGCGGATTGATCGGAGCGTTGGCAGCTCCTTTAAGGTTAAGGTTGAAGTGCTTCCCGTAATGCTTCGTTGGCTTGGCGCAGCGCTGAGGCGATGCGATTTCGTGTCTGCCGCGCGTGGACGGCATAAAAGGCGGTGTCCGGCGAGCCTGCGGGCAGCCGCGCAAGTTCATCGATCCCTTCCAGCGACGCCCAGGGTCGATGAGGCAGGGCGGGATCATGGTGAAAGCGCTCGCCGCTCGTATAGTTCAACGGCACGAGCTGCCGCGAAGCACGCAGGAGCGAGGCGTTGATGCGATCGGCAGTTTCGCCTGCCGCGCCGTCCGACAGCCGGGCGAGGGCAATTGCCTGCCGCTCGAGTTCAGAAGCCCCATCCTTCAATGCCGATATATCCAGCCGGCCGTCGAGCGCCCTCTCGAGATGATCAAGTTCCGCCTGCAATGACGTGGCGTAAGCGGCGTAGTCATAGGGCAGGACGGGCGAAGTCAGCAGCCGCCATAGGACTTCGAGAACGATCCGCGTGTCCCGTTCGAGATTTTCCGGGTCGATGTGATCCATCGTGTCGTGGGGCGTATGCCACCACCATCCTAGCGCCGTCAGCATCTTGACCGGACCGGGAGGCTGGTGGCTCAGACTACCGAACATGGAGGGAATGCCGACACCCCAGAAGGACTGATCGGCAGCGCGTCCATGACGCCTGCCGGCGTGCTTCTGTCCTGAGATCGCAGCGACAGCATCCGCGGCGACGGCCTTCAATTCATCGATGACAGCGGAGTTGGTGAGCACTGTCGCGCCCTCGCCACCGGTGGAATCGACGTTGACATGCGCGACGCAACGGCGTTCGAGTTCGTCGAAATATTCGTCGGCATACCAGGCCGATCCGGAATAGCGCCCGTGCGAATGGCCGGACCAGAAGCAGAGGCGAAGCCCCCTTCGCCATTCGCTTCGCGTTTCGGCGAGAACGTGTGCGGCTTCCAGCATCGTCGCGTTGGCTCCGCCATTGTCCATGACGCCGAAATGCCAGGTGTCGTGATGGCCGGAAAATAACACGAACGGCGCGTCGTCAGGACCGTTCTCCGCCGAGAGTTCCGCGACCAGCAGAGGCGTCTTGCGCCAGCCGGCATCTACTTCGGCCTCGAGGCGGGCGTGAACCCGCTCGCCGCCCGCCAGCCGGCGGCGCAAACGCTCGCCGTCCTCCTGACGAATGGAGCAGATCACAGTCGAGGGCAGTTTTGCGCGGGTATGCTGCGACGGGCTTCCCCAGACGGGCGAAACGCACATTTCATAGAGATGTTCGTTCGGGCTGACATGGATCTGGCCGATCGCGCCGGCCGCACTGGCAAGGGCTGCGACTTCCTCGGTCGCGATGCCGTCGGCCAGAACGATCCTGCCGGTGACATCACGATCGGCGAAATGAGCTTCGCTGCCTTCGCCGACGTAAACGAGCTCGGCGGTGATGCCGGCGCTTGACACCGACATCGAGTGTGTGATGCAGGGTAGCGCCATGCCGTCGATTTCTATCTTCGCCCGCCCCGGCAGGCTGATGAAGGCATCATGGGCAATCAGGCGCGTCTGATAGCCGGCTGCGTTCATCTCCGCCTGCAAGTATGCGAAGCTTTCGAGCTCCTCCGGCGTTCCCGACAGTTTCACGCGCCGCGAGAATTCGCGGATATGCGACACCAGGTGCGCTCGGTCGGGAAGGGGAGCGGTGCTAGGCATGGCTCTTCTCCGGTAGAGGCGGCTCAACGTCATCGGGAATCGGATTGACGAAAGCGATCCCCTCGAGGCGTCCCTGATGGTCCGCCTTGGCCGCCTCGATGAGTGCGGGATCGCAGATGAGATCGACGGCGGTGCTCGCCATCACCTTGGCTGCATGCTCCATGCCCTTGTGGGCGGCCGGAAGCTTTCCTTGGGCCACGAGCTGCCAGGAGTGGCCCGGTGTGCCGATGGCATATGTGGCGCCACGCATCTGCACGGTCGGCACCACCCAGCTGACGGTGCCGACATCCGTGGAGCCGACGATCGTTCCGTCGCCGCTTTCCGGCGGGAAGATCCCGTCGCAGAGCGCCACACCCTTCTTCGGATTCAGTCCGAACCGGCCATAGGATGCGGAAATATCTTCCGCCGAAAAGGTTTCCTGGAATTTCCGGGCCGTCTCGTGATCGGCGGCGTCGAAGGGCGGCGGGCCGAGGCGCTGGAGATGCTTGTGCATCAGCTCTTCGAGCGGGGTATTGCCGACGAGGTTGGCGTCGCCGCTGAGCACTTCGCTGCGCACCGTGGTTTCGGTCATCAGTGCAGCGCCTTCCGCCAGCTTTTTTACACGGGCGACGAGGCTCAGCAGTTCGGGAAGGCTTCGCGCACGCACGAGGTAGCGCACGGTCGCCCGAGCCTGCACCACATTCGGCGCGGAACCCCCGGCATCGGTGATCGCATAATGGATGCGCGCGGTCGAAGGCATGTGTTCACGTAGGTAGTTGGCGCCAACATTCATCAGCTCCACCGCGTCAAGCGCGCTGCGTCCAAGATGCGGGGTTGCCGAGGCATGCGAGGCACGGCCGGTGAAATGGAAATTAATTTCGTTGCAGGCGAGCGAGATCGGATTGTTGACACCGGCCAAGGATGCCGGATGCCAGGAGATGGCGATATCGACATCGTCGAAGACGCCGGAACGAACCATGAAGCCTTTAGACGATCCGCCTTCCTCGGCGGGGCACCCGTAGTAGCGCACCCGGCCCTTCAGGCCGTTCGCCGCCAGAAAATCCTTGACGGCTGCGGCTGCAAGCATCGACCCCGCGCCGAGCAGGTTATGGCCGCAGCCATGGCCGTTGCCGCTTTTTTCGATTGGCCTCTCCTCGGCGATGCCCGCCTCCTGGCTGAGACCGGGAAGTGCGTCGAATTCGCCGAGGATGGCAATCACCGGCCCGCCTTCGCCGGCCTCACCCATGACCGCGGTTGGCAGTCCGGCAATGCCACGCTCAACGCGAAAGCCCTCTTCTTCCAGAAGGCGCGCATGCTCAGCCGAGGAGCGGAACTCCTCGTAATTCGTTTCTGGCATGCCCCAGACGCGATCGCTGAGCCCGACGAAGGCGTCGCGTTTCGTTTCGACAATATTCCAGATGGCGTCGGAGTTGTTCATAGTGCTATAAGGATCCGCGTGCATGGTTACCAAAATTGGCGCCAATTTATGATTCAAAAATCAATTGCGCAATAGATAGGCTTGAATATTTTTTGATCATCTCTGTTCGCGCGGGATCGGAAACGGAAGACAGGCCCGGCTAAGCGGCCTGCTGAATGATGGGAGAGTGAAATGAATGACAGCCAGCTAAAGCCTGTTGCCGAGGGAGAAGAGAAAGACGTTACCGATTTCATTCTTCAGGACATTCTGACCGGAGTGCTGGCACCCGGCACGTGGCTGAAGCAAATCGATCTGGAGCGTCGCTACGAATGCACGCGGCCGGAAGTGCGCCGGGCGCTCGACAGGCTGGCGCAGAAGCGGCTGGTCGAGCATGTGCCGAACCGCGGTTATCATGTCTACGAGCCCGACGGCCGCCGCGCCAGGGAGGTCAGCGAAATTCGTATCATCGTGGAGACCGGCGTCGCCGATCGGATCATTTCGAACGCCTCCGCAGAAAGCATTGCGAGATTGCAGATGCTTGCAAAAGCCTTCGACGACATGATCCTTTTCGGCACGATGTTGGAGCTCTACGAAGCCAATCTCGCGTTCCATCGGGAATTGCTGGCGCTGAGCGGCAACCAGGAACTCGTGGATCTTGTCACGGAGATACGCCAGCGCACCTCATCTGCTCCCGTTTCACAGTGGCGAACCCGCGCCCGCATAGAACAGTCGGGAAATGAGCATCACCTGATGATAGAGGCCATCAAGAACGGCGACGTGGAGGAGCTGAAGAACCTGACGAGAAAACATATAATGCAAGGCTGATAGAGGACCCCTTGGAGATATGGTGAGCGCGACGAACAGCCGACCGGTCTCTTGCCGAGGCAGACGGGGAGATATAGCAGGTCATATAAGGCTCCATATCGTTTGGAACATCCGTCGCGATGCCGCCCGAACTGCGACATATCCATCGGGTAGGCCGACCAGACTGGCGACGGGATCGCACGTCACCACGACCTTGTGGTCAACGTCCAACGACGAGATCAGTTTCACAGCCCATGTGACATTGAAGCCCGGCGATGACCGGGCGGCCGTCAGGCGCGAGATCGAAAAGGTTCTAAAAGAACGCTTCGGAATTCATCACACGACGATACAGGTCGAGAGCGAAGCAGAGACCCACGAAGGGGCAATCTTTCATCGATAACGTTAACGGGGGAATGGAAACCACCCGGCGGCGAAATCTATCAGAGCGGTGATGACTACTCTTAGCCTTCCGAGGGTGAGGCAAACCGCTCGGCGTCGAAACGTTCAGTGGCGGCGACAGGGATTATGTTCGCACCGGATGCTGCATCAGGATTTTGCTGAAGCGTGCGGCGGGAAACGCGAGGCGCTCTCATGCCAATCACCGCGCCCGGAGGGTGCAGCGCCCAATTCATCAGCGCTGCATCTGAAATCGATCCGAATAGATCTGCCTTTTCCCGGGAGGCAGCCATTGGCAGGGAGGCGATGATCGCGCCTTCTTTTGAGCCGGGACGTGCGGCAGCGAAAGGCTTGAAGCCCGTATAGGTCGCCGATGCAGATGAGCGTCTACCCGGAAGCACGCCGACTGGGCCAATCGAAGCAGTCTCCAGCTTGGCATCGGCACCCGCGTCGCCCCGTAAGTCGGATGGCCGCATCGCTGGTATCGGGATCGGGAAAGATGAAAGATCCAGTGAGGACCGTTCGTCCTCCCGTTCGGCCGCGTTGGTCTGCAAGGCAAGCACGTTCAATGCGCGGCTTCGCGGCGTGGGCAGGAGCGCCGTCACGAGGCTCCTGTCTGTGGCGTCGCGGCTCGAGGTGGCTGACGCTCCTGCGTCATCGTCTTCTCCAGCGGTGCTGGCAATCTGGATGGAGGAGGGGCCGGCGCGCTTCTTATAGTTCGCAACCGCCTGGTTATACCCCGGAAGCGGCCGGCCGTCGGCTGGAAGATGCACCGTCTGCCCGTTCGGGAATATTCGAGCGAGTTCCTGCCGAGACATGCGGGGCCATGCCCGGACGTTGCCGACGTCGAGATGCACGAAGGGCGATCCCGAGGTCGGATAATATCCGACGCCGCCGACCTGCATCTGCATTGCAAGCGCACGCAGCGTCGAAAGCTTCACGCCGGGAACATAGAAATCCATCGCCTTGCCAAGCATGTGCTGGCTCTTTCTGGCAACGCCCGTGCTACGCGAACGGTTGCGGAGCATGTTGTTGGTGGCCGGAGACCGGTAGGCGGAGACAATGTGGATGTAGTCCTTCGCGCCGCTGCGCTTGTACACTTCCCAGACCAGGTCAAGCAGCCGGGGATCCATGCGGGTAGGTTCGTTCCTTCGCCAGTCGCGCAGAAACCGATTTATCTGGGACAGCCCCTTTGGATCGAACCTTCCGTCGCGCTTGAAGGTAATCGTGGCCCTTTCGCCCGTATGGGTAAAGAACAGCTTCAACGTACGATCTTCGGCAGAGGCAAAAGATGCAGAACCGATAAGCGCAGGGAGTGCAAGCAGAGCCGGCAGAATGGTCTGGGCGGCGAGCCGTACCACACGCGACAGGAGTACAGCAATCCCGCCGCCTAAGGCTCCACCCGAGAGCGCTCTCACTGGATATTTCGACACGAACAAACCCGTCCCATACAAAACGCTCGACGACGTGCGGGAACGTCCGCATCCATCGCGCTCAATAAAACCACTTTATGGTCAACAAAGTCCTAATAGTGCGAGCAGATCGTGAATGGTTCCAGCGGGGCCGGTCACGCTCATTCTCTTCGATGCCTCGTGCTTGGCCAGCAGCTGACGCTCCCGCGCAGTTGAATTTGCTGATTACCTCATCGACGTTAAGTTCGTGATCAGACCTGCTTTAACTTCGAGCGCCGGTCGATTGACCTCCGGATGGCCTATGTCCCTCAACTGATCGGGCGTCAACTCTGCCAGTGCCTTCCGTTCCGCGACGGTCCGCCGCCACACCGCGAGGGCAGTGACGATCGTTGCTACGTTATTCGGCTTCGATCCAAGCAACTGCTTTTCCGACGCGCTGCCGACGGCGTGAGTTTCCGTGTGAACCATTTTCAGTCTCCCATTTTTGAGATTTGCGGATGGGAGAGTGCCACGGGGCTATTTTCTGACCGTTCGGCTATCCGTGAACCAAAAGTAAAAGTTCGACAGTCGCCGCTAAATCGGTGTTAAATCTATTCGCAGAAATGCTGTTTGCCTTGGCGGTCAAAGTCTGGAGAGGATCAGTGCGCATCAGGTTGCTGGGCGGCCTTGAAGTTACTTCTCCGGAACTCCGGCAAATCCGCTTTGCCACGCGCAAGACTTCGCTTCTTTTTGCTGCCCTGGTCCTCGGAGGCCGCCGCGGCTATCGTCGGGAACAGCTTTGTGAAGCCTTCTGGCCGGGACGAAGCAATGGGCAGGCCCGCAGTAGTTTGCGGCAGGCCCTGGTCGACATCAGGCGGGCGTTCCCGGCCGACAAGGATGCCGGCGTCTACATCGATGGAGATCAGAATGCCGTCGCGTTGATTGCCGGTCCGGATGAAGCGGATATTTCGATCTTCGACCGGAAACTGGTGGACGGCCGGCCCGCCGATCTCGCCTTCGCTGCGGATCTTTATCGCGGTGAGTTGCTTGCAGGGGAATCCATTCCGGACGGACTGGATGAATGGTTCGGACCCTACCAGGGCATGTATCAACGGAAGGCGCAGCAGCTGGTGGAGCGGCTGAGCCTTGCGCTTTCCGAGCCTGGCTCCGCGGAAGAATCAGCCTGCGAAGGGCTCGCGGAGAGGCTGCTTGCCTCGGATCCGACCGTGGAGGCCGCCCATCGCGCGTTGATCCGGATCCACGCTCTCAGGGGTCACGAAAACGCGGCCTTGCGCCAGTTGGAGTCCTGTCGGGCTCTCCTGCAGAAGCATCTAGGCGCCGAACCCGAGGCGCTGACGGCCTCCCTAGCGCCTTCGCTGCAATCACGGGCGAGACCCGAGTATCAGCGGATCACACCGGGACCTGACGTCGTTTCGCAGCCGCAGGTCTTCTCAGTTTCGACGAAGCATCACGATCGGCCGTCGGTTGCGGTGTTGCCGTTTCAGAATTTAAGCGGCGATATGGAGCAGGAATATTTTGCCGACGGCATAGTGGAAGACATCATCATCGCCCTGGCGCAATTTCGACACTTGTACGTCATCGCACGGAATTCGAGCTTCGCGTACAAAGGACGGGCCGTCGACATAAAGCAGGTCGGGCGCGAGCTGGACGTACGCTATGTGGTTGAGGGAAGCGTGCGCCGGACTGCTGACCGCCTGCGCATTGCCGGGCAGCTCATCGACACCTCGACGGGTGCACACCTTTGGGCCGATCGTTTCGACGGAACTGTGGCGAATGTATTCGATCTTCAAGATCAGGTCGCATCAAGTATCGTGGGCGCAATAACACCGAGACTAGAGGAGGCTGAGATCGAGCGCGCCAAACGCAAACCGACAGAGAGCCTCGACGCTTACGACTACTATCTTCGCGGCCTGGCGGCCTTTGACCGGACGATTACGAGTAGATCAGTCATTGACGATGCTTTGCGGCTCTTCATGAAGGCAGCCGACCATGATCCTGAGTTCGCAATCGCTTACGCCCGGGCGGCCCGGTGCTACGCGACCCGAAAGAGCAACGGCTGGATGGTCAATCCCGCAGAGGAGATTGCCGAAGCTACTCGACTGGCCAGGAGGGCGGTTGAACTCGGCAGGGATGATGCGATTGCGCTCTCCTACGGTGGATACGTCCTCGGTTATGTAGGCGGTGATCTTGACGAGAGTGCCGCTTGTATCGATCGAGCACTCTTACTCAACCCGAACTTGGCCGCTGCTTTGGGCGTGAGCAGCTGGGTGAAGGCTTGCCTGGGCGAACCGGAAAAGGCCGTCGAACACGCCGCGCTTGCCATGCGCCTAAGCCCATTTGATCCACGCCTGTTCGCTTGGCAGTTCAATACTGGGCTCGCTCATTTTTGTGCTGGCCGCTATGATGAGGCTGTCGCCTGGGCGGGGAAGTCGTTGCGGCACCAGCCGAACTACCCGAGCGCGATGCGTGTCGTGGCGGCGGGAAATGCCTTGGCAGGGCGGCTTGCAGAAGCACAGGACATGATCGCTCGTATATGCGAATTCGATCCGGCGCTCCGGCTTTCGAATCTTGTCGATGTGCTACCACCGTTCCGGCGACCGGACGATCGTGATCGCTACATCGATGCTCTTTGGAGGGCCGGACTGCCCGAGTAACGCCACAGCGGCGCGAGGCGAGATCTTCACGGACAAATCGCTTGCACACGTACCTTCTTAAAAAATGCCATCATCGGGTATATTTTGATATCAAAGTCATCGTTTCCGCCTCCCACAAGACACACTTCGCCCGTCGATCGTATCAATTTAGGAAGGCGTATGATGTTGTAGGTGGCAAGGGCAAAGCTGAAGTCTGCCTCCACCTTGTCCAGTCCGCGCACCTCGAGCTGCGCTAGGCCGGCCGTCGTCTTGACACCAAATATTTCCTCGATCCGCTTGCGGCAGCGAAGGCTGATCCCATACGGGTCTGCAACGTGGTTTGAGAGTCGATTGGCGTCCGTGCAGTGGCGGACGACAATCTGGACCTCCTAGCGAAGGCAGGAACCACTGTTAATTCGGCGCGAGTTTTTAAATCCCTGATCCGTCGAGGTGGTGGTCGTCGTCTCCTTCCCAGGGTGAGGGCATCGAGGTGCGACTGAGGTTGGCCGAGGGCATCGGCATCCAACACTTCAATTCCGGTTCGGCATATTCGATGATCTGCCCGGGCGAGGAATCAGACGCGCGCCAGCCTTCTCCCCCAAACTGATCGCCGTTCGACCAATACGCGAGGTCAACTTCTGCCGGACCCTGTTCGGAAGGGCGGATCGTGACCAGGATCCGACTACCATCTTTCGGTGCGCTTGCCATATGCCGCCAACGGTCTGGCTTGTCCATCGTTTTTCCTCCTGCCTTGCTACAGGTTGCGAATGTCGCCTCGCCATCGAAAACGGTCAACTCAAACTTTGCACAACCCATCCTCTATCGATGTCCGATCAGGGATCAACCCACGGTCGGTGGTAGCCGGGAACGATGTTCGCGAGCTGCGAGAATTCCTTGCGAAGGGCCGCCGAGCCTCAGTCAACGGCCCCGGGATGTTGATCGCGAAGGCTTGGAAGGCCGCAGGACGATCCCGAAGATCAGGATGTCTTTGAGGATCATTGCCGGACGTTTCTCTCGCAGCCACATTCAACTGACTGGCGAAACCACGGGCGATTGCCGCATGCGCATGCGGCAGCAGCAATTGCTCTACAGCGGCAGCAATCGTTCTGGCGCAGCCCCAGATCGGTTTCGCTAGATCATTACAGGACACGCCAGCAACGACTGTGTCGCCGATCGCTAAATACTTCACCAGCTTGACGGCGCTTCCCGTCCAGGAAGCGTAAGCCACCCTGGATCTAGCACCAAGATAGAACAAAGGAGTTTTCAAAGATGAACCAGATGATCAACAACACTCAGGAGGCAAGCATGAAACTGGACAACACCTCACATCCCGGTAAACCGGGCTCTGGCGAACTGGTTCCGTCGCGCTACGCAGTGCGGATCGGCGAGATTGACGTGCTGGTGGTCAGCGATGGAGTGCTGCCGCTCCCAACCGTGATGTTGGGCCACAACGCCGACCCGGCCGCCCGGGCCGCCTGGCTGGGCGACATGTTCCTGCCGCCGGACGCCTTCGACTGGGCGCTGAACGTGGTCGTCGTGCGCAGCGGCGGGCAGACCATACTCATCGACGCTGGGCTGGGACTCGACCCGGACTTGAACCTGCCGCGGGCCGGGCAGTTGATAAAGCGACTGGAGGCCGGCGGCATCGATCTTGCATCCGTGACCGACGTGGTGCTGACCCACATGCACATGGACCACGTTGGCGGGCTGCTCGTCGACGGGGTGAAGGAACGGCTGAATCCGGACCTGCGGATCCATGTGGCCGCTGCCGAGGTCAAATTTTGGGAGTCGCCCGATTTCTCGCGCGTCTCGATGCCGGCGGGCTTCCCGGACGCGCTTCGGGCGGCCGCCAAGCGGTTCAGCAAAGAGTACCAGAGCCAGCTGCGGTTGTTCGAGGATGAGCACGAGGTGGCGCCGGGCGTCGTCGTCTCTCGGACCGGCGGCCACACCCCCGGGCACAGCGTCGTCCGCGTGGCCTCAGGCAACGACCGGCTGATGTTTGCCGGCGACGCCGTGTTCGCGGTCGGCTTCGATCACCCCGACTGGCACAACGGTTTCGAACATGACCCCGAGGAGGCTGCCCGCGTTCGGGTCCGGCTTTTGCAGGAGCTGGCAGCGACCGGCGAACTGCTGGTGGCAACTCATATGCCGTTTCCTTCCGTTGGCCATGTCGCAGTCGACGGCAACGCCTTTCGTTGGGTACCGGTCTTCTGGGACTACTGATCGCATGTTGAATTAAGGCCGAACCAGAGCGTGCATCCTTGAGGGCCGTGTCCAGCTCGGCCTTCAAGCCCGAGCTTCAACCAGGCCTTCACCAATCCGCCTATTGAACCACGCGCACCGCATGGGCGCGCAGCAAATGGAGCATCTTATGAAAATCGTAATTATCGGCGGAACCGGCCTGATCGGTTCCAAGACTGCAGAGCGCTTGCGCAAGAAGGGGCATGACGTCATTGCTGCCGCCCCGAAAACCGGCGTCAATACCCTCACCGGAGAGGGCTTGGCGGAAGCGCTGAAGAATACCGAGGTGGTGATAGACCTCGCGAACTCGCCATCCTTCGAGGATAAGGCCGTGCTCGAATTCTTTCAGACGGCGGGCAAGAACCTGATGGCAGCGGAAATCGAGGCCGGCGTGAAACACCACGTCGCGCTTTCCATCGTCGGCACGGATCGGTTGCCGGATAGCGGCTATCTTCGAGCCAAGGTCGCCCAGGAAAAGATCATCCGGGCAGCCGGCGTTCCCTATACGATCGTGCGTTCCACACAGTTCATGGAGTTTCTCGGCGGCATTGCCCAGGAGGGCACGGTTGGTAACACGGCCCGCCTGTCGACGGGTTCCCTGCAGCCGATCGCGTCCGACGACGTCGCCGATTTCGTAACGGACGCAGCCCTTGCCGCGCCGACGAACGGCATCGTCGAAATCTGCGGCCCCGAGCGCGCGCGACTCTGCGATTTCGCCGCGCGATACCTCAAGGCGATCGGAGATTCCCGCACCGTTATCGCGGATCCGGATGCCCCCTATTTCGGGACCAAACTGGAAGACGGTTCACTCGTTTCGGACAATCAGCCTCGCATCGGCCGCATCGGTTTCGATGATTGGTTTGCGACAGCACCCAGAAAATAACGACTTGCATATGGGCCGCCTCAGAGGCGGACCCGCGCCTCAGTCACGAAAGGACGATAGACATGATCAAGTCATTGTATTTTGCCGTTGCGTTGACGGCTCTCCTATCAGGTTCGGCTCTTGCACATGATACGCCGGGCGGCGGCGAGGGCGCGAAGGTTACGCTGGTCTATGAGCATGAACTGCCGAACGTTCCAGGCAAGAGCATGAAGGGCGTTCTCGTCGAATATGCTCCCGGCGGGTTCTCGGAGGGCCATACGCATCCAGCCTCCGCCTTCATTTATGCGACCGTCCTCGAAGGCGCGATCCGCAGTCAGGTCAATGATGGCCCCGTTACAGTGTATAAGGCCGGTGAAAGCTTTTCGGAATTGCCGGGCGATCGCCACGGTGTCAGCGAAAACGCCAGCAAGACCAAACCGGCAAGGCTGCTTGCAGTCTTCGTCGTCGATAGCGCCCAGCAAGAACTGACATTCCCGATCAAGAAATAGGCTATCAGGCCGGGCCTGCAGTACCGGTGCCCGGCCGCTCTTTGACGCAACCATAATCGGTGATTCCTGCCATGTTTGGTGATGACAATTTCGTGCCGCTTGTTCTGGTCAACCTTCTGGGAATTGCCGGCATCGTCGTGTGGCACATCCAGGGCGGCAACCGTCCGACGGGCCGCTTGATCGTCCAGATCCTGTTCTTTACCGGCATGAGCCTCGTGCTCTATATGGCGCGCATCGCTCCGCACCAACCCGACGGTATCTATACGCAGGGTTTTGGCGCGCTGCTTTCCAAATCGGCCAGAATCCTGTGGTGGACCCATCTCGCCTGGACGATCATCGGCTTCATCCAGATCTACGTCAGATTGAACCGCAAGCCACGGGAAGCACATCTCATCCAGGATATGGCCATTGCGGTCATCTATCTAGGCGTGGCGCTTTCCGTCGTCGGTTTCGTCTTCGGCATGCCGGTCGGCACCTTGGTTGCGACCTCGGGCGTCATAGCCGTCATCTTCGGTCTTGCGTTACAGAACACGCTCGGTGATGTCTTTTCCGGCATCGCGCTGACACTCGGCAGGGCCTATGCATTAGGCGACTGGGTACAGTTGACCGACGGCACTGAGGGCCGCGTCATCGAAACGAACTGGCGCTCCACCAACCTGCTGACCGTTACGCACAATGTCGTCGTGCTACCGAACAGCATCCTGGCAAAGCAGGGCGTGACAAATCTCAGCCGCCCTGACGAGACCCACCAGATCACGTTGCGTGCGCGCATCGCTGCAACGCAAAGACCACGCCTTGTCGAGGAAGTCATGCGGTCTGTGCTGCAAGCCAGCGTCCTAATCATCAAGGACCCGCCGCCGGTCGTTGCCATCAAAGCCATCGACGCGATTGCGATCGAAGTCGAGCTGCAGTTTCGCGTCGACAGCGTCGCCATCCGAACGCCCGCCAAGAACGAGATCGTCGACTTGCTTCATGACCAATGCGGAGCAAGTGGGCTTTCGTTGGCCATGCCTGCCGAAGGCCTCGCTTTCGTACCGGCACTGATCGGCAACCAATACCCTGCAGTGAGTAACGACACGCATTCATCCCGGCCGGTCTAGGATACCGTCTCATAAGATCGTAGCCAGATATGATTGAGGCGAGCTGGACGGATGCGAAAAAATCGCGCATTTGCCGTATCTAGTTGCGATGGCAATTAAGAATTTGAACATTTCGAAAATCATTCATCAGGTTGCGTTATTCATAAGACCGCGAGCTGAAGATCGCCCTGATGTCCGGTGGCTGCCGCGGCAAAGCGAGGGCCGCGAACCGATAACAGACGCTTTATGGATGCGATGTTCTGGACGGCCGTTCGGGTGCGCGCAGACGCGACCTCCCAGAGCGATTGGCGATTGTCACACGGTCAAGCGGCACCACTGTTGACTGGGTGGAGCGGGGCGTGCTGCAGGACCCCTTTGACAGCCTCAGCTATGATGGTGATTTCGAATGGTTGTGCGTGAATGCCACAATCATTCGCACTCATCAGCATGCCAGGCGCATGCAGGCAAAAGGGCCTGATGCCGAAGGTCTGGGACCGTTTCAAGGCAGGCTCAGGCACCAAGCTCCATGTCGCGACCGACCGGAACCGATCGATGAATTGACGGCACGCGTCACGAGCACGCCGGAATATGGCAAGCTGCGCTCTTGCAGAGAGCGCAGCTCGTGTCGTGATGCGATCAGAGGTCCGTCACACGCTCCGGATCGGCGGAAGCCAGCGCAGCGGCGCGCTCGGGCTGCGGCGGATAGATCCAGACGGTGTTGATTTCCTGCTTGGTCGCCTTTGCTTTCTCGCCGACCATCTCCACTTTGCGATCCCAGCCTCGGGTAAAGAGGGCTCCGGCATCGCCAAGGTCAAGGCAGGTGACATAGGCTTCCTGATGATATTGCCGTGCCTGCACGCCCAGCAGTTCAGCGGCGGCATTGTTGCCCGCGAAGGCGCCCATGCGAGTGGCGTGCTGGCACGACATCAGTGCATAGTTGCCGAAGTCGTCGCAAGCGGCGCGAGCCGCATCCCCGGTGGCGAAGACACCGGGCACGGACGGCACGCGCAGGCAGCCATCGACCAGCAGCCGGTCGAACTTGTCACGCTCGCCGGGAATTTTGGTGGTTAGCGGATTGGCCCGCATGCCTGCCGCCCAGATCACTGTCATGGTTTCGATGTGCTCGCCGGTGCTCAGCGTAACGCCGGATTTATCCAGCGACGAAACGCCGGCATTGAGCCGCGTTTCCACGCCGAGCTTGTGCAGTGCCTCCTCGATGATCGGGCGCGGACCTTCGCCCATGTCGGGGGCGACTGCGCTGCTGCGGTCGACGATGATTACGCGCGGATTGGCGGTTTTGTCGAACAGGGTTCTTAGCCGCGAAGGCATCTCGGTCGCCGCCTCGATACCTGTGAAACCGGCGCCCGCAACAACGATGGTGTCGCGCGCGGCCGAGGCCGGCATCTTCGCAAGCGCGTGGAGGTGGCGATTGAGGGCAATGGCGTCATCGATGTTGTCGATGCTGAAGGCGTATTCGGCAAGGCCCGGAATATTGGGGCGGAACAGCCGGCTGCCCGTGGCGAGCACAAGGCGATGATACTGAAGGCTCTTTCGTTCGCCCTTGGCATTAACGACATCTGCGGTGCGGGCCTTCGTGTCGATCGCTTCGACGCTGCCCTGCATGTAGGTGACATCGATGGCGTCAAATACATCCTGCAGAGGTGCCGTCAGGGTCTCGGGTTTCGGCTCATAAAGCCGGGGGCGGATGACGAGCGTCGGTTCCGGGGACACGAGCGCGATTTCGAGTTCTTCGGGCGAAATGCCTTCGATATCGCGCAGGCGGGCTGCGGAAAGTGCGGCGTACATGCCGGCGAAGCCGGCGCCCACGATCACAAGTCTCATGTTATTCACTCCGTTGTTTTTAGTTTCAAAGGGCCGCGCGTCACCGTCGCCGCTCCTGATGGGCGGCGAGGTGGTCGGCAATCGATGGCGCGCGGATCGGTGAAGCGACTTCGCTCAGGCCGTGATGAAGGCCAGCATGTCGGCATTGACGACATCTGCATGGGTCGTGCACAGCCCATGCGGCAGTTTCTCGTAGATTTTCAGCGTGCCGGCCTGCAGGAGCTTCGCCGACAACAGAGCGGCGGCACCGATGGGAACGATCTGGTCGTCATCGCCATGCAACACGAGCGTCGGCACGGTGATGCTCTTCAGGTCCTCGGTGAAATCCGTCTCCGAGAATGCCTTGATGCCGTCGTAATGTGCTTTCGCGCCGCCCATCATGCCCTGACGCCACCAATTTGAGATGACCGCCTCCGAAGGCTCGGCACCCGGGCGGTTGTAGCCGTAGAAGGGGCCGCTCGGAAAATCGCGATAGAACTGCGAACGGTTGGCAGCCAGCTGACTGCGCAATCCGTCGAATGCCTCGATCGGCAAACCGCCGGGATTGGCGGCGGTTTTCAGCATCAATGGCGGCACGGCAGCAATCAGGATCAGTTTGGCAACGCGACCCTTGCCATACCGCGCGACATACCGCGCGGCTTCACCGCCGCCGGTAGAGTGGCCGACATGGATCGCGTTGTGAAGATCGAGGTAGTCGATCATTGCGGCAGCATCGGAGGCGTAGTGATCCATGTCATGACCGTCGCTCACCTGGCTCGATCGGCCATGACCGCGGCGATCATGAGCGATCACGCGAAAGCCCTTGCCGAGGAAGAAGAGCATTTGATTATCCCAATCGTCGGAGCTGAGCGGCCAGCCGTGGTGAAAGACGATCGGCTGAGCGGACTTCGGTCCCCAGTCCTTGTAAAAAAGTTGAACACCGTCGCTGGTTGTAATGGAGGTCATTGTGCTGATCCTTTGTAGGGCCCGTCATCGAATCGGACGGACAGTTGCTAAAATCGGGTATGCAAGCCGCTACGGGTCGCTTCGTTGCGATTGATCCGTAATCGGTGCCCAGACCATCCTTTGTCTCCGCAGGATCCGTTGGTACGGGCGCAATGGTGTTTTAGCGAAACAGGTCTGCGGCTGCGCCAGAGGGATTGGCGCCATTGCAGAGCAATTGCGGTTAGCGGATGCGCGCCGCGCATCGCCCGGCGCTTTACCGGTCAGCTTTCGAAATGCGGCGGCCAAGGGTGTTTGCGAGGCGCAGTCAAGTGGGGCCGCGACCAACGCCATGCCAGTGGAATCGCGTGGCGTGTCGTCGCTTGTTCGAGCCGATGACGTTGCAGCGGAGAACGCGACAGTCCGGAATCTGAGGCGAGGCGAAAGAAGATTTCGGTCAGCCGTGGCGCCGCCGCCAATCGGTCGGTGTTTCACCGGTCAATTTTCGGAATGCAGCTGCAAATGCTGTTTGCGAGGCATAACCGAGGGAGGCCGCGACCAACGCGATCGAATTTTGAGGATCACGTAGCATGTTTATGGCCTGCTCGAGCCGATATTGACGGAGCCAGTTGTGAGGCGAAAGCCCTGTGCTTTCCTTGAAGGCGCGACAGAAATGAAAACGCGACAACCCGGAATCGGCAGCGAGGGCCCCGAGGGAGACGTCCGCGTCGGCGTCCGACCGCAATCGTTCGATGGCCCGGCGCAGCACGCTCGGCGCAAGGCCGCCCAGCGCCGGCTGATAGCTCGGTGCCTTGCCGGTGTGCGCAGCCAGCAGGCGCGTGGCCAGAAGGTCAGTCAACTGCTGCCTGAACAGTGTATCCAGTGCCGTATTGCCTTCCAGGACATCGGCCGCGCTCAGGAGCAATCGGGATGTAATGAGGTCCGGATGCGCCGTTCGCTCCAAGAGATCGGTCGGCGTGAAGGTATCGGTTTCGTCGGCAATGCGCGTCAGTGTCGTGCGGGGAAGATAGAGCTGAACGACATCAACCGGTTTTGGAATATCCCATCGGGAGCTTGATCCAGCCGGGATGATGATCACAACCCCGCGACGAAACGTTCCGCTCTCGATCGATCTTCCGGACCGCCGTTCCATGCGCTGTATCACGCCGTTGTAAGCCATGATGACGTGGTCGGTCATGGGTTCGACGACGTCATGCAATGCGTCGTGATTCCAGTGCGCGATTGCACCACCGGAGGGGTCCGCCGCAAGATGAATTGGCGCAGTCCTCAGAACGCGCGACATCTCGTTAGCAGGATTCTGATCGGCGGCCGGCATTTCCTCCCGGCGCGCGCCGATTGTCTCAGCCGGCAAGCTCTCGAGAGGATCCGAGGGGGAAGACAAGCTCATGGATGCGTGCTCGTCGATTGGCGCTGCTTGCGTGCGATTCTTGCAACAATTGCCAGCTCGTCGAGCACCCGACTATAGTGGCCAGCCCTGTTAGTCTTATTACGCATGACATCCCCATGTCCTGAGCAATTCCGCTGTGCTCTGGTTATTCGCGCGTTGCTAGATGCAGCGAGGATATCAAGATTTTTCGCGGGCGAAACCTATTCTCCAGGATAGGTTGCGTTCGCGATTTGGCCTCGTTCTGGGATCTGCCGACGACAATCGTGTGCTCTATCACGATAGCGCAGTTTTGACGCGATGTGCCAACGTATTGCTGTAAGAGTGGAAACTGTCAGGCGTGTCACGAGAGACGATGGTGTATGGCCGTAGCCGATGTGCGAGCTCTTTGAGATCAGTGAAACACCGGCAAGAGACCTATTGAATGAAGGAATTGCCAGCGCACGAACATTGAACCGGCAATTCGATGGCGTGTGTTCAGGCCCCAGTGCCATAATTCACTTTGATCGCATCTGGTCGAAATACCGCGTCGGCGATTCCAATCCGTTCAAGGCGAGGGAATGCAACGCTTTGTTTCCTTAGCCAGAGGCGACCTCGAGGGTGCTTTCGTCGGGCAGAGGCTCATTTCCGCAAGCCGGCCACTGAAAGTGTTGTCATCGAAATTGCCCGGCGGCGTGGGGAGTTTTCTGTCACGACTTGGCTAGATGGCAACTATTTGGATATGGCGCGCTCGCAAAAACGAGCTTGCTCTTTTTCCGGCGACCGCACGATCACCCTATATCTATAGGGGCAAGCAAAGCGCTAAGCGAAGAGGAAAAACTTGAACGAGATCCACATCACCAAGCGAGAGAGGGAAATCTTGACGCTCATGTGCGACGGAAAGAGCGCGCAGGAGATTGCGATCATCCTCGGTTGCTCGGTGCATACCGTGCGAACGCATATCGAATCGCTGAAGGATACATTTGCAGTCTACAAGGACACGGCTCTGGTGGCGGCGGCGCTACGGACAGGCGTGATTGAGTGATGAAATGCATCACGCAGTCCAGGAAACGTGCTCCTAGAAATGACTGGCGTCGTCTCCTCCCGTGCCGCGCCAACCCTGCCGTATGCCCGTGAACGCATTTTTTCATTTTGATGCAGGCAAAGACCCAGTATTGCATAGGCAATCGTATCGGGAATGGCTTGATTTGAAAACAGGACGGCGGCTTTCGGTATCTGGCGCATCTAAAGGACGGGATCGCAATGATGATCGTCCAGGCATCAGCCCGGTTGACATTGCAGACCACAATTCGCGAACGGCCTTGGGGCTCCTGCGCCGCTTTGGGCCGCTTACCCGCCAGGAACTTTCCAGGCATCTTGGGCTCACGGAGCCAGCGATAACGGGGATCATGCGCCGGCTGGCCGATGCGGGCCTAGTCAGCGGGCAAAAACGGCCCACAACTGCGCATTACACAGCGGTTGAGTTCTCGTTGCGAGCCGACGCCGCATATTCCCTGGGAATTCGCCTCGGTGCGGATGGTGGCGAAACTGTCATGATGGATCTTGCAGGTAAGATTCTTCAGCAGCGCGCCTTCACAGGACCCGAAGGGATCAATGACGCTGTTTTGCACATCCGGCGTGCCGCTGGCACTTCGGGCAAACTGCTCGGATGCGGCATTGCCCTTGCAACCGGGTTCCCTCTTGATCGGAGAGCTATCGAGGATACCCTTGAACGGGAGGTCGGCCCGCTCTTTTTTCTTGATGACACCGAGGCGGCGATCAATGCCGAGCGTATGCTCGGCATTGGCGACCGCGAAGGTGGCCTGGTGATCATCATCGTCGACGAGACTGTTCGCGCCGGACTTTTGATCGGAGGGCGGCCGTTCCGCGGTTTCCACGGATTGGCCGGCCAGATCGGCGATATGTGCTCGGGTGTTGACGGCGCGAGCCTAAACGACGTCGCGACCTTGCCCTCGCTCAAAAAGCACCTTGCAGCCCACCCGGGTGAACCAGATGCTTGGGTTGCGATTGCAGCGCGGCATCTTCATGAGATGGTCCTGGCGATTTCAGGATTTATCGCTCCGGGCGCCATCCTGATCGGCGGTGCTCTGCCCGATGATGTTTTTGAGGCAATCATTGCGCGCTTGTCGCGTGAACGGGATGATAAAATTCGCGATCTCGTGATTGCGCCTTGGATACCATCCGTGCGGCGTGCTTCCTTTCCTCGGGCAGGGGTCGCCGTCGGCGCCGCATTGCGTCCGTTCTCCGAGACACTTTAACCCGATACCCGTCCGTGACCTCTCCGTCGCCCGACTGTTGAGCGGCACTGCCAACTGTCATGTGACCGTGATCGGGTCCTGGGCCTGCCGGCTGCTGATTGGATTTCGAAATCTTTGACCCGGTTCGGCAGACGGCAACCCAAGACGATGAGCGAGCGGGATCGCAGCAGCACCGAGAGCTGCGGCATCTTCAGAGCCTGCTGCCCGGTGAAGGGACGGCGCTCGTGCGCCAAGCCGGGTAATCTCCTCGTGGACGTAGACGAGCAGTTCATCAATGAGGCGAACAGGAAAGCGGCCGCCGATGAGAACGCCTTCCGGGTCGACGATCAAGCCGATATCGACAATTGCTTGGGCAAGCTTAATGCTGATCTTTCGCAGCCAGCCACTGACGAGGTTGCGTCCCCTCTCGTTAAGGTTGAGAAGATCTCCCGGCGTTGTCGCCTTGATGCCATTGCGCCCGAGATAGTCGAAGAGGATAAAGAGCGAGAACATTTCGCCAAGTGGTTGCGTGCTGCCCGCAAACGGGCCATCGTCAAAGACGACCGGCAGCCACCCGATTTCTCCACCGATTCCGCTGGCTCCCTTATGACGGACCCCATCTATGACGAGGCTGCCGCCAAGACAGGCATTGGCGAGGATGTAGAAGAAACTGCCGATTTCCGTACCGAGACCATACTCGATTTCACCGAGCGCAGCTGCGTTAGCATCATTGTCGATGAACACTGGGTGATCGGACATTGCCTCCAGCGCGCCGCGCACGTCATAGCCATTCCATTGCCGGTATTCTGATGGAAAGCCGATGACTTTAACCTCTCCGAGCCAGTCAGGAATAGCAAGGCCAACTCCCGCCAGACGAGCTTCTTCGATGACCCTGCGGCGGCGGAAGGAGGATAGTGCATCTGCCATCAAGCCCACGAAGTCGTCTGGTAACAGAAAACGCCTTTCGTGATGGATGCGTCCGCGTACCGTCCCGGCCGCATCCACAGCGACGATCGTCAGGTGATCGCGATCGATATTCGCGCCAACCGAAAACACTCCTTCGGGATCGATCTCCAGCTCGATGGCAGGTTGTCCCCGAAGGCCGTGCCTGCGGCGTGCCTCCATAACGAGCCCTTCATCGAGCAAACGATCCACGATGCGGGTCACGGCCTGCTTCGTCAATCGCGATTGGTGGGCAAGCTCCGTGCGCGAGATCGGGGCGCCGCGATGAATCGCGGCGAGAATCATCGCACGATTAGCGGCTGCAGCCTGCTCCGTATTCGAGCCCGACAATATCAATCCCGGTGTCCCTTCCCGCCTGATCCAATCCGGACGGAGACTAGGCGATGTCCTGCATGCGAAACGCGGTCGAGGACCTCTTGCATCGACCGGTATCGCATCAAGTCTTGGTTACGCGCCAGCTTTTGACCTCAAAGGGCCGCAAACCGGTATTCGGGACCTTGTCCATCGGTTCTTCCAGGATACTGACAACGCCGTTGTTCTGCCAACGCTCCGGAAGACATAACTCAAAATTACCGCGGCGTCCCGCCGGTTCGTACACGCGCACGATGAGGCCGTCACCGTCCTCCGAAGATTTGACGGCGGACAGCGCAGCATCAATGCCAGCCGTTGCGAGCGGCTGCCACCTGCCCGTTGCGCGATCGGCAACCGGGATCGTCAATAGAGGCTGGTTTAGGTCCTCGGCTTCCTCCCTGACGCCGCCCTCGTACCACGCGCCTTCGTGCGGCATCAGCGAATAGGTAAAGGTCTGGATGCCTTCGTCGGCGAGGGGATCTGGATAGATCGGCGCGCGCAGAAGGGAGAGGCCCAGGACGTTGCCGCGCACGCTGTGGCCGTACTTTGCGTCATTGAGGATGGCAACGCCGAAGCCGGGCTCCGAAAGATCGGCAAAGCGGTGGGCAGGCGCCTCGAACATCGCCGCATCCCAGGAAGTGTTCGAATGCGTCGGACGTTCCACGACCCCGTAGGCGCATTCGCAGGTTGCCTTCGCGTGACGCACGGCAACGCCCGTCAGGGTGCGAAGGAAGACACGCCGGTCATGCCAGTCAAGTTCTGTCTGTATGTCCAGCCGCAGCGCGTTGGCACCAAGCGACAGAAGCTGCGTAATGCGCGAGTGGCGCCAGGTTCGAACGATCTTGATCGCCGCGCGATGCGGGCCGTTCTCGATCAGTTCAAGGCTGTCGAGTGCAGTGATCTCTTCGCCGCGAGCGGCGTAATCTTCCTCGACATCCCAGGCGTCCCAATTGCGCGGCTTATCGGCTGGATAGACGAAAAGGCGGTTGCCGCACCCCTCGAGCGCCTCACGCCCTGTCGGCTTATGCAGAATGCTGGCGATCGAGCCATCGTTGGCAAGTGTCACTTTCAGGACAGCATTTTCCAGATGGTCGCGCCCGGCCGAAAGGCCGGTCTTCGGCTGGAGTGCTCCGGTATCCACAACGGCAATGCCAAGGGGCGCAATCTGTCCCTCAGCTGAGACTGTGCTTCCATCCGATAGCGTCAAGCGGATTGGACGTTCAGACAGTGACGGATTGACGACCAGAACATTGTTGCCTTCTCCAATCGGCAACTGCGCAGCTATTGCTTTCATCGCCGCTACTTGGGCGAAGTGCGCCTCTGCCGCGACTGCCTCGAGTTCGTTGGTAGCATCGGTATAGACCTCGGCGATCGACGACCCGGGGAGGATGTCATGAAACTCGTTCTTTAAGACGACACGCCATGCCGGCTCCATTGATGCCGGCCGCTCGCCTCCCAGAAGATAGGCAAGGCTGGCCAGCGTCTCGGCGGTAATCAAACTGCGCTCTGCTCTGCGGTGAAGCCGCTTGACGGTGCTCTGACTTGTAAGGGTTGCGCGGTGCAGTTCGAGGTAGATCTCACCTTGCCAGACGGTCAAGTCTTTCTTGGCTGCCGTGTCGTGCGCATCCTCGAAGAAGTCGTGCACCCTTGTCCACCGTGCATGCGGCAAAGCCGGGAAGAAGCGCAGTTGCTCTTCCCGCATAATCATTTCCGGCGTCACGCCGCCGCCGCCATCGCCGTAGCCCACGGCAAGCAGGGTGGCCTTGTGCTTGTCCTTCTGGCGGAAGTTCTTCCAGGTCGGCACGAAGCAGTCCGGGCGCACGAAGCCATTGTAACCCTGCATCGGATTGTCGAATGTGTGGGCGAGAACCCGGCTCCCATCAAGGCCTTCCCACCAGAAGAGATCGGCCGGGAACTGATTGGTTTCCGACCAGTTGACCTTGATCGTGAAGAAGCTGTTCATGCCGCCCTGACGAAGAAGCTGGGGCAGGGCGCCGGAAAAACCAAAGCAATCTGGCAGCCAGCAGACGGTATGGCGAGTCCCGAAGGTCCGTTCGAAATAACGCTGGCCGTAAAGGATTTGCCGGCTGAGGCTCTCGCCGGTCGGCATGTTGGTGTCGGGTTCGACCCACATGCCGCCAAGCGTTTCCCATTGGCCTGCCTTCGCACGCTCGATGATGCGCTCCAGCAAATCCGGATCGTCTTCGGCGATCTGCGCGTAGTAATGGGCCGTGGACTGGTTGAAGCGGAAATCGGAGGACTGCTCCATGAGCGACAACGCCGTATGGAAAGTACGGCGCATCTTCCGCCGGGTTTCGCTGTAAGGCCAAAGCCATGCAAGATCGATATGCGCATGGCCGGTCAGGGCGATCTCGCCTTGCGGCGGAAAACGCTGGCGCAGCTGCTTGAGCTGTCCAACAAGTGTGTCGTAGGCTTGGAGCACGCTGGCGCGCTGGCCTTGATTGAGACCCTCGGGCGTGGCCTCGAGTGGCGGCAGCTGCCAAATCTTCTGTTGCACCGGCGAAGGCGCCGTCCGTGCTACATAGGCGGCCGTGGCCGACGGCCAGTCAAGGCCGCGCATGGCGTGTTCGGCAATATCCAGGAGATGCGGAACGGCCTCGTGGCCGTCGAGGATATCGGCCGCCTCGGTGATCTGGCGCAAAAGCACCCAGAGCCGGTCGACGGCCGTGTCCAGCCAGATTACTGCCGCATGTTCTAGCCTCGGGTGCCGCACGGGCTCGCCGAAGGGCAGGCGGGCGACGGTTTCGGAAGCGATCCGGATGCTGCGCGAAGGGACAAGGAATTCCCGATGATAGGGATCAAGGCCAAGTCGCGTTTCATTCCCGGTCTCGTCGGTGAGCGTGATCAGGCCTTCGCCGCCAAGGTCGAGCACGAGCCGAGCATCGTCAAGGGGCCAATGGCCGGGCAAGGTGGTTGCGCCGGAAAAATGCACGGGACCATCTTTGCGCGGCCACGCATCGCCGATTGCGATGGGCTCCCCTTCAAGCGTCCAGCCATCTATCTGCATTATTTGGCGCGAACGCCAGTATTCCAGCTCTGCGATGCGGACGCGAATGCGGTCGAGGCGTTGGATAAGAGTAAGCGTCATGATGATATCCTGAGATGTGAATGCAATATCAGCCCTTGACGGCGCCCTCCGTCATGGCGCCGAGGATGAGCCGCTGGAGGGTGAGAAAGGCAATAATGGCTGGGACGACCGATACAAGACAGGCGGCCGCCAGCAACTGGAGGGAGGAGTCGTTTTGCGTTCCGGCGTATTGAAATATCCCAACGCCGATCGGCGTGAGGGATTCCTTGCTGATGAGGAGAAATGGGACGAGAAACTGCGACCACCCGGCGATGACCGAGATGATGAAGGCTGAGGCGATGCCTGGCGCCGACAACGGAAGTATGATCCGCCAAAAGACGGCGAAATGACTGCAGCCGTCAATAAGTGCGGCCTCGTCAAGGCTTTTCGGAATGCCGTCGATTGAGCCCTTCAATATCCACGTCACCATTGGTACCGCGAGTGCAATATAGACCATCGTTGCGCCGAAATGGCTGTCGGTCAGGTGAAGCGCTGCCATGTAGCGGTAAAGTGGCACCATGATAACAAGTGGTGAAATCATCTGAAAGGCAAGCAGGACCATCATCCAAGGTCCTTTGCCGCGAAATGGAAAACGGGAAAAGGCATAGGCGGCCGGCAGCGCCACGATCAGGCAGCCGATTGCGCTGCACGAGGATAGGACGAGCGCATTCCAGAGATACCCCGCGAACTTGTCGGAGGATAAGATGGCGGCGAAATTTTCCAAAGTCGGCGCCTTCGGGATAAAGCGGCTCACGCCCAAAAAGATCTCCCTGCGCGTTCTCAGCGCGAGCGACAGCAGCCAAAGCAAGGGCCAGGCGAAGAAAAGAAACGTCATGGCGAGAAACAGATAGCTCAGAGCATCGCCAACGCGATCTTGTCTGGAAGCCCTCACGACGGTTCTCCTTTTGGCAAAAAACGAGCATATACGAGCGCAAGGCCAAGGCTGATAGCGAGCATTAGGATCGACAGGACGGCGCCGGCCGCAAGGTCGTAATTACGGAACACGACGTTGAAGGTGTATAGCGAGAGAACCTCGGTCGCGCGGCCAGGGCCGCCGCCGGTCAGAGAAATGATGGCGTCAAACGTGTTCAACGTCTGGATTGTGATGAGGATCATGTTCACCAGGATCGCGGTCCGCAGCTGGGGTAGAGTGATATAGATCAGCCGCTGCCATGGATTTGCGCCGTCAACGTCCGCCGCCTCGTAAAGAACAGGATCGATGGCCTTGCTTGCCGCATACATCACGACCATCGAGAACGCCGTGCCGCGCCAGACATTGGAAATGACGACCGACCACATGACCATGTGCGGATCGGACAGCCATTGGACAGCCGGCACGCCGATCACGCGCAAAAGGCTGTTCAACCCGCCAAATGGCGCTTCGTTGAAGAGCATTTTCCAGATGATGCCGCCGGCAATACCTGGAACAACCCAGGCGACAAGGGCTGTGGTTCGCACGATCGTCGTGCCGAAGAGCCGGCGCTTCTCGCCGTGCAAAACAATCAAGGCAATGAAAAGCCCGAAAAATTGCTGCGCAACAACGCTCGACGCGGTGAATACGAATGTCACCCACAGGATTTGTAAAAGCTCGGGCTTCGACAATGTGCTGACGATCGTCTGCAGCGTATACTCCTCGTCCCTGCCAAGCAGCGAAACGTTGGTGAATGCGAAGCGAAAGACGTCCAGCAAGGGGTAAAGATAAAAGACGCCAAGGACAAGAATGAGCGGCATAAGCCAAGGCAGCGGGAAGGGACTATGCCGTCCGGCGGTTCTCCTGCCGAGTCTTCGGGGGCTCTTGGCGGCAATGCTTGCATCCATCATAGGTCCGGTCCGGCCATTTCATCGCTGGGCAGCGTTTGCACAGGTTGACTGGCGGTGAGGGTCTCGGTCCACGCCGCCAAGTCCTTATTTTAGCTGCGTTTGAAGGCGCTCAGCGAAGCGCTGAAGGCCTCGTCCACGGCGGCCTCGGTCGGCTGGGTACCCGTCAGCACCTTGCCCATCATGATCTGAATCTGATTGGAGATTTCAGGATAGACAGGCGCGCCGGGCCGGGCTTGTCCGTCCTTGAGTGCTGCCGCAAAGGTCTTGTTGGCCTCTGACGAGAACACCTCGTACTTGTCATAGAGATCGGCGCGGGTCGGAAGCTGTTCCTGCAACGCGTTGGCCGGCCCCATATAGATATCGCGGGCAAGTTCAGCGCAGAGCTTCACCTTTTCAGTGTCCTTGCTGAAAGCCGCCACCGTCCAGCCGCCTGTACCTGTTGATCGCTGGTCCGCTGCCGGGCCAGGAAGCGGGGAGAAAACCCATTTGGCGAATTCATCTGGGTCAAGCGCTGTCCTGAGCTGTGCATATTGCCAGTTGCCACCGACGAAAAGCGCAGTCGTCCCGGCCGCAGCCGCTGCATTGAAATCGTCGTAATCGCCAATGGTCGCTACACGTTTGGGAGCGGCTCCGGACTCAACGAGATCGCGATAATAGTTGACGGCCTTGATGAATTTGTCGCGATTTTCACCCTCGCCGAAAATCGGCTTGCCATCGTCATCGACCAATTTGCCACCCTGTGCCCAGAAATTGGCGAGCCAGTCGAACGTTGTTCCTTCATAGCGGCCGCCGTTGAACAGAACGCCTTCCATTCCCTCCTCGACTGAGGAGAGCGCCGCCTTCTTCAAATCGTCCCAGGTCTGCGGCGCATCAGGAACAATCTCCTTGTTCCGGTAAAGAACACGAAGATCCGTCGACCACCACCATGCGTAGATGTTGCCGTCCGAGCCGGTTATGCCCTCGCGGATAAAGGGGAAGAGCTGGTCAATTTCCTCTTTGGTGAAGTAAGGCGAGAAGGATTGCAGGACGCCGGCTTTCTTGAAGAGCGGGAGGACGAATGAGTCGACGGCCGCACAATCCGGGGCCGATCCCGATTTGGCCTGCTCGAGCATGCGCGCCTGTTCCTGACCGATATCCCCCGACATCATCTGCAACTCGATCTGCCAGTCGGAATGCTTGGCGATGAAGTCATTGAACAGCTTGCTGTAGCCTTGAGCGTAGGCCGGCTCGTTGTTGCGCGGGCCATCCGTGGTCATCCGGAAAACCAGCTTGTTGGGCGCGTCGGGCTTGCCGACGACGTCGCCCGTGATGGCCTCTTGTGCCGGGCTGCCATGCGGTGCGGCTAAAACGGTGGTTGCCGCCAGTGCAAGAATGAGTGCTGTATTCCTCACGAGTTCTCCTCCCAGGGTCAGGATCAAACTTGAGCCGCTGCCTCCAGCACAACGGGCTCGGGATCCGAAAAAATAGATTAAGTCACATTCGTTTGATGTCAAGGTTAGTCCCGGAGGACCGCGAGGTCCGCCAAGCCGTCCCCAGCTGCTATCATCGGTTTCGTCCGAAAGAGAACCGGCGGTAGGGAGAGGGCGTCACAGAACCGACCCGGACTGGTCAGGTCGGTCGACCTCCAAGGACAGAGCTCTCAGGACGAAAAAGATCGGCGCGATTTGACATCGCGCTGTCGAGCTTCAATGGGCATTTCGCTGCACGGCGGATCGTTCGGGCCGGATCTACAGGACAACAGCCGGTTTTTTCCGCGAAAGAAGCTGGTTTGCCGCCACCGGCAACATCAAGGCAAGCCCAATCAGGGATGAGATCGGCTCTTGTACGACAAGCAGGATGGCTGCGACCACCAACAAAGCCCTCTCCCAAGAGGTCGCACTGTCCAGAAGAAATCCTGAAAGAGCCGAGCCAAGGCAGGTGATGCCGAGCACGCAGCCGACAAAGGCGATCAAGAAATTGCTCCGACGATACCCACCGTTGCCGCCGCGGCGCCGACGGCGAGTGCGTATTTGGCGCCGTCGCGCAGGCTTTCGAAAACCTCCCCGACCAGTCGTTCCCGGTCGCGTTCCGAGCGTCGGCGCCGGGTTCCTTTGCAAGGTTTCTAGCGTCCCTTGCCGATGCTTGCATACATGCCGGTGGTTCGGAACTCCGTGGGGGTGATGCCGTAAACGCGGCGGAAGACTTTGGAGAAATAGTTGGAATCTTCGAAGCCGCAGATGATCGAGACCTCCTTGACCGGCAGGAAATCGGCCTTCGTCAAAAGCTTTGCCGCGCGCAGCAGCCTTTGCTGAAGCACATATTCGGCAGGCGGCATGCCTTCGCTTTCGGCGAAGCTGCGGGAAAAATGCGCGCGGCTGAGACCGACGATGGCTGCAAGCTCGCTGACTGGCAACGGCTGGTCGAGATTGGCATGGATATGGTCAATCACCGGCTGCATGGCGCTGAGGTCTGCTGCAAAAGCCGGTGAGCCGAAGACATCGTCGTAAAGCGCCATGGCCGCTTCATAGGCGATTGCGGACGCCGCCCCGGGCGTCGTTGCGCCTTTGACAAGGCGAAGACTGCAGTCGGCGAGATGATCGATGGTCGATGGCTGGAGCCTTAAAACCGGACCGGCAAGCCCGAGCACCATCTTGTGGATTCTCAGCGTCTCCTCGCCATGCATCGATATCCAGAAATACTCCCACCGGTCACCCTTTTCGAGCCAGTAGCGGTGATTGTGCGGAACGAGAACCAGCAGCGTATCGCCGCTTTGTAGCCTGTAGTTGCGGTTCTGATAGCGCAGATGGCCGGTGCCACTGATGGTATGCTGCAGAACGGTAAAGGGGGTCTGGCCGCGCCGCCTGCCATCCCAATCATAGATCTCGTTTTCCCGCACCTCATAGCCAGCACTTGTCGGCATGGCGTGCAAGCGCTGGCGCCCGCGCGGCAGGGAAACCGTCCTCATGGACTGCCCGTTGGCGATCAAATCCTGCAGCACAAAATTACCCTCGAAAGCATAATCCTTCTCTGGCCACCTCCGCGAATATCCGCATAATCGCTTTTCATAAGAGGAAGAGATCGCGGTCGAGAGAACGGCCGGGAGGAAATATAGGCGCTATTTTGCTTTTTCGGGCTGCATGTGCCGGCATGTGGTCAATCCTCCCCTGTCCGTCCTTTTACCTAGCATCTGATCGGATTGAGGTGAAGATTATGAGTTTCAAAATCGCTATCATCGGTGCGGGCAGCGTCGGCTTCACCAAGAAGCTGTTCACGGACATTCTGTGCGTTCCGGAATTCAAGGATGTCGAATTCGCGCTGACGGACCTCAGCGAACATAATCTTCAGATGATCAAAGCGATCCTCGACAAGATCGTCGAATCCAACAAGCTGCCGACTAGGGTCACGGCAACGACCGACCGCCGCAAAGCGCTCGAAGGCGCGCGCTATATCATCAGCTGCGTGCGTGTCGGTGGTCTCGAAGCCTATGCCGACGATATCCGCATTCCGCTGAAATACGGCATCGACCAATGCGTCGGCGATACGATCTGCGCCGGCGGCATTCTCTATGGTCAGCGCAACATTCCGGTCATCTTGGATTTCTGCAAGGACATCCGTGAAGTCGCAGAACCGGGCGCGAAATTCTTGAACTACGCAAATCCGATGGCGATGAATACTTGGGCTGCGATCGAATATGGCAAGGTCGATACGGTCGGCCTGTGCCATGGTGTGCAGCACGGGGCTGAACAGATCGCCGAGGTGCTCGGCGCCAAATCGCCGGCGGAACTCGACTATATCTGCTCGGGCATCAACCATCAGACATGGTTCATCGATCTGCGCCTCAACGGCTGCAAGATCGGCAAGGACGAACTCGTCGCGGCCTTCGAAGCCCATCCGGTCTATTCGCAGCAGGAGAAGCTGCGCATCGATGTGCTGAAGCGCTTCGGCATCTATTCGACGGAAAGCAACGGGCACCTTTCCGAATACCTGCCGTGGTACCGCAAGCGTCCGGACGAAATCACCAAGTGGATCGACATGTCCGACTGGATCCATGGCGAGACCGGCGGCTATCTCCGTCACTCGACGGAAACGCGCAACTGGTTCGAGACGGAATTCCCGCAGTTTCTTGAATCGGCCTCGAAGCCGATTGATCCGGACAAACGCTCCAACGAACATGCTAGCCATATCCTTGAGGCGCTGGAGACCAACCGCGTCTACCGCGGCCACTTCAATGTCAAGAACAATGGCGTCATCACCAATTTGCCGGCTGATGCGATCATCGAGTCGCCTGGCTTCGTCGATCGCTTCGGCATCAACATGGTCTCCGGCATCACGCTTCCGGAAGCCTGCGCCGCAACGTGCATCTCGTCGATCAATGTCCAGCGCATGTCCGTCCATGCGGCGATCAGCGGCGATATCGAGCTTTTGAAGCTTGCGGTGCTGCACGACCCGCTCGTCGGTGCCGTCTCGACACCCGAAGAGGTTTGGCAGATGGTCGATGAAATGGTCGTGGCTCAAGCTCGCTGGCTGCCCCAATATGCCGACGCCGTTCCGGCTGCGCAGGAGCGTCTGTCGAAGTCCAGCGTAAAGACCCGCGATTGGGCGGGTGCTGCACGGCGCAACGTGCGCTCGATCGAGGAGCTGCGCGCCGAAAAGGCGGCCTTGAAACAGGCCATTTGAATTTCGTGGAAGTCGGGTGGGTGGATTTCCGGGAGGGAAAGCTGCCGCGTCAGACCCGGTTTCATGCCGTTAGAGGAGAACCGGAGCGCCCAAGCGCTCCGAACAAGAGGGAGAGATGATGAGAAATTTCCGCAAAATTGGCATTCTTGCCGGACTGGCGCTGAGCGTCTCGGCCGCAGCCTTGAATGCATACGCATCCGAACCGACCATTCCGCCGGAGCCGGCGCCGTTTCCGGCTGAAGGCAAGATCAAGTACGTGGCCCGCGACTCCATTTTGGAGTTCAAGGCGCTGCCGGAATATAATGAGCCGGACTGGGTCAAGACGAATTTCGTAGATACCGGCAAGCTGCCGTCGGTCAAGGACCGGCTTCCGAAGGAGCCGCTGGTTTTCAAGACTGAGAACATGCCGGACGGCATCGGCGCTTACGGCGATACAATGCGCCATGTCATCGGCGGGCGCCCTGAAGGCTGGAATTATGGCGCCGGGCAGACGCAGGGCTGGGGCGGCATCGATATCGGCCTTTCGGAATGCCTGACGCGCACCGCACCGCTCTTCCAGGTGGAGGCCAAGGATACGGAACCGCTTCCGAACCTTGCCAAGAGCTGGGAATGGTCCGAGGATGGGCATAAGCTCACCATGCACCTGATCGAAGGCGCGAAATGGTCGGACGGCGCCCCCTTCGGTGCCGACGACATCATGTTCTACTGGGAAGACGAGGTCATCGACCCGAACGTCTCGCCGCTTGGCGGCGGCGCATCACCGGAAGCCTTTGGTACGGGCACGACACTGAAGAAGATCGATGACCATACTGTCGAATGGACGTTCAAGGAGGCCTTCCCAAAACAATATCTCTACACGATGGCCTATCCCAATTTCTGCCCGGGTCCATCGCATATCCTCAAGCCGCAGCATCCGAAATATTCAAAGAATACTTACGACCAGTTCAAGAACGCCTTCCCGCCGGAATATATGAACATGCCGGTGATGGGGGCTTGGGTGCCGGTCGAATACCGGCCGGACGACATCATCGTCATGCGCCGGAATCCATACTATTGGAAAGTCGACGAGAAGGGCAATCAGCTGCCCTACCTCAACGAACTGCACTACAAGCTTTCGACTTGGGCAGACCGTGACGTTCAGGCGGTTGCCGGATCGGGCGACTTCTCGAACCTCGAGCAGCCGGAAAACTTCGTCGCTTCCTTGAAGCGCGCTGCCGAAAAGACGGCACCTGCCCGTCTCGCCTTCGGTCCCCGCCTGATCGGGTATAACCTGCGCATGAACTTTTCGGCCAACGGCTGGGGCGATCCGGACGGGCGCGGCCAGGCGATCCGCGAGCTGAACCGCAACGAGGATTTCCGCAAGGCTGTCACCATGGCCTTCGATCGCAAAGCCATCGGCGACTCGCTCGTTAAGGGGCCGTTCACGGCCATTTACCCCGGCGGCTTGTCGTCCGGTACGAGTTTCTATGATCGGCAATCGACCGTCTCTTATCCATACGACCTTGAAGGCGCGAAGGCCGGGCTTGCAAAGGCGGGCCTGAAAGACACCGATGGCGACGGCTTCGTGAATTTCCCGGCCGGACAGGCGGGCGGAAAGAACGTCGAGATCGTGCTGCTCGTCAACAACGGCTATGCCACCGACAAGAGTCTTGCCGAAGGCGTCGTCGGCCAGATGGAGAAGCTTGGCCTCAAGATCATCATCAACGCACTCGACGGACCGAAGCGCGATGATGCACACTATGCCGGCCGCTTCGACTGGCTGATCCAGCGCAACACCACGGAACTGGCTTCGGTCGTGCAAAACACCGAGCAGCTCGCGCCTGTCGGCCCGCGTACCAGTTGGCACCACCGTGCCGGCAAGGACGACCAGCTTGATCTGATGCCCTTTGAAAAGGAGCTTGTCGATATCGTCAACAAATTCAGGACAAGCCAGAACAATGACGAGCGTGTCAGCCTGATGAAAGAGTATCAGAAGATCTCGACGGAGCACGTAAATACTGTCGGCCTCACGGAGTATCCAGGGGCACTCATCATCAACAAGCGCTTCTCGAACATCCCGCAGGGCACGCCGATCTTCATGTTCAACTGGGCTGAAGATTCTGTCATCCGCGAGCGCCTGTGGGTGGCTGCCGACAAGCAGCAGAAATATGAACTTTTCCCCGAGCAACTTCCCGGCAAGCCGGGAGAGAAGGGTCCGTTGAACTAGAGCTCCCTCCCAAATGAAGTGAGCATCCGGCCGCGCGTGGTGCGCGGCCGGACATAACCAACAAGCCGGCCGCGCTGACGAAGAGCGACTGGCGGCAAGGAGAAGCGAACCGTCCAATGTTACGATTCCTGCTCATGCGCACAGCCTCTGCGGTTCCCGTGCTTTTCATCCTGAGCGTGGCGACATTTGCCATCATCCAGGCGCCGCCCGGCGATTACGCCGATTACATTCGCTCCCAGCTGATCAACCAGAGTGGCGCGTCCTTCGCGCAGGCGGAAGCGCAGGCGCAGGCCTACCGCGTCGAGCATGGCCTCGATCAACCGATGGTCATCCAGTACTTCAACTGGATCGGTGGCATCGTCACCCGCGGCGATTTCGGCTACAGCATGTACTACAACAAGCCAGTTGCCGACGTCGTCGGCGAGCGCCTGCCGCGCACGCTGCTGCTAGCCCTCGTCTGCCATCTCTTCGCTTCCGTGCTCGGCATCGGCTTCGGCATTTGGGCGGCAACACGCCAGTATACCTGGATCGACAGCCTTCTTTCCGGCATTTCCTTTCTCGGCATGACGGTGCCGCGCTTTCTGATGGCACTGATCATCGTCTACCTGCTGGTGTTCCAATTCAACATTTCTGAGATCGGCAGCTTCTTCTCGCCGCAGTATGGCGGCGCGCCATGGTCGTGGGCGAAGTTCGTCGACCTCGTCAGCCATGTCTGGCCGGTCGTGGCGATCGCGACGTTCGGGGGGCTTGCCTACAATATGCGCGTCATGCGCGGCAATCTCCTCGACACGCTGAACGCGCAATATGTCGAGACTGCCAAGGCGAAAGGCTTGACCGGGAGCGCGGTCGTCATGCGCCATGCCGTGCCCAACGCGCTGCATCCGCTGGTCATGTATCAGGGCGTCGTGCTTCCCTACATGCTAACCGGAGAAATCGAGACGGCGATCATTTTTGCCCTGCCGACCGTAGGCCCCGCCATTGTCGGCTCGATGGCCATCGGTGACGTCTACGTCACCGCGACCTTCATGTTGGTGCTGTCGGCGACGCTGATCGTCGGCAATATCATTGCCGATATGCTGCTTGCCATGCTGGACCCGCGCGTCCGCCAGTATGGAGGAGCCTGATATGTTCGCCTTCGATTCCTCCCTTCCGCCGCCACATGAAGAAACCGTCAAGAAGCCGCCGCATGGCAACGAAAGCTATATCGCGCTCGTCTGGCGCCGCCTGAAGCGCTCCTGGACGGGCATGATGGGCCTCATCCTCGTCGGTCTGCTGATCATCATGGCTGTCTTTGCGGATTTCTTCGCGCCGATGGACCCGAAGGCAACCGATGTCGGTTTTGCGCCACCGCAGGTCATGAGCTTCCACGACAAGGACGGCAATTTCGTCTTCCGGCCGCGCGTCTATGCGCTCGCCGATTCAGAAGAGCTCGACCCCGTCACGTTCCAGCCAATCGTTGGTCCGGATTATGACAATCCGCGCTACCTCGGCTTCTTCGTGAAGGGGGCGGACTACAAGCTTTTCGGCCTCATTCCGGCCAACCGGCATTTCTTCGGTTCGACAGATGGCCAGCCGGTGCATTTTCTGGGTACCGACAAATTTGGACGCGACGTGCTTTCGCGCGCAATCATCGGCTCGCGCATTTCGCTGGTGATCGCACTGACCGTCGTCTTCATCGTCACGATTGTGGGTACCACGGTCGGCATGGTCTCCGGCTACTTCGGCGGTACCTTCGATGTCTGGGTCCAGCGGTTCGTTGAGCTGGTGCTCGCCTTCCCGCAATTGCCGCTCTATCTGGCGCTGACGTCGCTGATCCCTGTCACGGCTCCGACGAACGTCTTCCTTGCCTTCGTCATCATCGTCATGTCGGCACTCGGCTGGGCGCAGATGTCGCGCGAAGTTCGCGGCAAGACGCTGGCTCTGGCGCGCATCGATTATGTGCGGGCGGCGATGGCTGTCGGCGCGACCGACAAGCGTATCATCTTCCAGCACATTTTCCCGAATGTGATGAGCCACGTGATCGTATCGGTGACCCTGCACATTCCGAGCGTCGTGCTGCTTGAATCCTTCCTCGGGTTCTTAGGCTTTGCCGTAAAGCCGCCACTGATCTCCTGGGGCCTGATGCTGCAGGATACGGCGAACTATTCCGTTATCGGCACCTATCCCTGGATCCTCGCTCCCGTCGGCTTCGTGCTTGTGACCGTCTTTGCCTTCAATGCGCTGGGCGACGGCCTGCGCGACGCAGTCGATCCTTACTGAGGTGATGAAGATGGCCCTTTCTCTTGTCAGTTCTTTCGCGCCGGCCATCCGTCACGACCACGATGGCCGCAAGGAAAGCCCGATCATCGACGCACGCAATATCGCTGTGAACTTCAAGGTCGAAGATGGGCTGGTCGAGGCGGTTAAGGATATCTCGTTTCAGCTCTATCGCGGCGAGACGATCGCGATCGTCGGCGAATCCGGATCCGGCAAATCGGTAACCGCGCGCACGGTGATGGGGCTTCTTTCGAAACGCGCGGCCGTCTCGCCGAAATCGACCATCGACTATGACGGTGCCAATATCCTGAAATTCTCCGAACGCGCACGGCGCAAGCTGCGCGGCAACCGCATCTCGATGATTTTCCAGGAGCCGATGAGCTCGCTAAACCCGATCTACACGATCGGCAGCCAGATCGTCGAAGCGATCCGGGTGCATAAGAAGATCGGCCGCAGGCAGGCCGAGGCACGGGCGCTGGAGCTTCTGAAGCACGTGCAGATTCCAGATCCCGAAGCGCGGCTGAAACAATATCCGCATCAGCTCTCGGGCGGCCAGCGCCAGCGCGTGATGATTGCCATGGCGCTCGCCAACGATCCGGACGTCCTGATCGCCGACGAGCCGACGACGGCGCTTGACGTCACCGTGCAGGCACAGATCCTGAACCTTATCCGCAACCTGCAGAAGGAACTGCGGATGGCGGTGATCCTGATTACCCACGATCTCACGGTCGTTCGGCAGTTCTCGGACTACGTCTATGTGATGCAGCATGGCGAGATGCGCGAGCATAACACGACCGAGCGGCTTTTTGCCAATCCTCAGCATCCTTACACGAAACATCTGCTTGGCTCCGAGCCGCGCGGCCAGGCAAACCCATTGCCGGAAAATTCCGAGATCATTCTTGATGCCAAGAACGTGCGCGTTTCCTTCATGCTGCGCCACGGCACCTTCTTCAGGCCGGAAATGCGGGAGCTCGTTGCTGTCGACAGTCTGAGTCTCACGCTTCGTCGTCATGAGACGCTTGGTCTCGTCGGCGAATCCGGTTCCGGCAAAACCACCTTCGGTCAGGCGCTGGTCCGGCTGAACGACCCGGACGGCGGCGAAATTTACTTCGATCACCAGCCCATCCACGGCCGCTCGCGCGCCGAAATGCGGCCGCTGCGCTCGCGCATGCAGGTCGTCTTCCAGGATCCGTTCTCGTCGCTCAATCCGCGCATGACGATCGGCCAGATCATCGAGGAGGGACTGGTTGTCAACAAGCTCGGCGCGACCAAGTCCGAGCGCATGGACCGGGTGCGCGAGGCGCTGATTGCGGCCGGCATGCCGGGTCACATTCTCTCGCGCTTCCCGCATGAGTTCTCCGGCGGCCAGCGTCAGCGCATCGCCATTGCCCGCGCGATCGCGCTTGAACCCGAATTCATCCTGCTCGACGAACCGACCTCGGCGCTCGATCTTTCCGTCCAGGCGCAGATCATTGAGCTCCTTCGCAGATTGCAGGACGAGCGGGGCTTGAGCTACCTCTTCATCTCGCACGATCTCAAGGTCGTGCGGGCGCTGTGCCACCGTGTGATCGTCATGCAGCACGGCCGCATCATGGAAGAGGGGCCTGTCAACGACGTTTTATCCAACCCCAAGACCGCCTACACGGAACGGCTGGTGAAAGCCGCTTTCGAGGTAGCATGATTGCTGAATGCCGGAGGTTATAATGGCACGAAATCCCAAGATCACGTTTATTGGAGCAGGCTCCACCGTCTTCATGAAAAACATCGTCGGCGACGTTTTGCAGCGCCCGGCGCTGTCGGGTGCTACGATCGCGCTGATGGACATCAATCCGCAGCGGCTCGAAGAAAGCGCCATCGTCGTCAACAAGCTGATTTCGACGCTCGGCGTCAAAGCCAAGGCCGAGACCTATTCCGACCAGCGCAAGGCGCTTTCGGGCGCCGACTTCGTCGTCGTCGCCTTCCAGATTGGCGGCTATGAGCCCTGCACCGTCACCGATTTCGAAGTGCCTAAGAAATACGGTCTGCGCCAGACCATTGCCGACACGCTCGGCGTCGGTGGCATCATGCGGGGCCTCAGAACAGTGCCGCATCTCTGGAAGATTTGCGAGGACATGCTCGCCGTCTGCCCGGATGCGATCATGCTGCAATATGTAAATCCCATGGCCATCAACACCTGGGCGATTGCGGAAAAGTATCCGGCGATCAAGCAGGTCGGCCTCTGCCACTCGGTGCAGGGCACGGCAATGGAACTGGCGCACGACCTCGACATTCCCTACGAGGAAATCCGCTACCGCTCGGCCGGCATCAACCACATGGCCTTTTATCTGACGTTCGAGCACCGCCAGCCGGATGGATCCTACAAGAACCTCTATCCCGATCTTGTTCGCGCCTATCGTGAAGGCCAGGCCCCGAAGCCTGGCTGGAACCCGCGCTGCCCGAACAAGGTGCGCTACGAGATGCTGACGCGCCTCGGCTATTTCGTCACCGAAAGCTCGGAGCACTTTGCCGAATACACGCCCTACTTCATCAAGGGGGGCCGTGAGGACCTGATCGAGAAGTTCGGTATTCCACTCGATGAATATCCGAAGCGCTGCGTCGAGCAGATCGAACGCTGGAAGGGCCAGGCGGAAGCCTACCGATCGGCTGAGAAAATCGAGGTCGCGCAATCGAAGGAATATGCCTCGTCCATCATCAACTCGGTCTGGACCGGCGAGCCGTCCGTCATCTACGGCAACGTCCGTAACAACGGCTGCATCACCTCGCTGCCTGCAAATTGTGCCGCCGAAGTGCCCTGCCTAGTCGACGCCTCAGGCATCCAGCCGACCTTCATCGGCGATTTGCCACCGCAACTGACGGCGCTGATCCGCACCAACGTCAATGTTCAAGAACTGACCGTCCAAGCGCTGATGACGGAGAACCGCGAGCACATCTATCACGCCGCGATGATGGACCCGCACACGGCGGCCGAGCTCGACCTCGACCAGATCTGGTCGCTCGTTGACGACCTTCTGGCGGCCCATGGCGACTGGCTGCCGGATTGGGCGCGCACGGGTAGGAAGGTACAGGCAGCTTAACGCTGCAAAAGCAGCGGTGGCGCTCACCGCTGCGGATGGCGTTCACAGGCCCTTCACGCCCTGACTGGGCAATGAAAGTACGACGCGCCAGCCGGATTTTGCCTTTGCCTTATATTCAGAAACGTCTATTTATGTCGGCGCAAAATGCGATTTGCCGGACGAAAGTGCGGCAGGGTTAAATGATCAAAGGAAGACGCTATGGCGACCGGTACGGTAAAATGGTTCAATGCAACGAAGGGCTTTGGTTTCATCCAGCCGGACGACGGAAGCGCTGACGTCTTCGTCCACATTTCCGCGGTTGAGCGGGCTGGCATGCGTGGCCTCAACGACGGCCAGAAGATCACCTACGAGCTGGTCAAGGACCGCAAGTCGGGCAAGATGTCGGCGGACAATCTGCAGGCTTGAGCCTGATTTCGATGCGACAGTCGGAAGGCCGGGTTTTCCCGGCCTTTCGCGTTTGCCAATGTCTCGGGCATCCATGCCTTGTTGGCTTCGCTGTCGTGCGTACCTTCGGGATGCCAGGTATTGCCGAGGAACGCAAATGACGACAACAGTCGCGGCAAAGGCCATCGATTGGCCGGACATTCCTCAGGAGTTCTGGATGCTGGCGGATCCAGCCCACCTCTGCCCGGGTGAGGGCCTGGGCTACCATTAGCATGTCCTCTTCCCATTTGGTATAGAAGCCACGCCGTTGCTCGCGCCATTGCAGATACCAGTCCCAAACACCGGGGAATACGAGCAGGCCGAAGCTCAACTGGCTGAGCGGAACGCCCCGACCTTTGACATTGCCGGACGGGGAGGCGACAAGCGCCCCGAACATCAGGCCGAGGTGCTCGATCTTTTGGGAGGCGGTTTCCTCTCCCCAGACCCCGTTGCGTTGCAAGCCGATCGCCGTCAGCGTCGAGGTTTTGAAGCGAATGAGGTCGGCCATTTCCATGGCGAGCCGCGGCGGCGCGTCGACCACACCTGAGAGCAGGTCAGGATCATCGAGTTCCTCTGCTATATTCTGGTGGGCGCCGGCCGCCGACACCAGAGATCGCGGCGAAAGAGGACCACCGCCATAGGTGACGCCTGGAAAGCGGATGGCGTAACGCTGCTTGCTAGCCGCAGCCTGATAGCGGCGATACTCCGTTGAGCCGGAGATGATCACCCGGCGAACCCAATCGAGGATCTCTTCCCGCTTGGTGAATGGCAAGCTGCTGAAATCATCCGGCAGATGCAGTGAAATCCGCCGCCGCTCGGCCGGACTGATGTCACCGAGATCATGGCCGTAGAGCGAGCGTGCCTCGTGCGGCAGCTTTGCTTTGAAATATCCCTCTGACAACCGATAACGCTGCTCGATGCGGCGCAGGATATCGAAACTCGCAACTGACCGCGGCACGCGTTCGCCCTGGATCCAGGACAGTAGGGTCTTGCTGTCGAATGTCTCGTTCAATCGGACGACGGCGCGGTAGAGCTGCCAATAGCTGTCGCCGAACCGGCGCATATGATAAACCAGCGCATCCTGAAAACTAACCGGATCATCGGTCGCTTCGAACAATGGCTCCGGAAACGGGCTGATCGGTTTCGGCTGAGGTCCACGCGGCGCGGAAGCAGATTGGGTAAAGGAGCGGTCGGCCGCAGCGCGTTGTGGTTTTCGCGTGGAGGATGTTGCTGCTGTCGGCTTAACCCGCGTTTCCTTACTCGATCGAACAAGAAGCTTTTTCGGTCGGATCTCTTCAGCTGCACGCGGCGCTCCGAGCCATCGGATGATCGCGTCCAGGCCGAGGCGGAGTTCCTTCTTCAACTCTGCCGTCAAATCGTCTTCGATCCCGCACACCTGTCCGATCGTCATCCAGTCGATGCGGCCATTTAGGATTGGCGGCTGCTTGCGGTAGATAATTAGGCTGATGAGGTAAGGGCGGATATTCTCCAGTACCCGCTTCGGAGCTATCGGCGCGATGCGCACCTCGCAGAATTCCGAGATTTTTCGCTAAAAATGACGTGATGAAAGATCTTGTTTGGTCATGCTCATTCCATTTCTCTCGGCACCAACGCCGAGGGCGAGCGGAAATAGGAGCGCAGTTTTTAAGAAATGATGTATTGGAGGACGGTCCGTCGGTTGGCGGCTAGATCCATCGGCACCGTGGGGTCTCATGGAGCCGGCCTGGAATCCGGCACCTGCGCTCGACGCAGTGACAACGGTCTACGTTAATTAAGCGCGCTTACCTAAGCTTGATGCTTATTTAAAAAAAGGGGCGCTTGCTTAAATAACGGACGGAATTCATATTAGGCTATGTCTGATTCAGAATCTAATTTGCGCCTGGGCCGTTTTGTCGAAACAACAGCAGCGAGCGAAACAGTGCGGGCGTTCGTGCCTCCGCCATTGCCGCCCGAGCCATCCATCGATGTCCTTTCGCTGTTGGAGCGCCTCAGTCTGGCAGAGCGGGCGCTAGGTCGCCTGGACGGCATCACAATGCTCCTCCCGCGCCAGGAGCTATTCCTTTACATGTATGTAAGAAAAGAGGCAGTTCTTTCCTCGCAGATTGAAGGCACACAGTCGACGCTTTCCGATCTTTTGCGGTTTGAGACCGAGGCTCAAGCGGGGCAACCGGTCGATGATATTCGTGAGGTTTCCAATTACGTTGATGCGATGATGTACGGTTTGGAGCGTTTGGAAACGCTGCCAATGTCATTGCGCCTGATCCGAGAGATGCACGCACGACTGCTGCAAAGCGGGCGGGGAGGCACTAAGGATCCAGGAGAGTTTCGGCGCTCGCAGAATTGGATTGGAGGCACGCGACCCGGTAACGCACTCTTCGTGCCACCACCCGTGACGGAATTGGGCGGCTGCCTGGATGCGTTCGAGCGCTTCATGCATGACGATCAGTCACGATTACCGGCACTGATCAAAGCCGGCCTCCTGCATGTCCAGTTCGAAACGATCCATCCATTTCTCGATGGCAATGGCCGTATAGGTCGTCTGCTTGTCACTCTTTACCTATGCATGAACGGCGTTCTACGCAAACCATTGCTCTACCTCAGTCTTTACCTCAAGGCCCATCGAAGGGAATATTATCGATTACTGCAAGAGGTCCGTGAACATGGAAACTGGGAAGCTTGGCTAGACTTCTTTCTGACAGGTGTAGCCGACACCGCCAACCAAGCATTTGAAGCCGCCACTCGGATTGTCGACCTTTTCAAGGAGGACAAGGAGAAAATCACAACCGAGAGCGACAGAGCCGGATCGGCGCTTCGTATTCACGAACTCTTTCAGCAAAACCCCTTTCATACAGCAAATCAGATTGTTCAAATGACCGGCCTTTCCGCGCCGACTGTCAATGCAGCGCTCGCTGACTTGGAGCGTCTGGGGATTGTCGACGAGGTGACAGGTCGCAAGCGTGGCCGTGTTTTCAGCTACCGTAGATATCTCGCAATCCTAAGCGAAGGCACTGATCCCCTGCCTGCTACGTGACTAACAGGTCGCAAGTTCGAATCTCTTCAAGAGCACCAATTGAGTGCCCAGCTTCTCTAAGTTGAGAGCAACCATCAGAAGTTGCCGGCTGACCGCCACTTGTATCGCTGTCATCAAATTCGATGGGTCCAAAGCTAAGTCTCAAAACAAATCAACGAACCTTCAGCTTTACATACTTCGGGTCGTGATCGCTTGTTTGTTTCGACTCTGGCATCACGGAATTCACGTGTACGGTGGTCAACGTGGCCGACTGGTTTGACCCAAGCAACGCTAGGACCTGATCAAGAGACTGAGAGTTGCCGTCGAAGACATAACTGATGCGCTCTTCCGGCGGCTCAACCAAAGCGAGGTTTGACATTGCGGGATCGCCACCTGTTAGGAGAAGCATCGGCTCCTCATACCAAAGGGTATTTAGCGTCGCACCTGCGCATCACCCCACTGCTGACGAGTATAGCGAATAATCCCACGCAAATCCGCTTCGGCTGCAGCCGAAAGAATGTAGGCAGTCAAGCGTGGCTCTCTGTTCCTTCAGCACGAAAGGACCGCTGCCGATGATCTGGTCCGGCCTGGGATTCGTAGTGACCAGATCTTATGGCGGAGGTGTGACATCAGCGAGAAGCCATGTGTCCGGCTGAGCATTGATTGGTGTTTTTGAGAAAAAATCCACCGTTATAACAGGTCGCTGGTCCATATCCCTTCAAGATCTGGGCTTGGCGGACGATTTTCTGGGTATGAGGGTCGGAGCCGAAATACGGACTCGATCGTCAGCTGAAATGGCGCCGCTTGTGAGCAGATCCAAAGCGTTTGACGCAATCTGCTCGAAGGGGACGCGCAGTGTCGTGAGCGGTGTCGGAAGATGACTGACGATCGGGATATCGTTGTATCCGACGACTGAAACATCGTTGGGTACGGATATTCCGAGGCGTGACAGGCCGGAAAGAGCACCGATTGCGGTGTTGTCGTTCACGGCAAAGATCGCCGTCGGACGATCTTCGAGGCGCATGAGCTGCAGGGCCGCATCCGCTCCGGCGTCGATCCCGAAGGTCGACGGCACAATGCAATCCGGGCGGACCGAGATAGCGGCCTCTTCCAGTGCCTGCCTGTAGCCTTCGACGCGTCCGCGCGAGCTGGAGGCATATGAAGGACCGGCAATTACTCCGATACGACGATGACCGAGGTCCAGGAGGTGGCGCGTCGCCAGATATCCGCCCAGCCTGTCGTCGCCCACCGAAGACAGGCTCCGTCCATCGGTACGCAACGCCAGGACAAAAGGTACACCTCGGGCCCCCAGTTCGTCAGGAAAATCGTCATCCTCGCGTGCAGTCGAAAGAATCAAGCCGTCGACGCCTCGTTTCAGAAGTGACTCGGCAGCAAGTCTGTCGGCCTGGGGTTTATCATCGGTTGTCGCGACAATGGCGAAGCGGCCACTTTTGCTGCACGCTTTTGCCAGGGACTCGTAGAGCATTGCCATGACGGTATCAGTCAGCCGGGGCACGATCACGCCAACCGTCATCGTGTTGCCGCGTCTGAGGCTCGCCGCGGAGACGTCTCTGACATAACCCATGTCTTCTGCGATTTTCCGGACGCGGCGCGAGGTTTCGTTGTCGGATCGGGGAAGTCGCTCATCGAGGATCCGCGACACTGTAGATTTTGAAACGCCAGCAGCCGACGCAACGTCGAGGATAGTCACCCGTGTCTGGCGGTTCGCTTCTTCGGACTTTGAATCCATTTCACTTTTTTCCATTTACGGCGCTCTCGCGATCAATGCTCCCAAGCATGCATCAAAAAAAATGTTGACTCCAGCAAAATCGGAAACGATAGTGGGAACGTTCCCGTTAACGATCCCATCGCTGATCACGAAGGCGGACAGCGGCTATCAAGGAGGAGACAACCTATGCCAACGATGGATTTGAGGGGCCTGAGCCCGGCACCCGTTACCGCGTTTACTCGCGACGGAGAGCTCGATTATCCGGCCAATGCCCGTATCGCCAAATGGCTTGCCGGCATGGACGGCGTCAAGAGCTTAGTTATCCTCGGTCATGCCGGCGAAGGCACGTTCCTGACCGAGGAAGAGCGCCTGCAGCTCATCCGCACCTATGTCGAAGCCGTCGATGGTCAGGTTCCAATCATCGCTGGTATCACCGGCGAGGGCACTAAGGTCGCCGCTGAAGAAGCCAAGAAGTGCAAGTCTGCCGGCGCGACGGGTGCTCTTGTCTATCCGAACCATGGCTGGCTGCGTTTCGGGTTCCAGAAAGGCGCCCCGCAGGATCGCTACAAGGCCATCTGGCAGGAATCGGGCCTGCAGTGCATCCTGTTCCAGTACCCGGATGCCACCAAGGCTTCCTACGACCTGGACACCCAGCTTGCGATCGCGACCCAAGATGGCGTCGTCGCCACCAAAAACGGCGTTCGAAACATGAAGCGCTGGTACGTCGAGATTCCGGAACTCAAGAAGGCCAACCCGAACCTGCAGATCCTGAGCTGTCATGACGAATGGCTGCTGCCGACCATGTTCGATGTCGACGGCCTGCTTGTGGGCTACGGCAATATCACACCGGAGCTGCTGATCGACCTGATCAAGGCAGGAAAGGCGCAGAACTATCCGGAAGCTCGCCGGATCTTTGATCGTCTCCTTCCGGTCACCCGTGCCGTCTACCACCGTGGTTCCCATATGGAAGGCACCGTCGCCCTCAAGCTTGGGCTTGTCCATCGTGGTGTGCTTGACCATGCCACTATCCGCGAGCCGCTGAAGAACCTCGGCGAAAAGGCCGAAGCGGAGATCTTTGCAGCCTTTGATGCTGCCGGCATCGGCCGGGTTGAGCAGCTTCTGGCAGCTGAGTGACTGAGGACGCCCTCGCCTCTCAAGCGGGGGCTTCTTACGGAGAGGGGATTGCGGGCGCATCGGGGAGTGATGCGCCGCGGTCGCACCGTCTGTCACGCTGGTGCCTGACTCGCCGATGAGACAGCCATGCCTTCCGGATCCACAGCGACACCATGCCAAAAGGGTCCCGAAGTTTAAGACATCCAACGCGTAGGTTCGATGCCGGGCCGGGAGAGTAGGCCAGGCAGAGGGAGGAAACATGAATATGGAACAACGGATGGCCGCGCCTTCGCCGGCCGTCGATACCCAAGCTGAAATCAGCGCCCGCCTAGAACGGCTACCAGTGACGCGGGAGGTCTTCTGGGCTCGAAATATCGTCGGCGCAGCGACGTTCTTTGACGGTTACACTGTCATCGCCATAGCCTATGCCATGCCGGTTCTTGTCCGCGAGTGGGGCTTGACCCCGGGACAGACGGGAATGATCTTGTCGATGGGCTACCTAGGGCAGTTGATCGGCGCCATTTGCTTTGGCTGGCTTGCCGAACGGATCGGCCGTCTCAAAGTGCTGCTATTCACCATCCTGCTATTCGTCAGCATGGACGTCGCATGCCTCTTCGCGGCCGGTGCCGGCATGATGATGGCATTTCGTTTCGTCCAAGGTATCGGAACCGGCGGAGAAGTTCCGGTTGCAAGTGCCTATATCAACGAGTTGATCGGCTCGAAGGGGCGGGGCCGCTTCTTCCTGCTGTATGAGGTGTTGTTCTTGCTCGGCCTCGTCGGTGCGGGCTTGATCGGCTACTTCATGGTCCCGGCCTACGGCTGGAAGGCGATGTTCGTCGTCGGCCTGGTCCCTGCGATCCTCATGATCCCGCTGCGTTGGTTCCTACATGAATCACCGCGCTGGTTGGCCGCCAACGGTCGCTATGAGGAAGCCGACCGCATCGTCACCAAGTTGGAGGACAGTGCCCGCGCTGCCGGCAAGGAACTGCCGGAGCCGAAAGTGGTGGCCGCCCCCGTCCGCCGCAAATCCGACTGGCGCGAACTTTTCCAGGGCATCTACCTCAAGCGCACACTGTCGATCTGGGCCATGTGGTTCTGCGCCTATATGGTTGCCAATGGAACGATCACCTGGCTTCCGACCCTCTATCGGCAGACGTTCAAACTGCCGCTTGAAACCAGCATCTTCTACGGCTTTGTCACTTCGATCGGCGGTGTGATCGCGGCCGTTATATGCGCACTGCTCATCGATAAAGTCGGCCGCAAGCGCTGGTACACTGGTGCACTTCTGATCGCGCCGATACCGCTTGTCATCCTCGCCTGGCTGGGTGCGACATCACCGATCCAGGTTCTGATCCTCGCCGGTCTCGCCTACGCCATCGTCCAGACTGTTACCTTCTCGCTCTACCTCTATTCAGCAGAGATCTACCCGACCCGTCTTCGTGCCATTGGCACGGGTACAGGCAGTGCCTGGCTGCGTCTCGGATCCTCTGCGGGGCCTATCGCTGTAGGCTGGGTCATGTCATCGATGGGCATCCAGTATGTCTTTGGCGCTTTCGCAGCGATCCTTCTCGTTGGCGCCCTGGTCACGGTCCTCTTCGCGGTTGAGACCAAGGGCCAGGTCCTGGAGGAACTTTCGCCGTGACGACCTGAAACGTCAGCGATTAAAAAGACTTACGGATCAAAGGCTCGGCTTAAGATCGCCCGGGCCTTGATCTTCTTACTCCTTGGTGGGCGAACTCCGGCGGTCAAGCCGAGGGACATTCATTCCTGTCCCGGATATCGACGCTCTGAAATTCAAAGCCGGAATATTAAAAAATCCAGCGCGATTGGTCTTTGATGGGGGAATTGGTAGTGCTACCGATTCTCGCATACAGCAGGTCCTCCTTACAAAAGTATACTGTCAGAGGCCGCAGTTGTACCGGGTATGGATCAGCGGCTACAGATCTCAATCGGCCTCGCCGCTTAAACCCAGCCAATTCAAATGGAAGCAATCGTGGCCGTGATCTTGAGCAACGGCCACGAGCGACGTGTGCAGGCATTCATCGATGAGGAATTTCACGAAGCCTTGCCCGAGGGTTTTCGTGTACTAGCGACGCCGAGAGGCAAACGGTTTACCGACTTCACCTTCAGGCCCTGTTCTGACAGCTTGCGAGGCCGCCCCTGGCAGGACGGGCGGCGACCCAGATTTCGGCGAGATCCACCGTGCGCGCTGTGAGTGCCGGATAGCCCTCAACGAGCTCGTCGGTGGTAGCGCCTTGCTGTTTCATCGCAGCGATTGTTCGCACCGGTATGCGGGTGCCCTTGAAGACGGGCTCGCCGCCAACCACGCCTTTGACGCTATGGATAATCTTGTCCGCTTCCCGAAGCGCCTCGCTCCTTGCCGCCAGTTGCTCCCTTGCTCGGGCAGCTCGGTCCGGGTGCTGCGCGCATAGATCAAACAGCCCTCCTGCCACCGCCCAGCGATTCCATGAAGCCGACCGCCTTGATCAGCGGGTGCTGAACCAGGCACTGGCCGGCATCGCGCTTGCCGCCCCGGATTAGAAAAACTCGCCATGACCATCCCGGTTGTATGGATCGCAGCGTGGACTGCCAACGATCTCGCTCGTGCCAGGATCGGCCGCCTTGACGACCACAGCGCCGGCTGCTCTCCGTTGGGCTTGACGACCATTGTGAAGTCCTGTGTTCCAGCAATCATTGCAGCGGGTCGGATCTTTTAAAAGAACAGGTCTCAGCGATCCTTCGCTTTGCGCCATGCCTCGTACTTTGGCAGGTATTCATCCTTAGTCCTGGGGTAGAGACCTATAATTGGATCGCCGGCATTTACCTGATCCAGCACGAAGTCTTCATAGCTCTCCATCTCCGTGCATTCCTCGGCGATCTCGTCCGCGAGATGCGCGGGGATCACCATGACGCCGTCACCGTCGCCGAGCATCACGTCGCCGGGAAAGACCGGGGCATCGCCGCAGGAAATCGGCACGTTGATGTCGAGCGCCTCATGCAGCGTTAGGTTGGTCGGTGCCGACGGCCGCTGGTGATAGGCCGGCATTTCCAGCCGGCCGATGCCCTCGGCATCTCGGAAGCCGCCGTCGGAGACGACGCCGGCACAGCCGCGCACGGCCAGCCGAGTGACGAGGATGGAGCCGGCGGACGCTGCCCGCGCGTCCTTGCGGCTGTCCATCACCAGCACATGGCCGGCCGGGCAGGTCTCCACCGCCACCCGCTGTGGATGGTCGGCATTGCGGAAGACAGTGATTGCATTGCGGTCCTCGCGCGCCGGAATATAGCGCAGCGTAAAGGCCTGGCCCACCATGTTGACACCCTTCCAGGAGACGGGATGGACATTCTGGATAAACTGGCTGCGCAGGCCGCGCTTGTAGAGGGCGGTTGCCACGGAGGCCGTCGACACCTTCATGAGCTTGGCGCGTGTGGCATCGGACAATACATAGTCGGACATGGAAGGCTCCCGATCTGGTCAGTTGATCGCCGGTTCATCGACCTTGGGGCCGAATTCCGTCTTGAGGAAATCGAAGTCGCAGCCCTTGTCGGCCTGCTCGATGTGTTTCGAGAACATCAGGCCATAGCCCCGGCCGTAGCGTGGCGGCGGCGGTGTCCAGGCAGCACGGCGGGCTGCCAGCTCTTCATCCGGCACCAGCATGTTGAGGCTGCGCGCGGGAATATCCATTTCGACCATGTCACCGGTCCGGAGCAGCGCAAGCGGCCCGCCGACATAGGCTTCGGGTGCTGCATGCAGCACGCAGGCCCCGAAGGACGTGCCGGACATGCGGGCATCGGAGATACGCATCATGTCGCGCAGGCCGAGCTTAAGGAGTGCTTTCGGCATGGGGATCATGCCCCATTCCGGCATTCCCGGCCCACCCTGCGGCCCGGCATTGCGCAGCACCAGCACCGTGTCCGGTGTGAGTGGATAATCCGGATCGTCGATGATCTTCTTGAGTTCGGCATAGCTGTCGGCCACCAGCGCCGGCCCCTTGTGCCGGTGGAATTGCCGATCGCAGGCCGCGGGCTTGATCACTGCGCCGTCAGGGCAGAGATTGCCCTTCAGCACGGCGAGCGATCCCTCGTGATAGACAGGGTTGGTGAGCGGCCGGATCACGTCCTCGTTCCAGATCTTCACGTCGTCGAGCCCATCGGTCAGCGGCTTGCCGGTGACGGTAATCGCCGTGCTGTCGAGCTTGTCGCCGAGCTGCTTCATCAGCGCGCGCAGGCCGCCGGCATAGTAGAAATCTTCCATCAGGTAATTGCTGCCGGACGGCCGTATATTGGCGACGACTGGCGTGGTCCGGCCTATCCGGTCGAGATCGTCGAGTTCAAGCGGAATGCCGGCGCGTCGCGCCATGGCGATCACATGGATGATGGCATTGGTGGAGCAGCCCGTTGCCATGGCCACCGTCACGGCATTCTCGACGGATGCCGGGGTGACGATCCGGTCCGGCGTCAGGTCCTCCCAGATCATCTCTACGACGCGCCGGCCGCATTGCGTCGACATGCGCTGGTGGCCGGCATCCGCCGCAGGAATGGATGAGGCGCCGGGCAGGGAAAGGCCCATCGCCTCGGCAATTGCAGTCATGGTCGAGGCGGTTCCCATGGTCATGCAATGTCCGTAGGAGCGGGCGATACCGCCCTCGATGCCCTGCCATTCTTCTCTCGATATGGTGCCGGCGCGACGCTCATCCCAATATTTGAAGCCGTCAGTGCCCGAGCCCAGATACTTGCCGGCATAATTGCCGCGCAGCATCGGTCCCGCGGGCAGGAAGATGAAGGGCAGGCCCATGCTGAGCGCGCCCATGATAAGCGCGGGCGTGGTCTTGTCGCAGCCGCCCATCAAAACGGCGCCGTCAACAGGATGCGAGCGTAATAGTTCCTCGGCTTCCATCGCCAGCAGGTTACGGTAGAGCATGGTCGTCGGCTTGACGAAGTTCTCCGACAGCGACAGGGCCGGCAGCTCCATGGGAAAACCACCGGCCTGCAGCACGCCGCGTTTTACCCATTCCACCCGATCCTTGAAATGCATGTGGCACGGCTGGGCATCAGACCAGGTGTTGAGGATCGCGACGATCGGCCGTCCCTCCCAGTCCGCCGGGTCATAGCCCATTTGCATCGTCCGCGAACGGTGGCCGAAGGAACGTTGGTCGTCCGGCACCATCCAGCGGGCGGATCGCAGTTGCTCGTAGGTCTTTTTTGGTGTCATTGACGTCTCCGGCCGGTCTTCGACCGCATTGGCTTCGGTCAGAAGCGGATTTCGTTTGATGTGATGAATGCCTGCAGTGCCGCATGCTGGGATGGAGTGAGCGGCCAGGCTGAAGGCGGCCGGGTGGCGCCGCAATCATGACCGATTGCTGCCAGCGCCGCCTTCACTCCTGTAACATTGGTGCCGTTCAATTCCTCGGCGCGGATCTCCTCGAAGGCTTTCATTCCGGTGATCAGATCGTTGGCCCTGCGGTAGTCTTCCGCTTCCAGCGCCGCGTGGATGGCGACCGAGCGCTCGGGCCAGACATTGATCAGGCCGGACGTAAAGCCGCGTGCGCCGACCGCATAGAAGGCTGGAGCCCAGACTTCCGCCAGTCCGCCGACCCAGACGATGTCGGGATCGGTGGCGGCGATTGCCTCGCCCAGTTTCAGCGGATTGGGCGTCGCCCATTTGACGCCGACGACCGAGGGGAGTTCGCAAAGTGCCGTTATGGCCTTGGTGCCGACGGCGTCGTTGCGTAGGTAGAGCACGACAGGCAAGCCCTCCGCGGCGTCGGCTATCGCCTTCACATAGTCGACCAGACCGCGAGGGGACGAGAACGGATCCGGCGGCTGGTGGACCATCAGGGCCGCGGCTCCTGCTGCCTTCGATGTCCGCGCCAAACGGCAGGCATCCCGTACGCCTCGGCCGACGCCCGCCAGCAGAGGGACGCGCCCGCCGACATGCTCGGCCGAAGCGCACACCATGGCCTGCGCCTCCTCGACCGTCAGCGCATAGAATTCGCCCGTATTCCCGTTAGCGACCAGAATGTGCACGCCCGCTGCTATCGCCTTGTCAACGATCGGCTTCTGCCGGGCGGTATCGATTTCTCCGGCCTTGTTATAAGGGGTGACGAGGATGCCGGAGATGCCTGTGAGGGCTGTGCGTAGATTTTCGGTCATCGGCTGCTTCCTTGTCTCAGTGAAGTTTGCATCGGTCACTCCGTGAAGGCTTCGTCGCGCTTGCGGCTGATCGAGGGTGAAAGCACCAGGCCGAGCACAATCACCGCGACGATCAGCAACGAAAGGCTGAGCGGGCTGCGCACGAAGATTGTCGGATCACCCTGGCTGATCAGCATGGCGCGGCGGAGATTTTCCTCGAGCATCGGCCCCAGGATGAAGCCGAGCAACAGCGGGGCAGGCTCGAAGCGGAGCTTGGAGAGCACAAAGCCGACGACGCTGAAGCCCGCCATGATGAAAACGTCGAAGACGCTGTTGTTGATGCTGTATGCGCCGACACAGCAGAAGCCGATGATTGCAGGAAACAGCAGGTGATAGGGAATGGTCAGCATCCGCACCCACAACCCGATCAATGGCAAATTGAGGATGACCAGCATCAGGTTTCCCGACCACATGGAGACGATCATGCCCCAGAATAGGTCGGGTTTCTCGGAGATGACGTTGGGGCCGGGCGTGATGCCTTGGATGATCATAGCCCCGACCATCAACGCCATGACCGGATTGCCGGGGATGCCAAGCGTCAGCATGGGGATGAAAGACGTCTGCGCTCCGGCATTGTTGGCCGATTCCGGTGCGGCCACCGCCTCGATCGCGCCCTTGCCGAATTCCGCCCTGTTCGGCGAGACGCGTTTTTCAAGCGCATAGGCGGCAAAGGACGACAGCATGGCGCCGCCGCCAGGAAGGACTCCAAGCAAAGAGCCGAGCGCGGTGCCGCGCAGGACCGGACCGCGGATGCGTCTGAAATCGTCGCGGGTCAGCATAAGGCCGGCGACCTTCTTCACTCCGACCGACCGCTCATGCTCGTTTTCGAGATTGCGGAGGATCTCGCAGATTCCGAATATGCCCATGCTGACGGCAACGAAATTGAGACCGTCATAAAGCTCTGGGATGCCGAAGATGTATCGCGGCATGCCACTTTCCACGTCGGTGCCGACCGAGCCAAGCAGTAGGCCGAAGACGATCATCGCGAATGCCTTCAGGAGCGAGCCGCTGGCCAGCGCTACCGAGGCGACGAGGCCGAGGACCATCAGAGAGAAATATTCAGCAGGCCCGAATTTCAGCGCGACTGCGGCAAGCGGCGGGGCCGCAACCGCCAGAAGCAAAGTCGCGACCGTTCCGGCGAAGAAGGATCCAAGCGCTGCTGTTGCCAACGCCGCGCCCGCGCGCCCGTTCCGGGCCATTTGGTAGCCGTCGATCGCAGTGACGACCGACGAGCTTTCACCCGGCAGGTTGATCAGGATCGCCGTCGTCGAACCGCCATATTGTGCGCCGTAGAAGATGCCGGCGAGCATGATCAGCGCCGATTCCGGCCGCAGTCCGAAGGTGATCGGTAGCAGCATGGCGATCGTTGCAGTCGGTCCCAGCCCCGGCAGAACGCCGATTGCGGTTCCCAGCAAACAGCCGATGAATCCATAGAACAGGTTCACGGGTTGGAAGGCGGTGGAGGCGCCCAGCAACAGGTCGGAAAAGATGTCCATAACGAAACCTCCGGCGCGCGATGGCGTCAGTTGCCGAGGAAAGGGATCCATGGCCCGAAGGGGCTGACGGGAAGCGACAGGAGCCGTGTAAAGAGAACGACCGAACTGATCGCCATGAACAGCGCGAGCGCGATTGAATGACGCCAGCCGGCATACTTGCTGGCGAAGCTGACCGCGGCGACCATCAGGAATATGGTCGGAGCGAGCCCAAAGCGGGAGAGCGCCAGACCGAAGAAGATCGGCGCCAGGATGACCAGTGTATAGGCCTGCCAGTTTGCGGGTGCATCCGGTTCGTCCTCGACGGCAACCACCAGAGACTGAACCATGATGAGGGCTCCGATGCCGATCAGCAGCAGGCTCAGTATGACTGGAAAGTAACCTGGTCCCATCTGGAACGAGTTCCCGACATCGAGCTCTCGCCCGAACCAGATGAACAGAAGGCTGACGACGATCATCGCCGCGCCGCCGATAAAGTCGCGACCGTTTCTAATCTTCAACATGGCTTCACGATCCATAGGTCAGAAAGCGCCGGCCGACGCGATGTGCCGGCCGGTGGAAAATGTCACTGCAGCGGGACGTTCGCCGCCTTGATGACCTCAGCCCATTTTTCCGTTTCAGCCTTTATGAAGATCGCGAACTCTTCGGGCGTGTTGCCGACCGGCGTGGCACCCATGCCTTCGATCTTTTCCTTCATCGCAGGTTCGTGAAGGATCACCTGAACCTCCTTGCTGAGCTTCTCGACGATTTCCGGCGGCGTGCCCGCAGGCGCGAAGACGCCATGCCAGGAGGTCGCCTCGAAGCCTGGGATCACGCTGTCCATGGTGGGGACGTCAGGCAGGAGCGATGCTCTGTCGAGGCTGGTAACCGCGAGCGCCCGAAGCTTGCCGGCCTTGACCTGCTGCGCTGCCGTCGGAATGTTATCGAACATGAAGTCGATATGGCCGGCGACAACGTCCATAATTGCCTGGCTGCTGCCCTTATAGGGCACATGGGTAATCTTGACGCCTGCCTTGGTGGCGAGCAGTTCGCCCGCAAGATGGATTGAGGTGCCGACGCCCGACGATGCGTAGGTGTGCTTGCCCGGTTCCTTCTTCAGCAGTTCGATCAGTTCCTGGACCGAATTGACCGGCAGCTTGTCCGGATTGACCACGAGCACGTTTGGCAGGCGGGCGATCAGCGACAGCGGTGCGAAGCCCTTTTCCTTGTCGTAGGACAAGGTTTTGAACAGGGTCTGGTTGATCGCGTTGGAGCTGACCGTGCCCATGCCGATCGTGTATCCGTCGGGAGCCGCTCTAGCGAGATCGCCGAGGCCGACATTTCCTCCCGCGCCAGGCTTGTTCTCCACGATGAACCGCTGGCCAAGTCTTTTGTCCAGCTGCTCCGCCACGAGGCGGCCGAAGGCATCGGTATTGCCGCCTGCGGCAAAGGGCACGATCACCGTCACAGTTTTAGAGGGGTAGTCCTGGTTCTGGGCCTTACCCGCAGTCGCGGCTAAGGAAGCGATCGAAGCGGCCATCGCCGCCACTGTGATGAAACGCATTAAACGCATGAGTTCTCCTCCGGCTTGGGGCACGCGTACGCCCTAATGAAATCCCGTTCCGGCTCCTCAACCGGCAAATGGAAGCGCTTCCATGATATCATCATATTTTTGCCCGGCAAGACTTGGCCATCTCACAATTTAATCAGCTTTTTCCACTGGTTAAGTGAAAACAAGAATCTTTTTTATAGCGGGGATTGCCAAACGGCAAAATGAAAGCGTAAATCATTTTAGCGTGGAGATGAACATGGCCGGACAGGGAAGAAGCAGACTGATAGACCAACCTAGCCCGGTGACGCTGGCGGACATCGCCAAGCTTGCCGGGGTCTCGCCGGTGACCGTCTCGCGCGCGATCAACACGCCCAGCCTAGTGAAGCCAAAGACGCTTGAAGCTATAGAACGCGTTATTGCCAGGACAGGATATGTGCCTAATCTCCTTGCCGGTGGACTGGCGTCCCGCAGGACTAGGCTGGTTGCGGCGATCGTTCCATCGGTGTCCAGCACGATCTTCGCCGAGGCGATCGAAGGTTTGAATGCCGAACTCGTCGCGGAAGGCTATCAACTCCTGCTGGGCCTGTCCGGTTATGACCACCAGCGGGAGATGGAACTAACGCGCGCCATCCTGGCGCGGCGGCCCGATGGCATCATCCTGACCGGCATCACGCATCTGAAGGAAACGCGGGCAATGTTGACGGGGGCCGGTTTGCCGATCGTCGAAATCTGGGATTCCACGCCGTCGCCGCTCGATACCGCCGTCGGCTTCTCGCACTATGATGTCGGCGCCTTGGTCGCCGAATACTTTATGACGAAGGGCTATGATCGTTATGCGCAAATCGGCGCGAACGATCCTCGCGCCATTCAGCGCAGGGATGGGTTTATCAAGCGGCTCGCTGGTGTCGCGGCGGTGGAGCTCCCCGATATCGAGATGAACTCGCCTTCGACCTTTAGCGACGGGCGGAAAGCGTTGACTCAGTTACTCGATCGGGGGAGGGGATCGCTGGCAGTGTTTGGAAGTTCTGATGTCGTGGCGCATGGAGCGTTGACGGAAGCGATCGCAAGGGGGTGCAGAGTTCCGGAGGATGTCGCGATTGTTGGGTTCGGCGACTTCGATTTCGCGCCTCACACTTATCCGCCTCTGACAACAGTCCGAATCGATCGGCGCATGATCGGGACAAAGGCCGCGCGGTCGATATTAAGAAAAATCTCTGGCGAGACTGTCGAGCCCATGATTGAAATCGATTTCGAAATCGTCGCGAGGCAGTCGGCTTAGTCGCCGATGGCGGCGTAGGCGCGGTTTTGATTTCATTCAGCATCTAAAATTGTATATTTCAACGTGCTCGTGTCGGCTGCCCGCAGCCAGACGTTGGATGAGCGTGTCTCAGGTTTGCTCCTGTCAAGGCGCTGCATTCCTTCCATTTGCAAAAGCTGGTCGGCTTGGCGGAGCGATAAATTTGCTTTCGCTTCACTCCTGCCGTTGCGGATCAGTTCGGTCAGTTCGGATGACCAATCAGCGAAAAGTTCAAGTAGCGTCTGCTTGGCCTCTCTCTCCTATTTCATGCCGCATACGGGCCGCTACCGACGCGTCGAAGAACATGGGCAATTGGGATGGCCTTTGGCTCAGCGCTGGATATGCCGGTGTAACCCCGCTCGATGCTGTCGACGCAGATTTTCTCGACGGAATGATGAACACGAATGTGCGCGGTCCGGCGCTGCAGCTTGCAGGCCCGGGTCCAAGGCTGAGCAAAGCTGGCTCGGTTGTGATCACGTCGTCGACGGCGCGCTGCTGGGCATCGGCATTGGCTGATCGCCAGGTTCGCGTAAACGTGCTGCTTTTCGGACCGATCGACACGGATTTCCGCAGCTTCATGTCTCAGGATTTGCGAGCACAATTCGAAAAGGAAATCCTCGGCAAGGTGCTGCTCGGGCGTATCGGATCCGCCGGGAAGGCGATAGCGGTGGCGCTCTTTCTGCACTGCGACGACTCTTCCTATGTTACAGGTAGCCAATACGCTGTTGATGGCGGGTTGACGCTGCCATGAAACTTCGCAGCTTCTGTTCGTTCATTTTTCTGCTGCCATTGCTCCCAACAGCTTTGGAAGATCACCGAAGCGGGCGATCAAGCCGAATATGAGGGCAGCTGTCGCGACGAAGAGGATCGTGACAGACGCCATGGTCGGCGTGTAGCCGTAACGCAGCGCGTTGAAGATCTTGATCGGCAAGGTCTCCAGCGTGAAGCCGACTGTCATGTAGGCGACGATGTACTCGTTCAGCGAAAGAACGAAGGCAAAGGCGTAGCCCGAAACCAGATAGGGCCGGATCAGCGGCAAGACGATTGTTGTGAAGATCGTGCGATCATTTGCACCCATGGTCGCGGCTGCTTCGACGAAGGAGCGGTCGATCGACGTGAAGCCGAGCGACAGCGTCACCAGCGGTAATGTGACGAAGAAGATTGCATGGCTGATTACGGCCGTCCACGGCGCACCGTAAAACCCGGTGGTCGCCCAGAATGTCAACAGCCCGAGCGCGGTGATGACGGGAGGCAGGGTGAAGGGCGCGATGCCCAAGAGCTGGAAGATGTTCGCCCATGGGGCAATTCGCCGCCATAGAAACCAGGCAAGCGGCAAGGCGATGAGTACTGCAAGTGCTGCGGACAGAATGGCAAGCGTCAGCGAGGCGAAAAGTGCGTTCCGCCATTCGGGATTGGTGAAGATCTCACCGTACCAGCCGAGCGAAAAGCCTCGGGGCGGGAAGGTCAGGCTCTGCTTCGCGTTCACTGAGACGCCGGCAACGACGATGATCGGTGCTGCCAGGAAAAGGCCGATCAGAGAGAAATACAAGCGGTGGAGAAAGGTGTTCATGCCGTTTCTCCCTTGCGGCCGATCAGCACCGTCAGTCCGACCATGGCGAGCGTCACCAGTACGAGAAATACAGCCATCGCGGCGGCAAACGGCATGTTCGACTGGTAGACGGCTTGGTCGGTGATGAGCACCGAAAGGGTCCAGTGCGATGGACGGCCGAGAATCTGCGGCAGCAGGTAGGAGCCGAGTGCGAAGATGAAGACCATGATGAGCGTCGCGATGATGGTGTTGCGCAACGCAGGCACGACGATCGTGAAAAATGCCTTGACTGGCGAAGCGCCGAGAGTACGTGCCGCTTCCGTCAGGGTCGGATCAAGCCGGACGAGGGCGGGATAGAGGATCAGGACCGTGTAAGGCAGGGCCTGATAGACCATGCCGGCCAGAACCGCGCTGAAACTTGGCGTCAGCGCCACGGCCTGCTGCATGACGCCCGCCATGACAAGCAGATTGGTGATGCCGGCGGTGCGCGAAAACAGCGTCGACCAGGCAAAGCCGATGATGACTTCAGAAAGCGAAAGGATCGACAGCAGCGCGACCAGCCAAACGACCTGAGCCTTCCGTCCCATGCGCGTCAGCAGATAGGTGAATGGAATGCCAAGCACGATGCAGCAGATCGCAACAGCGATTGCAAGGAACAGTGAAAAGCCGAGTACCTTGCCGAAGAACAGGCTGACGAAGCGGGCGTAATTGTCGAACACGAAGGCAGGTGTGTAGAAGCCGCCCTGCTGCCGCTGGAAAAAGCTCACGGCAATCATCGTTGTAAACGGAATGACGAAAAAGACCGTCAGCATTCCGGCCGGGAAGGCGAGTGGCCAGTAATCGGCAATCTTGTGCGGTGGTTCGCGCCTCATTTCTGCAGCACCACGCAGACATCGGGTGAGAGCTTGACGCCGACCTCATCGCCGACGTTGACGAGCGGCCGTTCGCGCGGCGTCGAAACGGCGACGACCTGCGTCCCGGAAAGATCGAGGAACGTCTCGATCGTGCCGCCGAGATCGCGGATGAAGGTTACCTTGCCGCCAATGGTGTTGCTGCTTGGCACTGTCAGATGCACGTCCTCCGGCCGCACCGATATCGTTGCCTTGCTAAGGCCGGGCGGAAGCAAAACACCTTCGATCACCTTGCCGAGGACGGTTGCCCGACCGGCGCTGTCGGCCTCGACGTTGAGCAGATTGGTCGAACCGATGAAGTCAGCGACGAAGCGGTCGGCGGGACGGCGGTAGATCTCGATCGGGCTGGCCGCCTGGCGGATCTCTCCGCTGTTCATGACGACGACGGTATCGGCCATCGTCATCGCTTCGCGCTGATCGTGGGTCACGACGATTGTCGTGATGCCGAGCTTCTGCTGAAGCTGGCGAAGCTCAACCTGCATCGCCTCCCGCAGTTTTGCGTCGAGTGCCGAAAGCGGTTCGTCGAGGAGGAAGAGCTTAGGCGAAATCGTCAGCGCACGCGCGATCGCGACACGCTGGCGCTGGCCGCCGGAAAGCTTGTTCACGGGACGGTCGGCATATCCGGGGAGATGGATCAGCGTCAGCAATTCGTCGACGCGCTTCTTTTGCGCCTCCTTCGCCGTACCGCGGATGCGCAGCGGATAAGCGATATTTTCGCCGACGCTGAGGTGGGGGAAAAGCGCAAGCGACTGAAACACCATCCCCAAGTCGCGCTTGTGGGTCGGGATGGCCGTAATGTCGCTGCCGTCGAGCACGATGGCGCCGCTCGTCGGCATGTCGAGACCAGCGATCATGCGCAGCAAAGTTGTCTTGCCGCAGCCGGAGGGGCCGAGCAGGCAGACGAACGTGCCATGCGGAACGCTGAGCTGTACGTTGTCGACTGCGGTGAAGGCGCCGAATTGTTTGGTGACGTTGTTGAGTGCCAGTCCGGACATGGATCCCCCGCGTGAGCCGCGTGCGTATGAAGAATGCCCCGCATGCGCCTTGCCGTCAAAGCCGGAAGGCGCATGCCGATCATTGGGGAGCATTCAGGCTTCGAAACTCAGCCGACGATGAGTTCCGTCCATTTCTGGTTCAGCCAATCGGACTTGCTCTGGTAGAGATCGTAGCGCGGCGTGATCGGCTCGATGTCGGAGGAGACGGCTGCGAACTCCTTGTCGGTCAAGTCGAGCAATTCGCGCTTGATGGTCGGTGCCGTGCCCACTTTGCGCGACATCAGCGCCTGGATGGCCGGCTGGCACATGTAGTCGATGAAGATATGTGCCTCTTCCGCCTTCTTGGAAGTGCGCGACAGCGCCCAGCAGCCGGAATCCTGGATGCCGCCTTCCTTCGGGAAGGTCGAGCGGACCGGGAAGCCGTCGGCGGCGGCCAGCCCGGTGACATCGTGGTAATACTGGCCCATCGGGATTTCACCGGACTTCAGCGCCTGCTCGAACTGCGCCTCGTCGCGATACCAGAGGCGGACATTCGGCTTCACCTCAGCAAGCTTGTCGAACGCCTTCAGGATGCCTTCCTCGGTGTCGAGCGCATTCGTGCCGCCGAAATGCGTCTTGGCCGTCACTTCGAGCAGGAATGAGTTGGAGACGAGGGCAAGCAGGCCGAGCTTGTCGGCATTTGCCGGATCCCACAGCGCGTTCCAGGTGGTCGGAGATTCCTTGTATACATCCGTGTTTGTGACGAGCGTGATGTACCACGCCACGGCACCGACACCGGCAACCCGGCCGTCCGGATATTTGTTGACGAAGCGGTCGATGAGGCCGGAGGCGTTCTTGAGCTTTGCCATGTCGATCGGCGTCCAGAGCTCGGTTGCCTGGCCCTTTAACATCGCGACCTGCGACATCATCGAAAGGTCGGCAGGCGCCTGGCCGGCCTTGGCGGCCTGTTCCAGCTGCACCAGCCAGGCCTCGCCTGTCGGTTCGGCCACCGACTCGATGGCAATGCCGGTTGCCTTGGTGAATTCCGGAAAGACGTTCTTGTCGAACGAATCCTTGAAGTAGCCGCCATAGACGCCGACCTTCAGCGACTTGTCCTGCGCGCGCAGAACGGCAGGCATGGCGAGCATGCTGGTGGCGGCGAGGCCGGTTGCCAGCACGTTTCGGCGGCTGACCGCCTTGTCGAGAATGGTTTTCATGGCTTTGTTCCCTTTTTTGTTTGGTCTGTCATGACGTTGCAGATTCGGTCGTTGCCGGGTTCAATCGCGCTTACTGCCGATGGATGGGCTGAAGACCATCAGGCTCAGGATTTCGAACAGGACCTGGGCACCGGCGTGGGCGGTATTGGTCGTGGCGTCATATTGCGGGGCGACCTCCACAACATCTCCGCCGACAAGATTGATCCCTTTCAGGCCGCGGATCAATTCCAGAACCTCCCGCGTCGTCAAGCCGCGGACTTCCGGTGTGCCGGTACCGGGCGCAAAGCTCGGATCGAGGCTGTCGATGTCGAAGGAGAGATAGGCGGGAGCGTCGCCGACGATCGCCTTTGCCCTCTCGATGATCGCCGGAATCCCCACGCCCGTCACCTCCTCAGCATGGATCACGGTCATTCCAGATTCGTAGGAGAACTCCCAGAGATATTCGGCCGAACCGCGGATGCCGATCTGCACGGTACGGGTCGGATCGAGCACGCCGTCGAGAACGGCATTGCGGAACGGACCGCCGTGGTGGAACTTTGTCTGGTCGAACGCGCCCCCCGTATCGCAATGCGCATCGATGTGGATCAAGCCGACCGGTTGCTTCTTGCCGACGGCCTTCAGGATCGGGTGCGTTATCGAGTGATCGCCGCCGACGGAAAGCGGTACGACGCCTGCATCGACGATCTGATTGATGCGCTTTTCAATGTCGTCATGGCTGAGCTCCAGCCGGTAACGGCTCTGGAAGGGGACGTCGCCGATATCGGCGACGCGCAAATCAAACAGCGGCGCCGTGCCCAGCACATGATTATAAGGACCAATGCGCTCGATGGCGCGCAGTGCGCGCGGTCCGAAGCGCGATCCCGGACGGTTGGTGACGCCGAGATCCATCGGGATACCGGTGATTGCGACCTGCAGATTGCCGAAATCCGGCTCATCGGCGGCGACCGGCATATAAGGGGCGCTCAGGAATGTCGGAATGCCGGCGTAAGGAGCAAGGCGCGTGCCGGTTTTTGAAAAGATCTTATCGGCCACCTTGCGGAAGTCGGGATCGAATATCTGGCCGCCGTGGCTCTCGGCGAATTTCGCACGTAGTTCTTCGAGCTTCGTCTGATCCCAGGCCATTCCGGTTCACCTCTTGTCGCAAACGGTAGGGAAGCGGAACTGCATTGCAGTTTTACGGTCATTCCCCTTGCTGTCTTTTATTTTTTGCATTACCCGACAAAAATGTTGAAAACGCAATTCACATTGTAATAGCAATTAGCGTGAGATTTTTTCACATTAGGTTGCCATGTTCAACCGACTGCCGCCGCTGAATGCATTGCGTGCCTTCGAGGCCGCCGCTCGCCGCGGCTCGGTCTCGGCGGCTGCGCGCGAGCTCAATGTTACCCATGGGGCCATCAGCCATCAGATCAAGGCGCTGGAAGCGGTCTTCGGCACGCCGCTTTTCGAGCGCAACGGCAAGCGGCTGAAGCTCACGCCGCAGGCTGCTCTGCTTTTACCGGCTCTAACAACTGCATTCGAGACGATCGCAGCGGCAACGGCGCTGGTGACCCGCCCGTCGACCAGCGGTAGCCTTAGAATTTCATGCGTGCCGGCTTTGCTCTCCTTCTGGCTGATCCCGCGCATGCACCAGTTCAGCGAACAGTTCCCGGATATCAGCCTGACGCTCGTCGCCTCGAACGACCCCGACCGGCTTTACTCGCCGGATATCGATGTCTGCATTCTTTATGGCGACGGGACCTGGCTGGACTGCTGGGCGCGCCTTTGGAGCAACCTGCAACTTTTCCCCGTCGTCAGCCCGACCCTGATGAACAGCCGCGCGTTGCGCTCTGTGCGCGATCTGCGTGATCACGTCCTGCTCCACGGCGACGATGGACGCGAATGGAATACTTGGCTTGCTGCAGCCGACGCGTTGGACATGCCGCGCGGCAGGCAGCACTTCATGAGCGATGCGCGGCTATCCACGGAGGCGGCCTTGAGTGGGCAGGGGGTTGCGCTCGGCGATGCGATTACGGCCGGCAGCCTGATCGCTCAGGGCGAACTCGTCGTACCCTTTGATCTCTCCGTTCCGGCCAATGATGCCTTTTATGTCGCCTGCCGAAACGAAGTGCGAGCCGCGCCGATCGTTAGGGTCTTTATCGACTGGTTCTTCTCCGCCCTCGAAAGAGACCGCGGGGCAGAGCCGCAGGCGTCGGCCCGGCGTGTGATCCGCGGGCGCGGGCGAATTGACGCTCCGGCGGCTACAGCCGAAAGCTTCACGCCTGTCTCGCGCGCTCGCGCCGCCGCCCAACGGCCTGTCAAGCGCCGCCTGAAACCGTAATCGATCTCTCAAGGAAAGCCCGGAATGCCGCTTGCCCATCCAAATCCGCTCGTCTCTCGTCTGTCGCCGCCACCCATCCCTTCGGTGGTTGCCTGGGCGCGTGACTATGATGGCGGCAAAGGACCGCTGATCGACCTGTCCCAAGCCGTGCCCGGCTATCCCGCTCACCCAGAGATGCTGCGGCTTCTCGGCGAGGCGGCCGCCTCTCCAGCTATGACCGGCTATGGCGCCATCGAAGGGGAGGAGGCGCTCAGGAAGGCTTATGCGGCGCATATGTCGGACGTCTATGGCACGAGCGTTGCTGCCGCCAACGTCCATATCACCTCCGGCTGCAATCAGGCCTTCATGTGCAGCACCATCGCGCTTGCCAAATCGGGCGAGACGATCGCGCTCACCAATCCCTTCTATTTCAATCACGAAACCACGCTTTCCATGCTGGGCATCGGACGTGTTCTCGTCGATTGCGATGCTGCGAAAGGCTTCCTGCCGAGCTTGGCATCGGCAGAAAAGGCCTTGTTGTCGGGCGTGCGTGCCCTTGCGGTCGTCACACCGAACAATCCGACCGGCGCAGTCTATCCGCCGGCGCTGCTTCGCGAACTCTTCCACCTCTGCCGGAAATATGGAGCCTGGCTGATCCTGGACGAGACCTATCGGGACTTTCTGCCGGCCGATGCCGGAGCGCCGCATGATCTGCTCTCCATCGAGGGCTGGGATGAGACGCTTGTCCTACTCTATAGCTTCTCCAAATCCTTCTGCATTCCCGGACACCGGCTGGGTGCGATAACAGCCGGTCCGCGCATCGTCGGCGAGATCGCCAAGATCATGGATAACATGCAGATCTGTGCGCCGCGGGCGGCTCAGGCCGCCGTGGCAACGGCCCTTCCGATCCTGGCGGACTGGCGCGCTGCAAACCGGCTGGAAATTTCGCGCCGCGCTGAGGCGCTGAAAGCGGTCATGGCAGAAACGAACGGCTGGTCGATCGCCGCAATCGGCGCCTACTTCGCCTTCGTCCGGCATCCTTGTGGGGATCTGCCTTCCGCCAAGGTGGCGGAAAGGCTCGCCAAGGAAGCCGGAGTGATTTGTATCCCTGGAAGCTATTTCGGCGAGAGCCAAGACGGTTATCTCCGGCTTGCCTTCGCCAATGCCGATGTTGGCGTGATCGGGCAGTTGCGCGAGCGCCTGCGATAGGCGGTTTCCGCGCAATTTTTGTGATAGTGTCAGCGCGACGATCCGATGGAGTTTGGAGAGGGCACCGATGAGGCGCTCCATGGGGAAGGCCGCCGGAAGACTTGCGCCGATCGCAGGTGCGTTCATCGCTGTCTTTCTTGCCAGCCACCCCGCCGGTTCACAGCCTGAGGGGAGTGCCGCGCCACCGCCATGTCTTTACTCTCTGCAGGCTTCTTCCGGCGGGCCGGCCCTTTGCGTCCGAAAGGACAGTTTCAGCACGGACATCTGCACGGCCATCGATCATTTCGCGCGCGCCAACCAACTTCCCCCTGATTATTTTGCGCGGCTCATCTGGAAGGAAAGCCATTTTCGCCCCGATGCACTCAGTCCGAAGGGTGCGGAGGGGATCGCGCAGTTCATGCCGGGCACCGCCAAACTGCGCGGTCTTAAAAACAGCTATGATGCGCTGAGCGCACTGCAGGCATCGGCGGCCTATCTCAATGAGTTGCGCAACCGCTTCGGCAATCTGGGGCTTGCGGCGGCAGCCTATAATGCCGGCGAAAATGGTCTTTCGGCTTTTCTGGAAGCCGGTTCCCTGCCTTTCGAGACACGAAGCTATGTCACGGCGATAACAGCGCACACCGTCGAAGAGTGGAAAAACAGCCCACCCGACAAAGCAGCACTTGAACTCGATAAGGACAAGACCTTCCTGGAGGCTTGCATCGCTCTTGCCGAAAGCCGCCGTTTCAAGTCTGCTCCTTGGCAGCCCGAAGGCGAGTGGGCGCCTTGGGGCGCACAACTCGCCGCGCACTTCGACCCCGCAGCGGCACGCAGTCTTTTCCTGGAAGACATTCGCAAGCTGCCGGTGCCCCTGAACGCCGAAAAGCCTCTCATTTTGCGCCAGCGCGACCGCAGCTTCGGTTACCGGCCGCGCTATGTCGCCCGCGTCGCGCGTCAAACGAGGGGCGAGGCAAATCAGGTCTGTGCGGCCGTGCGCAAAGCTGGCGGCGTATGCCTGGTGTTCAAGAACGACTGATTAGCTTTCTTATCCAGCTGCGGAGCTCGATCGTGCCGCCCGATCGGGATGAGCCGCAGCAAAGGCCGGCAGCCGTTCGCATTTTTCTGCAATCGCCGTAGCGCGCGGATAGGCGGAAAGATCGACACTCCACCGCCGGGCATTATAGATCTGCGGCACGAGGCAGAGCTCAGCCATGGTGGGCTGGTCTTTATGGCAGAATTCGCCGGTTTCCGGCCTGTCCAGCATTAGCTCGAAAGCGTTAAGACCGTCCCGGATGAACTTGCCCATCCATGCCAGCCGGGCGGCGTCGGGATCGTCCGATTGCTGCATGATGTGGGAAACGACGCTCAGATTGCAGATGGGATGTATGTCCATTGCGATGGCGTAGGAAAGGGCCCTGACACGTTGGCGGCCCAGCGCGTCTGGGGGCAGAAGCCCCGTATTCGGCCGTGTTTCCGAAAGATATTCGATGATCGCGAGCGACTGGGTCAGTGTCTCGCCATCGATAAGGAGTACAGGCACCAGTCCCTGTGGATTTCGCGCGAGATGAGCCGGCTGCCTGTGCTCCGTGGCCAGAAGATCGATGGCAACGGTCCGATAGGGGATCGCCAGCATGTTGAGCGCGATCCGGACACGGTAGCTTGCAGAAGAGCGCCAGTAGTCGAACAGAACCGTATCACTCACCATGTCGGCCCTCACTGCTTTTCGTATTTAGCAACGGTCTGCTCGATTGCTCCAAAGATCGAGTGCCCGTCCGCATCCTTCATCTCGATGCGGACAGTATCACCGAACCTCATGAAGGGTGTTGCGGCAGCGCCGGTCTCGATCGTTTCGATCATCCGGATTTCGGCGATGCAGGAATAGCCGGCGCCGCCTTGGGAAATCGGCTTGCCCGGCCCGCCGTCCAGCTTGTTGGAGACGGTCCCCGAGCCGATGATGGTGCCGGCGGAAAGCGGCCGGGTCTTGGCGGCATGGACGATGAGCTCACCGAAATTAAACGTCATGTCGATGCCGGCATTGGCGCGCCCGAAGGGTTTGCCGTTAAGGTCGACAATGAGCGGCAGGTGCAGTTTGCCGCCGTCCCAGGCGTCGCCAACCTCATCGGGCGTTACCGCAACCGGCGAGAATGTCGAGGAGGGCTTCGACTGAAAGAAACCGAAGCCCTTTGCGAGTTCCGACGGGATCAGCCCTCGCAGGGAAATATCGTTGACGAGCATTAAGAGCCGGATAGCGCTACGCGCTTCGTCGATCGCGGCGCCCATTGGCACGTCATCGACGATGACGGCGATCTCGGCCTCCATATCGATGCCATAGGATATGTCCGCCGCCAGGATGGGGTCGCGCGGCCCAAGAAAGCTGTCGGAACCGCCCTGATACATCAATGGCTCGGTCCAGAAGGTGTCTGGCATCTCGGCTTTGCGTGCCCTGCGGACCAGTTCGACGTGGTTGACGTAGGCCGAACCATCCGCCCATTGATAGGCGCGCGGCAGCGGCGATGCGGCGTCGTGCTCGTGAAACCGCATGGATGGCTGCGCGCCGGTTTCCAGACCCTCCGCAACGGCGGCAAGACGTGGTGCGATGTGAGCCCAGTCGTCGAGGGCAGCCTGCAGCGTCCGGGCGATATGGTGGACTTCGGAGCACCGGCTGAGGTCCTTGGAAACGACCACCAGGCGGCCGTCACGGGTGGCGTCTTTGAGCGTGGCGAGTTTCATGCTCTTTGAATTCCAATTCTTGAACGACGAGTGAACTGTATCACTTGATACCGGCTGTTCCGTCGAATTTGCGTTTTAGGCCATCCCAGCATTCGAGGTAGTCGTCCTGCAGCGTCTCAAGCTCGGCTGCGTACCGTGTCAGCTGCTGCGGATAGCGGGTCTCGAACATGAAGGCCATCGTATGGTCAAGCTTCACGGGTTTCAGCTCGACGTTGGACGCGTTTTCAAAACCCGTCGAATCCGGCCCATGCGGCAGCATCATGTTGTGCAGGCTCATCCCGCCCGGGACGAAACCCTCCGCCTTGGCGTCGTACTGACCATGGATGAGCCCCATGAACTCGCTCATGATGTTGCGGTGATACCAGGGCGGGCGGAATGTGTGTTCGGCCACCAGCCAGCGCGGCGGAAAGATGACAAAGTCGACATTGGCGGTCCCTTCTTCGCCCGAAGGCGCCGTCAGAACCGTGAAGATCGACGGATCCGGATGGTCGAAGAGGATTGCGCCGACCGGCGCGAAAGTCTGCAGGTCGTATTTGAACGGCGCATAGTTGCCGTGCCAGGCCACGACGTCGAGCGGCGAATGGCCGATCTCGGTCACATAGAACTTGCCGCACCATTTGACGTGCAGGCGGCACGGCGTTTCCTTGTCTTCGTAGACGGCGACCGGCGTCTTGAAGTCGCGCGGATTGGCAAGGCAATTGGCGCCGATCGGCCCGCGATCCGGCAACGTGAACTTGGCGCCGTAGTTCTCGCAGATATAGCCACGCCATTCGGATCCGTCGCCGAGACGGGATACCTTGAACATCATGCCGCGCGGAATGAGGCAAATCTCCAAGGGCTCGACATCGATGATGCCCATTTCGGTGAAGACGCGGATGGCGCCGAGCTGCGGCACGACCAGCAGTTCCCCGTCTGCATTGAAGAAATAATCATCGATCATGTCGGCATTGAAGACATAGGCATGGGCCGCCATGCCGGTCTGGGTCATGACATCGCCGGCCGCCGTCATCGTGCGGATGCCGGCGAGGAAGTTGAGCTCTTCCGCAGGCGCCGGGATCGGGCTCCAGCGCAGCTGGCCGAGCGGCAACGTATGATCGTCGAGACACGGCGACGATTTCCAGAGGGGATAACTGGCGTTGGAAAAGCGGCCCGTGTGGCGCACGCTCGGGCGAATGCGGTAGAGCCAGGAGCGTTCGTTGGTGCCGCGCGGTGCGGTAAAGGGCGAGCCCGACAGTTGTTCGGCATAAAGCCCGTAATTGCATTTCTGCGGGCTGTTCTGGCCCTGCGGCAGAGCGCCGGGCAAGGACTCCGTCTCGAAATCATTGCCAAAGCCCGGCATGTATTGCGGGTTATTTACGACCGCATCGGCAGCCGTGCTCCTCGTCTTCTCCAGCATGCCTTGCACCTCCTCTTTCAATATGGTTACAAACGTAACTGTCTATTTTGTAACTATCAAGGAAGCCATGGATACCGGCCAATTCGATCTCGAGCAGTTCCTGCCCTTTCGCCTAAACCGCGCCGCGGAATTCATCGCGCTGCGCTTTGCGGCGGCCTATAAGGCCAAATATGGCCTGACGCGGCCGGAATGGCGCACGCTCGCAGCACTCGGCAGCTCCGGGCGCATGACGGCGAAGGAGGTGGGTGTTCATTCGACCATGCACAAGACCAAGGTCAGTCGCGCGGTTTTTTCGCTTGAGAAACGCCGCTGGCTAAAGCGGGCGCAGCATGAGGATGACCGCCGTGTCGAACATCTGGAACTGACGGCTGCGGGGCGAAATACCTATCGCGAACTGACCATGCTTGCCTGCAGCTATTCGGAGGAAGTGGCGTCGCTTCTCGGACAAGACGGCCTGCAGGCGCTTTCCTCCGGCCTCACCGCCGTTGAGGCCGCCATGGTGACACCGCGTCATTAGCTCGTCTTATCCGTGACGGGTCGATCTCGATGCCGTGGATGAGGACGAGGCTGATGGAAAAAAGAGCCGCTATCCTTGGCGTCCACCTTCTCGATCATGCGCGTGTCACCAAAGGTTAATCCGCCTCGCATAGCCCCGCGCGGCCCGCCTCGCGGCGATACTGAAAACAGCTATTTGAATGAGAAGTGACTAATAATTTTTTCTGCGAAAGCTTTGCAGCGAAAGATCGACGCCTTCTGCAACCTCCACCTCTCGCTGATCCAGACGGCCGGCGGTTAATGGAAGGATCGCCGGGCGATGATTTGGTGTCGACGTCGGTCTGCTCGCAACGAATGCGCGACAAAAAGATCCTGGCCTAGACGCGATTGCACCTTCGATCAGGGCGTCCCTCTCCCACCGGACGCCGACAATTTTTCGCCTCCCGAAGGCGGCGGCAGTCCTGCCATCAGACGAGGCCCGGCAAGACGAAGACCGACCAGGCAACGATCGGCCCGATGATGGCGATCAGCGCGCTATAGACTAGCAACTGCCGTAGAACCTGCTCGCGCTTGTCGTCCGGGGCGTTGGCGACCACGAGGGCGCCATTGGTCGAGAACGGGCTGGTATCGACGATTGTTGTCGAGATCGCGATTGCCGCAACCACACCGACGGCACTGATGTGGCCTTGCAGCAGGAACGGAACAGCCAGCGGGATGATGGCGCCGAGCAGCGCGGTCGAGGAGGCAAAGGCCGAGACAATGGCGCCTGTGAAGCAGAGCAACAGCGCGACCAGGAGCGGCATGCCGAGGCTCGATATGCCGTTGGCGACATAGTCGACGGTGCCCGCCTTCTCCATGACGCCGACATAGGTGATGATACCGGCAATCAGAAGCACGGTCGACCAGCTTACCTTGTCGATTGCCGCCTTCTGGGTCTTCGGCGAGAGAAGGGCGAGCGCGACGGCGACGGTGATCGCGACCAGACCTACATTGAACTTGAAGACCAGAGCGCCGATGCCGAGCGCCGTCAGGCCGATCAAGGTGAAGATCTTTTCCGGAGTCAGGCGCAAATTCTGAGCGGTGTCCGCCGCCGTGCCGTAGACGTGCTCCCTGATCGGCCTGGCCGGCGTGCCACCGTGGCCCCGGATCGCCGCCGATACACCCTCCGGATGCAGTTCGGGCAGGGGACCGGTAGCAGCCGGTATCTGCTTCATCACGCGAGCGCCACCGAAGACGAAGAAGACCAGCACGGCGATCGCCAGATTGAAGAAGAAGCTTGAAAGGAACAGCGATGTTGGGGCGAAGGGCAGGCCGGCCTTGGCGACGATCTGGTTGGTGATGCCGCCATAGACGCTGATCGGCGAGAAGCCGCCCGCCTGCGCGCCATGGATGACCATCAGCCCCATCATCGCGGGGCGGATCCGGTATTGCACGGCAAAGCTCAACGCGACCGGGGCGAGGATCGCCACCGCCGCCGGCCCGAGCGCACCGAAACCGGTGATGATCGCGGCAACGACGAACATCACCCATGGAATCCAGACGACATGACCGCGCACCAGCCGCACGGCGCATTCGACGAGCCAGTCGATGGTGCCGTTGATCTGCGCGATGGCGAAGAGATAGGTGACGGCGACCAGCGTCAGGAATAGGTCGCTGGGGAAGCCCGCGAAAATGTCGCTGGCCTTCATGCCGATGATAAGCGATCCGAGCAGGAACGTGCAGCCGAAGGCCAGCGCGCCCATGTTGATCGGCTGGATGGTCGCGATGACGAACATGGCGATAAGCAGCAGTATGGATAGGATTTCGATGCTCATGATTCCCCTCCCTCCGACGCCTCCAGCGCCGGTAGCTAACGTTCTTCAAGATTGGACATATCCGTGCGCCTTCCTCCCAGAGGGCGCGCGGTTGGCTCACGTCGTGATGTAAAGATCGGCGTATTGCTGCCGCAGGACATTCTTCTGGACCTTGCCCATGGTGTTGCGCGGCAAGTCCTCGGCGAAGATGATGCGCTTCGGCTGCTTATAGCGCGCGAGCCGGTCCTGGAGCGCGCCAAGGATCGCCTTTTCATCGAGCGCCGTGTCGGGCTTGCAAACGACGATCGCGGTGACGCCTTCGCCGAAATCGGGATGCGGAACCCCGATGACCGCGCTCTCAGAGACACCCTCGAGTTGGTCGATCTCGCCCTCGACCTCTTTCGGATAGATGTTGTATCCGCCGGAGATCACGAGGTCCTTGCTGCGCCCGACGATGTGGAGATAACCGTCCTCGTCGATCTTGCCGAGGTCGCCGCTGATGAAGAAGCCGTCGGCCGTGAATTCCGCGGCGGTCTTTTCCGGCATGCGCCAATAGCCTTTGAAGACGTTCGGTCCCTTGATCTCGATCATGCCGGTCTCCTCGGGCGCAAGCTCGGCGCCGGTCGCGGGATCGGTGATGCGCACCGTCACGCCGGGGAGGGGCAGGCCGACCGTTCCGGCGATCCGCTCCCCGTCATAGGGATTGGACGTGTTCATGTTGGTTTCGGTCATGCCGTAGCGCTCAAGGATTGCATGTCCGGTACGGTTCTTGAACTCGATATGCGTCTCGGCGAGCAGCGGCGCCGAACCGGAAATGAAGAGGCGCATGTTCGCGACAGCCTGCCGGTCGAAGCGGGGGCTCTGCAGCAGGCGCACGTAAAAGGTCGGCACGCCCATCAGGAGCGTCGCCTGCGGCATCAGCGACATGACCCCGTCAGGGTCGAATTTCGGCAGCAGGAACATCGAGGCGCCGGCAAGCAGCGTGACGTTCGTAGCGACGAACAGCCCATGCGTGTGGAAGAAAGGCAAGGCATGGATTAGCCGATCATCGGCGGTGACGTGCCAGCAGTCGCACAAGGTCACGGCATTCGAGAGCAGGTTGCCGTGCGTGAGCATCGCTCCCTTGGAGCGCCCGGTCGTTCCCGAGGTATATAGGATCGCTGCCAGGTCGTCGGCGGTGCGCGAGGCATCGACGAAGTCGGCCTGTTCGTCTCCTGCGAGATCGAGAAGCGAGCCCGTACCGTCGGCGTTAAGCGTTTCGACGATCGCGCCGTGCGGCTTTGCGATCCTCTCGACGCTCTCGCGGGCGGCCGACGGGACTATGACCAGCCTAGGTTCGGCGTCGCCGATGAAATAGTCGAGCTCGGCGAGCGTATAGGCGGTATTCAGCGGCAGGTAGACGGCGCCCGAGCGAAGGCAGGCAAGGTAGAGGATCAGTGCCTCGGCACTTTTTTCGACCTGCACGGCCACTCGGTCGCCGGGGCGAATGCCGAGCGTATCGATCGCGCTCGCGATGCGGCTCGAAAGGTCCAATGCGTCATCATAGGCCCATATGTGACCGCCATTCATCCGGATGAACGGCGCGTTGTCGCGGGCCGCCGCCCGTATGGCGTCGAAAAGATGGTTGCTCATTCTTGCCTCCTCCAATCCTTCTCGTTTACGACCTGCGCACCCGGCCGCGAAACCCGGCGACGTTAGCTGTCGCGCCGGCTTCGCCGTTCCGGTTCATCAGGTTCTTGACAGGCGGCGATGCAACAACCTCCCCGCGCTGCGCCAACGCCTCGTGATTGGTCACGATGTCCTCGAGCTTGTAGAGGTAGTTGACCATCAGGCCGTGTGCCTGCTGCATGGCCTTGGCCGAGCGATCGCCGAGAAAATTCAGTCTTTCCAGCCGGGCGCCGTTGCCGAGATGGAAGCGGGCGACTGGATCGACCGGGCGGCCGTCGGCGGTCCGTTCGATCAGGAAATAATGCGCCGCGAGCCGCAGCAGGACGCGCTCTACCTCGGCCGCCCTGTTTTCGTCGTCGGCCCACGCGGGGTCATCCAGGAGCGTCAGCGCCTTGCGATCCACATCCGACAGCAGCGGGTCGCTCGCCGAAGCACGCGCCTTGGCGAGCCAGCGCGCAAAGCCCGGAACGGGCGACAGCGTGACGAAATTTTTGAGGCCCGGCAGATCCCTGTGCAGGTCGTCCACGACCTGCTTGATTAGGAAATTGCCGAACGAGATTCCGCGCAGGCCGTCCTGGCAGTTGGAGATCGAATAGAAGACGGCCGTCGTTGCCTCGTCGGCGGCAATTTGCACCCTGCCTTCGTTGAGCACGTCGGCGATGGAGTTCGGCACGGATCGCGTGAGCGCCACCTCGACGAACACAAGCGGCTCGTCGGCCAGCCGAGGATGGAAAAAGGCAAAGCATCGGCGATCAGCCGGCGCAAGACGACGACGCAGTTCATCCCAGCCGGCGATCTCGTGCACGGCCTCGTATTTGATGATCTTTTCCAGGATGTGCGCCGGCGTCGACCAGTCGATCGGGCGCAAAGTCAAGAAACCGCGGTTGAACCAGGAGCCGAACAGATGCGTAAAGTCGGCGTCAAGCGCTTGAAACCCAGTCGTTTGCTCTTTCGAGGCAAGAAGCTGCTGACGTATCCGGACGAGCTTTGCCGTACCGCTCGGCGCGTGATTCAATCGGCGCAGTAGCTCCTGCCGCCGCGGTTCTGCCGCCTGGTGGAGAGCAATGATTGAAGTTGAGCTCTTGTCGGTGCGGTAGTTTTCAATCGCCCGGTCGAGCTTCGCCGTGTCGGGTCCGAATTTGTCGGAGAGCACGTGAAAGAAGTGCTGCACCCTTTCTGCGTCGAGTGCGCTCCAGCGATCGAGTATCTCGGCGGCAATGGCCATGCCCGAAGCTTCGCCGCGGCTCGACAGCAGCATTTCGCAGAGGGTTTCGAGATCCGCCTCGGCCGCGACCTCAGAGACACGTGAGCTGGAAAACAAGAGCTTACGTCCGCGATCGGTGATGCTCTGCAGCATATCCGTGAAAAAAGAGGTCTCAGGCATGCCCATTCTCCCCTTCTCAAATCGACTGGTTGCGGCGAGTGCGGCTGCTTCCCATCGCATGGTTTCACCGGTAGTATGTAATCTGACACAACACGTACACGATGTCAAGTATCGTGTATACAAGAATCGTGCTTATGTATAAGGAACTGCAACCAATGTCCGAGAATGTCGGCCGATGGCTCCGGGATGAGATTGAAAATGCAATTCTTTCCAATGAGTTCTCCCCAGGCGAGCGGCTGGACGAAATGGTGCTCGCCAATCGGTTCGGAGTCTCGCGGACGCCGGTGCGCGAGGCGCTGATGCAGCTCAACGCCATCGGCCTGATCGAAATACGGCCCCGCAGAGGGGCCGTCGTCATCGATCCGGGACCGCACCGCGTCTATGAGATGTTCGAAGTGATGGCGGAACTGGAGGGGCTCGCCGGGGCGCTGGCTGCCCGTAGGCTCGACGATGAGGCCCGCGCAGCGATCGCGGCAGCGCACAGGCGCTGCGAGCTTTCAGCCGAGGCGGGCGACAGCGATGCCTACTATTACGACAACGAGGCCTTCCACAAGGCGATCTACGCCGCGAGCCGGAGCGACTTCCTCGAGGAGCAGTGCACCCAATTGCACCGGCGCCTGCGCCCCTACCGGCGGCTGCAACTGCGCGTGCGCAATCGCCTGGCGACGTCCTTCTCGGAGCACTGTGCGATCGTCAACGCGATCTTTGCAGGGGACGGGGAGGACGCGCGGCGCCTGCTCAGGGCGCATGTCGGGATACAGGGCGAGAGGTTCAGCGATCTGGTTGCAAGCATGGCAAGCAGATGACCTCGGATCCGGTGACGTCGCCGAAACCTGCACGGCGGTCGGGGCGGGGCCGTTGGGCAAGAATTTCGTCCCGGACTATTCTGGCCATCGTCGCGGAACTCGCCAAGCCAGAGCGATGTGTAGCATCCGGGCTTCACGGTTGTGACCAGTGGCAGGTCAAGGGCAATGCGACCTTCTGGACGGCGCCGATTTATCATTGGTGGGACTCGCTATCCGGAGGGGTCGCCGTCCGATTCCTCGCATATCGTGAGGTGAGATAATCCGGTTCGGCAGATGGCCAAGATGGCAACAATGAAGTGTTCGATAAACGGATGATGAGGCGTCTTTCAAACGCCTCATCATCCGCGTGCACGGCGCGCTTGGTCAACGATGGATCGGATCGATCCAGCGGACCTCTTCCGGCTTTTCGACCGGTTCGATATCGAGATTGACGACCACCGGTTCCTGGCCCGACCGGACGAGGACGCATTCCAGCGTTTCGTCGCGGCTGGCGTTGATTTCCTGGTGCGGCACATAGGGTGGCACGTAGATGAAATCACCCGGACCGGCTTCGGCGGTGTATTGGAGGCTTTCGCCCCAGCGCATGCGGGCCTTGCCTTTTACCACATAGATGATGCTTTCGAGATCGCCGTGGTGGTGAGCGCCGGTCTTGGCGTTGGCATGGATCGTCACCGTTCCGGCCCAGATCTTTTCCGCACCGGCGCGCGCCTTGCTGATGGCCGTCGCCCGGTTCATGCCTGGCGTCTGGGCGGTATTCGGATCGAGCGAATTGCCGGGAATGACCTTCACCCCATTGTCGCGCCAATGGTCTTCGGCATGGTGATGATCATCATTGTGGTCATGATCGTGATGGCTGCGGTCGTGGGTCACTTTGTTCTCATTTGCTTGAGGCGTCTCTGGTTCGGATCAGGCGGCGGCGCGCGTGGTAAGCTTGCGGACCGCGTCGATGACCTCTCCGGGTTCGGTGCGGACCAGCCAGTCTGGGCTGACATCGGCAAAGCGCACATGGCCGCTTTCATCGATGACGATCGTCGCCGGCATTGGCAGTCCCCCGTGCCGGTACCCGTCACTTCGCCGATTGGCGCACCACCGGCGATCGACGACCGCTTCGAAGGTTCATCGAAAGTGTAGAGGATACCGAAGCGGCGACCAAGGGCATTGTCCTTGTCGCTGGCGATTAAGAAATCGAGCTTGTGACGCTTCTTGATCGCGACCAGCCGTTCCGGCACCTGCGGGCTGATGCCGACCAGCGTTGCGCGGAGCGTCGCCAGTTCCGGAGCGAGATGCAGATTATAATAGGGCAGGGCGATATTGCATGCCGGGCATCCGGCAAAGCGGAAGAAGACGAGAACGAGCGGACCATTCTTCAAAAGCGGATCGCGCGTCAGTTGCTCGCCGCCGACCTCGATAAGATCGAAAGGCTGGCGGACATCCGCGAGGATGACAAGCGACAATCCAGTGAAGCGAATGTCCGATGCCGCCGATCAGGAATACCTTGAGCCGACGAACTCAGATCGGAGTTCGTCGGCGGCCACGAGCCGAACCTGATATCGTTTGCCGCTCGCGAAGCGGCTCCTTCAGGAAACCGATGCCGCGCCGCTGCGCCCTCGGTCAGAGCTTGCCCTTCCAGGGTACGAGGAACGCCTCCAGAAAACGAATGGCGGCCGAGAAGATGAACGCGCAGATCGCGATGATGCCGATACCGACAAAGACGACGTCGGTCGCCAGGAACTGTGAGGCCGCCATGATCATGAAACCGATCCCGCGCGTGGAAGCGATCAATTCAGCTGCAACCAGCGTGCCCCAGCCGACACCGAGCGCAATTCGAACACCGGTGAGGATCTCGGGCAGGGCGGATGGCAGGACGATGTCCAGGAAGAGCTGCAGCCGGTTCGCGCCCAGCGAACGCGCGGCATTGACGCGTTCGATCGGGAGCGAGCGAACTCCGGCCTGTGCCGAGAGGCAGATCGGTGCGAACATCGCCAGCACCAGCAGTGTGATCTTCGACGTCTCGCCGATGCCGAGCCAGATGATCATCAGCGGCAGGTAGGAGAGCGGCGGAAGCGGCCAGTAGAACTCGATTGGCGCGTCGAGAACCCCTTTTGCCCAGCGGTTCAGGCCCATGAGCAATCCGAGCGGAATGCCGGCGGAGATGGCGATGAGGGCTGCGGCTACGATGCGGAACAAACTTGCGGAGACATGCTCGGACAGCGACGCCCCGGCGTAGCCGTCGCGATAGATGACGCCGATCTGCGTCAGCACCTCGTCCGGACGCGGCAGGAACAGGTGTGGAACGACACCGAGTGCGGATACAAACCACCACAGCAGCAGTATGGCCAGCGCGGTGGTAGCGCTGATGGCCGCTGTCGATTTTTCGCCGGCTCCGAAGCTTGCCATTTTCACCAGCTTGATCTGATGGTTCTGTATATGTGCCGCAATCGGCGGGGCCTGAACTATATCGCTCATGCGGCGCTCCTGAGGTCTTCGGTGCTGTGCAGAATGGCGCGTATCTCCTCGCGCAACTCGGCAAATAGCGGCGACGCCTTGATTGATCGGGCGTCGCCGGTTTCGGCGAAACGGCGAACGAAATCGAGATCGAAGCGTGCCACAACGCGTCCTGGTCGAGGTGACATGACCAGGACCTGCGTGCCCAGGAACAAGGCCTCTTCGATCGAGTGCGTGATGAAGAAAGCCTTCTTTGCCGTTTTATCCCAGATGGAAACCAGCAGTTCCTGCATCTGCTCGCGCGTCAGGCTGTCGAGCGCGCCGAATGGCTCGTCCATCAGCAGGATGCCGGGACTTGTTGCCAGAGCCCGCGCGATGCCGACGCGCTGCCGCATGCCGCCCGACAGCTCGTAAGGAAAAGCGCCGGCGAATTCGTCGAGGCTGACGAGCCGGAGCAGTTCCCGAGCGCGCGTTTCGCGCTCCGTCCGCTTTACCCCGGCGAATTTCAAACCGAGCGCGACATTGTCGACGACGGATTTCCAAGGCAGCAGCGCGTCTTTCTGAAAAACGACACCACGATCCGCGCCGGGTCGTTCGACCGCGCGACCATCGAGTGTTATCCGGCCATCCGAAAGCGGAAGGAAACCCGCAATCGCGTTGAGAAGGGTTGATTTGCCGCATCCCGACGCCCCGAGCGCGACGACGAAGCCCCGTTCGGGAATATCGAAAGAAACGCGATCGAGCGCGTGAATGGTCCGCCCGTCGCGGGCTGCGAAGAAAACGCTAGCGTGATCGACTTTAAGCATGTTGCTGCTCGCAAGTTCGACGCCGGCGCAGGGATTGCGCCAGCGTCAGGGAGGATCAGTTGCTGACGCCAGTGAGCGCGTCTGCGGTTACGAAGGCCCCGTAATTCCCCAGCACGTCGGAAACCTTGCCCTGTTCTTTCAGAAACGACGCCGTGTCCTTGAGGATCTTGGCAGCCCCCGCCTTTTCGCCGCCGCCGAGCCAGGCATCCGATGCCTGGACCTCAGGCGTCAACAGGGTGAGGTTCTTCAAGGCCGACGCCTGCTGATCGGGCGTTCCGCCAATGAGTTTCGCAAGCGACTTGGCGTTGTCGCTGTCGGGGCTCCAGGCGGATTTGTCGGACGCGAAGGATGCGTAGTATTTGTTGACGACCGAAGCGAAAGCCTTCAGAAATTCCGGGTTGTCGGCGGCAAACTTCGAGGTCGCGACCCATGCCGAGAATGTTGGCGCACCCTTGTCTGCCACGTCTTTGGAGGTCACGAGGACCTTCCCGTTCTTCTTGAGTTCGGTGAGCGCCGGATCCCAGACGAAGCCGCCATCGATGTCGCCGCGGTTATAGCTCGCGACGATTTCGGGCTGAGGGATTGCGAAGACCTGAACATCCTTTTCGGTCAGGCCCCGCGATTTGATGAGCGCCAGGAGCTGATAGTGGTCCGTGGACACCGGCGCGGCAGCAAGTTTCTTCCCCTTGAGATCATTCAGGCTTTCGATGCCGGAGCCGTTACGGACGACGAGAGCCTCGTCGATGCCTGAGATGGACGCAAGGTAGAAGGCCTTGACCTCGAGCCCGCGTGATGCAGCAGCCGCAAACGGGCTGGAGCCGACATAGCCGACCTGGACATCGCCGGATGCAATCGCCGCAAAGATTTCGGCGCCTGAATTGAACCTGCGGAAGTCGATGTCGTATCCCGTCTCCTTGGCGAATTCGCCATTGGCGATCGCCACGGAAGACGGCAAGGCGTCGGTTTGGTAGGCGACGACGACCGTCTTGTCCGCCGCTTGGGCGACGATCGCCGTTGCAAGAGTGCCGACGCCGACTGCGATCGCGGCAACTAAGTTCCTGAAATTCATCTTGAGCCCCTTTGTTCAGGGCCCGCACGGCCCTTGATCTCACCTCAAAAGCGTAATGGTTCAGAAGGGGCTAGCGGGAGAAATAACAAACTATATTTATAGACAATAGAGATAATTGTTTTCGTCATTGCGCCGGTTGCGCGATCCGCTGGTCCGGCGCGCGGCGTCGGGCTTGAAAGAAGAAATGTCTCAATGACGTTGCGGAGCTTCAGGGAGAATGCGTCGATGTATGATGTTATCGTGGTCGGTTCCGGTTTTTCAGCGATAGCTGTTACCTGCAATCTCATCGAACAGCTTCCCGCCTCGGCGAAGATCGCCGTCATTGGCGATGATCCCGGTTTCGGCCGCGGGACGGCCTACCGGACGGAGCTCTATCTCCATCGCCTCAACGTTCCCGCAGGCCGCATGAGTCTGCTGCCGCATCATCCCGACGACTTTGTCGACTGGCTGAAAAGCCGTGGACGCCGGTTGCAGGCAGGGGATTTTGCTTCGCGGAGCGATTACGGTCTTTATGTCCGCGATACGCTTGCACGGCTGCTTCGAAAGCGGGACGGCCGCTGCCGGGTCGACCTTATCAAGGCCAAGGCGGCGGGATGCGTGGACCGTTACAGCAGCACGCTGGCCTTCCATCTTGGTAATGGCGACGAGATTACCGGGAAGAACGTGGTGCTCTGCCTCGGTGTCGGGAACGCGACCCTTCCGGTCGATCTGGAGGGAGTCCCAGCATCGGCGCGATCGCGGATCATCGAGAACCCGTGGCGGCTCTCGTGGCTGAGGCGCGTCGCACCGTCCGATGCGGTCTGCATCCTCGGCTCCGGCCTGACGATGATCGATCAGGTTCTTGCTCTTCGCGCCCATGGCCACAGTGGCCGGATCGATGTGCTTTCGCGTCGCGGGCTCGCACCGCTCGGACACGCGAGCAAGCCGCAGGTGCCGCTGCCGATCGACGTTCAGATGCTTCCGGATACGATCAGCGGCATATTGAAGATCTTGCGGGCGAAGAGCAGGGCGGCCGCCGACTGGCGAGGCGTGATGGACGGTCTGAGACCCGCGACGCAGGCTCTTTGGCAACGGCTTTCGAGCGAGGAGAGGGCACGTTTCCTGCGGCACGCGCTTCCCTGGTGGAACATTCACCGTCACCGGGTCGCGCCCGACGTGTTCGACAGGTTCGAGAAGTTGGTCACGGAAGGAACCGTTCGTTTCCACGCGGGCTTCTTGAAATCGCTCGGGGCCGAGGAGGGCAGGCTCGCTGCGAGCTACAGGGTCAGAGCGACGCGAACGATCGCCGAGATCAGCGCGGACTGGCTCGTCAACTGCACGGGAATGGAGCGGGCCGGGATCAGTCACTCACCGCTTTTGAAGGAAATGAGCCGGTTTCACTTGATTGCCCCTGATCCTCTCGGTTTGGGCATCGAGGTGAATGCCGCTTCCGAAGTGATAGCACCATCTCGGATTTCACCTGCTCGACTGTTCGCAGTCGGCGCCTTAACGGCGGGACAATTCTGGGAAATCACGGCCGTCCCGGATATCCGGGTACAGGCCAAGGCCGTGGTTGAAGAGATCGCCGCGAACGGCTGACTCCCACGCATGACGATGAGAATGCGGTTGTCTCTTTTCGATTTGGCATTTGAATCTGAGAACACGAGCGGCTCGGGTTCTCAGATTGATTGCTACGTTCCGCGCCAGCTTTGACAGCCCGGTTCACGGCCCGCCAAAGCTTCAAGGAAGTAGATAAGGCTTGGCGGGAGCGCAGGCGGTCCGTATCGGACGGTGGCAAGCGGAGGCGTCGCAGTCCTTGACCGGTTGCAATCGAAAGCCTCGTGCAGAAATCCGATACCTAATCCGCAGCGCTGTTATCGCTCGCGGAAATCGCCAGAACGACAAGCATTCGAATGGTGAGCGTCGAAGACTCGTCGAAACAGTTCGTAATTGAAGGCAGGAAACTGCTGCCGATATCAGTGCGGTTCACGGACTCGTCCAAATCAAGCGTCTCGTCACATAGCAGCGCACCAATTCCAGCGATTTTGATAACACTCGCTGCAATGCGAGGCTCTTCACCCCGAACCGAGACTAGCTGGTCATCATGTAGAAATGCGAAAGAAGCGGAGCGCCCCGGATCGGACGCGAAAGCCAGAAGTTCATTTTCGATCTGTTGTAGGAGACCGGATGTGAGCATAGGCAGGTCATTCCAATGAAGTCAGGGCAATCTGCGACAACTCTACACTACCGCGCTGGCACCGCCACGGTGATCGTGCAACGCTGCTCCTTCCTCGTCATCTCGGCCTCTGAACATGCGTTAGTTCGGCCATTCCTCGGCCGGCCAATCCCGCGATGTATGGATGACTCGCAGGATCACGGCGCTATCGCGGCCGGCCACCTGTCGCAGCTCATAGGCGATGATGTACGGATGCCGGGCAAGGCATTTTTCATAGGTTCCGCTCACCCGCCCCGGCCTCCCGGTCGCGAACTCGCCCAGCTTATTGCCGGCGTCCTCGATCGCGTCAACGACCCGCTCGGCGGCAAGTGGGTTGTCCTCGGCGATATAGCGCAAGATTTCGAGGTTATCCCGATGCGCTTCAATCGACCAGACAACCGGCCTCATCCGTGCGCGGCCTTCCGGCGCTTCGCGTCCGCAATGACCTCGCGCATTTCCGCGACGGCTTGTTCATGGGGGATGACTCTGCCAGCTTCGGCGTCGGCCATGCCGCGTTTGATCCCATCGATGATTTCAAGTTCGCGCTCGACATAGGCGGAAATGGCTTCGGCCGCGAGGAACGATTTGCTGCGGCGGGTGTCCGCCGCGATTCGTTCCAGCTTCGACTTAGTTTCGGGAGAAACCCGAATTGTCATGGTGGTGCTGGCTGTCATCATGAAAACCTTGTGTTGAATTGTGTACAAAGTAACACGATCGGCGATGTAGGACAAGGAAGGTGTGCATCCGTGCAACTGTGCACAACACAATTTGGGCACGACATATCCGCCCGCGTTCCTCGAATGCCCGCTTTGATCGCGGGCGGCGACGCATCACCGCCCAAATTGGCGAACCGGCCGGCATTCCGTGGCCTGTCGGTATTTTTTAGATGGCCTTCGCCAGACTGCGGAACCGGCAATCAGCCCTGTCGAGATACCGCGATCTGCAGGAACGAGCCAACCAAGATTGTTGAAAAGGATATCTCTAGGTCGCGCGGTAGGCGTGGGAAGGGCGGACCGGCAAACCTTGAAAGTCCTTCAATGTCTGAAGTACGATGGACGTCTTGACATGCTGAACGCTGTCATGCGGCAGGAGCACGTCGTTGACGAAGCGCGACAGTCCCGCAAGATCGGGCGTCACGACCTTGAGGTGGTAGTCCATTTCGCCAGTCAGTGCGTAACATTCCAGCACCTCCGGCAGGTCGGCGATCAGCGCGGCGAAACGTTTGGCGTTGTCGCGGTTGTGGGTGGCGAGGGTAACGGCGATGACGACCATGAGGTCGAGCCCCAGCCTGCCGCGATCGAGCACGGCGCGATAACCGTGGATAAAACCCTCCGTCTCGAGCCGCGCCCGCCGGCGCGAGCACTGCGATGGCGAAAGGGCGATCAACTCTGAGAGCTCATTGTTGGTCAGGCGGCCGTCGCTTTGGAGCTCGGCCAGGATTTTGAGGTCGTATCCGTCGATCCGTTCCATTTGTGCGTATTGCTCCGCCTTTATGCATGAAACATGTATTGAATTGCGGAAAGTGCGCGTGAATGCAAGCACCGTGCATGAAAATCGCGTCATAATGCGTCTCATGATCCAGTTTGGAGGAGAGAACGATGGGCCCTTATCCGCACGATGCACCGCCGACAGGCATCACTGCCGACAATCCGGCCGGTACGGACGGTTTCGAATTTGTTGAATTCGCCCATCCAGAGCCGGAGAAGCTGGGTGAGCTTTTCACCCGCATGGGCTACACTTGTGTTGCCAAGCACCGCACGAAAGACGTCACCGTCTGGCGCCAGGGCGGCATCAATTATCTCATCAATGCCGAACCCGGCAGCCATGCCATGCGCTTCGTCGGTGAACACGGTCCCTGTGCGCCCTCCATGGCCTGGCGCGTCACCGATGCCAAGCATGCCTTCGACCATGCCGTGTCGAAGGGTGCAACACCCTATGAAAGCAAGGACAAGACGCTCGACATTCCGGCCATCGTCGGCATCGGCGGTTCGCTGCTTTACTTTGTAGAAACTTACGGCGAGAAGGGCTCGCCCTATGATACCGAATTCGAGTGGCTCGGCGAACGCGACCCGAAGCCGGAAGGCGTCGGCTTTTATTACCTCGATCATCTGACCCACAACGTCTATCGCGGCAATATGGACAAGTGGTGGGATTTCTATCGCGAGCTTTTCGGCTTCCGGCAGATCCACTTCTTCAATATCGACGGGCGCATCACCGGGCTGATGAGCCGGGCGATCACGTCGCCTTGCGGCAAGATCCGAATTCCACTCAACGAGTCCAAGGACGATACAAGCCAGATCGAGGAATATCTCAGAAAGTACAAAGGCGAAGGCATTCAGCACATCGCCGTCGGTACGGAGGAGATTTATGACGCGACGGACAAACTGGCCGGGAACGGGCTGAAATTCATGCCCGGGCCACCCGACACTTATTACGAACTCTCGCACGAGCGCGTGCACGATCATGACGAACCGGTCGAGCGGATGAAGCAGCACGGCATTTTGATCGACGGCGAAGGCGTGGTGGATGGTGGCACGACCCGCATCCTGCTTCAGATCTTCTCAAGAACCGTCATCGGTCCGATCTTCTTCGAATTCATTCAGCGCAAGGGCGACGAAGGCTTCGGTGAAGGAAACTTCCGCGCGCTGTTCGAATCGATCGAGGCCGATCAGATCCGGCGCGGTGTGCTGCGTCCCACGGCTGCAGAATAAACGGACCTGGGCCCTTGCCTGGGTCGTCGAAGGGAAGAAGCGGCGAGTGCAGATCGCCGCTTTTTATTTTGGCGTTTGTCCGAGAGGTCAGATCATGCCGGTGAGGATGCCGACGCCTGCGACAGCCGCAAAGCCGCCGGCAAGACGTGTGGCGATGAAGCTTCGACGTTTGCCTGTGCGGCCGATCGCATAGCCAAGGCCGAGACCGGCGGTGTGAAGAAGCGCAGTTGCAATCATGAAGCCTGCCGCAAAAGCGGCGCCTGCGGCGCTTTCCGGCATTTCAGCACCATGGGCATGGCCATGGAAGATCGCAAGCAGCCCGGCCACCGCCATTGCGACGGCTGCTGGAGCCTTGACGTCGAACGCGACGACCGCGCCGAGAACGACAACCGACAGTGCTATGCCTGTTTCGACGAACGGAATATCGATGCCCGCGATGCCGAACGCTCCGCCCAGAGCCATAGCCAGGACAAAGGTGGCCGGAACGAGCCAGGTTGCGCGGCCGCCGAGCTGATAGGCGAAAATGCCCACCATGACCATAGCGAGGATATGGTCGAGGCCCGATATCGGATGGCTGAAGCCATGGACGAGGCCTGCAGCTTCACCAATTGCGGGATGAGCATAGGCAGTGGCCGGGAGCGCGACTGCGGCCAGCGCCAGAAGCCCGCTTTTATGTGCTGATTTCATTGGTCAATTCCCCACTGAGTTTCAGAATTCCAACTGCGGTAAGCATAGGTAAGGTCGCGGGTGTCATGCTATGGGACAGGCGCTGGAGGCGTCAACAAAAAATATCGAATATGAATATATTTCAATAGTTTACTGATGTGGTCGCAACATGCATCCGCTTACCTGTGAGCATCACTGCCTCAGGGCGCGCGTCGATTCTCTCAGGTTGAGTTCGACGGGCCACAATTCGTGGATATCCGAAACGGGCCGTCCCGCCAGCAATTGCAGCGTCAGGTCGGCACATCTTGCTCCGGCCGCCCGCATCGATGAACGGCTTGCCGAAAGCGAGGGCGCCATGTTTTCCGCCGTCAGGTAGGGAAATACGTCATCATGCGCGATGACCGAAACATCCTCTCCGATCTGCAGGCCGAGAGATCGGGCAGCGCGATAGACGCCGAGTGCCGTCATCATCGATCCGGCCACGAAGGCTGTGGGAGGATTGGTGTTCTCGAGAAAGAAGCGGGCATGTCTAAATCCCAGCTCATCTGTGAATGTATCGTGGGCAATGAGCTGCGCATCATGCTCCAAGCCGCGTTCCTCGAAGGCCTTGCGGAAGCCGATATCGCGGTGGATTGAGTAAGTCAGCCCCTTGCGACCGTTGATCATTGCGATCCTGCGGTGCCCGAGATCAAGCAGATGTTCCGTCGATCGGCGGATTGCGCCCTCGTTGTCGATGTCCAGCCATGCGTGCGGGATGGCGATATCCGATCGCCCATGCACGAAGAAGGGAATTCCGAGCCGGTCCAGAAGCTCGATGCGCGGGTCGTTCGGTTTGGGAGAGTGGACGATGATCGCGTCGACGCGCCGGCTTTCGGCGAGCCGCCTGTAGGTCAGCAGCTCTTCGTTATTATCGCGGTCCGCCATGGGGATCACGAGAATGTCGGTATCCTCCGACGCCAACCTCTCGGCCATGCCGGCCATGAATTCGGCGAAGTGGAATTCGCCGGCGCGCCCCATGATCACTCCGATCGCCCCCACGCGGCCGGTCTTCAGCCGCACCGCATTGACATTTGGCCGGTAACCCAGCCTCAGCGCTTCCTCAACGACGCGCGCGCGCGTCGTTTCGCTCACCTCGGGATAGCCGCTCAACGCCCGGCTTACCGTTGTTGGCGACAGCCCGACTTCTTTTGCGAATTCCTTGAGCTTCATTCGAACACGTTCTGTTGGACCTCGCGGATCAATGGCGGATTGTTGACGGTTCGGCAATCTCGTCTATCACCGCCTGGCACGATTTGAAATCGATTTCAATAATTTGATCCATTTGAACTTGGACCATCGCTCACATTCGAGCGTGCTGTATTCTACATAAATCATTGAAAAACAATGATAAATATAACTTTTGCACATGGTTTGACGCCGCTAGGGAGCCACCCTTGACGGTTGAAAAAAGTTTTGCAATGCTCAGTTTAGCCAAATCGATTTCAATTTTCGTCTGGCAACGGGAGGACTACTATGAAATACCGTTTGATGGCCGCCGTTTCGGCGGTTTCGATGATCTGTACCTTGAATTTGGCGGCGGCAGCCGAGCTTTCCTTCGCGGCGAGTTCGACGGGGAACAACCTCGAGTTCTTCCGCAAGCAGTTTGTCGTCTTCGAGGAGAAGACTGGCCACAAGGTCAATATTGTGAGCATGCCGTCGTCGAGTTCGGAGCAGTTCTCGCAATACCGGCTGTGGCTCGCTGCCGGAAACAAGGATGTCGATGTCTATCAGACTGACGTCATCTGGGCGCCGCAGCTCGCCGATCAGTTCGTGGACCTGAAAGAAGCCGCCAAGGATGTGGCTGGTCAGTTTTTCCCCTCGATCATCGCCTCGCAGACGGTTAATGGGCGCCTCGTGGCGCTGCCTATGTATACCGATGCTCCGGCGCTCTACTATCGCAAGGACCTGCTCGAGAAATATGGCAAGCAGCCGCCGAAGACCTGGAATGAGCTTGCGGAAACCGCCAAGGAGATCCAGGACAAGGAGCGCACGGCCGGTCAGAAGGATATGTGGGGCTTCGTCTTTCAGGGAAACTCCTATGAGGGCCTCACCTGCAATGCACTGGAATGGGTAAAGTCCTCCGGCGGCGGTCAGCTCGTGGAGCCGGACGGCACGATCTCGATCAACAACGAAAAGGCCGCTGCCGCCATCGAACGTGCGAAGGGCTGGGTCGGCACGATCTCGCCTCCGGGCGTGCTTGCCTATCAGGAAGAAGAATCTCGCGGCGTCTGGCAGACCGGAAATGCCGTCTTCATGCGCAACTGGCCGTATGCCTATTCGCTCGGCAACGGCGCAGACAGCGCCGTGAAGGGCAAGTTCGACGTCACGACGCTTCCCGTTGCCACCGCCGGCGACAAGCCGTCGTCGGCACTCGGCGGCTGGAATCTTGCGGTTTCGAAATATTCGGACGAGCAGGAAGCGGCTATTGAGCTCGTGAGGTTCCTGGCGTCGGAGGAGGTTCAGAAGGCGCGCGCCATCGAACTTTCCAACCTGCCGACCCTGACTGCGCTTTACGACGACAAGGATGTCGCTGCCGCGCAGCCTTTCATGCCGGAGTGGAAGCCGATCTTCCAGGACGCCGTGCCGCGTCCTTCGGCAACGGCCAAGGTGAAGTACAACGAGGTGTCCTCAAAGTTCTGGACGGCCGTACACAATACACTGTCCGGCAGCGGGACCGCGGCGGAAAACCTCGAACTCCTCGAGGCCGACCTGACGACCCTGAAGGGCGATAGCTGGTGAGTATGGGAACCGGCGGCCGGAAAGCCGCCGGTTCCGTCTCCAGAAGTCTCAAGCACGGGATAGCCGTTTCATGGGCGAAATCGTAGTTTCACAAGCGGCCAAACCGCCAGCCTCCGCCTTGAGGTCCACAACCGAATTGCGCTCCGAGCGCGTTCGATCGGCCTGGTTGTTTCTGGCACCGACACTGTTCATACTGGCGGTGGTGGCCGGGTGGCCGCTGTTCAGGACGATTTATTTCAGCTTCACGAACGCGTCGCTTACCGATCTTGGCAATGCGCAGTTCATCGGTTTCAGCAACTATCTCTCTTGGGTCACGCTGAAGAGCGGACGCACCATCTATCGCGGGCTGCTTGCCGATCCGGTCTGGTGGAGTGCAGTCTGGAACACTGCCAAATTCACGCTGCTTTCAGTGACGATCGAAACCATGCTTGGCCTTGTCGTTGCGCTCGTTCTCAACGCGCAGTTTGTCGGACGCGGCATCGTGCGCGCTGCGATCCTCATTCCCTGGGCCATACCGACGATCGTTTCGGCAAAGATGTGGGCCTGGATGCTCAACGACCAATTTGGCATCCTGAACGATATCCTCCTCGGATTCGGTCTCATCAGTCAGAAGATCGCCTGGACCGCCAATCCGGAGACGGCGATGATTGCGGTCCTGATCGTCGATGTCTGGAAGACGACACCCTTCATGGCGCTTCTCATTCTCGCCGGACTGCAGATGGTGCCTGCGGATATCTACGAAGCCGCCAGGATCGACGGCGTCAATCCGGTCAAGGTCTTCTGGCGGCTGACGCTGCCCTTGATCCGGCCGGCCATCATGGTCGCGGTGATCTTCCGGATGCTGGATGCGATGCGCATCTTCGATCTGATCTATGTGCTGACGCCCAACAACGCCCAGACCAAGACCATGTCGGTCATGGCGCGCGAGAACCTGTTCGACTTCGACAAGTTCGCCTATGGTGCAACCGCTTCGACAGTCCTCTTCCTCATCATCGCCTCCGTCACCGTGCTCTACATCTGGTTCGGACGCGTCAAGCTCGGCGGGGAGGAACGCTGATGCTGCTCTCGGTCACAAAAAACACGCTCTTCTATCTGCTCGTCGCAGTCATCGTCATCCTCGCGGTCTTTCCGTTCTACTATGCGATCCTCACGAGCCTGAAGACTGGCACGGCGCTTTTCGAGGTCAATTACTGGCCGGTTTCGATTTCATTCGGCAACTATTCGTCGGTGATGAGCCAAGGCGGCTTTGTCCGCAGCCTTGGCAACTCCGTGCTAATCGCCTTGGTCGTGGTTGCCGCGTCGCTGCTGCTTTCCATCACGGCATCCTTCGCCCTGGCGCGCGTGAACTTTCGCGGGCGCGCGCTTTTGATGCTGACGATCCTGTCCGTGTCGATGTTCCCGCAGATTGCGGTTCTCGCAGGCCTCTTCGAGCTCATCCGGTGGATCGGCATCTTCAACACGCCTTTCGCGCTGATCTTTTCGTACATGATCTTCACACTGCCGTTCACCGTCTGGGTACTCACGACCTTCATGCGCGAACTGCCGATCGAGATCGAAGAGGCGGCGATCGTCGACGGCGCCTCGCCCTGGGTTATCATCACCCAGGTCTTCATGCCGCTGATGTGGCCTGCGCTCGTCACCACCGGCTTGCTTGCCTTCATTACCGCCTGGAACGAATTCCTCTTCGCACTAACTTTCACATCATCAAACACACAACGGACCGTGCCGGTCGCCATCGCGCTGCTTTCAGGCGGCAGCCAATTCGAAATTCCTTGGGGCAACATTATGGCGGCTTCGGTCATCGTCACCGTACCGGTTGTTGTCCTCGTCTTGATATTCCAGCGCCGGATCATCTCGGGGCTGACTGCCGGCGGCGTTAAAGGTTGAGGGAGCAGAACATTGGCAGAAATCCGCCTAGACAATATCCGCAAGAGCTTCGGCGCCTTCGAGGTCATCAAGGGTGTGAGCATGGACATCCGCCGCGGCGAATTCATGGTTTTCGTAGGCCCGTCCGGATGCGGCAAGTCCACGCTGCTGCGCCTTATCTCCGGCCTTGAGGACATCACGTCCGGCACGCTTTCCTTCGACGACAAGGTGGTAAACCAGCGTGCGCCGTCGAAGCGAGGCATCGCCATGGTGTTCCAATCCTATGCGCTCTATCCGCATATGACCGTCTTCGACAACATGGCCTTCGGCATGAAGCTATCGGGACGGACGAAGGATGAATGCCGGCAGCGCGTCGAACAGGCAGCCGGCATGCTGCAGCTTTCACCCTATCTCGACCGCCTGCCGCGCCAGCTGTCGGGCGGGCAGCGTCAGCGTGTCGCGATCGGCCGGGCGATCGTTCGCGATCCCAAGGTCTTTCTCTTCGACGAGCCGCTGTCTAACCTCGATGCCGCCCTGCGCGTGGCAACAAGGCTGGAGATCGCCAAGCTCCACCGCAGCATGCACAACACGACGATGATCTATGTGACGCACGATCAGGTAGAGGCCATGACGCTTGCAGACCGGATATGTGTTTTGCGCGACGGCGTCGTTGAGCAGGTTGGCACACCCTTGGAGCTCTATGAGACCCCGAACTCGCTCTTCGTTGCCGGCTTCATCGGCTCGCCGAAGATGAATTTCCTGTCCGACGGACTGGCGCAGCCTTACAATGCCCATACGATCGGCGTGCGCGCCGAGCATGTCCGGATCACGTCGCAGGCGGCCGTGTGGAGCGGGACGGTCATCCATTCGGAAATCCTTGGCTCCGACAGTTTCGTCTATCTGGACATCGGTGCCGACGAGCCGTTTATCGTCCGGGAAACCGGCGTCTCCGGCCACCGGCCGGGTCAAAAGCTCGGCGTTGCGCCGATCACCGATCACATACACCGTTTCGACCAATCCGGCCGCGCGCTTGCAAAGGCATCCGTGCGCGCTGCTTGACCATCCACGAAGGACTGATCTACCTCCCAAGGATCGATCCGCCTCACATCGCAAGGAGTAACGACGTGTCAATTCGCACCATTGTCTGGGGTGAAAACATCCATGAGAACACCAACGACGTCGTCAGGGAAATTTACCCCGACGGCATGCACACCACGATCGCCAGTGCGCTGAACAGTGATCCGGTAATCAAGGCGACGACGGCGACGCTGCAAGAGCCGGAACATGGGCTTACCGAAGCCCGGCTTGCCGAAACCGATGTGCTCACCTGGTGGGGCCACAAGGATCACGGCGCGGTCTCCGACGAGGTCGTCGAGCGCGTCGCCAAGCGCGTTTGGGAAGGCATGGGGCTTCTGGTGCTGCATTCCGGACATTTTTCGAAGATCTTCAAGCGGCTGATGGGCACGCCCTGCGCGCTGAAATGGCGCGAGGCGGGCGAACGCGAGCGCCTGTGGGTCATCAATCTGCGCCATCCGATCGCCGCCGGTCTCGACGAGAATTTCGTTCTTGAGAACGAGGAGATGTATGGTGAGCAGTTCTCGGTTCCCGAGCCGCTGGAAACGGTGTTCATCTCTTGGTTCCAGGGCGGCGAGGTGTTCCGATCCGGCATGACCTGGCGGCGTGGGGCGGGCAACATCTTCTACTTCCGCCCCGGTCACGAGACCTACCCGACCTATCACGATGCCAATGTCCGCAAAGTGCTGATCAACGCTGTCAAATGGGCCTACAACGCGCAGGGAGCCCTCAAGGGCATCACCGATGCGCCGAACGTCCCGGTGGAGAAGGCGCCCGAGCCGATTGTGGAGCGCGGCCCGAAATTGCACCAGGCCGGCGAAGCCGGTTATCGCTGAGGGGACACGGATGAGACTTCTTGTTCTCGGCACAGGCTCGATGGCGCGTAGCCAGATCAGCCATTTCAAACTGAACGAAGGCGTCGAAGTGGTCGGTGCCGTCGATACCGATCCGGCACGCCTTGCCGAATTTGCCGATCATTTCGGCATTGAGAGACGTTTCCTTACGCTAGAGGAGGCGATCGCCTGGGGTGGGTTCGATGCGGCGACGAACGTCACGCCGGACCGTGTCCACCATCCAACGACGATGGCGCTCATTGCCGCGGGCAAGCACGTGTTCTGCGAAAAGCCGCTGGCGGAGAACTATGCGGATGCTCTGGAGATGACCAATGCCGCCGAGGCGGCCGGCGTGATCAATATGGTGAATCTGACCTATCGCAATGTGGCGCCACTGCAGCGCGCCCGCGAGATGGTGCTCGCCGGCGAGCTCGGTACGATCAAGCACGTGGAAGCATCCTATCTACAGAGTTGGCTCGTCTCTCGCGCCTGGGGCGATTGGCGCACGGAATCGCGCTGGCTTTGGCGCCTTTCCACTGGTCACGGTTCGAACGGCGTGCTCGGCGATGTCGGCATCCATATCCTCGATTTTGCCTCCTATGGTGCGGCAACCGACATTGATCACGTCTTTGCACGGCTGAAGACCTTCAATAAGGCGCCGGGCGGTCAGATCGGCGAATATATGCTCGACGCCAACGACAGCTTCACCATGTCGGTGGACTTCGCCAACGGTGCGCTCGGCGTCATTCATGCCAGCCGCTGGGCGACGGGTCATCTGAATGAGCTGAAGCTGCGCATCTACGGCGAGCGCGGTAGCCTGGAGGTCATACACCGGCCGAACGGATCGCAATTGCGCGGCTGCTTCGGCGAGAACGTCGAGACGGCCACCTGGGCGGATATCGATGTTCCGCCGGTGCCGACCAACTACCAGCGTTTTGCCGAAGCGGTCGCGACCGGCAAACAGCTTGACCCGAACTTCCGTCACGCCGCCAACCTGCAGAAGGTCATCGATCTTGCGATCGTCTCGGAAAGGGAGCGTCGCGAGCTCAATCTATTGTCGGCGGACGACGGCATGACACCCGGACCGGAAGGCGCCGGCAACGTGGAGGTGCTGCCGATCGCCGTGTAAGCACCATCGCACTCCGTATTGCCATGCGGCCGGTCGAGGGCCGTATGGCCGGATGTTTGAGCCCTGCCTTGACGAAGCATGAAAGAAGGACGGGCGCAGATGCCAACCCGGCCGCCTGGCCGGCCGCAAGCAGAAGGAGCAAAATAATGAAACTAATCATACTTGGCACGGGTTGGTGGGCGAACACGCACGCCACGAGTTTCTCGGAAATCGCAGATGTGGAGATCGTCGCGGCGGTCGATAGCGATGATGTGCGCCTGCGCGCCTTTGCCGCCCGGCACGATATTCCGCTGACCTTCAATTCACTGGACGATGCGCTTGCCTGGGGCGAGTTCGACGCGGCAACCAATGTCACTCCGGACCGCGTCCACTATGCCACCACCTTGGCCCTGCTTGCCGCCGGCAAGCACGTCTTTTGTGAAAAACCGCTGGCGGAGAATTTCGCCCAGGCCGCGGAGGTGGCCGACGCCGCCGAGAGGTCGAAACAGATAACGATGGTAAATCTCACCTATCGCAACGTCGCGCCGCTGCAGAAGGCCCGGCAGATGGTGCTGAACGGCGACATCGGTCAGGTCCGCCACTTCGAGGCCTCCTATCTGCAAAGCTGGCTCGTTTCGAAGGCGTGGGGCGACTGGGCGACGCAGCCACAATGGCTCTGGCGCCTGTCGAGCAAGCACGGGTCGAACGGCGTTCTCGGTGATGTCGGTATTCACATTCTCGACTTCGTCGTCTACGGGACCGGAAGCGAGATCAAGACCGCCGCTGCGCAACTGAAAACCTTCGAGAAGACGCCCGGCAACAGAATCGGCGAGTACGAACTCGACGCCAACGACAGCTTTGTGATGATGGCCGAACTGCAGAACGGCGCTTTGGGCGTGATCCATGCCAGCCGCTGGGCAACCGGACATCTGAACGAACTGCGGCTGCGGGTTCACGGCGACAAGGGCGCGATCGAAGTCATCGATACGCCGAATGGCCCGACGCTCAGGATTTGCGCCGGCGCGGATGCTGACAATGCGATCTGGCGGCAGGTGCATGTCGAACCCGTTCCGACGAACTTCGAGCGGTTCGCAGAGGCTGTCAGAACCGGCGTCGAGCAGGAGCCATCCTTCCGGCATGCCGCTAATCTGCAGGAGGTCATCGATCACGCGCGCATCTCGGCCGCCAGTCTTCCCGCGCTGATCATCGCCGCTCAAAGCGGGCAATATGGTGGAGGAGGCGCCAAGCGCCACATTTAAGCGGATTTAGAAAGGTGCGGTCGGACGCGGGCAGTAAAATTCCGATCGCGGGCATTCAGGAAGCCGGGCTGGATGGCTTCTGGATCGATCGTGCGCTGAAGGCGAACGGGATAGAAAGCCACGTCGTCGATCAGGCTTCGATAGCAACCTCGAGCAGTCGGCGACGAGCGAAGACGGACAGGTTATGCATAAAATGTGCATAATAATAATAAAAAAGCCCGTGCCTCACGACAGACCCTTGATTGCATAAAAATTATCCAGCAAACCATTGATATAAATGACTTTTCTAACAATGAAGATATTCATGCATAAAAGATGCATGAAATACAGTTCACGGCTGGAGGCTGGCGCGTTCGATAGCGCATTCCGGCTCGTAGGATGACGATATCGAACGCACCCTGCTGCCGCCCGAGCGCGGCAATCTGCTTTTCGCAGTTCCTCGATCTGGATGAGGATCTCGGCCCGCTTTCTCTTCAAGTCGTCCGCAACAAGAACCATACGCGACCACGCCTTAGGATCGCGGCGATCCTAAGGAGTTCAACGGACAGCCTATGTCGCCGACCTGCTAGCAGCCGTGTCCTCCAGGGCCTCCTCCGGAATGTCGTCGAAGGAGGCATAGTTCAGGTTGTAGAGTCGCGAATAGAGCTTGCCGTTCTTCATCAGCTGCCGGTGATTGCCGCTTTCGATGAGCTCGCCGTTCTGCAGAACGATGATGCGGTCAGCCTCGCGGATCGTCGCCAGCCGATGGGCGATGACGAGGCCCGTGCGGTTTTCGAGGAGCTTCACTAGCGCCTTCTGGATCAGCATTTCCGTGTAGCTGTCGATATTGGCGGTCGCCTCATCGAGCACCAGGATCTTCGCGTCGGCGACGAGCGCGCGCGCGAAACTCAGCAACTGCCGCTGGCCGAGCGAGAGGTTGCCGCCGCGCTCGCCGAGAATGCTGTCATAACCTTCCGGCAGGCGCATGATGAAGTCGTGGGCGCCCACCGCCTTGGCGGCTTCGATCACCTGTTCGCGCGTCGCCCTTGTCTTGTGATAGCGAATGTTGTCGAAGACCGTACCGGTGAAAAGGAACGGTTCCTGCAGCACCATGGCGATCTGATCGCCAAGCGAATCCTGCGTCAACGCGCGAACATCGTGCCCCCCGACCAGGACCTGACCGTGCTGCACATCGTAAAACCGGTGGATGAGCGACATGCAGCTCGATTTGCCCGAGCCGGTCGGACCGACGAGAGCCACCGTTTCGCCCGGATTCACCTTGAAGCTCACATGCTTGAGGACGGGATGCTTCGGATTGTAACCGAAGACGACATCGCGGAATTCGACCGAACCATCCATGTCCTTCGAAAGAGCCTTGGCGTTCGGCGCGTCCTTGATATCGACCGGCACGTCGAGGACCTCCGTCAGCCGGCGACCCGACGCCATGGCGCGCTGCATGACGGAATATTGTAGCGTCAGCGAGCGGATCGGGTCGAAGAAGCGCTGGATGTAGAAGAGGAATGCCACAAGCACGCCGACGTCGAGCGCCTGGTTCAGGACGCGCGCGCCGCCAACGACGATAACGAGTGCCATTGCCACGCCGGTCAGGCTATCGACGATCGGCACCATCACCTGGGCATAGCGGGCGGCCGTCAGATGCGTCTTGAGGTTCGCATGGGCTTTGTCGTCAAAGAGCGTGAAATTGACGCTCTGGCGATCCATGCTCTGCACGGCACGAACACCGTGTATCGCCTCGGCGAGTGCGCCAGCCGCCACGGAGTTCGTCTCGTGCGCTGCCATGAAGGATTTGCGTGCCAGCGGCAGCCAGAAGAGACGGACGATGAAGAGGACAGGCAGGACGGAGAGTGTCAGCAGCCCGAGCTTGAAGTCGAGATAGAGCATGACGAAGACGATGCCGAAGAGTAGGGCGATATCGCCGACGGAGAGCACCGACGTCTCGAGAAATTCCTGCATGGAGTTCACGTCGCCCTGAAGGCGTGACATCAGCCGTCCGACCTCTGTCTTGTCCATGAAGGAAAGCGAGACTCTCTGGAGATGCGAGAACATCGCCCTGCGGATGTCGAAAAGCACCTCCTCGGCGACATTGCCGACCAGCGTTTCCTGCGCGTAGCTTGCCGCATAATTGATCAGGATCGCAATCAGAAAGGCGATGATCGAATAGAGGAGGGCGGAGCGATCCCCGCCCGGCTGCATGCCGTGGTCGATCGCGTAACGGATTATAAGGGGGATCAGCAACTGCATCGCCGTGAAGGTGAGCACGGCTGCAACCGACCACAGGACTTGCCGACGGTATGGCGCGACGAAGGTCCAGATGCGCTTGACGATGTTGCCGTCGAAGGCCTTTCCGAACATTTCTTCTTCGATGCGGTGCGAGCCGACGACCGCCCGCGGCGGGCGGCGGCCGTCCTCGCGAACGTCGGAGCGTTCGGTTTCCAGTTCCTCGGCCATGAAATCCTCCCGCGCCGGTTTTTCACGCGCTCAAAGCGTCGTCGCCCGGCCGTACCTGCAAGTCGTAAAGCGCCTTGTACCGGCCGCCATAGGCCAGCAGTTCCTCATGCGTGCCTCGCTCGACGATGCGGCCGTCCTCGACGAAGAGGATCTGATCGGCATGCATCAGCGAGCTCAATCGGTGTGCGACGATGATGGTGACGCGGTCAGCGGCATATCTGCGCATGGCGGCGCGGATCCGCTGTTCGGTCGCCGCATCGATTGCCGCCGTCGAATCGTCGAATACCATTACCGCCGGCCTCAACATCAGCGCCCGGGCTATCGAAAGGCGCTGGCGCTGACCGCCGGACAGCGAAACGCCGCGTTCGCCGACCACCGTGCCGTAGCCTGTCGGCAGGCCGAGGACGTAGTTGTGCAGCTGCGCGCTTTCGCTCGCCCGCTCGATCCGTGGCTCCTTGGCCCAGGGGTCGCCATAGGCGATGTTGTTTTCGATGGTCGTGGTGAACAGGAAGGAATCCTGCTGCACGACGGCAACGGAGCGGCGGAGCGATTGCAGCTTCACCTTGCGGACGTCCTGTCCGTCGATCGTGATCCTGCCCTTCGTCACGTCATAAAAGCGCGGTATCAGATGGGCGATCGTCGATTTACCGCTGCCCGGCGGCCCGACGATGCCGATCGTTTCACCGCGCCGCGCTTCGAAGGAAACGCCGTGGAGCACCTGATGCGTGTCCGAGCTTGGATAAGCGAAGTCGACATCCTCGAAACGGAGCGTGCCTTCAGTCACCTTCAATTCTTTTGCACCCGGGGCATCACGTATGGCGATCTCGAGGTCGAGCAGGTCGAAGAGGCGCGTGCCGCATGTCGAAGCCCGGGCAAAGGCGTTGACCATCATGCCGAGCTGGCGCACCGGCATTTGCAGGATGGTCATGAACGTCAGGAAGGAAGCGAGCACGCCGACGGTGATTTCGCCCGCCATCACCTTTTCTCCGCCGACCCAGAGCACGAGGCCCATCGCGGCGAAGAAGGAAAAGGTCATGGCGCTGGTATTGGCAACACGGATACCGACGCGCTGATGCGCAAGCGTCAGCGCATTCTTCGAGGCTTTTTCGAATTTGGAGAGCTCATGCTCCTGCGCAGCGAATGCACGCACGACACGGATGCCGCCGAGGTTTTCCTCCATGATGCGCGTCAGCACCGAAAGCCGCTCCTGCAGGTCGAGCCACGTGGCCCGCAGCCGGAGCTGCGTCACCGATGAACGCCAGCCGACAAAAGGCACGAAACTTAGAGCCAGGAGACCAAGAACCACATCGGTCGAAATCAGCATGTAGGCGCCGATGCCGATCAGCATCGAGAGCAGGAAAACGCGCACAAGTGCCGTCGAAAAGTACATTCGCACGCCTTCAAGATCGAGCAGCCCTATGGTGATCAGGTCGCCCGAATGAACGGTGTCGTGGAAGCTGAAGGACAGCCGCTGGATCTTCTCGTAGCAGGCAAGCCGCAGTTCATAGCCGATATGGTGACCGACGCTTTCGCTGTAGTAGTTCTGGACCATCGTGAAGACGCCGCGCAGCACGCTGGCGCCTAGTAAAAGCAGCGCCGTCGTCAGCAGCGCGTCCTGCGCCAGCTGGCCGGCAGCTCCGCCCGTCAATGCAACCTGCGTATGATCGACTGCCTGGCCGAGCAGCCGCGGAATCAGAAGCTGGAATGTGGAGGCTATGAGGGTTGCGCCGATGGCGAAGCCCGCTTGCCAAGGGTGACGAAAGGCCATGACGGTGATGCGGACCAGAGTATAGAGACCCTTGCCCCAGCCTGCCGCATTCACAAGCGCAAGCGAAGCCGAAGGCTTCGTCGCGCGTATCGACGCATCGCTGCTCACGGTATTGATTCCAAATAGATGTATGGTCGGACGCTGGCCCGAAAAGACGGCAATTCCATGAAGGAAATGGTTAGCGCGCTTACTTTTGCTGATTCTACCTGAGCGTTCAAGTAAAGAATTCACCAGCTGGTTATTTTGTCGTGAGTGACGGGCGGTGAGAACCGCAGCCCTAGCTCGATTCCAATCGGGGTAGGTGCCGCAGCACAAGAGGTTTTTTCACGATCCTTTCGGCAGACGTGACGAAGCAGGAAATCAGAAGGACGGCAGAGACCGAGGCGCAGAACAGCAAGCCGGCGGACACCGGCGAAACTGGTGGCAACACTGTCGCCAGCGATTGCACGACGGACCCGCCGAAAGTGCTCTGGCTCGCATTGTCGGCCAATGAGGACGGTTCGCCAGGGCGATCAACCTGGTCGGCGGCATCGATGCGCAGACACGATAGACCCCATGAGATGCGCGATTGGGTAAGTCCATCCATCAATTACGGCGGGCATGCCTTTGGCCTGCCTGACGCGGATTTTCAGTCATTTCTGTCACAAAGAGGCAAGTTTCTGAACGACATTACGGTACTGTCGCCCTCCTATCTGGTTCGAGCGAACTCGCCTCCGATCGTGCTCCTGTATTCGGGCAGCCTACGGGATCAATCGACCGACCACATGTCGCTCGTTCGCAGCCCGCAATTTCGGTGCCGGATTTGAGAAGGTCGCCGAAAAGAGCGGACATACTATGACCATTCTCGACGAGGCTGAGCGCATCCCGGCACGCTATAGCGACTTTTTCAATTTCCTGATCGACCGTATCAAGAAATAGCCGAGCAGACAGCGCTGGTGAAGAAGGCACCATCCTGACGGACGCGGCTAAGCAAAAAATTCTTTATTTGTATCAGCAGCCTGACTACCGGACCTGCAAGCGCGTAGAATAAAACGCTTGCCACCCGCCCATTTTGGCGCTTTCATACACGACTAGTTTGATAGACTATGGCGGCAAGCGTTCCAGACTGCCGCGTGAACCTCAGCAACGCATGAGCGTATATTCCTGCGTTGAAACCTTGATCGAGACGCGATGCGGGCCAACCCGCAAGGGAGTTGAGATGACGGTTCAGGGTCTTTTTGCTACGAAATTCCATGCGAAAGGGCAGGTTTCAGCGATACCGCGTATCGCCGTTGTCGGACGCGGCTTTTCCGGCATGATGAGCGCAATCGCCTTGATGAAAACGGTGCGGACACCGTTCCACCTTCAGCTTTTCGATCCGAATTCTTCGGTCAGCGGCGGTCAGGCGCTGTCGTCGACGCGTTCTTCGACGATCCTCAATACCCGTGTCCGCGATCTGTCCGTGTCGCTCGGCGACGCCGACGATTTCAACGACTGGCTCTGTAGCAACGCGGAGTTCCGGGCCGCCGTGCCCGCCGCGATCCCGGGTTTCCGACAGATTTTCGTTCCGAAGCAGCTTTTCAGCGATTACGTCTATCAGCGCTTTTCAGAAGCGCTCGCAGCCCGCAAGGATATCACCGTACAGGTCTGCCACGACCCCGTCGTCTCGATCCGCAGGAGACACGCAAACCGCTTCCTACTTGAGAGTGCCAATCCCGCCAATCCGATTTTCGATACCGTCATTTTGGCCACCGGTTACGGGCTTTCCGAGCCCGAGGCTGTCACGGAGGATCAGTCGCCGCTGCGGTCGCAGCGCCTCGTTGCCCGACCGCATGCGGCTCTGCTTGGAAGTGGCATTCGCGTTCTCGACCAGTTGCTGCAGCTGCGCGATAGCGGCTACACCGGCCAGATCACCATCGTCTCGAAACATGGTTTCCTGCCGCAGAGCCATACGCCGAATTCCGCCGATCCGGTTTTTCCGGCCGAGGAGCTGCCGCAAAGCCTGCCGGAGATCGTCCGCTTCATCCGCGCTGCCTGCCGAAAGGCGGAAGAAGAAGGCCGCAGCTGGCAATCGGTGATGAACGGCCTACGCAGACATGCCCGCTCGCTTTGGCGTTCGCTGCCGGCGCGCCAAAAACGCCAGTTCAACCGGCATCTGCGCGCCATCTACGACAGCCACCGCAACCGCCTGCCCGAGGCCATGTACCTGCGCTTGAAGCGCGAGCTTGCCGAAGGCAATACCGTCCTTCGCCGTGGCACGGCCGACCGCCGGGGGCTGAGCGGCATCTTCTTCACCCCGGCTGGATCGGATGTCGAGGAAGTCATCTATGCGGAGCGTGTTTTCGATTGCCGCTGCCGGGCGCCGAATCTCGCGATGCCCCTGATGCAGAGCCTGATCAGCTCCGGCCTCGCCATGCCCGACGAGCTTTCACTGGGTCTTGCTGTCAATCTGCGCGGCGAAGCCTGCCTGGAGGACGGATCGACGGTGGACGGCCTCTTTGCCGTCGGTCCGCTCGGCCTCGGCAGCCTGCCGGATATCGATCTGGTCCCTGAGATCGTCAGCCAGGCCTACGCGGCTGCGGACAAGATCGGGCAGCAGCTCCACCCTCAAAGCAGAGCTGTCTGAATTATTCAGACTTCCCCGGAACCATTTCGGCCTCCTTCGGTTTAGGCAACTGATGTTTTCTCTTGGGGGCCCTATGGAACTCGCCGATCGATATGATGCGTCTCTCACGGACGAGGGCCGCTTGCGATTACTTGTCGATGCCATCACCGACTACGCCATCTATATGCTCAGTCCGGAGGGCCGTGTCGCGACCTGGAATGCCGGTGCGCAACGCCTCAAAGGATATTCGCAGGAAGAGATCATTGGCGGGCACTTCTCGAATTTCTACACCGAGGAGGATCGTGCTGCCGGTGAGCCGGAACATGCTCTTGACGTTGCCCGCCGCGATGGCCGATTCGAGAAGGAGGGCTGGCGGGTGCGCAAGGACGGCAGCCGTTTCTGGGCGTGCGTGGTCCTTGATGCGATCAGGGACGACTGCGGTGAGGTGATTGGTTTTGCGAAGATCACACGCGATATGACCGAGAAGCGCGAAATCCAGTATGCCCTCGATCAGGCACGCGAAGAGCTTTTCCAGGCGCAGAAAATGGAGGCGATCGGCCAGCTCACCGGTGGCATCGCCCACGACTTCAACAATCTTCTGATGGCCGTTCTCGGGAGCCTGGAGATTTTGAAGAAGCGGATGCCTGAACAACCGGAGCTGATGCGCCTCGTGGAAAATGCCATTCAGGGTGCGCAGCGCGGTGCGGCACTGACGCAGCGCATGCTCGCCTTTTCCCGGCGCCAGGAACTGGCGGTCAAGACGATCGACATTGCCATGCTCATGGACGGAATGGCCGACATGCTGCAACGTTTGGTCGGGCCGCTGACCATGCTGGAAACCGAAGTGCCACGGGATCTTCCGGCAATTGCCACCGATCCCAACCAGCTCGAAACAGCCATCCTCAACCTGATTGTGAATGCACGTGACGCAATGCCGGGCGGCGGGAAGATCACCGTGAGGGCGGAAGAGCGGGCGATGGGTGACGGGAACGGGGCTGTTGCGCCCGGTACCTACCTGTGTATTTCGGTCACTGACCGCGGAGAGGGCATGGACGAAAAGACGCTTGAACAGGCGACGACACCCTTCTTCACGACGAAAGGTTTCGGGAAGGGCACTGGTCTCGGCCTGCCGATGGTTCAGGGGCTCGCGGCGCAATCAGGCGGCAAACTCGTGTTGAAGAGCCGTATCGGCGAAGGCACAGTCGCCGAACTTTGGTTCCCTGCGATCCCGGAGCAGGACGTTGCACCAGCAGAACATCCGGAGCAAGCGGCTGATCATCGCGACCTTCCGCATTCGCTGCGCATCCTGGCCGTCGACGATGACAGTCTCGTGCTCATGAACACCGTTCTGATGCTGGAAGATCTCGGCTATGAAGTCATCGAGGCGGCATCGGGTGCCGATGCGCTGGCCATCCTTGCCGCTGAACAGGTCGACCTCGTCATTTCCGACCACGCCATGCCGCGGATGACCGGTGCAGAGCTTGCGGAGGCGATCCGCCGTGATTGGCCGCAAATGCCGATCATCCTTGCCACGGGCTATGCAGACATTCCACCCGGCGGCGGCCTCATCGACCTGCCGCGCCTCGGCAAGCCCTTTTCGCAAGCGCAACTTGCCGAGGCAATCAGCCGGACGATTGCCGCGACTACCGCGTTCGAATCTCGCCGCGGATCACGTATCCCAGCAAACCTGCCACCATCAGCGCCAATCCAAACCATGTGATCGCGTAGACGAGGTGGTTGTTCGGAAAGACGATACGCGTCAATCCGCCGACCGGTAAGCCGCCTGGGTTTGGCGTCGCATCTGTATCGATGAAATAAGGGGCGGCGTTTGTGACGCCCTTTTCCACCGCGATCGCCGCGACATCGCGGGAATACCAGCGGCCCGAGGCCGGGTCGTTCGACTGCAGCAGCGAGCCTTTCGGCTCCGTCATCCGTATCAGCCCGGTGATCGTGACCGGACCGGAGAGTTGGCCGGACTGCCGGGTTTCAGGATTGCGCTTGTCGACCGGCACGAAGCCACGGTTGATCAGGATCGCCTTGCCATCTGGAAGCGACAGCGGTGTCATCACCCAATAGCCCGGCCCCAGCTCAGTCGAGGCATAGACCAGCGTCTCCTTACCGTTCTGCAGTGTGCCGGTCGTCGTTACGCGGCGGTATTCGTCATCGGCGGCGTTGACTGATCTGCCGAGCGGCGCCGGAACCGGTTCGGCTTTTACCCGTTGATCGACCCGAGCAATGAGATCGAGTTTCCAGGATAACCGCTCCACCTGCCAGACGCCGAGCGCAACAAAGCCCGCAATCGACAGAAGCATTAGGCTGCAGAGCATTGCCAGCTTGACCGCCGAGCGGCGCCGGTCTTTCGGTTCAGGAGAGCTGTTTGACATGGCTGCAAAACCGGAGCGGGCGGCCTGCCGCCGCCCGCTCGATGCCCACTAGGGCATGTTCTTCATCACTTCCGGGCTCATCGGCATCATATTGGTATTCAGATGATGCATGACCCAGAGCGAGCCGGAAAGCGCGATCGCCACGATCACGATGGTGAAGATCAGCGCCATCATCGTCCAGCCGCCCTCCGAGCGGGTGTTCATGTGCAGGAAGCAGATCATGTGAACGACGATCTGTACGGCGCCGAGGGCCATCACGAGCGTGGCCGTCACCGCCGGGCTTTCGAAGACGCCGGCCATGACAAGCCAGAAGGGGATCGCGGTCAAGATGACCGAGAGGACGAAGCCGATCGTGTAGCTCTTTAGCGAGCCATGGCCCGCCCCGTGCCCGTGGCTGTGGCCATGATGGGCTTCGTGCGCGTCCTCATGCGCGGGTGCTTGCGAAATCATCCGAGAACTCCCATCAGATAGACGAAGGAAAAGACGCCGATCCAGACGACGTCGAGGAAGTGCCAGAACATCGAAAGGCACATGAGGCGGCGGCGGTTGGCCTCGATCAGGCCGTGCATCGAAACCTGCACCATCAGTGTCGCCATCCAAATGATGCCGGACGTGACGTGCAGCCCATGCGTTCCGACCAGCGTAAAGAAGGCCGAAAGGAAGGCGCTGCGCGATGGGCCTGCGCCCTCGTTGATCAAGTGGATGAACTCGTAGAGTTCAAGGCCGATGAAGGCCGCGCCGAAGAGGCCGGTCACCGCCAGCCAAATCAGCGTGCCGGGTTTGCTGTTTTTTTCCATCTGCAGCATCGCAAAGCCATAGGTGATGGAAGAAAAGAGCAGCATCGACGTGTTGACGGCGACGAGCGGCAGGTCGAAGAGGTCTTTCGGGGAGGGCCCGGCCGCATAATTGCGGCCGACAACACCGTAAGTCGCAAACAGCACCGCGAAGATCAGGCAGTCGCTCATCAGGTAGAGCCAGAAGCCGAGATTCGTGCTGCCTTCCGGATGATGTTCCTCGGTCAGATAGAATTCAGGCTTTTCGGCCGTGTCGATGGTATGATCGCTCATGGTCATCACACCTGTGCCGCAAGCAGTTCGGTCCGCTTGCCTTCCGTTTTGCGGACGTCTTCCACCGGGATGTAGAAGTCGCGCCTATAGTTGAAGGTATGGGCGATCGTGACGACGAGCAGCCCCACAGCGGAGAGCACGACGAGCCACCATATATACCAGATGAGGCCGAAGGCGAGAGCCACGCTGATGGCCGAAAGGATCGCGCCGGTGCCGGTGTTTTTCGGCATGTGGATCGGCTTGAAGCCTTCAAGGGGCCGTTCGTAGCCGCGGTTCTTCATGTCGTACCAGCTGTCATGATCGTGCACGACCGGCGTGAAGGCGAAATTGTAATCCGGCGGCGGCGAGGAAGTCGACCACTCCAGTGTGCGGCCATCCCATGGATCACCTGTATGGTCGGCGAGCGCCTCACGCTTCATGAAGCTGACGACGAGCTGAACGAGGAACGCCAGGATGCCGAGCGCGATCAGGAAAGCACCGAAGGCCGCAATGATGAACCAGATCTGCAGCGACGGATCCTCGAATTGCGAGACACGGCGGGTGACGCCCATCAGGCCGAGCACATAGAGCGGCATGAACGCGAAGTAGAAGCCGGTCAGCCAGAACCAGAAGCTCACCTTACCCCAGAAGGCATCGAGCTTGAAGCCGAAGGCCTTCGGGAACCAGTAGTTGACGCCGGCAAGCAGGCCGAACAGCACGCCGCCGATGATCACATTGTGGAAGTGGGCGATCAGGAAGAGCGAGTTGTGCAGCACGAAGTCCGCAGGCGGAACGGCGAGCAGCACGCCCGTCATACCGCCGATGACGAAGGTCACCATGAAGCCGACGGTCCAAAGCATCGGCACCTCATAACGAATGCGGCCGCGATACATGGTGAAGAGCCAGTTGAACATCTTCGCTCCGGTGGGGATCGAGATGATCATCGTCGTTATGCCGAAGAAGGAGTTGACGCTGGCGCCGGAACCCATGGTGAAGAAGTGGTGGAGCCAGACGATATAGGAAAGGATGGTGATGACCACCGTTGCGTAGACCATAGAGGCATAGCCGAAGAGGCGCTTGCCGCAGAAGGTGGCGACGACTTCCGAGAAGATGCCGAAGGCCGGCAGCACGAGGATATAGACCTCAGGATGACCCCAGATCCAGATGAGGTTGACATACATCATCGGATTGCCGCCGAGGTCGTTCGTGAAGAAGTTCGTTCCGGCGTAGCGGTCGAGCGACAAGAGCGCGAGCGTTGCCGTCAGGATCGGAAAGGTGGCGACGATCAAGACGTTGGTGCAGAGCGAGGTCCAGGTGAAGACGGGGAGCTTCATCATGGTCATACCGGGCGCGCGCATCTTGACGATGGTGGCGATCAGATTGATGCCCGACAGTGTCGTTCCCACACCTGCGACCTGCAGGCCCCAGATGTAGTAATCGACGCCGACTCCGGGACTGTAGTCGGCGCCTGAAAGCGGCGGGTAGGCAAGCCAACCGGTGCGCGCGAACTCGCCGATGAAGAGCGACAGCATGATGATGATGGCGCCGGCCGTCGTCATCCAGAAGGAGAAGTTGTTGAGGAACGGGAAGGAGACGTCACGGGCGCCGATCTGCATAGGCACCACGAAGTTCATCAGGCCCGTGACGAAGGGCATGGCCACGAAGAAGATCATGATCACGCCGTGGGCGGTGAAGATCTGGTCATAATGGTGCGGCGGCAGGTAGCCTTCCGATCCGTTGAAGGCGATCGCCTGCTGGATGCGCATCATGATCGCGTCCGAGAAGCCGCGCAGCAGCATGATGACGGCGAGGATGACATACATGATGCCGATCTTCTTGTGATCGACGCTAGTGATCCAGTCGTGCCACAACGGACCCCAGAACTTGAAATAGGTGATGAGGCCAAGCACGGCCAGACCACCGATCACCACGGCGATGAAAGTCGCGACGAGGATCGGCTCGTGATAGGGGATCGCTTCAAGCGTCAACCGGCCGAAGATGAACTTCAGGAGGTCAGGATTGGAAAACATGGATTAACCCGTTCATTGGTGTCTTAGCGACGCAAAGCGCTAGGTTTAATTGTTGTTGCCCGGCTGAGCCGGATTGCCGCTGCCGTGGTTCATGTCCGGCATCGAATGGCCGTCGTGCTGCATTCCGGGCATGGTCTGCCCGCCCTGCTGCGGTTGGGCGCCGGGCTGCTGGCCGCTGTTTTCCGTGCCCTTCGGCGCCTCGTCGCTGAAAGCCGGCGTGCCGGTTGCCGGGAAGGTCGGGGCGTTGGCGCGTTCACCCTGTTCGGCATGACGGTTGTCATATTCCAGCCGCTCGCGGTTTTCGGCGCTTTCCCTGCCGCCGCCGCCCATCATGTCGATATGCATCATCTCGTTCATGCACATCTTTCCGGGTGTCGCGCACATGTTGAGGATCGCCTCGTAGAGGCCGGCCTCGGCGCTGGAGTAATAGCGCACCGGCTCGCGTTCGCTCGGCTTTTCAAGCTTCAGGTAGGCATCGCGGTTCAACGCCGTACCTTGGGATTTGACGCGGGTGACCCAATCGTCGAAGCCCTGCTGGTTGAGGCCGTGAAACCTGAAGCGCATGTGCGAGAAGCCATCGCCGCTGTAATTGGCGGAAAAGCCCTCGTACTCGCCTTCCTTGTTGATGACCGCGTGCAACCTCGTCTGCATGCCCGGCATGGCGTAGATCTGGCCGGCGAGCGCCGGGATATAGAAGGAGTTCATCACCGAAGAGGCGGTGATCTTGAAATTGATCGGCACGTCGACAGGGGCGGCCAATTCGTTGACGGTCGCAATGCCGAGATCCGGATAGAAAAACAGCCATTTCCAATCGAGCGCTACGACTTCGACAGTCAGCGGCTTCGCGTCGGCAGGAATCGCACGTTCTGCGTCCAGCCGATCCAGCACGCGATAAGGGTCGAGCTTGTGGGTGCTGATCCAGGTGATTGCGCCGAGCGCGATGATGATAGCAAGCGGCGCCGACCAGATCACGACTTCGAGGCGGGTTGAGTGATGCCATTCCGGATCATAGGTTGCCGCGGTGTTCGAGCGCCGGTACCGCCAGGCGAAGAAGAGTGTCAAGAACAAGACGGGCACGATGATCAGCAGCATCAGGAAGGTCGAGACCATGATGAGGTCCGCCTGTTGATTGGCGATGTCGCCCGAAGGCGACATCACCACCAGATTGCACCCTGCCAGCATGAATAGCGGCAATACGAATAGAAGGCGGGAAAACTTCATCAGTTTTTGCACGTCTCTAAGCTCTTGTTGTTTCGTCCGAACCGCGACTAAAGCACGGAACGGCATGGTGACATGAGGTGTTTGGTCGCAGTGCAGCAAATATGCCGCGGTGCGGCAGGATATCGCTTTTTTACGGCCTTCCTGAAATCCTGATTAATTCAGTAAGGATTTTGATCGGCGATAAAATGTTTCCCGGCCTATATATCCGCAAAAGCAGCGTTGGCCAGTTTCCGCCAGCCGTCCCTCATGCATTTTGCGACCTGCATTGCAATTTTGGAAATGGATGATGAACTATTTACGCCACGCGGACTTGATAACCCGGCAGGTTTGATCAAGATCGTCTTGAGGCGCTTCGTACAAGCACTTCAACGAGGGAGGCGTTAAATGGCTGAAACACAAGTACACTACGGACCGTCATCGCGCACACTGGAACGCGACGCCCGCAGAATTCATGACGATAAGCCGGTCTCGCCGGGCAGCATCGCGATCGGTGTCGTCATCGGGCGCATGTCGGAATTTTTCGATTTCTTCGTTTACGGCCTGGCCTCGGTTCTCGTCTTCCCGCAGCTTGTCTTTCCCTTCGCGCCGGACCGGCTGACCGCCACGCTTTATTCTTTCGCGATCTTTTCGCTGGCTTTTCTCGCCCGCCCTGTCGGCTCCGTTGTCTTCATGACGGTCGACCGCCTTTACGGCCGCGGCACAAAACTGACGATCGCGCTCTTCCTGCTTGGCGGCTCGACAGCCTCGATAGCCTTCCTGCCCGGTTATAGCCAAATCGGCTACTGGTCGATCGCGCTGCTTGCGCTCTTTCGCCTTGGGCAGGGCTTCGCCCTCGGCGGCGCCTGGGATGGGCTTGCTTCGCTGCTGGCGCTCAATGCACCGGAACGGCACCGCGGCTGGTATGCGATGATCCCGCAGCTCGGCGCGCCGATCGGCTTTGCCCTGGCGAGCACCCTCTTCGGCTTCTTCGTTGCCAATCTTTCAAACGATGATTTCCTCTCTTGGGGCTGGCGCTACCCGTTCTTCGTCGCGTTCGCGATCAACGTCGTGGCGCTCTTTGCCCGCCTGCGTCTCGTCATGACCAAGGAGTTCGGCACGCTTCTGGAGCAGCATGAATTGGAAGCCGCGCCAATTCTCGATGTCCTCCGCATCCACGGCCGCGATATCCTGATCGGCGCCTTCGTGCCTCTCGCAAGCTTTGCGATGTTCCATCTCGTTACCATTTTTCCGCTTGGCTGGATGAGCCTCTACGGCAGTCAACCGCTCGGCACTTTCCTGGTCGTGCAGATCATCGGTGCCATGGTCGGCATCGTCGCGATCATCGCCTCGGGCCTGATTGCCGATCGCATCGGCCGCCGCGGTCAGCTTGCCGTCTGCGCCGTGCTGATTGCGATCTTCTCGTTCATCGGCCCGATGCTGATTGCCGCCGGCGACACTGGTCAGGATGCTTTCGTCATCATCGGCTTCGGTGTGCTTGGCCTTTCGTTCGGACAGGCGACCGGTTCGATCTCTTCGCGATTCGGCCGCGGCTACCGCTACACGGGCGCAGCCTTCACGTCGGATCTCGCGTGGCTGGTGGGTGCAGGTTTTGCGCCGCTCGTTGCGCTTGGCCTGTCCAGCCGCTTCGGCCTGCCTTTTGTCGGCTATTACCTGCTTTCAGGCGCCATCTGCACGCTTGCCGCGCTTGCCTTCAGCAAGGCGCTGGAGCAGCGCGAATAGCGACGACTGAAGCATGAAGCCCGCCGGCTGTCCGCCGTACGGGCTTTTCACGTCCGGATTCGCCGAAATTACTGAAGGGCTGCCTGCGGCTTTTTTGCAGCACGTGCTGCCGTCAGTTCCGCGGTCGTATGGTTCAGGCGGTCGGCAAGGACGCGCATGATCTCGACGGCGATTTCGGGAAAATCGCTGAGAAGCTTCAGGAAATGTTCCTTGCTGATGCGAAGCACTTCGAGCGCGGAGGTGGCACGGACGGTTGCGGTACGCGACACGTCACAGAGAATGGCGATTTCGCCGACGATGGAATTAACCTCGACATCGGCGACCTTTATGTCGCCCGCAGGCGAATTCACCAGAATATCGGCGGTTCCGGAAAGCACGACATAGGCCGCGTCGCCCGGATCGCCTTGGTGGAAAAGGTCCTGACCGGCCTTGTAGGTCATCCGGTCGGAGGTGAAGGCCAAAAGCTTGAGTTTCGCCGGGGCGACCCTTGCGAAGATCGGCACCCGCCGTAGCATTTCGACTTCATCTCTCAACAGCATGAGCGTCTCACCCCCTGCCGCTTCTCCTCGCCGAAGGAGAACGCGCTTTAAAAAACTCTACTGACATTCCCTCGCAAGAATGCCGTCTCTGCCGCCCTAATAGAATATTACGATAACAGTTCCTTGAACATACCGTTTTTCTCGGAAAGTTCCGGATAGTTCCCAGCTTCCACTAAATCACCGCGATTAAAAAGCAGAATCCGATCGAAGATTTCTGCAAGTCTTGCGTTTGAAAGCACCCAGATAATCGCTGGACGTTTACCTTCCTCGTGTAGACCTTGAACGACATTGCGGATGATCTGATCCTGCACACGCTGATCGAGCGCGGGAAGCGGCCGGTTGAAGATGAAGTAATCAGAACGTTTCAAAAGCGCACGGGCAAGGTTGAGTTTTTGCCGCTGGACCATGGTCAATCGTTTGCCGCCGGAGCCGACATCGAATTCAAGTCCGATCGACAACACGTCGTCGAAAAGATCAAGTGTGTCGAAGAGTTCGCTCATGATGGTACGAATACGATCGGACGCGTCCGCCTGTTGATAGGCGATGCGGCCGAACAGCACATTGTCCATCAGCGACGCGGATGAGGTGAAGCGCTCGGGATCGTAGCGCTCGATGAGAGCTGCCAGATCGTCCGGTATATTCTCGTGAAATTGCTTGCGGGCGCCCACGATCTTCGCCATCAGTTCATCGCTCAGCAAGCCGAAGCGGTGGCGCGGCTCGATATAGGCAAAGCTCAGCCGGATGATCATCGACCGCTCGTCGATAGTCGCATCCTCGAACCTGCGGCTCTGCAATTTCTGCAGCAATGCCTGATAGGTCGGAATATCATCCGCCGTCATGAAGGTCAGTTGCTGGAAGAAGGGGTGGTCCGGCGGCAGATCGTGGAAGAGTTCGACGGCGTTTTCGGCGATTTCCAGACCCATCGCATAGAGGTCGTTGCTGAGGCCGGTATCGCGGAAAAGCTGCTGGAAATACGGGTGTGCCGCAAGCCTGCGGTTGTTCATCATCGGCCGTTTCATCGTGCCGAAAAGCAGGTTTTCACCGACCGTTGCCTGGGGATTGTAGTTGTCGAAGTCAAAGGGCACGACAACGGCATCGAGGTTCTCGTCCTTCATGCGTTCGCGCAGCGACCGGCGCAGATCAACGATGCGACCTGCAAGAGCAACGTGCACGCTTGTATCGACCGTCGAGCGGAGAGCAAGGTCAAGTATGTCGTGCGAAATCAACACGGCATCGAGCACCGGCCGGATCGCCGTCAGCAGATCGTCCGGGCCGGTCGCGCCGGCGGCGTTGTAATCCACCCAGTCGCTGTTGAGGTCGAGCGTCGGGTTGCCGGCCTTCAGCGCCTCGGCGGCATGCCATTTGAAGTCCTGGGCGGCCTCGCCTTCGTAGCCCGGATCGGTCAGCGGCGCGTGCTTGAGGCCGTAGAGCAGGTTGTCACGCAACGTGCCGTGGAAAAAATAAGTATCGGCGGAAGCGTAGGAAATGCGGCGGCCGGTAATCGATTCCGGTAGTTCCAGAAGGTCGCGGCCGTCGATGCTGATACGGCCCGAGTCGGGCCAGACGATGCGGCCGAGCGCTTCTGCGAAAGCCTCCGCACCGCTGCCGTTCGGCCCGACGATCGCCACCGTCTCGTTCGGCCTGATCTCAACCGAGACGCGATCGACCAGACGCGCGCCGCTATCGTCGCTGACGGCGAGGTTACTGACGACGAGTGCCGCCGTCAGTGGGCCGACTGCTTCTGCCGGGATTTCCTGGATCCGGCTGTCGATGAGGGGCTCGACATTGAACTGTTCATAGACCTGCTGATACTTCACCTGAACGTCCTGGCGCATCTGATCCCAGTCGATCAATTCCTTCAATGGTCCTGGAAGATCCTTGTAGGCGCTGATGACGGCGACGAGCTGGCCTATGTCAAGGCGCCCCTGCAGCGCCAGATAGCCGCCGATCGCGTAGAAGAGGAAGGGGGTCACCTGAGCCAGGAAGTTGTTCAGGAACTTCACCAGGAATTTCCACTGGTAAAGGTCGTAACGAATTGAAAAGATCAGGCCGAGACGCGTAGCGATGTCAGCACGTTCCAGGTTCGAGGTGTCATTGCCGTGGATCGTACCGATCCCCTCGACAATCTCGCCGACGCGGCCGGAAAGCTCGCGGGCCGTCAACTGGCGCTGGCGGCCGAGCTCGAGCAGCCGTTTTCTCATACGCGGAATGATGACCGCCTGCACGCCGACGATTGCTGCTGCAATCATGCCGAGCCAGAAATTCTGGACAATGATGAAGGCAAGCGCCGTCAGCGCCTGGCCGCCGAGAAGGGCAGGCGAGACAAAAGCATCACCCGTGAAGCCGCCCATCGGCTCCACCTCGTCCTTGATCATCGTGGCAATTTCAGCAGATTTCACGCGCTTGAAATGAACGGGCGGGAAACGCAGCACCCGGTCGATCAATTGAAACCGGATACGCCGCAGCATCCGTTCGCCGAGGCGGCCCTTATAGGTGTTGATATAGAACTTGAAGAGGCCGTTCAGCACCACCAGTGCCAGGAAGACGAGGCTCAGCGCCATCAGCGTCTGCAGCCGGTTGAGCTGCAGACCCTCGAAGAATTCGACATGCCCGATCAGCGGGATGTCGTAGGCAATATGCATGAAGGTCTGCCTCGCATTCGCATTCTCGAAGCCATCACCCTGGATCGGTCCGTTGACGATCTGTTTCGGCAGATCGAAGGACAGGAAGTAAGGGACCATCGAGACGGCGACCACGGCCAGAATCCAAAGCTGCTGCCGGCGCGTGTTCGACCAGATATAGCGGGCGAGGCTTTTTTCCATGCTAATCGTCAGCCTGATGGGAAAGGGCGGACCGCGATATCGGGCCGTTCAAAAGGGGAGATGCCGAAAACAGATTCATGCAACCGGACCGCCGGATATCGTAGAAGATCAAGGAGAAGCGGATTGATGTGGAATGCCGATTCTCGCCAGAGGTTAGTTATATCACAGGATTTTCATAATAGGCGAGCGATTCAACCGAGCATCGATCGGATGATCGAAGCGGTTGTCCCGGCGCCTGTCAGATCGAGCGCGACTTCCTTTCTGGCCGGCGCTGCAAGCGCGCTTTCGACCGCCGCGGCCACATGCTCGGCCGTCAATCCTTGCTCCGGAAGAATAGTGGCAAGACCCATCGCCTGCAGGCGCTCGGCCCGCACAGTCTGCTCCGTTTCGCCGCCGGCGACAAAGGGAATGAGGATCGAGCAGCAATCCGCATGCAGCAGGTCTCCGATCGTATTGTAGCCCGCCTGCGAGATCGAGACCTTCGCGCCGCGCAGCAGGGAAGGAAAGTCCTTGCGGAAGCGCGTGAGCCTGATGTTAGCGGGCGCATTCCGGCTCAGGCCTATAAAGTCCGCTTCCGGCAAATTGGGACCGGTAACGAGCAGCCAGCGATGGCTTTCGGGGAGCATGGCGGCTGCATCGCGGGCCGCGCGGATCAGGTCCAGGCCAACGGCTCCGCCGCCCGCAGAGGCAATGATGTCGAAGATTTCCGCTGGCTCGGCCGCTGGTGCTGCTGCAACGAGGCCTGTGTAATGCACCTTGTCTGCGATTTCAGCTGTCAGCCGAAAGGTATCTTCGAGCCGCACGAAATCCGGATCACCGTGAATAAGCACGGCATCGAAGTGGCGCTTCACCAGGTCGACGGTTTCCTCGTCGCGCCCTGGCTTGCGGTTTTCCTGCAGGATGTCGCGCACGGAGGTGAAAAGCTTCGGCCGCGGATCGGTCTTTTCGATCATATCGAGCAGCGGCAGCAACTCGAAACGCATCTGCCGCCGGCCGAAGGGGAAGGCCTCGATTATGACGGCGTCCGGCTTCGCCTCTTGAAACGCTGCAAGCAGCAGATCGCGACGTCGCGAGAGAAACTCCTCGCCGGCGACATTGCCGTCGGCGTCCGCAAGGCCAGAAAAGCCTGCATTGCTGGCGACGACCGCTGGCAGCGCTACGGTCTTCACGCCGTCGCCGGGAAAACCGGAAACCGGCAGGCCGCCGGTCACGATCGTCACATCGAAGCCGTCCTTGGCCAAAGCGTCCGCAATGCGGCTTGCGCGCGCGATATGGCCGATGCCGAGTAGGTGCTGGACGTAGAAGAGGATGCGTTTTGCACTCATGAGGGTTTTTGCCATTCCTCTTCAAAGAGGCGTATTAGCTGCTTTACGCTGGAATGATAGTCGAAATGTTCACGCACGCGTTTTTCCGCCGCATCGCCGAGACGGCGGCGCAGTGCCGGATCACGGATTGCCGCCTCGAGTGCATAAGCGAGCGCCTGCGGATCATCGGGCGGAACGACAAGACCGTTCTCACCGTTGGTCAGCAGTTCAGGAACGCCTGAAACATCGGTCGAAAGGCACATCAATCGCTGGCTCGACGCCTCGACCAGCACGTTCGGCAAACCGTCCCGATCGCCGTTGGATGCGATACGGCACGCAAGCGCGAAGAGATCAGCCTGGCGGTAATGGCCGAGCACCTCCTCCTGCGCCATTGCGCCTTTCCAGCTTATCTTGCCGGCAAGCCCGAGCTCTGAAGCGAGAGCTCTCAGCTTGGCAAGTTCATCACCACCGCCGATATGCTCGAAACGCCAATGCAGGCTTTTCGGAAGCAGGGCAAGCGCGCACAGCAGCACGTCGTAGCCCTTCTTTTCGACCGCCCGGCCGACGCTCAACAGAAGAACCGGATGGGCAGGGTCGGCGCCGTCGCGGCCTGAATGTTGGCCTTCGAAATGGCCGAAGCGGGCCAGATCGAGGCCGTGATAGCTGAGATGCACCGCATCCGGCCGGTCGGTTAGGCTGCGCATATGCTCGTAGCCGCTCCTGGTGCATGTCACTGCCCAGCGGGCGCTGCCAAGTTTGATATTTAACTCCCAGTCGGGCGACGTCCAAATGTCTTTCGCATGTGCCGAGACGGTCCAGGGCACGCCCGTCAGGATGCTTGCATATTCGGTCACAGAAGCAGGTGTGTGGATGAAATGCGCGTGCAGCCACTGGCCGCTATCCGGCCATTCGCAAGCCAGGACCAGCGCCTGACCGAGGCGGCGGAAGCGGTTGCGGGACATATCGCGCGGCAGATCGGCCAGGAAGCGCTTCATCAACGCCTTGAATCCCGGCTTTCCGACGCCGGCGAAAAGTCCCTTCAGTACGCGCATCGGCTCTTCGTGCAAGTATTCCGGCAGGTAGACGACGCGGGCCTTGATCTCGTCATGCACTGGATGGCGTTTCTTGTCGGTCGGCCGCCTCATCGAAATCAGCGTCAGGTCGAAGCCTGCTTTTTCCAGGCCAAGCAACTCTTGGGCAATGAAGGTTTCGGAAAGGCGTGGGTAGCCTTTCAGCACGACAAGGATCTTGCGGCGTTCCGGCAAGGCTTTGTTCTTTACTCTGCGCCGACGACGGCAAGACGGCTGCCGCGATTGTCGAGCCAGTGGCCGACTGTCTGCGAAATATGATCGAGCCCTTCGAGTTGCATATCGCTTCCGCTCTTTGATGGCGGCAGGCGTTGCGGCAGCCGCTTCAGCGCCTCGGCCATGACGGTCGGATCAGCCGACTGATCGGGAAGCAGCATGTCCACCAGGCCGAGGGCGCTGGCGCGCTGGGCGCGCAGCAACTGCTCTTCCCTCGGCTTGATGCGCGGCACGATGAGCGCCGGCTTGTCGAAGGAAAGGATTTCGCAATAGGTGTTGTAGCCACCCATGGCAACGACGCCCGTGGCGCCGACGATGAGCTCTTCCATATGGTTGTCGAACTCGATCACCTCGATATAGGGAATCTTCTCGCCCTTCCTGACGAGTTTCGACCGCTCGGCTGCCGGCATATAAGGCCCGAGTACGACCAGTGCTTTTTGCTCAAGCGTCGCATCATGCTCATAGGCGTTCATCACGTCATGAACGAGGTCGGAGCCATCCCCGCCGCCGCCGGTGGTGATGAGGATGTAGTCGTCCTTGCGGGCATTGATCGAGGTGTTTCCTTTCGAAACGCTGCGCTGCAGGAAGCCGACGAAGTCCATTTTCCGGCGCACGCTTTTCGGGACATCGAGGCCGATCAGCGGATCGTAGAACTCGGGCGGCCCGTACACCCAAACGCTGTCATAATACTGGTCGATCTTCTGCATGATGCCGTTTCGCTTCCACTCGGCGTCGAGCAGATGCGGCGCATCCATGATTTCGCGGAGACCGAGCACCAATGTCGTGCCCTGCGCCTTCAGATAAGCAAGCGTATCTTCGACTTCGCCCTTGAGTCCCATCGGCTCCTTGTCGACGATGAAGATGTCCGGTTGGAAGGTCTCAGCCGTATGGCGGATGCTCGATTCGCGCATCTTCAGCGTTTCGTGCAGGTCGATATGGCTCGCCATCGACGTATATTCGCCGTTATGAAGTTTGATCACGCTGGGGATCTTCACGAAATCGACGCGCGCCCGGTAGTCGAACGCACCGGCGATCGTTGCGCCGGAAATGATCAGCACATTGAGACCGCGATAATCCTCGACCAGCGCATGTGCGATTGTCCTACAGCGGCGCAGATGGCCGAGCCCGAACGTGTCGTGGCTATACATCAGGATGCGAGCATCTTCCACGCGTCTGGCCATGGGCAGTTCCTTCGGGGCGAACGACATACTTAGACCCCCAATTTTCCGGAGGCCGAGACATGGCAGAACGGAATATCTCCGCCGCGCTTGCTGCTATTTGTAGGGATCTGCTGCATCGCGCAACCCATCTCCCAGAAAGTTGAAGGCCAAAATGACAAGAACCACCGGAATGATCGGGAAAAGCAGCCACGGGTAAAAGGCGATGACACTGACGCTCTTGGCCTCGGTGAGCAAGATGCCCCAACTGGTGATCGGCGGACGGAGGCCGAGGCCCAGGAAGGAAAGCGCCGTTTCGCCAAGGATCATGCCCGGAATCGAAATCGTTGCAGAGGCAATCAGATGCGACATGAAGCCGGGAACAAGGTGCCGCCCGATGACCCGGGGCGTGCTTGCCCCCATGAGCTGGGCAGCTTGCACGTAATCCTCCTCACGCAGTGCCAGAAGCTTGGAACGCACCGCACGTGCAAGCCCGGTCCAATCGATGATACCGAGGATGACGGTGATGCCGAAATAGATGACGATCGGGCTCCACGTCACCGGCATGATGGCCGCAAGGGCCATCCAGAGCGGCAGGCTCGGCAGCGACTGCAGCACCTCGATTACGCGCTGGACGATGAGATCGAAGACGCCGCCCCAATAGCCGGCAAGGCCGCCGATGACGATGCCGAGCACAAAGCTGATCGCGATGCCGAGCAGGCCGATCGTCAACGAAATCCGCGCGCCGTAGAGGATACGGGAAAGTACGTCGCGCCCGAGACGGTCGGTGCCGAACAGGAACATCTGGCCGCCTTCTGCCGGGCAGACAAGATGAAGATTAGACTGAACGAAGCCCCAGAACCTGTAGGAATCGCCACGGCAGAAGAAACGGATCGGCTGAACGTCGTCCGGTTTGTCGGTATAGATCCGACGCAGCGTGTCGAGGTCGAGTTGCATCGCGCGGCCATAGACGAAGGGACCGACGAACTCGCCCTTGTCGAAGAAGTGCACGCGCTGGGGCGGGGAATGGATGTAATCGACATTGCGCGTGTGCAGGCCGTAAGGCGCCAGAAACTCGACGACCAGGATCATCAGATAAATGGCAAGCAGGAAGATGCCGGAAGCCAGCGCCAGACGGTGCTGTTTGAACTTCCACCACATCAGTTGCTTCTGGGAAGCAAGGTGAATGCGCGAATTCGCAGCCGTCATCGTTTCCGTGGCGATCGGATCGAACGGTGCGGTCGAGACGTAGTGCTGCAAGGGAGCGCCGGGCGGCGGCAAGGGCGACATTATTTGGTGCTCCTGCCTTGCAGACGGATGCGCGGGTCGAGGAAGCCAAGCGCAATATCGGAAACCAGCACGCCAATGACATTCAGGAAGGCAAGGAACATCAGGAAAGAACCGGCAAGATACATATCCTGGCTCTGCAGCGCCTTGATCAGCATCGGGCCGGTCGTTTCGAGCGACAGCACGATGGCGACGATCTCGGCGCCGGAAATGATCGACGGCAGGATCGAGCCGATGTCGGCGACGAAGAAGTTGAGCGCCATGCGCAGCGGATATTTGATCAGCGCACGGGTTGGATGAAGGCCTTTGGCGCGCGCAGTCGTTACATATTGCTTCTGCATCTCATCCAGCAGATTGGCGCGAAGGCGGCGGATCATGCCGGCCGTACCTGCCGTGCCGACGATAATGACGGGGATCCAGAGATGGGACAGGATCGACCGCGCCTTCTCCCAGCTCATAGGCTCGGAGAGGTATTTCTGATCCATCAGATGGCCGATCGAGATGCCGAACCAGATATTGGCGAAATACATTAAGATCAGCGCCAGCATGAAGTTCGGAATGGCGATGCCGAGCAGACCGAGGAACGTCAGTCCGTAGTCGCTCCAGCTATATTGATGGGTGGCGGAATAGATGCCGATCGGAAAAGCAATCAGCCAGGTGAGCAGGATCGTCGTGAAAGAAACGAGAATCGTCAGCCATAGGCGGTCGCCGACTACTGCCGAAACCGGCAGCTGGTATTCGAACGAATAGCCGAAATCGCCGTGCAGCATGCCGCCGACCCAGTAGACGTAGCGGATGATCGTCGGCTTATCGAAGCCGTATTGCTGACGCAGCTCCTCGATTTCCTGCAGGTTCGCACTCTCGCCCTGCGCCCGCAGTTCGGCGATCTGGCTTTCGAAGAAATCGCCCGGCGGCAGTTCGATGATCGTAAAGACGAGCGCCGAAATCACGATCAGCGTCGGCACCATCGCGGCAATCCGCCATAGGATATATTTCAGCACCTCACGCCTCCTTCAGCCAGAAAGCATCCGGCATGTAGATGCCGAGATAGGAGGTTGGATCGAAACCGTAGAGCGCCCGCTCCGGCACATTCTGCATCTTGGCAGAACGCAGGATCGGCTGCAGGGCGCCGTTGATGAGTCCGATCGAGAAAACCTGCTGTGTATAGATCGACAGCATCTTATGCCAGATCGCTTCCCGCTCGCGGAAGTCGGCAGTGGCACCCCACTGGTTGAGGAGGTCGACGAGCTCGACTGCCTCAGGCAGGTCGGGCGCACTGCCCTCCTGACCGGCAGAGAGATAATGCATGCCCCAGATCGGCCATTGCAGCTGGTCGTCCACGGTTGGCGCGAGCTGGTTAGGCGCCATATCGGCGGTCGGAACGCCGTTCTCGATGCCGAACCATGTCGACATCATGATCGCGCCGCTCATGGCGCGGCTCTGGAAGACGTCGCGCTGAGAAGTTCGCGTGTAGAGCGCGAGCCCGATATTCTTCCAATGATCGTGCACGAGTTCGAGGACGTCGGTATCGAGCGTGCTCTCACCGGCAGTTTCAACGATGATTTCCGCTCGCCGTCCGTCCGGCAGTAGGCGGAAGCCTTCGCCGTCACGCCTTGCAAGGCCGAGTTCGTCAAGCAGGCGGTTGGATTCATTTGGATCGAACTGGATGAAGGCGTCGGCATATTCCTGCTTGTAGAGCGGGCTGTCCTGCAGGACGGTGTCGGCGCTCGGCCTGCCGAGGCCGTAGAAGGCCACCATGTTGATTTCGTGCCGGTCGATCGAAAGCGACAGCGCCCGGCGGAAGCGAACGTCGCGGAAGAGCTTCCGCCAGGTTTCGTCGGCGCAATTGAGGTTCGGGAGCAGCGCGATCCGCGATCCGCGCGCCTGCTTCCAGAGATTGACCTTTACCGGGAAACGCTTCTCGGCCTCCTTCAGGAAGGTATAGTCGTTGAAGTCGATACCGGTCGCCTGCAAGTCGGATTCACCCGCACCCGCTTTGGCCGCGATGATCGACGACGAGCTGACGTTCACGACAAAGCGGTCAATATAGGGCAGTTGCATGCCGTTTTCGTCGACGCGATGGAAGAATGGGTTGCGGATGAAAATGAATTGGTCGGCTGGCGGCGCTGTCGTGTTGCGCCACGGATCGAGCGTCGGCAGTTCTGGATTTTCCGGACGCGAGGCGCGCGACATCTTGATGTGCAGGTCGACCCATTTCTTCGCGCGGTTCTCGCGCATGAGTGCGGAAAGCCGGAAGTCATCCTGGTATTTCTTGTGGAACTGCTTGAGGTAATGCGCGGGACCGAAGATGACGAGCGGCAACGGGCCGGCGAGCGCCGGCAGGAAATTCGGGTTGGGCTTGTCCCAACTGTAGCGGACGGTGAATTCGTCCAGTACCTCGAAACGCGGAAGCGTGCCGTGAGGTCGCAGTTCGAGCGCGCCGCCGCCGGGCGTCAGGGCTTTGTCGAGGATGACGTCTTCCCACCAGTAGCGGAAATCGTCGGACGTGAAGGGATGGCCGTCGGACCATTTGTGGCCTTCGCGCAGGTGGAAGGTGAAGACGGCATCATTTTCCGAAGTATAGCCGCCGAGGATATCCGGCTGGAACCGCAGGTGCTTGTCGTAACCGACAAGGCGCGAATAGCCGTAAACGGTCATGTAGCGGATGTCACGGGCGCTGCCGATAATGGTACGCACCGAACCGCCGTAGACGCCAGGCGTCAGGCCGGCCTCCTTCATGTTGACGATGCGCGGATGCTTCGGGATCCGCTCGACCATCGGCGGAATACGGCCTGCCCTCAAAAGGTCGCGCAGGAATTCCGGCTCGATATCACGGTCGCCCACAGCATATGCGATCGAGGGTCCGAAGGCTGAGCCGATAAGGCCGCCGAGAAAGGTTCGGCGGCTTACCATGCACGTAGTTCCTTTGCATCGGCACCCTTGCGGGCGCGCACTAGGTGGCCGTTGCCGAGATCGGCATAGGCGAGCTCTGACGCGTCGTCATGTTCAGCGGTAAAGGTTATGCCCCAGTTCTGCTTGTCGGCGGCGCCGTTCTTGCGTAGCGCCTCGAAATCGAGCGGCCGGTCGAGATCGGGGAAGGGCACGGCGGCAAGCAGCGACTTCGTGTAGGGATGCACCGGGTCCCGCAAGATGATCTCGCGCGGGGCGATTTCGACGATGCGGCCCTTGCACATCACCGCGATACGATCGGCCATATAGTCGACAACCGCGAGATTGTGCGAAATGAAGAGGTAGGTCAGGCCGAGCTCTTTCTGCAGATCCTTCAGCAGATTGAGGATTTGCGCCTGCACGGAAACATCGAGTGCAGAGACCGGTTCGTCGAGGATGATGAGCTTAGGACCGAGAGCAAGGGCGCGGGCGATGCCGATGCGCTGGCGCTGGCCGCCGGAGAAGCTGTGCGGGTAGCGGCTCAGGTAGCGCCGGTCGAGGCCGATCGCGCCCATCAGCGCTTCGACCTTCCGCTTGCGTTCGGCGCCGTCTCCGCGGTCATGGATTTCCAGCGGCTCGCTCAGGATGTTGCGCACTGTCATGCGCGGCGACAGCGAGGAGACCGGATCCTGGAACACCATCTGGATCTTGGTGCGCAGCGCCTGCAGATCGTCGCCCTTGACGGAAAGAACGTCGATCACGTCCTTGCCGTCGTTGAAGATCACCGAGCCGCCGTCGGGCGTGACCGCGCGCATCAGGATCTTGCTGACAGTGGTCTTGCCGCAGCCGGATTCGCCGACGAGCCCCAGACATTCGCCCCGCTGGATATCAAAGCTGACGTCGTCGACGGCCCGCACGACCGCGGCTTCATCCCTACCAAAAAGGCTGCGCTTGCGGGTCGTAAAGGCCTTGGAGAGGTTGTTGACCGAAAGCAAAAGCTTCGGGGCGTCCGTATCCGCCATCTGCTTTTTGCCAAGGAACGATTCCAGATTGACCGGCACATCGCGCAGGGCCTTCAGCCGCTCGCCAGGCTTCATGTCGAAATGTGGCACGGCAGCCATCAGGCCCTTGAGGTATGGATGTTGCGGATTGCGGAATATCGCATTCACGGGCCCAGCTTCCATGATTTCACCGTGATAGATCACGACGACTTCGTCGGCCATATTGGCGACGACGCCGAGATCATGGGTAATGAGCAGCATGGCCATGCCGAGTTTGTGCTGCAACTCGCGCAGCAACTCGAGAATTTGTGCCTGGATGGTCACGTCGAGCGCCGTCGTCGGCTCGTCGGCGATCAGCAACGCCGGCCTGCAGATCAGGGCCATCGCGATCATCGCGCGCTGGCGCATGCCGCCTGAAAGCTCGAATGGATACATGTCGTAGGTGCGTTTCGGATTGGCAAAGCCGACAAGGCCGAGCATCTCTTCGGTTCTTTCGCGCGCTCGCTTCTTATCGGCGTCCGTGTGGATCAGCAGCACTTCGCTGATCTGGTTGCCGATCGTGTGGAGCGGCGAGAGCGAAGTCATCGGTTCCTGGAAGATCGTTGCCATGCGCTGGCCGCGCAGATCCCGCATTTCCTCGCTGTCGCGGCCGAATTGCAAGATATCGGTAGTCTCGCCATTGAGTGGATCGGTGAAAAGAATGCGGCCGCTTGCCTTTGCGGCGTTCGGCAGGATGCCCATGATCGACTGGCTGATGACCGATTTGCCGGAGCCGGATTCACCGACCAGTGCGGTCACCTTTCCCGGAAGAACGCGCAGTTCGGCATTTTTTACAACGCGCAGCTTATCCCCGAACACCGAGAATGAAACGTCAAGGTTCTCGATACGCAATAAGTCGAACGCGGACGCCATACCAACGATATTCCCCAGTCACTTTTGTGTTCCCGTTAAGGCACACTATCGTACCGCAATCGGGGTGTCTAGTTAATGACAGGGGTATGGGAAACCCGCGCGTTTCGCCTGATTTTACAAAAGCAAAACAAACATTTCAGCCGCGGCCTACTGAACGAATCTCTCGACCGTTGGCCGCTTCGCCTGCTTCTTGGCGTCGCGGTGGAGCAGGATGACCTGTTCGGCTTCGGAAAGGCCGTTCGGGGCGACTTCGCGGAAACCGCCTTCAATGGCGAGTGCCGGTGCGGGAGCGCGCGGCTGAAGGATCGTCACCTTCTGGCGGATGCCGCGCAGCTTCTCTTCGCCGAGGGTCGTCCATTCGCCGCCGCAATAGCCGGCAAACGCCTGGCTGGCAACGACCTCGCGATTATACTTCTTGGTCAGTGCCTGCAGGCGCTGGACCTCGTTGACGGCCGAACCGAAGGCCGAAAACGTCAGGCGGTCCTTGAGGCCGACATTGCCAAGCATCACGTTGCCGATATGCAGTCCGATGCCATAGCTGATCGCGCCAAGACCTTTTTCGGCGCGTTCGTTATTGAGTTCGGCAACGCGGGCCTGCGCCTGATAAACGGCGGAAAGGGCCGCCTGCGAGGCAATCTTCGACGGATCCTTGTGACGGCCGCAGGGATAGACAGCGAGGAAGCCGTCACCCAGGAAGCTCAGGATCTCGCCGCCGTTGCGGTTGAACGGTGCTGCTATCGCGTCGAAAAATTCGTTCAGCGTGTCGATATAGGCCTGCCGGCCTTCCTTTTCGGCATACATCGTCGACTGGCGCATATCGCCCATCACAAGGGCGGCTCGGATCGTTTCTCCGTCGCCGCGGCGGATCTGGCCGTTCAGCACGCGCTTGCCTGCATCGCCGCCGAGATAAGTCGTCAGCATGTTGTTTGCGAGCTTGCCGAGCACGGCCATCTTGGCGGCAACGGCCAGATGATTCTGCATGCGCAGCAGCGCATCGATCATGTCGTCGGAAAAACCAAAATGATTGTCCGTCGACCACGAACCCATCATGCCCTGGACAGAACCGTCGCCGAAGGGCTGCACGAAAGCAAGATAGTCGGTGATCTTCTCGGCGCGAAGATCCTCGAAGATCGGGAATTCCGCCGGGCCATCGAGCGGGATGCGGCGGCGGATATGCTGGAGATTGTTGTCCAGCAGATAATAATAGGGGCTTTGGAGAAAACGGTCGGGCTTTGCGCCTACCGAATGGCGATAGCCCTCGATCGTGACGCCGCTCGCCCGCCGCCAGGTAAAACCCAAAGCGTCATAGAGCGGATGAAGCATCGAAAACGTCAGGTGCACGCGCGCGATCGGCAGGCCGGCGGCAGCAATCCGCTCGCAGAAACCGCGAACGATGTTCTCGAGATCATCACCTGCAAGCGAAGAATGTGTCAGCCATTCGGCGACGCGGTCCAGAAGGATGGAGGACACGCTGGATTCGATCGTGCTCATTCTCGGTATTATCCTCATAAAGCACGTCCGTTCCTGAAAAACGATAGAAAACCGGCCCGCGGCACCGTCATGCGCAGGGCGGAAATTCAAGATGGACGAGCGGTATTATCGTGTCAACGATCTGCCGAAGACCCGGCAGACGCACCTGTCAGACCCATAGAAATCGGGAGGACGGGCAGTCCTTTCTGTCATTCACTTATTCGATTTAAATAGGCGTGCCGGAAATGCGAAACAATGGCATCGGGGCAATTTTCTCCCGTTGCGCGATCATCGCGAACGATGGCCGGGTCTTTTCGGTCACACTGGAGAACCCATGCCCGGCAGATGCGGCGCCGATGAAGCATGGCGATCGCGTCTGCCTCACATCGTCGTTAGGAGACTGCGGGTTTCAATCCCGGCGATCTTGCATTATCTCACAGCCTAACTTCCTCTTTTGAAGAGACCTGCCTTGGCCAGCCCATCCTCCTTCGCCGCCCTTTCCGCAAAGATTAAAAACCGCTCGGCCCGTGCGGGCATCATCGGACTTGGCTATGTCGGCCTGCCGCTGGCGATTGCGATTGCAAGGAGCGGCTTTGCCGTTGTCGGCTTCGATATCGATCCGAAGAAGATCGTGGCGCTCGACGCCCGCAAATCCTATATCGACGCGGTGGCCGACGATGCGTTGAACACGGAGGCGGAGGCAGGCCGCTTTTCAGCGACGGCGGACTTTGCGGGCCTCCAGGCTTGCGACATCGTCATCATCTGCGTGCCGACGCCACTCACGAAGCATCGCGATCCCGATCTTTCCTATGTCGAGGCGACGTCACGCTCGATCGCAGAGCATCTTCGTGCTGGCCAACTCGTGGTGCTGGAATCGACGACCTATCCTGGTACGACGGACGATATCGTGAAGGTGATCCTTGAAAAGACGGGACTGAGATCCGGCGTGGATTTCTTCATCGGCTTCTCACCAGAGCGCGAGGACCCCGGCAACCAGCACTATCATACCGCAACCATTCCGAAGGTTGTCGCCGGCGATGGGCCGGAAGCGCTGGAACTGATGAAAGCCTTCTATGGTGCGGCGGTAACAACCATCGTTCCGGTGTCCTCTAACGCGACTGCCGAAGCGGTAAAGCTTACGGAGAACATCTTTCGTTCGGTCAATATCGCGCTCGTCAACGAGCTGAAGACCGTCTATGCGGCGATGGGTATTGACGTCTGGGAAGTGATCGACGCGGCCAAGACCAAGCCGTTCGGCTATATGCCGTTCTATCCGGGGCCGGGGCTCGGCGGCCACTGCATTCCGATCGATCCGTTTTATCTGACGTGGAAATCCCGCGAATACGAACTGCCGACGCGCTTCATCGAACTTGCAGGCGAGATCAATTCGGCAATGCCGCGCTATGTCGTCGGTAAGCTTGCAGAAGCACTCGATATCCGCGCCGGAAAAGCGCTCAGCCGCAGCAAGGTTTTGGTCCTTGGTCTTGCCTACAAGAAGAATGTCGCGGACATCCGCGAGAGCCCGTCGCTGCGCCTGATCGAAATCATCGAGGAGCGCGGCGGCAGGGCGGATTATCATGATCCTTTCGTTGCCGAAATTCCGTCGACCCGCGAATATCAGGAGCTGAAGGGCCGGAAGTCCGTGGCGCTGACGCAGGAAGCCGTGGCGGGTTACGACGCGGTTCTGGTTGCAACCGATCACGATCAGGTCGATTACGCCGCGCTTGTCAAAGATGCACCGCTGATCGTCGACACGCGCAACGTCTTTACGCGGCTCGGCCTTTCGGCACAGCACGTCATCAAGGCGTGACGTTTATCGCAGATAGCGTCTTGCCGGTGATTTTGCTGGCGGCAACGGCATAGCCGCCGCTTGCGCCGTCGATGAAGTGCATGTGATCGCGCGAAAGCGGTGTCGGCACGAAACAGGTCATCAGCGCCGATTCTTGCCGATGCAGTCCATAACGGGCGATCCCCTTGGCCCGCGCTTCATCGAGCAGCTTTTCGATCCGCTTCAGCCGTGCGGCATCCACATCGATCGTCATCTTCAGGCCGTCGTCGAATTTGCGGAAATCCGAGTTTCCGGCAACATCCTCCTTGTAGCGCCGGGCGTCGAATTTGCCGAGCGGCATACCGATTTTGTAGAGCGCGGCCAAGAGAGCGAGCTGCAGCATGATGAAGAGCTTTGTAAGAAAACGCTTTCCCTTTGGCGCGGCCACCTTTACTTCGCGATCAATGCCTTTCATCGAGAAGGAGAGCTTCGGACCTTCCGGAGGTATCGGATGGCCGCCACGACCCTGCTCGGCGGCAATCGCGACGATTGTCGTGACCAATTGCTGAAACTCCGCTCCTACTCCCATTGCGCCAGGCACGGCAATGATGGAGACGATTTCTCCATAGTTCGATGAGATCGGGTTCCAACGGCAGGAGAGCCCGGCGAGATTCGGCCGGCTACCTGGTGCTGCGCGTGCAACGGCGTAATTGCCGTCCTTCATCTGCCGTTCGGCCCAGCTGTTGCCGCCCCCCGAAAACATCGCGTAGGTAACGTAGGGGCTCGCGGAATAGCGGGCGATCATCACATCGAGACCCTCGCGGCGGATATCGGCAAGCGGCACGACGGCGGCGCGGAGCGTGAAACCGAGATCCTCCTCGACCCAGATCTGCACGGCCGCGAGCGCATCGCGCGCAATCTGTTCGAGGGATCCCGGCAAAGCTATGAGCGCCCCATCGCCGCCGAAAACGAAGGGATAATCGCCCTTGCCGACGGCATTCAGCACGGCGGAGATAACGGAGGCGCCGGCCATGTTGACGTCCTTGTAGCGGCCGCCTTCGATCGCCTGCGTAGATCCGACGATATCGGCAAGCGCCAAAATCCAGCCGTCCGGCAGTGGCCGGTAGTTTCCGGCATCGGTCACACCCTCGAAATCGGTGAAGACCGGCACTGTCGCAAAGAATTTCTGATCCGAAACGGCATTCATAATCCAACCTTATCACAGACCCGTATCGCTGCGGCAACGGCATTTTGATTTACGGTGATCGACTTTGCGCGGTTTCATGTGATAGCACCGGATTGAAAAAAAGAATGACGGACAAGGACATATATGAGCCGCCTCGACAGCTTCATCCGCCGTTTGACGGCTCAGCGCGATATCCTCAATTCCATCGGCGCTCTGGTCCAGGATACGGACGGTCCGGTTCTGGAATTCGGCCTCGGAAACGGCCGGACCTATGATCATTTGCGTGAACTTCTCCCGAACCGCCGCATCATTGCCTTCGATCGCGAGGTGCACTCCTATTCAGCCTCGACACCGCCTCCGGAGGACATGGTAACGGGCGATATCCGCAAGAGCGGCCCGGCCTTCGTAGGCATCGGTGCGGCACTTGCCCATGCCGACATCGGGACCGGCCACGACGAGATCGACGCGGTAACGCTGACCTGGCTGCCGCAGCTGGTGGCCGGCGTTCTTAAAGCGGGCGGTATCGCCGTCAGCGGCCTGCCGCTCGATTGGCCAGAGCTGGAGCCGCTGCCGCTGCCTGACGGCATCAAGGATGGACGGTATTTTCTCTACCGGCGCAAATAGTCAGGGCAGGAAGAGCACGTCATATTGGTCGATGCCGCCCGGCAGGTCGCGGACCTTCATGTCCTGCTCGCCCACCTCGAAGAAGACGATGCAATCCTCGTAGAAGCTTGAAAGCGCTGCTACGAAATCGCGGGTCTGTCCTGGCCCGTAGAAGATCGGCGTGAATTCCATGTAGAGCGGCACGCGCCGCGACATCAGCGGTGCCATGGAACGGCAGGCGACAGGTTCATAGCCTTCGATGTCCATCCAGACGAGGCCGATGTCGCTCTCATTGAAACCTGCGTGACCGATGATATCGCCCACTGGCTTTACCGGAACGCTCACCCTGATATCCGACGAACTTTGGCGAATGGCGCTGCTCTTTCCGTGGTTGTTTGCGTTGAGAAAGAAATCGATCTCTCCCGCAGTCTCCCCTGCGGCGCAGTTGACGAGCGTGACCTTCTCCTCCAGCCCGTTCTTGCGAATGTTGGTTTCCAGCAGCCGAAAATTGCGGGGGTCAGGCTCCACGCTGACGATGTGCGAATAGGCGTTGCTCAGCGCGAAATAGACGGTCTGCGTCCCGATATTGCCGCCGAGTTCAAGCAGGACGCCCTCCTTTCGCAACAGGCCGCGTTCACGCAGCGACGCCAGCAGCCGGTCGACGTTCTCGCGTTCGAAATGCCCCTTCCGGAAGACCTTGCGGCCGATATAGTCGGACGGCGAAAAGGTCATCAGATGATCGCCGCCATCAACGGTCATGGAAACTACGCGCGGACCGATATTCTCGATGAGCAGTCGGCGGCCGAAGCGCGTGTCAAAGAAGCGGCCCGCCAGGGTGTTTCGCACCTTGCGCAGCCGCTTTCGCCAGTATTTTTTTGAACGCCACGTGTTAACGGCCATCAGGCTTTCCGTTGAGCGGCCTAGCCGCTTGTTCTTTATCGACCACATAGACTTTCAAAGGCAGAGCACGGCCGCGCACGCTGATGTTGCGGCTTTCGATGCCGCGCATGTCCGCGCCCGAAAGATCGGCCACCGGCTCGGAAATAACAAGCGCCGCACCGAACTCCTTGGCGGCGCTCTCAAGGCGGCTTGCGACGTTCACCGTGTCGCCGACGGCGGTCAGATTTCGCACCCTGCCATACCCCATTGTTCCGACGACGGCCGGCCCGAAATGGATTCCGATCGCGATCTGCAGGGGGATCGTCAGTTCATCGGCGAGTTCGGCACCCAATTTTTCGATTTCGAAGGCGATCGTTTCGGCTGCCTTGAGCGCCTGTCGGCAAGCGTCCTCGGGCGAAGTGCCGATGCCGAACAGAGCCATGGCGCCGTCGCCGATGAACTTGTCTATCCGTCCGCCTGTCTGTTCCACTGCCTTGCCGACAAGCGCAAAGTAACGATTGAGCAGGAAAACGATGTCGAAGGGCAGCCGGGTTTCCGTCAGGCTCGTGAAGTTGCGGATGTCGCAGAAAAGCACCGCGATGTCCCGCTCCCGGCCGGGGTTTGTTTCCTGCGTATTGGCGGGCAGGGAGGTTTCCGTTGCCGGGATCAGGAGCGGTACGACGGTGATGTCGTGGTCCGGGCGGAGCTGACAGGCGAGACGCACGTCCAGGCCCGCATTGATGCGGTCGAGCGTCTTCTGCTCCAGTTGGTCAGGCTGCGGCAGACGCTCGTAATCGCCGAGAATCTGAACGCGGCAGGTGGAGCACTGTCCTTTGCCGCCGCAGACCGAGTAATGCGGCAGCCCACCGAGACGGCTTGCCTCAAGCACCGTGAAACCGCGCGGCACCTTGATCGTTTCGCCTCCCGGATAATGCACGGCAATCTGGTCGGTACGCTCCTTCCATTTGCGGCGGGTGCGCGCAGCGACGACGGACAAAAGCGTCAGCGAAAAGGAGCCGTAGAGCCCGGCGCGGATCATTGCGATCTGCCGCTGGGCGTCCGGATCGGAAAAATAACGGGTGTTCAGGTTCTCCTGATAGCGCCCGGTGTCGACAAGACCTTCGTAATCCGGTTCGGCGATCGTACGGCCCATTTCGATAAAGCCGAGCAGCGAAAGCACCGGCAGCAGGATGGCAAGCGCCAAAAGCAGCGGCGCAAGACCGTCATACCAAGGCCGGTAGCGCAGCCAGAAATGCAGGCCGATGCAGCCGTGGATCCAGACGACGACGAGCGCGACTGCCTGCCGGATGCCGTTGCCGAAAGAGAGGATCCATAGCTGGCGAACGACCGTTTCGTAGCTGTCGGCATATCTGTAAAGTTCGTGAACGATACGCGTTCCGACCACATGATCGATCAGAAGCAGCGGGATCGCGAGGCCGACCACGATCTGCGCCATTTCGCCGTTCGGCATGACCAGGCTGCGGCGCATGTATAACGAGCGAAACACCAGCGTGATGTGAACGAAGATCGCGCTGTAGAGGATCAACGTGCCGAGCGGATTTCGCCAAAGGGCGACAAACAGCCGGCGGCCATCATCGGCAGCGGCGACGGAAATGAGGCCGAGTGCATGGTTCGACAGGTGAAGAACCACGAAAGCGAACATGACAAGGCCCGAGCCGAGCCGCGCGCGCCGGATGTTGCGCTCCGAGAAGATCCCTGTGTGCACGACGGTTGCCATTCATTCCCGTTCTTGAAGTTCGAATGCTTTTGCTGGGAACCGGTTAACTTTAGATCGACTTGACCTAAATCTGAATCCGCCGCCCGACCGAAAGGCTGGAATGTGATCCGGCGAAAATCACTTCACAGCTTTCAGCATCATGCTCTAGTGATGTTTGGATAAATGCGGAATGCTGTCTTCTCCAGCCGCGATCACATTCCATATGTTTATCAGTAACTTTTAAGGAAGCGGACAATAGCGGAAATTTTCGCGATAGGCCGGATGGCTGGTTGGAAACAGTGCGTTCTCAAAGGAGCGTGCTGATGCGGATTGCATTTTACGCGCCGCTGAAATCTCCTAACCACCCGACACCCTCCGGCGACCGCCTGATGGCACGGCTGCTTGTCAGGGCGCTGCAACTCGCCGGCCATTCCGTCGAGATCGCCTCCGAGTTCCGCAATTTTGCACCGACCCCCGAGGCGGCAGCGGCGCTTGAGGACGAGCGGCAGGCAGAACTTCTTCGGCTGAGGAGGGCGTGGCACAACGAGCCAAAACCGCATCTCTGGTTCTGTTATCATCCGTACTACAAATCTCCGGATCCCTTCGGACCGATACTCGCGGCGGAATTCGGCATTCCTTATGTCACTGCCGAGACATCCTATTCCCGCAAACGTGACGCCACCGGCTGGGCACCGTCGCAGGCGCTGGTTGCCGCAGCAATCCGGCAGGCGGCCATTAACATCGCGCTCACGGAACGTGACGAGGCAGGAGTCGGGCAGGCTGTTCCCGAGGCTCGACTTGCCTTAATCAAGCCGTTCATCGACACGGCGTCTGTCAGGAATATCGATCTGCGGCCGGATTCGAAACGGCTTGTAACGGTCGCCATGATGCGCGCCGGCGACAAGATGGCCAGCTACACGATGCTGGCCGCGGCGTTGCGGATGATCGAAGAAAAGACCTGGACGCTGGGCATCATTGGCGATGGACCGATGCGGACGGAAGTCGAGGCGCTGTTTTCGGATTTCCCACCTGGCCGTATCGATTGGCTGGGAGAGCGCAGTGCTGGCGACGTCGCCTGTCTGCTCTGCACATCAGGCCTTTATGTCTGGCCTGGCTGTGGCGAAGCCTACGGTCTTGCCTATCTGGAAGCTCAGGCGGCCGGTTTGCCGGCGGTGGCGCAGCGAACCGCGGGCGTGCCCGCGGTGATCCAAGATGGCGTGACCGGCATATTAACGGCGGATGGCAATGTCGGCGCCTTTGCGGCCGCGATCGACCGGCTGCTGCACGATCCGGCGCGACGCCAGGAGATGGGGGAAGCGGCGCGGCGTTTCGTGCTGGAAGAGCGATCGTTGGAGATCGCCGCCAGGGAACTGGACGGGATACTGAAAATATACGCAGGAGTTGAACCATGAGCGGCAATTCGGTCTGGAGACCCCTCCATGAAGAACTTGCGCGCTGGCAGGAGGCTGGAAAAGTGGCCCGCTTCTGGTGGCGCGATGACGATGCGATCGAGCCGACGGCGGCGCTGGACAGATTGCTCGGCCTTGCAAACGCGCATGAGACGCCGTTGACCGTTGCTGTCGTTCCGGCAAAGACCGGTCCGGCGCTTTCCGAGCGGCTTTCGGCTGCGAGCGGCGTCAGCGTTGCCGTGCATGGTTGGTCGCATGAGAACCATGCGCCGCCGCAAGAGAAAAAGCAGGAGCTTGGCGGACACCGCCTGGCGGAGGCCGTGCTTGGCGAACTTTATAGCGGCTTTCTGACACTGCAGCGACTGCATCCGGCGCGGTTCATTCCCATGCTGGTGCCGCCGTGGAACCGCATCGACGGGAGCCTTGTTTCAAAGCTCCCGGCGCTCGGTTTCGAATGCATGTCGGCTTTCGGCCGGGCGGCCGAGGAAGCCTCGATCCCGCTCCTCAACACCCATATCGACGTCATGGGACGAGGAGCGGACCGAAAGGGGCCGCGCGTCGGAAAGCCGCATGACGAACTTGTAAGCGAACTGGTGACGGAACTGCAGGACCGTTTCGAAGGCCGCCACGAACCGGTCGGCTTGCTGACCCATCATCTCGCACATGACGCGACTGCGTGGAAATTTACCGAGGGGTTCCTTGCAGAAACCGGCGATCACCCGGCGATCGCATGGAAGCCGGCGACTGCCCTTGTGAAAGATCAGATGTCGACAACCTGATTGTCACGCGCCGCGAACGCGCCGGGAAACGCCGCCTGGGCATCCTTTTCCATTTTGCCGAGCTGCTCGTCTGTGCGCGACGGCGCATGGTGGAAGAGCGCAAAGCGCTTCGTCCCGGCCATTTTGGCAAGTTCCGTGCCGTGCTGCCAGGTCGAGTGGCCGAAACCCTTGAAACGCTGCATCTCGTCTTCGTTGTAGGTGCAGTCGTAGATCGCCAGATCCGCACCTTTCATCATTTCCAGCGCGACGGGGTCGTGTGTTCCCGGAATGTGTTCGATGTCGAAAACGAGGGCGATTGCGCGGCCCTCCCACTCGATCCGATAGCCGATTGCGCCACCGGGATGATTGAGCATGTAGGTCTTTATGCGGACGCCGCTATGCGGGGAAAGCGTGTCGCCGGCACGAAAGTCGCGGAAGTTCATCGTTGCCTGACAGATATCCGTCTTCACCGGGAACCATGGCGGGCTGATGAACTGATCGACCATCTCCTTGGTGCTCATCTTGCCGTTCAGATGGCCGGACCAGATGTTGACGTTTATCGAGGGATAGTAGATCGCCTTGAAGAAGGGCAGACCGATGATGTGGTCGTAATGACAGTGGCTAAAGAACAGATCGACGTGCGTGACGCCTTCATTAAGCATGGCAAACCCCGCCTCGCGCAGGCCGGAGCCTGCATCGAAGATCATCAGGTGGTCGCCGCAGCGGACTTCGATGCAGGAAGTGTTGCCGCCGTAGCGGTCGAATTCGGGGCCCGATACCGGGATGCTGCCGCGAACGCCCCAAAATTTTACCTGAAACTGATCGTTACTCATGGTTCTTCAAAATCGGGCTCCCGCGTGGCGCTATCGTAATCATAGTTTAACCCTGATGCGAAGTGCGGAATTCCGCGGGGTTGCCTCTATCCTGCCTATTGTCCCAATCGCTAGCAGCAGAAGGAGTAGATTTTCCTAAGGCAGCAGTATTTGGATCCGAATGCAGCCGGACATGGTTTGTTTTCCGTAAACGGAAATGCCGGAGTCTGTGAGGCGGCGGACAGTTCCTGCCATATTAGGTGGCCCTTCCAGGACGAAAATACAATTCTCTGCTTTCCGGCGTCCCTATCTAAAGGCTGGCGGTGATGCCGCCATCGACCATCAGCATGTGGCCGTTGACGAAGGAGGAAGCGTCCGAGGCGAGAAAGACGACTGCGCCGACCAGTTCTCCCGTTGCCCCATCGGCCTGCAGGTGTCCGGTTCTCCAGCCAAGCCGAGAAATTCGGATCGTCCACCAGCGCCTGGTTGAGTGGCGTCTTGAAATAGCCGGGTGCGATCGCGTTCGCCTGCAGGCCGTATTTTACCCAATCTGTCGCCATGCCGCCGGTGAGATTTCTGACCGCACCCTTGGTCGCCGTATAAGGGGCAATGCCCGGGCGAGCGAGTTCGGCCTGGACGGAGGCGATGTTGATGATCTTGCCTTTTCCGCGGGCAATCATTGCCTGCGCCGCCGCCTGGCTGACGTAAAAGATGCTTGAGACGTTGGTCTTCAGCAGTTCATCCCACTTTTCGATCGGGAAAGATTCCAGCGGCGTTCGAAACTGCATTCCGGCATTATTGACGAGGATGTCCACCGGGCCGATCTCGCTTTCGATATAGGCGATGCCATCGCGCGCCGCGGCAGCGTCGGTCACGTCGAAGGCCGCGCTCAGCGCATGGAATCCTCTTGCCCTGATCGTCTCCGCTGCGGCGGCTGCTTTCCGGGCATTGCGGCCGTTGATGACGAGGGAAGCGCCGTGTTCTGCAAGGCCGAGCGCCAGCGCATGGCCGAGGTCGAACAAGTGAAAAGACAAACCAGACTCCTCATTGTTACGGCTGATTGAAGAGGAGTTGCCGTGTCAATGCAAGCAGTGGCTTTGACGCAGGCCGCTGCGGTCTGTTATGTCCGGCCCTAGAGTGGAGGATCATCATGCGCATCCGCAACGAGACCGAAGCCGATATCCCGGCGATCCGCGCGCTGGTTAGCACGGCATTCGCCGGCAAGGCTTACAGCAGCCAGACGGAAACGGCAATTGTCGACGCCCTGCGCAGGAACGGAGCGCTTTCCGTGACGTTGGTTGCCGAAGACGAAAGCGGCATCATCGGCCATATCGCGTTCTCACCCGTGATGATCGACGGCGAAGATCTCGGTTGGTACGGCCTGGGTCCGATCGCCGTCGCGCCTGAAAGACAGCGCGAGGGCATCGGCAGCGCTCTGGTGCGCGAAGGGCTCGCAGCCATCCGAAAACGCAATGCCAATGGATGTCTCCTGCTTGGAGATCCGAATTATTACGGCCGGTTCGGCTTCAGGGCGGATGCGCGCCTCAGGCTTGCAGGGGTTCCGCCCGAATATTTCCAGGCGTTGTGTTTCAGCGGCGAAATGCCGGCAGGCATGGTCACCTATGACGCGGCTTTCGAGGTGACGAACGACTAGGCCGCGCATAGGGCCTAATGCAAGCCGCCGACGCCGAGCAGGCGTTCCACGGCATCGTGATCCGTCGATAGCGCATCGGGTGTGCCGGTCCAGGCAAGGCGGCCGCGCTCCAGAATGATGACCTGATCGGCGAAGTCGAGTGCGCTCTGGATGCGCTGTTCGACGAGCAGTATCGTCATGTCGCCGGTTTGAGCGAGTTCGGAAAACGCTGCCATCAGCTCTTCGCAGATGACGGGTGCGAGACCTTCCAACGGTTCGTCGAGCAGCAGCACGGAGGGGCGGCCGAGAATGGTGCGGGCGGTCGAAAGCATCTGCTGCTCGCCGCCGGAGAGCTGGCTGCCGAGATTGCGGCGGCGTTCCTTCAGGCGCGGAAACATCTGGTAGGCCTCTTCGAGCGCCGTCTTCGGCCGTCCCTTGAGGCCAACGAAGAGATTTTCCTCGACCGTCAGCGTCGGGAAGATGCAGCGCGCCTGCGGCACATACCCGAGCCCCTGATGGGCGCGAGCGGCGCTGGCCATTGCCGTAACGTCGGAGGAGCCAAGGCGGATGCGGCCATCATAAAGCTTGGTCTGTCCGGCAAGCGTCGCAAGCAAGGTTGTCTTGCCCATTCCGTTGCGGCCGAGGATGGCAAGGCGCGCGCCAGCGGGCATAGAAAAGGAGACGCCCTCCAGAACCCGCGTCGGTCCATAGCCGGCGGAGAGATTTTCGACATCAAGCGGCGTGGCTGGCATTGGCATAGCTCCCGAGATAGGCCTCGCGCACGCGGGCATCCTTGGTGACGTCGGCTGGGGCGCCATCGAAGATGATGGCGCCTGCCGCAAGCACGATGACGCGCCTGGCGAAGCGGAAGACGAGATCCATGTCGTGCTCGATCATCAGGACCGCTAGATCGGCGGGCAGATCGGCGAGCGCCTGTTCGATGCGGCCGGTGTCGCTCTGGGGCACGCCTGCTGCGGGCTCGTCAAGCAACAGCACTTTCGGCTTCAGTGCCATGGCGACGGCAATTTCGAGGAGGCGCTGCTGACCATAAGCAATTTCCCTGACCTTGCGATGCATGAGATCGTTAAGGCCGAGCGTGCCGAGCAGATCGACGACTTCTGCCATGACGTTCGGCATTTTGAGAAAGTTTCCGAACATCCGGCCCGTGCGTCCGTCGCGCTGCAGGATCGCAAGCGCGACATGTTCGGCCGGCGTCATTTCCTGGAAGAGCCGGGTGACCTGGAAGGAACGGACGAGGCCGCGCCTGACGCGGCCTGCCGCACCGATCCTGGTCACGGTCTCGCCAGCGAGGCGCACGTCGCCGGAGTCCGGCGGAAGGTTGCCGGTGACGAGATTGACGAAAGTGGTCTTGCCGGCGCCGTTGGGGCCGATGAGCGCGACGCGATCACCTGGTGCCATCGAGATCGACACGTTGTTGGTGACCGCAAGGCCGCCGAAGGATTTCCTGAGATTGATGACTTCGAAGACGGGGCTCATTCGGCCTCCCTGCGGCGGGCGAAGAAGGCAGCTGCGGTCCCGTAAAGCCCCTTCGGAGCGAAGAGTACGACGGCAATCAGAAGCGCGCCGACCATCGTCAGCCAATGGAAAGGGTTTGCAGCCGACACATAATCCTCGAAGAGCATGAAGATGACGGTGCCGGAGAGCGCACCGAAGAGCGAGCCGGTGCCGCCGAGCACAAGCATGACAAGGCTTTCGGCCGAAAGCGTGAAGGAGAGGCTGTCGAGGCCGACGACCTGCGTCGAGATGGCGTTGAGCGCACCACCAACACCGGCGACCGCACCGGAGATGACATACATCTTCATCAACGCTGCTTTCGGTGAAGCGCCCATTGCGCGGATGCGCAAGGCGTCTTCCTTGATGCCGCGGCAGAGCATGCCGAAGGGCGAACGCACCAGAAGGCGGAGCAGAATGACAACGGCAAGCAGCAGGATCACCCCGAAAACATAGGCAGTGTGGCCGTAAAGATCGAACTCGAAGATGCCGAACACCGGATCGGCCGAGACGCCCGAAAGGCCGTCGCTGCCGCCGGTCCAGGACGACGCCTTATTGGCGAATTCGTGGAAGAGGTGGATGAGCGCGATCGAAAGGACAAGCTGCGGCAGGCCATGGGCGCGCAGGACGACGAAACCGCAGACGAGGCCCGCAGCCGCACCGCCGGCGACACCGGCAGCGGTCATCAGGAGCGGATCGGTGATGCCGTAATGGGCCGAGACAATGCCCGCCGCATAAGCACCGGAGCCGAAGAGCGCGGCGTGACCGAGCGTCGCCACGCCGCAATAGCCGGTGACGAGATCGAGCGACAGGACGAGCAAGGAGATCGCGATGACGCGCGTCAGCAGCGCAAGGTTATCCGGAAAGAGCAGATAGCCAAAACCGGCGAGCACAAGGATTGCGGCAATGCCGGCCGCATCGCGGCCAAGCGAGCGATGGCGCCGGGTGGGTGCGGCCGTCGTTATTTGTGTGTTCATGGCGATCGTCATCCTACTTCATCCTTCCGGCAAAGCCGCGCGGGAAAACGCAGATGATGGCGATGACGGCGAGATAGAAGAAGAATTCCCCATATTCCGGCATCAGATAGCGGCCCGTGGTATCGATGCCGCCGAGCACCAGGCAGGCAATCAGAGCACCCGGAATGGAGCCCGCGCCGCCGACCGAGACGACAACGAGGAAGGTCACCATGTAGCGCAGCGCATAATAGGGCTCGACAGGCAAGAGCTCGGCGCCGACCACGCCGCCGAAGGCTGAAAGGCCGACGGCGACGGCGAAGCTTAGCGCATAGATGATCTCCGTGCGCACCCCAAGCGCTGCGGCCATGGCGGCATTGTCGACGGACGCGCGCAGTTTCACGCCGAAACTCGTCTTCTCGATCGTGTACCAAAGGGCGGCTGCGACGGCGAGGCCGCAAAGGATGGCAAAAAGCCGGTGCACCGGAATGGTGCGAAAACCAAGATCGGCGGAGCCTCGCAAGCCGTCGGGCAGCGGAATGGTCTTCAGCGTCGGTCCCATGACGTAGTTGGCGATGCCGATGATGCAGAAGGTGATGCCGATCGTCATCAGCACCTGGGTAAGTTCCGGCGCACCATAGATGCGGCGGAATAGGAAGCGTTCGACAGGAATGGCGATGACGATGGTTCCGACGACGGCGACAATAACTGCTATTCCGTACCCGAGACCGAGATCATGCGCTGCGTAGGAGGCGATATAGCCGCCGATCATTGCGAAGGCGCCATGGGCGAGGTTGACGACGCGCATCAGGCCCATGGTGACTGACAGGCCGATCGAGATCACGAACAGCACCATGCCATAGGCAAGCGCATCGACGGCTATGCTGAAGACAGTTTGCATGAGGTTCGTGTGTTCCTTTTGTCGTCCATGAAGCCGCGCCGATGGCTCTCGCTCTACATCGTCCCGCGTACCGTGCCGCCTCCTCGTCCGCCTGCCGGCATCCTCTCGCTTGGGAGAAGGGATTTGCGGCGCTGGGAGAGGACAGGATGAGGGGGCGGTTTCCACGATCGCGCCCTCATGACAGGCGGTTTACTTCATAGCCGCCAGACCCGGATCACCCTGCTTTTCGAAGACCTGGATTTCCTTGTTGATGTATTTGCCGCCCGCATCCTTGGTGACTTCGCGCAGATAGATATTCTGCGTGAGATGGCGGCTTTCCGGATCGATCGAAACCGGGCCGCGCGGGCTTGTCCAGGAGAGACCTTTCACGGCTTCGACGGCCTTTTCGGCGTCCTGCTTTCCGCCGGTCGCCTCGATCATCTTGTAGATGACGTGCATGCCGTCATAGGCGCCAACCGCGGGGAAGGTGAGTTCGGACGGGTTGCCGAGCGCCTTGCCGGTGGCTTCGACGAAGGCCCTGTTTTCCGGCGAATCATGCGAAACCGCATAATGGAACGTCGTCAGCATGCCGAGCGCGGCATCGCCGAGTGCCGGCAAGTCAGATTCCTGCGTCAGGTCGCCGGGGGCAAAGAGCTGGATGCCGCCGGCCTTCAGACCATTTTCGTCATAGGCCTTCACGAAGCCGAGCGTCGTCGGCCCGGATGGCAAGAAGGCGAAGACGCCTTGTGCGCCGGAGTCTTTGATGCGCTGCATGATCGGGCTGAAATCATTGGTGGCAAGCGGCATGCGGATCGCCTCGACGATTTCGCCGCCGGCCTTTTCGAAGCCCGCCTTGAATGCATTTTCAGCGTCGACGCCCGGACCATAATCGCTGACGACGGAGATGACTTTCTTCACACCCTTGTCGAAGGCGACCTTGGCGATTGGCGTGGAGGTCTGCCAGAGGGTGAAGGATGTACGAACGACCAGCGGGCTCTTGGTGACGATCGCCGAGGTCGCCGCGTTCATGATGACGAGCGGCGTATTTGCCTGCTTCAGGATGGGCGTGACGGCCATTGCATCCGGCGTAAAATAAAAGCCGGCGAGATACTGGACCTTTTCCTTGACGACGAGTTCCTGGGCAAGCGCCTTAGACTGCGCCGGATCGGCGGCCGGCAGATCGCGATAGATTACTTCGATGGTGTTGTCGCCGATCTTGGCGCCGTTCGTTGCCATGTAGGCGTCGATACCAGCCTTGAAGTTCTTGCCCTGCAGCGCGAACGGACCCGAAAATGGGCCGACAACGCCGACCTTGATCGTGTCGGCATAGGCGGCCGCGCCCATGACGAGTGCCGCTGCAGCGGCCAGAACCATCCGTTTCATGTTTTCCTCTCCCTTTGTGTCCGGCGCACTCCACCGCCGGATTAGCGCGAAGCTAATAATTTTCGCGTCAGTGTGTCATGCGGAATAGTAATGTAAAATGAAATAAATGCCGTAATTCATAACCGGAGAATTATGTTTCGTACTACCATGACGTCGCCATGGTCTATGATCTTCCGAGGCGCAAGATATTGCCGGTCAACTCACGTGCAAGCCGCAGGGCGGCGGCGGTCGCCATCACCATCTGCGGTATCACGAGCCATTCGAGCGTCCAGGCGGCACCTGAACGTTCCTGTTCGTGAACGAGCGATTGATGGATGGCGGAAAGCTGGGCGGCGTTGAAGCGGGCAAGCGCAACAAGCGTCTCGGCCGCGACGGGATTTTGCTTATGTGCCATGGCAGACGAACCGCCGCCGCCAGCAAGTTCGATCTCGCCGCCCGCCTGCGCCAGAAGGGCTATGTCCTGGCCCATCTTCCCGAGGCTGCCGGTGATCAGCGAGAAAAGGTTGGTAAGATCGGCGATCATGGCACGCTGGCTTTGCCATTGCGGTTCGTCAGCGAGCCCGAGTTCCTGGGCAAGTGAAGCGCGGATGGCGGCCGCCTTGTCGCCAAGCTTGTCCAGCGTTCCGGCCGCGCCACCGAACTGGACGGGAAAAGACTGTTCCGTCAGCCGGCCGCGATAAAGTTCAAGCGGTGCCCGCCATGTCCGCAGACGATCGGAAACGGCAATCGGGATTGCGGCCTGCATGCGGGTATGACCCATCAGGGTGTTCTGGCCGAATTCGCGGTCGAGCGCGTCGAGAGCGAAAATAGCGGCACCGAGCCGGCCGGAGAAAAGAAAGGCGATCGATTTCAGCCTGATCATCAGGCTGGTGTCGATGACGTCCTGGCTGGTCGCGCCGAAATGGATATGCTCGGCCGCGTCGCCGCCCACGGACTTGCGCAGTTGCTTGATAAGCTCGGGAACCACGACGCCGTCCCTGGCGGTCGCGGCCTTGAGGCCGGCCATATCGGCAGTGAAGCCTTTACAGGCGTCGGCAATGCGGCTTGCCGCCTTTTCCGGGATCAGGCCGTGGATGCTTTCGGCCTTCGCAAGCGCTCGTTCGAAAGAGAGCATGGCGCGGATATCGGCATCGGCCGAAAGATAGGCAGCAACCTCGTCGTCGCCGAGAAGGCCGCACAGAAACGGGTGGTCGAAGGCCGGTGTGGTCACGTGACGTCTCATTGATTTCTGCCTGCTCTGCCGCCAGTTTGGCGGCAGAAGGACCGCATGGCTACCGAAATCCCGGAAGACTAGGGACAAAGGCTTTCCGCTCCTTTGCCGACTATACCTTTACCGGCTCTTCGACGGACAGGATTTTTGTATCCGCATTCTCGTCGACGCCACGCGCCTTTGCAACGAACGAGAATTTCTTTCGCATGCCCAGGATGGGTTTTTCGATCATATGCCAGGAAAAGACGGCGATACCCAGGGCGGCACAGATGCCGACGGCATAGAGTGCGAGCGCTCCCGTCTTGGGGATGAGGAACAAACCCGGTGCCAGGCTGATCAAAATCTGTAGAAAGGGATCGTGATAGAGGTAGACGCCGTAAGAGTAGTCGCCCTTGTGAAAGACGGAGGGCAAGGGTACCGGCGTCAGGCCGACAAATATCGTGATATAGACGAGTGCCGGCAGGACGAGCAGCCTGTTCGGCACGCTCTCGATGGATGGGCTGCTCAAAAGGAGCATCGCCAGGACGGAAATCGCCAGGCTGGCCACAAACAGCGATCTTTTGTGCGGAATAAAATCCCGCAATTGATAGGCGAGGATGCCGAGCAGAAACGCGAACACCAGTTGGGCGCCGCGGCTGACGAATAGCGTGCTCAAAACCAGGTTTATGCGATAGGGCAGCAGATGTCCGAGGAACTGGACGACGAGCCCGGCCAGGATGAAGCCGCCAGTCAAAAGTGCCAGCTTCTGCCACGACTTGATGATCGAGGTGATCATCAGCGCAGACATGATGATGTAGCAGAAGATTTCCCAAGGCACGGTCCAGAGAGCCCCGTTCACCCGATGCGTCGGGTTCTCTTCAAACACGCCCGGCAGGCTGTAATGGATCCAGCCGACGATGTTGAGGAAATACTTGTAGAAATCGGCACCAAGAAAATAGTCGCGCGAGGCGACGGTCGTCACCAGGGGGCCGATGATGAGCGCGCAGACGACGATATCGACGGCAAGGGCTGGGACAATGCGCAATCCGCGGTTCAGGAGAAAGTTCTTGAGGCTGAGCCGCTGAGCGCTGCCGGCGATCAGAAAACCGCTGAGCGCAAAGAACATCGGCACCAGTGCGTATTCCGCAAACCAAAGCGGGCTCGAACGAAAAAACGCGTCATTTCCGGTCAGCAAAAGCGAATGTGCAAATACGATTGAAAAAGCCAGAGCAATTCTGAGGAAGTCGAAACCTGGACCAAGACCCTTGTGTGCGGACAGGACGTGCCCGAATGTTTTCTGCATGTTTCCACCATCACCGTTCAGCCCGTCCAAGTCTTACTGCGGTGCAGCATTTTTAACAACCCGCATATCGCTGTTTTGTCATGCGCGCAGCTCTCTTTGATTGTAGTCCTGACCGTCAACGGCATTGCCCTCCGCCAGGAGTTGCCTGCACCATAAAGGCAAAACCTCTTATTTTACATCATGGTCAAATGTCGAGAAATACGGTTTCCTGCTCCCCCTGAAGGCGGATATCAAACGTACAGGTTGTGTCATCGCGGGACGCGATCATTGTTGCAGTGCGCTCGCGGTGCTCGATACGGGAAAGCAGCGGATCGGCCTTGTTGGCGTCCGCCTCTTCGGGAAAATACATACGGGTGTGGAGTCCGATATTGATGCCGCGCGCGACGATCCAGAACGAGATGTGCGGCGCCATCATGCTGCCGTCCTTGAACGGGACGCGGCCGGGCTTGACGGTTTCGAAGATGTAGGCGCCGTCTTCGGCGCTGGTCGGGCAGCGCCCCCAACCGGTGAAATTCGGGTCGGCCGTACCGCGCATTTCCGATGGGCTGTTGTAAAGCCCGGCGCTGTCGGCTTGCCAGATTTCGACCACTGCGTCACGCACGAGCGCGCCTGTGCCGTCATAAATACGGCCTGTGACGGTGATGCGTTCGCCGAGCGTCTTGTCGTTGACCATCGCGCTGCCGAGGTCTTCTGCGTAAACGCCGCCGATATCGCAGAAATTCGGCGTCAGGCCGATATGGACATAGGGACCTGCCGTTTGCGACGGGGTTTCCTTGAGATAGCTGGATTCCTGCATAGTCAGTTGCCCTCCAGCCGATTTTCGAACAGTGTCGAACGGCGGCCGCGCAGCACGATATCAAACTTATAGGCGCGCGCATCCATGGGGATGGTGTTGCCCCAGTCGAGCGGTGCAATCAGCTGCTCGATCGCTGCCTTGTCCGGGATCGTGCCGACGATCGGACATTTCCAGATCATCGGATCGCCTTCGAAATACATCTGCGTGATCAGCCGCTGGGCAAAGCCGTGACCGAAGATCGAAAAGTGGATATGCGCCGGGCGCCAGTCGTTGACGCCGTTCGGCCACGGATAGGCGCCGGGGCGAATGGTGCGGAAGGAATATTGCCCATACTCGTCGGTGATGCAGCGCCCGCAGCCGCCGAAATTCGGATCGATGGCCGCAAGATAGGTTTCTTTCTTGTGGCGATAGCGCCCGCCGGCATTGGCCTGCCAGAATTCGACCAGCGCGCCCGCAACCGGCTGGCGACGTTCGTCGAGCACCCGGCCGTGAACGATAATACGCTCGCCGATGGCGCTTTCGCCGGGGCGGGCGAAATTGTGGATCAGGTCGTTGTCGAGTTCGCCGATGATCGAGTGGCCGAAGACCGGTCCGGTAATCTCGGAAATCGTGCCATCGAGCGATAAGAGTGCGCGCTGTGGAGAGCGCAGCACCGATGTCTTGTAACCGGGCGCATAGGCCGGTGGGTGCCAGGCGCGGTCGCGGGCGAAGAAGGCGCCAGTTTCCGGCTTGCGGTTCGGGATATCGGACATCTCTTCCTCTCAGGCTGCCTTTTCGGCGTCCATTTGCTCGAAAACCTGCTTGGCGATCTTGATTGCGTGATTGGCTGCCGGAACGCCTGCATAGATCGCCACATGCAGAAGCGCTTCACAAACATCATCGCGGCTGGCACCGGTATTGGCTGTGGCGCGCACATGCATCGCAACCTCGTCGTCCTGGCCCAGTGCCGCCAGAAGCGCGATCGTCACGATCGAACGCTCGCGCTTGGTAAACGCCGGACGCGACCAGACATGTCCCCAGGCAGCCTCCGTGATCAGGTCCTGAAACGGCTTGTCGAAAGCCGTCGAGCCTACTTCGGCGCGATCGACGTGATCGTCGCCGAGGATCGCGCGGCGGGTCGCCATGCCCTGCCTGTAGCGTTCGGACGGGATCGGGGCTTCATTCATGGGCTCTGTTCTCCATGCAAGGCAAAGTCGATGAAGGCACGGATGATGGCGGTGAGTGCCTCCGGCTGTTCGACGCAGGGGATGTGACCGGCATCGCGGATCACTTCAAAACGGGCATTCGGGATCAGCTGCGCGGTCGACCTCACCAGGTCCGGCGGCGTCGAGCCGTCCTGATCGCCGGCGATGCAGATGGTGGGAACCGCAATCTTCTTTGCAGCCTCGGTGTAGTCGGCATCACGGATCGACTCGCAGGTCGCGATGTAGCCTTCGAGCGGCTGACGGGCCAGCATATTGCTGTAGCCGTGATAAGCGGCGTTTTCCGGGCGGCGGAATGCCGGTGTGAACCACAGCTCCATCACCCGATCGACGATGCTGCCGATTCCCTCTTTTCCAACGGTGGCAATCCGCGTGTTCCAGCTTTCCTGGGTGCCGATCTTGTGTGCCGTATCGCAAAGGATGAGGCCGCGCACAAGGTCCGGGCGCTGCTGATAGAGAGATTGCGCGATGAGGCCGCCGACCGAAAGGCCGCAGATGAAGGCCTGTTCGACCTCAAGCGTCTCTAGGAGACCGATCAGGTCGGAGGCATGGTCCTCGATCGAATATGGCACCTGGCCGACATCCGAGAGGCCGTGTCCGCGCTTGTCGTAAAGTACGATCGCAAAGTCTCCTGCGAGCCGCACGATCACATCGCGCCAGATCCGGAAATCCGTGCCGAGCGAATTGGCAAAGACGATGACCGGCTTGTCGGCCGGACCGCCAATGATCTGGTAGTGGATCGTGACATCATTGACGCGAGCAAATTGCACGGGGCTTCCTCCTAAGGCGAAATTGAATGTTTAATTCGGTTAGGTAAAATGATATTTCGTGGCTTTCCGATAACTTATGGGTTATGTGACACATGATCGACAGCCGCATCAAGTTTCGCCATCTGCAGACCTTTGTCGAGGTTGCGCGTCAGAAAAGCGTCATGAAGGCAGCGGGACTCCTGCGTGTCAGCCAGCCGGCGGTGACGAAGACGATCCGTGAACTGGAAGAGGTGCTTGGCGTCGACGTTTTCGAGCGCGACGGACGCGGCATAAAGATCACCCGATACGGCGAGGTATTCCTGAAGCACGCAGGCGCGGCGCTGGCGGCGCTCCGTCATGGGCTCGATTCCGTCACCCAGGAACGGGTGGGCGACGCTCCGCCGATCCGCATCGGCGCGCTTCCGACGGTCTCGACGCGCGTCATGCCGCGGGCGATGGAACTATTCCTTAAAGAGAATACCTGGAGCCGCATCAAGATCGTAACCGGCGAGAACGCGGTCCTTCTGGAACAGCTTCGCGTCGGCGATCTCGATGTCGTCGTCGGGCGCCTCGCCGGGGCGGAAAAGATGGCGGGCTTTTCCTTTGAGCATCTCTATTCCGAGCAGGTGGTCTTTGCCGTGAGAGTAGGCCATCCGCTGCTGAAAGCCAAACAGTCGCCTTTTGCGGCGCTCGGTGATTATACGGTGCTGATGCCGACGCGGGCCTCGATCATCCGCCCTTTCGTCGAGAGTTTCCTGATCGCCAACGGCGTGCCGAACCTGCCGAACCAGATCGAGACGGTCTCCGATTCTTTCGGCCGTGCATTCCTGCGGTCGAGCGATGCAATCTGGATCATCTCGACCGGTGTCGTGGCCGCCGATATCGAGGACGGCATCCTGGCGGCGTTGCCGATCGACACGAGCGAAACGAAAGGGCCTGTGGGACTGACGATGCGTACCGACGCACTTCCGTCGCTGCCGCTATCTATTCTGATGCAGACGGTCCGCGAGGCCGCACGGGAGATTTCCGCAAAATGAAGGGACGAGGACGCCGTCGCAAGGAAGGCGATCCGCGGTTCCGTTCCGTTATGCCGAAGGTGAAGAGCCGGTTATCATTCGATGGCCGATGCCAAGGCGCAAGGTGTGACGATGGCCCGCGTCCACGCGGCTTCAAACGTGTATCCGCGATGGAATTTCGGACGATACGATCTCGACCTGAACCATTTGCTGCACCGTCCGCTGGCCTCGGTGTCGGCCTTGGGGACATTGCCCGCAGATTCTCTGAAATCATTGTCTGATCTAGCGGTCCGCCTTTCATCGACCGTCGCCGCTACCAAAGGGCTGACGCGGGTCCGATGCCACGGCGGCTGCAATGGGGGCAATGTCCGGATTGCAAACCATCGGGCGACTGGTCTTATACGAGCTGCGTGGTCGTGATGGGGGAATGCATTGATTCCGGCGCCGGCAGCGCGGTGGAAGTCGCCGTCAACGGTGCCGCTAACGCTGTGGCGCATTGTGCTCTATGCCTGGACCGATGGACGCGAGGATGACTTATAAGTTCTGTTTGGTTATTTTTGGTCATCTAGCGTGTCTTCCGCCAAACCGCAGCAGGCATCAAGGCTATCTGGTTGAGGGGAGATGGCTGGAAAGCACGCAATAGCCCCTGAGGCCTGCTAAGCCGCCGCCCGCTGTCAAGGTGGGAAGGAGACGACGATGACGAAGACGACGAAGACGACGAAGACGACGAAGACGACTGGGAGCAAGTCATGTGCCGAAACATAAGAACTTTGTTCAATTTCGATCCGCCTGCGACCGACCAGGAAATCCATAACGCCGCGCTGCAGTTTGTGCGAAAGCTGAGCGGAACGAACAAACCGTCGAAACGTAATGAGGCGGCGTTCGACCGCGCGGTCGGTTCGATCGCGGCATGTTCCCGCGAACTGCTCGTTTCACTCGAGACTTCGCAACCGCCGCGCGACCGCGAAGAAGAAGCCGCAAAAGCGCGCGCGAGAACAGCGACCCGGTTCGCGTGAACTGTGCCGGTGGTCTGGCCCGCTGCAGGATGAATCCGGCCCTTGCGGGCGTGGGACGTCATGACCAATGCTCGGGACATGGATGCCTCCCTCCAGGAGGGATGGAGGCCGTTTGCCACCCAGCCAGCACTATGTCGAGATCACCATTCCACGCGGATTAACGTATGAAGTCTTCTCGCCTCCAGCACTTCCTGGTTGGGATGCGATGCCGGCGACCGTGAGTAGGAAGTTCGGTGAACAATGGTGCTTGGAAAAGCGAAGTGCGATCCTGCTGGTGCCCAGCGTGGTGGCGCGCCTCGACCACAATGTCCTGATTAATCCGGCTCATCCGGAATTCCCACAAATCGGGGCAAGCTTGCATCAGCCGGTCTATTGGGACCGCCGATTGTTTGGTGCCTAGTCTTCTGCTTAGGCAGGAGGCGCTCCCGGACTGGCTGCTCGAAGCGGTCGTTGGCCGCCGGTTTGACGCGGACAGGGAGGGAGTTCTTGTCGGCCCGCTCGGTGCGCACCGGCTCTTCATCGATGAGATTCTCTATGCGCAAATTGGGTCTGGTGCAGGATCGCTACGGAGAGCCCAAGGCTCGTCTCGTACGCGCAGCCCTGAGCCTGTGAAACCAAAAATGTTCCACCATGATGGCGAACCATCCGAACGAGCTCTTTGCTTTCGAGGCAACAGCACTATCTCAGTTCCCTTGCAACTCGGAGGAGCAAACCGTGAAGGCGACGCGAGAGGAACAAATCCGAAAACGAGCCTATGAAATATGGGAGCAGGAGGGCCGTCCGCATGGCGAGGACCTCAAACACTGGCTGAAGGCTTTCGAAGAGATTGGAAGCAGGCCCCAATCTACCGCGAAGCAATCAGGATCCAAAGCTGACAAGCGAGCCAAGACGGTCGCCGAGGCGAGAAAGCCGGCGAGCGGTGTCGCCGCCACTGACCGAAAGCCATCGAAAGACAAACGCACTCTTGAGCCCGAGCATCAATCTAGTGCCTCGAACGCAACGGTGCCCGAAATGCCAGCAAAATCCAAAGCTCAGCAGACGGCCTCAGGTGCTGCCTTATCAGCAAAGCGCGGCGAGACGTCCAAGAATAAGGTAAAGGGCGCCTCCAAGAGCACGGAAAAATCCATGAGCGAAAAGCAGCCCGAAGAGTTTGCATCGACCAAAACAAAAGGCAAACCCGAACGCGTTGCTAAGTAGGCGGCCGGATCCGGCCGCCTCGTGACGGGCTCTCATGAGCGAACGAGCCGGAAGCGACACGCTTCGTCCAGCCGCCCCGACGGAAGACGGTTGCCATTTCCGGCCACCACGCGGCGGCCGGCCATGCATCCGGTCCAATTGGGCAGCAATGTCGCGCAGCGATAGATCAGGATCGGCGATTGCGATCCCGGCGACCAGTTTAATCAGATCGTCCTCCGCCGGCCAATGCGGCGATCGAACAAGTAGCTCCGGCTCCGCGAGCTTTTCGTGCACCATCCGGTGGACCGCCCGGCGCAGCCGTTCGACTGTCCAGTCATGACCTTCTACGATTGAGGATCCGCATGACACTGCACCGAGGTAATAAGCTCGTCGAGACAGGTGCGCTCAAGCGCCGCCGACACCGCACGCACCGCCTCTCGTCGGCGTTTCTGAAGCTCGGGGGGACCCATAGCGGTCAGCCCGAACTTCGTCATATTCCCGTATTGGCATATAGCCCACTTTGAAGGATCGTGGCATCGTCGGCTCGACACGAATCGAGGTTCTGCATGACAATCGGAAGCCGCCGGGCGGCTGTCACAAAGGCACTTGGGCGCGCGCGCAGGCTGGGCATCGAAATCGACCCTGATCCCGCCTTTCATATGCTGATCGAATGCTGGGTCAAAGGCGAATTAACAATGCCGCAGATTCGCGAGCGGTATCTCGCGCTGCTGAAGGAGCGAGAACAGTCCCGGCGCGAGTGGAAAGGACGATCTGGACTTTCCGTTGCTACTGAACCCGAAGACGCCGCAGAGTCCTCACTGATGGGAGGAACCGAGGCTATAGGCATGCAAGAAGGTGATCGGCAGAGGGAGGAAAAAAGTCACCCGCGTTTGCCAAAACGACGCCGGCCGCGGAAGCCGTGAATGATGGTTTCGATGCATTTCCGCTGAAGACCGGCGACGTCCCCGTACCGGCCGCCTTCACGTCAGATTTCTCAGTCCCGGTCGACCTCGCGCGGATGACATCGTCGATATTGCACGGTGGCTGTGACGGCCAGGCCCGTGAGAGGAGGGTTGCGCCTAATGGTGCGATCACAATCGGCACTCCAGTGATCGGGCAGGACACCACTCCAAGAGTCAGGATGGGATCGACCATCCGGTAGTTGTGGTTTGGGCCGTCTGTGTCCCACCGCGTTCCAGGTCTGTAGTCCCGCGAAAGGTCCGCCACTGCGCGATGTGGCGGGCAGTTCGTTACACGAAATCTGCGACGTGTCGCAGCTTGCGACACCGGGCAGATCTCGCCGCTCGAAAGAACATCAACGCGCTGCGTTGATGTTTGCCGACATGGCTCTTTTGAAGCGGTCTGCTTGCGCGACATCAAACCGCTCGAGCATCTTCTTGAGCTGCACGTTCTGTGCATGGAGCTGTTCGGCCAGCAGGCTGTTGAGCCGCTTATTTTCTGCATCAAGGGCAGCTAGTTCGTCGAAGGAAACCCAATCTCGGGCAGTCACGGATTCCGCGCTTAGGGGCTCGTCCCTGCCCATCGCAATGTGCGCGATCGGGGCTGCGCTACGCTTGGCGCGCTTTCGATGGGTGCCTTTTGATGTTTTCCGAAGCTGCGGCGCAGGCTCGCTCTCCTGCACGGGCGCAACAACTTCTGCGGTTAGAACATCTGTCTCATGCTGCTTCGGCACCTCAACCTCAGCAACCTTTGGGCCGTTGCCCGTTGGTACCGCTGCTTCTGCAGTGCTGACCTCGCCCACGTGTCCGCTAGCAGAACCCGCATTCATCGGGCCAGGCGGCATTGTGTCGCCGTCGTCCGGCGTACGAGGTGCTGCATTTGAATTGAACGGATGCGGCGCCGTATCTTCCGATTCGCGAACGAAAGCCTTGAGGTCAGTGTCACCCCAAATTGAGCTTGTCCGCACCTTCGTCGATCGTCGACCCGACTTGAATTCAACAACGAAATTCCGTTGTGGCATTTTCATATGATTTCAACCTTGAGCGATGCGTGGCAGAGCCGGCGCCGATCAGCGCCACGCGTTCCTGCCAGCGGATCCATATATCGCCTTACCGCGCGCTTCAACTGTCACCGCGCAAGACAGTGACGATACTTCGCGCTGACACCCGGTGTAAACGACCTTTGAGGCGCTACCGCAGGGAATGTCGCCTTCGCGATTGCTCGCCTCGACGGCAGGATTGGAGGCGAGCCCGACCTTTGAAGTCGCGCAAGACCGGGCGGTCAATCGATAGAATGACCGCCTGCAAGGCCTCGTCCTGGATCAATCCAGCCCGAGCCTCTTGCGCAGTTGCGTATTTTCCGCACGCAACTTTTCCGCCAGGCGCTTGCGAAGCTTCTGGTTCTCCTCTTCGAGCTTGACCAGATCGCCCAGTTCATCGCTGGTCGGAACCGGCTTCTTGTTCCTTTGAACAACCGGCGTCGCGGTCCGCTTCCAATTATAGTAGGTCTGCTCCGATATGCCGGCCTTCTTGATCGCGTCCTTGAGGGTGCTTTTGCCTTCGGTGATTTCCGTTCCGATCAGCTTGAGCTTACCGGCTTTTTCCTGCTCGCTATACGTCCTGGGCTTAGCCACGGGCGACTTTACAGCCACTGCCTTTGATGTAGCGCGCGCCGGTTCGGCAGCCGTCTTTTGCGGCCGTGGCGACCTCTGCTTCTTGACAGCAGGTGTTTTTGCCTCGGCGTCCGTCGCCGCAACTGCATTCGGTCCTATGTTGTTCTCGTCAGCCATCAGTATTTCCTCTCTAGCCATTACCTGTTTTCCGCCGAGTGAGCTCCAGAGTCAACACCGCCGCAAGCCACCTGCTTTTGCGGGCAGTCGAAACCAATTGGGTCGGCCCGGAATGGCATGCGGGAGTCGACCTGACGCGCTCTAAAGATCGCTGAGGATTATGCTTTTCGTCCCGCCTTTCTCACTCGATCTCGTAAATCGCCGCGTTGTTGTCCTCCACCTCGCGCAGCCCCTCATATGACGAATGCCGCAACTTCACGAGCGGTATCCGATCTCGGCAATCAGCGTGGGTGCCTGCATCACTGAGACAACCACCGGCGGGCCCGAACCGTGGCCGCTTTCCAGTGATGGATTTCATGGGTGTCGTCCTTCGAGTAGGCGGATTGCCTCTTTTCAATGCGATACGCCGTGGCCGCCTATCGGCTTCTTGATGAAGAAAGCCGTCGCGATAGCTGCAATGGAAATGGCCGCCCCACAGAAGAACGCCGCGCGGATCCCACCCGTCGTCGCCGCTACAGCATCGGCGCCGGCAAGTGTGAGGCTCGAACCTTCCATCGTCATGATCGCAACGAAGAGCGCGGTGCCGGCCGCGCCGGCGACCTGCTGGGTGGTGCCGATCATGGCACTTCCATGCGAATAGAGATTGGGCGGCAGTGCTCCGAGGCTCGCAGTGAAGAGAGGGGTGAACATCAGCGCAAGGCCAATGCTGAGGACGATATGGGCGATCAGCAGCATCCAGACGGGCGTGTCCTGCTGAACGAAGGTCAGACCCCACATCGAGACGCTGAACAGAATGGCGCCCGGAACGACGAGCGGCATCGGACCATACCGGTCGAACAGGCTGCCGACCGTCGGGGCGCAAAGTCCCATGATCAACCCACCCGGGAGCAACAGCAACCCGGTCTGAAGTGTCGTCAGCCCCAGCACGTTCTGAAGATAGATCGGCAGCAGGATGAACACGCCGAACATCGACATCATCAGGATCGCCATCATCACGACCGGAATGGTGAAGGCCTTGATCGTCAAGGTGCGCATGTCCAGCAATGCCCTGTCCTGGCGCTGAAGCCGCAACTGCCGCAGGACGAAGATTGCAATGACCGCCGCACCTACGCCGAGCGGAATCCAGGGCGAGACGGCTGGCGTCTCAAGCGCGGCCTCGCCCAGTCCGCTCAGGCCATAGACGAAGCTGCCGAAACCGATTGCGGAGATGGGGACAGAGAGGATATCGATCGGCGCCTTCGTCGGCTCGGTGACGTTCTTGATTTTCCATGCACCGAGCGCCAGAGCTATGAGCGCGATCGGCAGGACGAGCAGGAACATCCAGCGCCAATGAAGCGCTGCCAGGATAAGCCCGGAAATCGTCGGGCCGATGGCGGGCGCCACGGAGATGACGATGGAGATATTGCCTATCGTCTTGCCGCGCGAGTGCGGCGGCACCAGATGCATGATCGTGGTCATCAACAGCGGCATCATGATCGCCGTGCCGGATGCCTGTACGATCCGTCCGATCACCAGCATGCTAAAGCCCGGCGAGAGTGCGGAAATCAGCGTGCCGGCGCTGAATAGCGACATCGCCAAAATGAATACGGGCCGCGTATTCAGGCGCTGCAATAGATAGCCGGTCACCGGAATAACGACGGCCATGGTCAGCATGAACGCCGCTGTCAGCCATTGCGCCAGGCTTGCGGAAATCTTGAGATCAGCCATCAAGTGCGGCAGCGCGACGCCCATGATGGTTTCGTTAAGGATGACGACGAAGGCCGAAACCAGCAGGAGACCGATGACGAGCTTATTACGGGCGCTCTGGTCTTCGGTGACGGGGACATCTTCAACGCCGGATATTGCTTGGGAATCGAGGGTCATAGCGGTGCCTTGAATGGATGCGGGACTGTATCGCTATCGAATGCAGAAGCGAGCACCATCATGACGTATCGTCAAGCGAAGATCCGACAATGAGGTTTAGATTTTCTCAGCGCAGGTTCGATCGCTGATATGATGAATCGCGTGCTGACGACAATACTGGTTTCAACGACCGGTTCCGAAATCACATGAGCCATTGGAGCGGGCTCGCCTCGTTCTCCTGGTTGAAAGCCGATCGCTTCTCGCTGTGACTTAAACGCCGTTTGCAACGCAGATTTCGCGGCAGATCAGAATGTCGTCCGCGATTAGGGATGCCTTAAGGCCCAATAAAAAACACCTCCGAGTGATAAGCGCAAGCCCAACTCTCAGTCGGTGCTCCTTGGACAGCGCTGTGCGGAATCGAGGGCCGTTCGATCTCGGATGTGCCAGAGCTGACTGAAATGGAGGAATGTCCATGAAGCCGCATATTTCTGTCTTGACGCTGGGTGTCGCCAATCTTGAGCGGTCGCTCGCCTTTTACCGTGACGGCCTTAAACTGCCTACTCAAGGGATCGTGGGCCGTGAGTTCGAGCATGGAGCCGTTGCGTTCTTTGACCTGTCGAGCGGCGTCAAACTTGCGATTTGGGCCCAGGACGACCTGGCCCACGACAGCGGTCTGGCGAAAGCACCCGCAAGCAGCACCTCATTTTCGATTGGCCACAACGTCTTGCATCGACGTGAGGTGGACGAGGTCATGGAACAGGCCCGGCATGCGGGGGCAGACATCGTAAAGGTCGCCGAGGAGACCTTTTACGGTGGATACGCTGGATACTTTACCGATCCGGACCGCCACCTATGGGAAGTGGTGTGGAATCCGGCCAATCTGCCACCGGAGGATTGAATCGACGTGGTTTCCGGGCTTCGACGTCGATCTCTCCAATGCGAAAACCAAGGAGCTTAGTTTGAAGGCTGAGGTCAAGCCGGTGATCACTTGCTCTTGGCGGTCGATTTTTTGAATTCCGGAGCGGGAAGCTTGGCCTCCGCGAGCATTTCTTCCTGCGTCGCTGAAGCACCGAGCTTGAGAAAGAGCCGCTCGGCTTCCGTATCACTCAATCGGTATTTTTTGGCGAATTCGTAAACGGCGGCTCGCGGTCCGTCCAAACGTGGCTGTGTGGCTTCGAATTTTATCATCGGGAATTCTCCTAAGGTCCTCAAAAAAGTATGTGCGCGAAGAGCGGCGTCACTTCAGATCGGCTGCAGTCAGCGTGTAGGCCGATCGGCGATTGCGCTTGTAGACTTTGATCGCCGCGTCCTGGATAGCCGAACGCAATCTGTCGAAGGCATTGAGATAATCCGCTTCGACGAAGCTCTGATCGGCTTGCTTCATGAGCGCGGCAGCCTCTATGAGAAAGCGCACTTCAAACATGCCATCATAGCCTTGAAAGCGGACTGACCGCTTCCCTTCGTCGAAACTGCGGCTGCTGTTTGGGAATTGAAGTGTCATGTCAGCCTCTTTCAGGCGTGAGTAAGCCGGGATGGCGGGTGCCGTCCGGCGTCAACCCGTGGCCAGATCGGGAAAGACCGGCTCTAAAGCCTCCTGGCAGCCGATATCCCTATCGCGATAATGGCCGGAATTGCGACGTTTGTTCAATACAACCATCTGACCCTCATCTGGCGCTGTGGTTCCTTCCATGGCGGTCAGGAAGGCAAGTCTACGCTGCATTCGCCGGCATGAGCTGCACCCGGTCAACATTTGCAACAGCCTGGGCGGCGAGATGTCGTTCCAAGACCCCGAGAATCTCGCTATCAACCGTCTGATCGAATTTCCGGGCAAAGAGATTGGGGCTTGATATCAGTTCAGGGGCGTCTTGGCGCTGATAGGTTCTGGGACGCAGCTTTATGGTGCCATCGGGAATCCAGTCGATCGTCCGCAGGTCATCGTTGACGATTTCGCTTTGCATCGCAGAATTCATCATCACCGTTTGGAAGAATCCTTCGTCTGCAATCAGGGTGTTTTCATAGAACGCCTTGTAACGAGCCACACTCGGGTCGTGGCAGACGAAGTCGCAGAAAGCCCTTGTCACGATCATCCACTGATTGCCGATATAGGGTACGGCGTCGGTAAGGAAGGGCCTTGAATGTGCAGTGCGCTGAATGGTCTCCTCCAACTCGACCACGTATTCGCTGACGCGGTGCATTGTGTCGGGGCGCTCCCGATCCTGGTCCCGAACCTTGATGAATTCGCAATTGAGGTTGGCATTCAGGAATGCGGTGATCTGCTTTTGGGGTTTCAGCGGAAAGTCCTGGCCACTCAGGTTGATGAAATGGCTCCATTCGCCCATTTGCAGCAGGCGCTCCATGCCGCGTAGTTCGGCATCGACCAGACTGTAGCCGCCCCAAAGAGCCTTCTCGCTTTTGATCATGTCAGCGTTGGCATAGGGCAATAGAAACCTCCGGATTTCGGCTTCGAGATCGGCACCCGAGTTCTTGTCGACATGCACGACGTAGTGATTTTCGCTATTGTGGATCGCCCTGAACAGACGCTTGAATTGATCGGGATAACGATGAACCAGGATTAGATAACCGATCATATGTTGGCCCCGCAGGATACGGATGATCGGAGGCATTGGGCGGGATGGGTAGTCATCGCGTTGATCCTTTGAGAAGCGTGTCGAGCGGCGAACAGCGAGGCTGATCGGCCGATTTCTTCTTTGTTCGGGGAATATTGAGGCAAGCACGGAACTGGCGGAGCCAGGCACCTCCAGACACAGAGTAAAGTCGCGCTTTTTATTGGTGTGACCAAGGGCCTCTATCGATCGGGGCCCTTGGTCGCAGCGTAGTTTTGGAGGTTTCGCAAGGGCCCTCGTTACATCATGCCGCCCATATCAGGCATGCTGCCTCCGGCGGCATCCTTCCTGGGAAGGTCGGCAACCATTGCTTCCGTCGTCACCAGCAGGCCGGCAACCGAAGCGGCGTTCTGCAGGGCCGTGCGGACGACCTTGACCGGATCGACGATGCCCATGGCGATCATGTCGCCATACTCGCCGGTCTGGGCGTTATAACCGAAATTGTCGGTATTGCTTTCCAGTATACGGCCAACGACCAGTGAGCCTTCGTCACCGGCATTTTCGGCGATTTGGCGAACCAGCGACTGCAAGGCCTTGCGGACTATGCTGATGCCGGCATTCTGATCGTCGTTCTCGCCCATGATCTTAAGGGTAATGGAGGCCCTAAGCAGAGCCGTGCCGCCGCCGGGAACGATTCCTTCTTCGACTGCGGCGCGGGTTGCATTCAACGCGTCGTCTATGCGGTCCTTCTTTTCCTTGACTTCGATCTCCGTCGAGCCGCCGACACGGATCACCGCAACGCCACCGGAAAGCTTGGCAAGACGCTCCTGCAGCTTTTCCTTGTCATAATCCGAGCTGGTTTCCTCGATCTGGGCCTTGATCTGTGCAACGCGGCCTTCGATGTCGGACTTGGTGCCGGCACCATCGATGATCGTGGTATTTTCCTTGGTAATGGAGATCTTCTTGGAACGGCCAAGCATGTCGAGCGTGACATTTTCGAGTTTGATGCCGAGGTCTTCGGAAATGACCGTGCCGCCGGTCAGGATCGCGAGGTCTTCGAGCATAGCCTTGCGGCGATCGCCGAAGCCTGGAGCCTTGACGGCGGCGATCTTCAGGCCGCCGCGCAGCTTGTTGACGACGAGTGTTGCAAGCGCTTCGCCTTCGACGTCTTCGGAAATGATTAACAGAGGCATGCCGGTTTGAACGACGGCTTCCAGGATCGGAAGCATGGCCTGCAGGTTGGAAAGCTTCTTCTCATGCAATAGCACATAAGCATCTTCCAACTCCGCCACCATCTTTTCGGCATTGGTGACGAAGTAAGGTGAAAGGTAGCCGCGGTCGAACTGCATGCCTTCGACGACTTCGAGTTCGGTTTCAGCGGTCTTGGCTTCCTCGACCGTGATGACGCCATCGTTGCCAACCTTCTGCATCGCATCAGCGATATACTGACCGATTTCCTTCTCGCCGTTGGCCGAGATGGTACCGACCTGGGCAATCTCTTCCGACGTATTGATCTTTTGCGCCTTGGCAAGCAGATCCTTGACGACGGCGGTGACGGCGAGGTCGATACCGCGCTTCAGGTCCATCGGGTTCATGCCGGCTGCAACAGCTTTTGCGCCTTCGCGAACGATCGCCTGGGCAAGAACGGTTGCCGTCGTGGTGCCGTCGCCGGCGATGTCGCTGGTCTTCGACGCGACCTCGCGCAACATCTGGGCGCCCATGTTTTCGAACTTGTCTTCAAGCTCGATTTCCTTGGCCACCGAAACGCCGTCCTTGGTGATGCGCGGTGCGCCGAAGGACTTGTCGATCACGACGTTGCGGCCCCTCGGACCGAGCGTCACCTTCACGGCATCGGCGAGGATATCGACGCCGCGCAGCAGCTTTTCGCGCGCATCACGACCGAATTTGATTTGTTTGACAGACATGGAAAAACTCCCGGGCTGATCGCCCAATGGTCTTCATGAAGGGAAATAAAATGGAAGAAACGGTTAGGCGACAACGCCCATGACGTCGGCTTCCTTCATGATCAACAGGTCTTCGCCGTTGAACTTGATCTCGGTGCCGGACCATTTGCCGAACAGGATCCGGTCGCCGGCCTTGACCTCGAGCGGCTGGATCTGGCCGGCATCATCGCGCGCACCAGGCCCAACAGCGACAACTTCGCCCTCCTGCGGCTTTTCCTTGGCAGTATCTGGAATGATGATGCCACCCTTGGTCTTGGCGTCAGCCTCAATACGGCGCACGACGACACGGTCGTGCAACGGCCGAAAAATGGTACTAATCATTTCTGGGTTCCTCAACGAGAACGCAGCCGAATGGCCGATCTCGATAGACAATCTTAGCAGTCTTACGTTGAGAGTGCTAGGATTGATTCATGTTTTGGTCGCATTCGGCAAGTTTGCGCTCAAACGCGCCACGTATTTCCAGCCGAAGGGCAGCCCAGCACTGAAAAGCCATCGTTATCGATGCTTTGGCACATCGCGCCCTTAAGATGAAAAGCCGCAATTCAGTGATCGGGAACTGCTGACTGCGCCAATCGGGGCTTTTCAAGATAGTTGGCCCAGAACGGACGTCTCATTCGGGAAATTGCATTCCGGTCAGAGCTCCGGTCAACCCTGCACCACGTACCGAAATGGTGGCCAATTGCGACAGCACAAAGGAACAAGCACGGTAGCCTTGCAGTTAATGCGTAAACCGTTAGGCACCCACGATGAACACGCGCCCCCAATTCGCGTCGCGAACCTCGCAACTGCCGCCGCAGATTTACTACGTGCATCCTCTGATGTTGAAGGGGTTGGAGGCGTGGAGGGAGGTCTTTGCGCATGCGAGTGACCTTGGCTTTGACACGGTCCTGACGGCTCCGCCTTTCGAACGTGGCCATAACACCAGTGTCTTTGTCGCAAAAAGCTTCGATCGCCTCGATCCGGAATTAGGGCTGGGTGACTCCGTCACGGACGCCGTCAGAGACTTGGTCCAAGCAGCAACAGACAACAACCTCAAGATTATGCTCGACCTGGTCGTTGATCGGGTCGCCGTTGATAAGCCTTTAGGATCGATCATCGCCGATCCGCGCGTACCCCCGCACGAAGCCGGCAGCCGGCGCATCGATTTCACACGTGAACCGGGCCATATCGACGACTGGCTTAGTCGGATGAGGCTGCTTACAGACCTCGGAATTGCAGGCTTTCGCTGCCTTGGTATCGCAAGCCTGGCTCCAGAAGCCTGGTTCAACATTATCATGTCGAGCCGTAAATCGGCGCCGCAAACAACCTTTCTGGCTTGGACACCTGGCACCGACTTAAAGGATCGCAAGGCCCTGGAGGGCATCGGCTTTGATGGCAGCTTCTCCTCGTTGGCATGGTGGGACCTCGAGGAGCGATGGATCATGGACGAATACCAGATCCAGAGGCAGATCGGTTATCAGATCACGTTTCCTGAAGCGCCGTTCGGCAAGCGCATGGCCCACGGCACCGACAGCCAAGAGGTTTTGCAGCGCAAGGCTGTCCGGGCACTGCGGCTCTCTTCCACATTTGCCAGCGGCCTGATGATCCCGATGGGCTTCGAATACGGTGCCGCGACACCACTCGATCCCATGCATGGGGATGGAACCGGCCTGCGCGGCCTTCGCGAACAGGGCGCGTTCGACCTTTCCAGCGATATCCGCGCCGTCAATGCCTGGACCAACAAAACGGCCGCCGGCTTCGCGCGTCGGCCTCTCAAGCTCATCTCCACCAGCCAAACGCCGGCCGTTGCTCTGATGCAGACGGACCAAGAGGATATGCATAGCTCACAGAAAGTGCGCGTGGTCGTCCTCAACCGCGACCTGCGGCGCAGCGTCAGCGCGCCGTTCAATCTTTTGCGTGAGGCCGCATCCTCGTTCCTACCGCTGATCAACCCGCAAGACGATGATGAGATTCTTGCCGCCCAACTGAAGCTGAAACCGGGTGAGCTTCGCGTTTTCGAAGGACAGTCATCCGTTCCCATCATTGACGCGGTTGCAGTACCTGCTGTCAGCGAGGCAGCGGCATCTGCAAGACTGGCAATCGAAAAGATCACGCCGGCAGTCGACGAGGGTCGTTTCGTCGTCAAACGCGTTGTCGGCGAAGTGATAAAGGTTGAGGCCGATATTTTTGGAGACGGCCACGACCCCCTTTCGGCGGCACTTCTGTGGCGGCCGGCCGATCAGAGCGGGTGGAACGAAACCCGCATGGAGCTCGTCGAAAATGACCGCTGGCGCGCCGAATTCGTGGCAAAGCGCCTAGGACGGCATGAATTCGTCGTGGAAGCGTGGCGTAACCCCTTCCAGATCTACCGCTATGAATTGGTCAAGAAGCACGAGGCACGTCTCGACCTTAGGCTCGAGATCCAGGAGGGCATCAACTTCGTGCTCGATGCGCTCGACCACGCCGACGGCCAGATCAAGACCCGACTGAAAACCCTGTTCGACACGCTGACGGAAACGCAGGATGCTCGGCGCACCGAAATCCTGCTCGCCGCAGACACCGCCGAGCTGATGGCAGCAGCAGACAGGCGGCCCTACCGCCTCCGCTCACAGGTCATCCCGCTCGATGCCGAGCGTTCGGCCGCCGCCTTCGCAAGCTGGTACCAGGTATTCCCGCGCTCCCAGAGCGGCGACCCGAACCGTCATGGCACATTTGATGACGTTATCCAACGGTTGCCGGCCATCCGCGCGATGGGTTTCGATGTGCTCTACTTTCCGCCGATTCACCCGATCGGCACGACAAATCGCAAGGGTAAGAACAACAGCCTGCGCGCAGAACCAACCGATCCCGGCAGTCCTTATGCGATTGGCTCGCAGGCCGGTGGCCATGATGCGATTCATCCCGAACTCGGCACCTTCGAAGACTTCCGGCGGTTGATCGAAGCTGCCAAGGACGAGGGCTTGGAGATCGCGCTTGATCTTGCAATTCAAGCGTCACCCGATCACCCGTGGCTAAAGCAGCATCCGGGCTGGTTCGACTGGCGACCGGATGGAACGATACGTTACGCGGAAAATCCCCCCAAGAAGTACGAGGACATCGTCAACGTCGACTTTTATGCGGGCGAAGCAATCCCGTCGTTGTGGATCGCGCTTAGAGACATTGTTCAAAAGTGGGTCGATAACGGAGTAAAGCTGTTTCGCGTCGATAACCCGCATACCAAGCCCTTTCCCTTCTGGGAGTGGCTGATTGCCGATATCCGATCACAGCACCCGGAGGTCGTATTCCTGTCGGAAGCCTTCACGAAACCCAAGGTGATGTACCGGCTCGCCAAGATCGGCTTTTCGCAGTCCTACACCTATTTTACCTGGCGCAACTCCAAGTGGGAACTCGAACAGTACATGCGTGAGATCACGACGGAAGAACCTAAGGAATTCTTCCGTCCGCATTTTTTCGTCAACACGCACGACATAAACCCTGACTTCCTGCAGAATGCGCCGCGTCCGGCATATCTTATCCGTGCTGTGCTCGCAGCGACGCTGTCGGGACTTTGGGGCGTTTATAACGGCTTTGAGCTTTGCGAGGGTCGGCCGGACGCCAAGCGCAAGGAATATGCCGACTCTGAAAAGTACGAGATCCGGGCGTGGGACTACGATCGGCCTAGCAACATTAAATCCGAAATTGCGATGCTTAACCGCATCCGCAGGGAAAATCCGGCTCTACATTCCCATCTCGGCCTGCAGCTTCTCACAGCCTGGAACGACAACATCATGTTCTACGAAAAGGCGAGCCCCGGGCGCGAGAACGCTCTGCTGATCGCCGTCAATCTCGATCCGTACAAAGCCCACGAGGCAGATGTGGAAATTCCGCTCTGGTCATGGAACCTCCCCGACCATGCCGCACTCGATCTCGAAGACCTGATCAATGGTCACAAGTTTACCTGGGCCGGCAAGGTTCAGCGCCTTCGGCTCGATCCGCACGCCGGGCTGCCGTTTTCGATCTGGCGCGTGAGATAAGGGAGGAAAACAAAAATGGACGTCGCTACAAGCCGGAGCCAGACGCAGACCGAGACGCAGACAAGCACGCAAGATTCCGATCCCCACTGGTATAAGGACGCGGTCATTTACCAGCTTCACATCAAGTCGTTCTTTGACGCTGATGGTGACGGCATCGGCGACTTTAAGGGACTGCATGAGAAGCTCGATCACATCGCTTCGCTCGGCGCCAATGTCATCTGGCTCTTACCTTTCTTCCCTTCCCCGCGCCTTGACGACGGATACGACATCGCCGACTACACCAATGTCAGCCCGGACTACGGCACCATGGAGGAGTTCGAGGCCTTCGTCGAAGCCGCACATCAACGTGGGCTGCGGGTCGTGATCGAGCTCGTCATCAATCACACCTCCGATCAGCACCTGTGGTTCCAGCGGGCGCGCCATGCGCCTCCCGGTTCGCCGGAGCGCGACTTCTATGTCTGGTCGGACACGGATCAGAAGTTCCCGGAAACACGAATTATCTTTCTTGACACTGAAAAATCCAACTGGACCTGGGACCCCGTCGCCGGCGCCTATTATTGGCACCGGTTCTATTCCCACCAGCCCGACCTCAATTTCGATAACCCGCTCGTGCTGGAGGAGCTTCTGAATGTGATGCGCTTATGGCTGGAGACCGGGATTGACGGTTTCCGCCTGGACGCGATCCCTTATCTGGTCGAGCGGGAAGGAACAATCAACGAGAACCTGCCCGAGACACATGCGATCCTGAAGAAGATCCGCGCAGCCCTCGAGTCCACTCACCCGGGCAGGATGCTGCTTGCCGAGGCCAATCAGTGGCCGGAGGATACCAGCGATTATTTCGGCGATGGCGATGAATGTCACATGGCATTTCATTTTCCCCTGATGCCACGCATGTATATGGCAATCGCCAAGGAGGATCGTTTTCCCATTACCGATATCATGCGGCAAACGCCGGAAATTCCGGAGAGTTGCCAATGGGCGATCTTCCTGAGAAACCATGACGAGCTGACGCTCGAGATGGTCACCGACGACGAACGAGACTATCTTTGGAATATCTATGCCGCTGATCGCCGCGCGCGCATCAACCTCGGAATTAGGCGACGTCTTGCCCCGCTGATGGAGCGCGACCGCCGCCGCGTTGAGCTGATGAACGCGCTTCTGCTTTCGATGCCTGGTACCCCTGTGATCTACTATGGCGACGAGATCGGCATGGGCGACAATATCTATCTCGGAGATCGCGATGGCGTGCGAACGCCGATGCAGTGGTCTCCGGACCGTAACGGCGGTTTCTCGAAGGCAAACCCTGCCCGCCTCGTTCTGCCTCTCATCATGGATCCGCTTTATGGCTACGAAGCTGTCAATGTCGAAGCGCAGGGCGCTGACGCCCATTCGTTGCTCAACTGGACGCGACACATGCTGGCGTTGCGCAACAAGCACTCCGCATTTGGGCGGGGTTCCTTACGATTCCTAAAGCCGGGCAACAGGAAGATCCTTGCCTATCTTAGGGAATACCAAGGCGAGACGATCCTTTGCGTCGCCAACCTGTCGCGCCTGCCGCAGGCCGTCGAGCTGGATCTTGCCAATTTTGCCGGTTACGTCCCGATTGAGCTCACGGGCATGTCACCTTTCCCGCCGATCGGTCAGCTCACCTATCTGCTCACGCTGCCCCCTTACGGTTTCTTCTGGTTCCAGCTCTGCCAGGACACTGATGGCCCCGCCTGGCGCGCCGAGCCTCCAGAGCAGATGCAGGACATGGTGACCATGGTCGTGCGTCGCGACCTGCAGGAACTGCTCGATGAGCCCCGGCTTTCAGGTACACTCTCGAACGAGGTGTTGCCGGCCTATCTCGGTAAGCGGCGCTGGTTCGCCGCTAAGGGCGAGAGGTTAAGGCATGCGTCCCTGATTTCCGCCATGCCGTTTCCCTTCGCCGGCAACATCCTGTTTGGAGAACTGGAAGCCGAGCTAGACGCGCGCAACGAGACCTACCTGCTGCCGCTTGCCGTGTCGTGGGATGACAGCCAGCCGAGCGCCCTTGTCCAGCAGCTCGCTCTTGCTCGTCTCCGTCAGGGACGTCGCGTAGGCTTTCTGACTGACGGTTTTGCGATGGAGGGATTTGCGCGCGGCATCATACGCGGACTCTGTGAACGTGCCGTCATAGCCGGTCGCGCTGGTAAGCTCGAGTTTCTTGGAACTGCGCAGCTCGACTGCACGAGTGTCAATGATGAAATGCAGGTGCGTTGGCTCTCCGCAGAGCAATCCAACAGCTCGCTGATCGTCGGCGATATGGCGATGGTAAAACTCATCCGCCATATCTTGCCGGGGGTCCATCCGGAAGTGGAGATGACCCGCCATCTGACGAGCGTGGGATATGCGAATACCGCGCAGCTGCTTGGTGAAGTCGCGCACATCGCACCTGACGGCAGCCGCTACACACTGATTATCGTGCAAAAAGCCATCCGCAATCAGGGTGACGCCTGGAACTGGATGCTGGCCAATCTGCGCCGCTCGATCGACGAGGTCGTGGTGACCGGCATCGATGGCAAGGCGGCCGACGAACATTTCCAGCCGTTGGTCGAGTTCGCTGCGACCGTTGGCAAGCGGCTCGGCGAACTGCATGTGGCGTTGGCGCAGCCGACCGAAGACGAAGCCTTCAAGCCTGCCGGCATCACCGGCGAGGACGCCGCTAGCTGGGCAAACGCCGTAAGAGAGCAAATTCGCGACAGCCTCGTCATGCTTGAGGCGAGTGGCGACAGTCTTGCGCCCGCGCTTGCGAAACAGATTGTCTCGCTCACCCAGCTGCGCGAGCCTCTCTTGAATACTGTTGACGATCTCGCCAAGGCTGCAGTCGGCACGCTGATGATCCGAAATCACGGCGATTTTCATCTTGGCCAAATCTTGGTTGCGGAAGGGGATGCCTACATCATTGACTTTGAGGGCGAACCCGCCCGCGATCTCGCCAAGCGCCGCGCCAAGGCCAATCCCCTGCGAGATGTCGCAGGCCTCCTCAGGTCGCTTAGTTACTTGGCATCATCCGCCGATCTCGACCGCGAACAGGTAAGCGAGGTGGAAGACCAAAGGCATACCGCACTCGTCAGGCGCTTCATCGTCCTGGCCGAGCCGGCGTTTCTTCATGCCTATTTCGGAGTGATCGACAACGCGCGCGAACTCGACATTCCGAGCAATTCGCGCGGTCGCATCCTCGATCTTTTCCTGCTGGAGAAGGCGGCTTACGAGATCGCATACGAAGCGCGGAACCGACCCAACTGGCTGGCGTTGCCGCTTGGCGGTCTTTCTGCCATCGCGTCGAGACTGCTGGAGAAGGTCGCATGAGATACGAGCGCACAGACTTGATGACCGGTACTGTCGAAGAGGGCCTTCAGGCTCTCGTCGAAGGCCGTCACGGTGATCCATTCTCGATCCTTGGACGCCACCAGTACGGCGATTTTGCGGTCGTAAGGGCGTTGTTACCCGGGGCGGCATCGGTCGACCTCGTCGAGGCTGACACCGGCCACGTGCTGAGGAGACTTGAGACGATTCATGAGGGTGGTCTTTTTGCCGGGGCGATCGGCGACACGACGAGTTACCTCTTTCGCATCAACTGGCCGGATGCCGTGCAGGAGACGGAGGATCCTTATTTCTTCGGTTTATTGCTCGGCGAGCTTGACCTGCATCTGATCTCTCAGGGCACCCACTATGATCTCGGCCGTACGCTCGGCGCCATTCCGATGGAAATCGATGGCATCCAGGGCGTGCGTTTTTGCCTGTGGGCACCCAGTGCACGGCGGGTTTCGGTGGTTGGCGACTTCAACAGTTGGGATGGTCGCCGACATCCGATGCGACTGCGTCCGTCAGCCGGCGTATGGGAGATCTTCATCCCGCGCCTGACGCAGGGGGAACGCTACAAGTTCGAGTTACTTGACGCCAACGGCAATCTGTTGCCGCAAAAAGCCGACCCGGTTGCCCGTGCCAGCGAGGCTGCGCCCTCCACGGCTTCGGTCGTCGCGTCCTCGAAACCCTTCCGCTGGAGCGATGAAGACTGGATGCGTGCTCACCGCGCCGACCGCGCACTCGAAGGTGCAATTTCAGTCTACGAGGTGCATCTCGGATCTTGGCTTAAGATGACTGAGGAGGCAAACCGGCCGCTCGACTGGGTCGAGCTCAGCCAGAGGCTGGTCCCCTATGCTCGCGATCTCGGCTTTACGCACATCGAACTGTTGCCGATCATGGAACATCCGTTCGGAGGCTCCTGGGGCTATCAGCCCCTTGGCCTTTTTGCTCCAACCGGCCGCTATGGCATGCCGGATGACTTCGCCTATTTCGTCGACCGCTGCCATGCCGCGGGCATTGGCATCATCCTCGATTGGGTACCGGCGCATTTTCCAGCCGATGTCTGGGGGCTCGCCCGCTTCGACGGCACCGCGCTCTATGAGCATGAGGACCCACGGGAGGGATTCCACAAGGACTGGAACACCCTGATCTACAACCTCGGGCGCAACGAGGTGAAAGGGTTCCTGATCGCCAGTGCACTCGAATGGCTGGAGCACTATCACGTCGACGGTCTGCGCGTCGATGCGGTCGCCTCGATGCTTTACCGCGACTACAGCCGCAACGAGGGCGAATGGATACCCAACAAATACGGCGGGCGGGAGAACCTCGAGGCGGTGGAATTCTTCAAACATCTGAACAGTATCATCCATCATCGGTGCCCGCATGCCTTTACGGCGGCCGAAGAGTCGACCGCCTGGCCGGGGGTTACGAAGCGGCCCGAAGACGGCGGCCTTGGCTTTGATTTCAAGTGGAACATGGGCTGGATGCACGACACGCTGCATTATATGCAGGCGGATCCAGTCTACCGCAAATACGATCATGTGGCGATGACGTTTGGCATGATCTATGCTTATTCCGAACGCTTCATGCTGCCGCTTTCCCATGACGAGGTGGTGCACGGCAAGGGTTCGCTGCTCGCAAAGATGCCCGGCGATCATTGGCAGCGGCTTGCCAATCTGCGCGCCTATTACGGGTTCATGTGGGGTCATCCAGGCAAGAAACTCCTTTTCATGGGTTGCGAGCTTGCCCAGGAGAGCGAATGGAGCCACGATGGTTCCGTTCATTGGGACCTGCTCGACAACCCAGCTCATGCAGGTATCCAGCGGTTGATCGGCGACCTCAACAGGCTTTATGCGCGAGAGCCGGCGCTGCAGTTCGGTGACGTTCATGCCTCTGGCTTCGAATGGGCGGCCGCCGACGATGCGGAAAACTCCGTCTACGGCATGCTTCGCAGTTCGCGCGACCGCTCGTCGCTGATGCTGATTATGTCCAATCTCACGCCTGTTCCGCGGGACGGCTATCGTGTCGGCGTGCCGAGGGAGGGGCGCTGGGAGGTGGTGCTCAATACGGATGCGGCAATCTATGGGGGATCCAATCTCGGCCAGACAGAGGTCTGGGCAGAACGCCAGCCAAGAAACGGCAAGGGGTATTCTATCCTTCTCCTACTACCGCCGCTCGCGACGGTCTTCCTGCGGCAGAAGGAGTAGATTGCTTCCGTCTGGCGCTTTGACGTGGCGGCGGACATATAGGCGGCCGGGCTCAGGGGTCATGCCTTGCAGGGATCTTACGGCCGAACGGGTTCATCGCGGTGGTCAGCGGGACTGGGTGGTGAGCGTTCAAGCAAGAGCTTCTCAACGTGGCTGAGTGGCAGAGGTTTTCCGAAGAAATATCCCTGAATTTCAGTGCAACCATGCTCCCTCACTCGATCGAGCTGGTTGGTCGTTTCGACACCTTCTGCCGTGGTCGTAATGCCGAGACTTGATCCTAGATCGACCACCGCCTTCACGATGGCGGCGCAATCCTTGGACTCCCCAAGCTCACGGATGAACGATTGATCGATCTTGATCTTATCAAACGGGAAAAGCCTCAGATAACTCAAGGAAGAATATCCGGTGCCGAAGTCATCCATCGCGATCCGTACGCCAAGTCCCCTTATGTGGTGCAGGGTCGCCAAGGCCGTCTCACTGTCGGTGAGGAGGACGGATTCCGTGATTTCGAGTTCAAGCCGAAAGGCTGACAGGCCGGAATCGGCAAGGGCAGAAATAACAATATGGGTAAGCGACGGGCTTCGGAACTGGAGTGGGGAAAGGTTTACCGCAACCCTCACATCTCCCGGCCAGTTTGCGGCATCCTTGCAGGCCCTGCGCAACACCCATTCGCCGAGCGGCACGATTAAGCCGGTTTCCTCTGCGAGAGGGATGAACTCGGCGGGTGAAACCAATCCCCGCTCAGGATGGTGCCAACGCAAGAGTGCCTCGAAACCGACGATCTCTTCGGTTCCTGCGTTGACCTGCGGCTGATAATAGATTTCGAACTGGTTGCCTGCGATAGCCTGCCGAAGATCGATTTCGAGTTTGCGCCGCTGCTGAATGCCGGCGTCCATCGCAGGCTCAAAGAAGCAATACGTGCTTCTGCCGTTCGATTTTGCCTTGTAGAGAGCGGTATCGGCATTCCTCAAAACACTATCGGCTGTGTCGCCGTCGTCAGGAGCGATCGCAATACCGATGCTGACGCCGATGTGAACAGGCTGCCCCTCTATGTCGAACATTTCGCCGATAGCGTCGACAAGTCTTTGCGCCAGGGCCGAGGCCGTTTCATTCGTTCGAGCGTCCCCGTGAAAGATGACGAATTCGTCACCGCCCAGCCGTGCGATGCTGTCGCCCTCAGCCAGGCAATTCTTCAGTCTGTCCGTCACTGCCTTTAGCAGAAGGTCGCCGACGGCATGCCCCAACGTATCGTTCGCCTCTTTGAAGTGGTCGAGATCGAGGCATAGCAGCGCGCTGCGTTTTCCACCGCTACGAAAGGATAGTTCCTTTTCAAGCTTGTCACGCAAAAGCGTACGATTGGGCAAACCAGTCAACGGATCGTGACCAGCCATATGTTTTATCTGCTCTTCTGCACGCACGGATTCGGTAACGTCTTCATGGGTCGCGACGTAGCCGCCGTTGTCCATTGGATTATGCGTGATTTTTATCACCCTGCCATCCATCAGGACTACATTTTCGCTTGCGGCGGAACCCTTTAGCGCGGCTTCGACGACGACATCGAAATATGCCTCCCGCTGAGCAGGCGCGTTTCCGGCCGTTTGCCGATAGTCGAGGATTTGCCAAAGAGGCGTCCCGGGCCGCGTCAACGATTCGGGCAGCTCGTACAAGCGGCAATAGGCTGCGTTGCAAAGTAATAGTTTTTTCTCGGCATCGAACATGCACAGTCCGTGCGGCATGTTTGCTAGCGCCGCATCGAAGCGCCGGTTCTGATCGGCCAGATCCTTTTTTATGCTGGCGAGCGCGGATATGTCATCACAGCCGATCAACCATCCCCCGTCATCCACTGGCGTGGAGGTCAGTGAAACGATCCGGCCACTGACTGAGATCTCCTGACGCAACAAGGTCGAACGCGTGAGGAGGTGCGTCAGCCAGCTCTCTTGATTGTTGTCGGCTTGCTGCGACTGACCTAGGATCGGAATCTGCGCAGCCATCCTTGTCGCACTGACACCGAATTCGATAGCGCCTTTGGGGGCCTGCAAGAGTTTCCCCATCTGATCGTTGAATATCACAACGCGCAAGTCTGCATCCAGCAGCATGACGCCCTGCTGCATGTTCTCCAGAATACGGAAGGAACTGAGCATATTCCACCTTTGCTAGGCGACGATACACGCAACTGTAGAGTGCGCTCGAGGCGATCACAATACTTTCCTTCCAGGTTCCTCAACCAGATCACATCGGCGGTCGCCTCTGCGCGGGAATGGCCGACGGCGAAACGGTGGGCGCGGGAGCGCCCGGACCGTTAGTGCCGTCTCGCCGGGTGCCGATCAGTGCGTCCGTTTCCAAGTCAGGCCTCGTTACGCAACAACTGACACAAGCGTTAGGCGAGGCCATCATCCGCACACCGCCACGGTTCCAAAGACAACGCTTGAAAGGCCGCCTATTGGCCGTCGATTGTCGCCAGGAGAATGATGATGGTCACCGGACATCGTTCGGGAGCGGCGTAGTGACGCTTGATCGATACTACCGCACTCCGTGCGGGGCAGGATGCGCGCAAAAGCAGGGCGCCGCCGTTTGTGCTGGTGTCCGGCGTTGAACCCTGCGGTCTGATCTCGCTTCCGTAGGCATCAGCGCTCGGGGACGCGCCAAATGTTGTTTTTAATCATGCGCAGTGATAGTATTCGCCAGCGGTGCCGCACTTTTTCAGCGCGGGCTGCGTGCTTTGTCTGTGAGTTGCTTCTGATCAAGCAGAAGAATCTCTCGCGCTTGAGGGACATACTCAGAAGCATATTTTCGTCCGACGCCAACTCAATGGCGCCTCCGCCGGTCTATCTTGAACGCGAACGGAAATACTTGGAGGAAAAAATGACCAAGTGCACGATAAGTCTTACTCTCTTAGGCTGCCTTGCGTTGTCTGGCTGCCAGTCTGCTGCAACGTCGCAAGGAGGACGCAGTAGCGAGTTCGGCTGCATCGCCGGTACGGTTGGCGGCGCGGTCGTCGGCGGTCTGCTCGGCGCGACCATTGGCTCGGGAACCGGGCAATTGTGGGCTGTTGGCGGCGGAGCCACGCTGGGCGCTGCGGGCGGCAATGCCTTGACCTGCTATTGATGCGAAGGGCCGGGATGATGAAAAGAGTAGTCCTACTGACAGGATTCGTTTTTTTCACCGCCATTGCGGCGGCCGCGCAGAATCAGCCGACGGCCCTGAACCAGGGTCAAATGGATCGGCTGGATCGCGACAGGAACGGAGCGGTCGACCGATCCGAATATCAGGCCTTCATGACGACGGCTTTCGTGAGCCTCGACAAGAACAAGGACGGAAGCCTGAACTCCGGCGAAGTTGCCCAAGTTCTGAATGTCCAGCAATTCGCGGCCATCGACGCCAACGGCGACGGCAAGGCCAGCCAGAACGAGTTCCTGAACAGGGTGATGGCGGACTTCAAGACCGCCGACCGCGGCGGTGACGGACGCCTGCAGTAGTGCAAGACGCAGCAGCGATCCGAGCCGCCTTGGCGGCGCGCTTCCGCTCGTCTCTTCTCTACTCGGTGACGACGCCAGGTCAGTTTGTCCTGCTGAATTGCCGGCAGGCTTCCCTTAGGCGACCCTCACATAGCTTATTATGGTTCCTGAGGCTCAAGCATGTGGCAATGGGGCCGTCCAGTTGCCCCGGATTGTCGGCGACGAAGGCGATGCGGGCGCTGGCGTTCGGGAACAGCATCGCTTCGCGCGCATCGGTTATGGCTCAGCGAGGACGTTCAGCGTCGCATGAACTGCGGCTTGGCACCACCCCAATATGGCGAGATATAGGTTCCTGAGCCGAGACGCTCTTTGCAAATCGTCTCCACAAGCTGCTGCAGGTCCTTCGCGCGCGACGAGCCGCTGCAACTCCTCATCGCTGATTGCGTAGTTCGACGAGCATCGCGCCTCGACGTAAGTCCGCGACAACAGTTCGAAGCAGTGGCGGCCAAAGCGTGTGTCGCGTGGCCAGGCGGCAACCAGCCGCGCTCGGCACTTTCGGCTTGCGAGCGCAGCACTTTGGTACGGTGCGACTTCGGGGTCAGTGTAAGTAGAAGGCTATGATAAAGGCGCCTTCGGCGAGCTTGGTGAGATAACTGACGATGCGGGGCTTCCGCAATTCTATAGGCGGTGATCCAGAACCGCCCGACTGTAAATTCCATGATCGGAGGTTTTGTATCAATACCTGGGGTTCTGTCGAAAGCGAGTTTTGGCCGGCTCATCAACCACTCGGCGAGCGTTCGAAGTCGAAAATGTTCTGCGTCGCGAGTGCGGCAGCGCCCCGTGCCCATGAACTCGGGACCCAGTCGGCGACGAGTTCCGGCTTGGTGAAGAATGCGAACTCCTCCAGTGTTTCGCGGATCGGGGCGAGAAGCGCTTCACCGAATTGCACGGCTTCGCCGCCCACGACGATGATCTCCGGGTCGAACAGATTGACCATGTCAGCCAAATGCCGCCCGATCCGCGACCCACAGTCCGAAAGAATGGAGAGCGCCAGGTCATCTTGATGTTCGATGGACCTGGCAAACTCATCACGGCTTATCGCGAAGCCCGTACGGCCTTGCCATTCGTCCAGCATATAGGGCTCGGCTGCATGTGCCATCAGGCATCCACGCCGGCCGCATTCACACAAGCGGCCGTTCGGAACGGAGATCGTATGACCCAGTTTGCCGGCGGCACTGTGGCTTCCGTGATAGACCTCGCCCTTGATCACAAGCGAACAGCCGATACCTGCGCCTATTGCAAGCGCCGCGAAGTTCCGGTGATCGCGGCCGACGCCGAACAGTTTTTGCGCGACAGCGAAAGCGTTTACGTCGTCATCGATCCAGACTGGAACATGGACGCGTTTGGCGAGCAGCTCCGCGAATGGCAGGTTCTTCCAGCCGAAGCGGGGGCTCTGGATGCACATGCCCGTCGATGGATTGATCTCCCCCGGAATCGAAACGCCGATTCCCATGATTTCCCCTTCTCGCCGATTGGCCTGCCCGAGCAGCTTCGCGATCGTGGCGGCAACGGTTTCGATCATGCCCTCCGGGCTCGTGTCGGCGACCTCCGCTTCGAGCGATGCAAGGGGGGTTGTGGCCAGATCGGTCAGCACGCAGTCGATGCTGTATCTGTTGAGCTTGAAACCAAGCGCAAGATGCGCTTCATAGTTGATATCGACCGGTATGGGGCGCCGGCCGGTCGTTCCAGCAACCGTTTCGCGTTCCACGACCAGTGCCGCCTCCATCAATTCCGCGACAACGAACGTGACGGCCGCAGGGCTCAATCCCGTAATTTGCGCCATTTCGGCGCGGGAGATAGGTCCGCGGTTCCTTAGCAAGTTCAAGATAAGGCGCCGGTTCAAGGCTCGTGACGTACTGGCATTTCCTCTCACTTCGCTTCCTCATTAATTTATTTCGTAAATTAACTATTGTCCCGGCTCCAAAGCTAGGCTAACTTCGCACCGTTGGCAATCGAGGAGGAGTTCGCCTGCCGCCAAATCACACTGCATGGCGACGCTTGGTACATTCATAGAACTTGGCCTGCCCGAGCGAACGCGCTCGGCAATGCCGAAGCTTTGTCTCGGGAGGAGAAAATGGCAATGAAAGATCTAACATCGCTGATTTCAGGGGCTGCCCCGTCGCGGCGGCAGTTCATGATCGGTACGGGAACAGCGCTTGCAGGTGTGGCGCTCGGTTGCCCGGCGTTGGCGCAGAGCAAGGAACTGGTGATCATTTCCAATATTGGCAACGCGGCGCAGCGCGAGGTGTTGCAGCGTATTGCCAGCGAATACGAAAAAAACAGCGGCGCAAAAGTCACCATCAACAATATGGATCACGAAGCCCACAAGACCGCGATCCGCAGTTACCTCGTGGTCGGCGCGCCCGATATCTGCTTCTGGTTCTCCGGCAATCGCATGAAGGCCTTTGTTAAGCGCGGCCTGTTCGACGACATTTCGGACCTGTTCGAGCGCGAAAATTACAAGAGCGTGCTTGGTCCTGCGACCGGTGCCGTCACCGTGGACGGCAAGCAGTACGGCCTGCCACTCGGCGGTCTGCTTTGGGGCCTCTTCTATCGCAAGGACGTTTTTGCCGAGAAGGGCTGGACGCCGCCCAAGACGATCGTCGACTTGCTCGCCCTGGGTGAGCACGCGAAATCGGCGGGCATGATTCCTATCAGCATGGGTACCAAGGAGATGTGGCCGGCGGCCGGCTGGTTCGACCACATGAACCTGCGCATCAACGGCCTCGATAAGCATATCGAACTCATGGATGGCAAGATGCCCTACACGGACGCCGCACTGAAACCGGTATTCGACAAATGGGGAGAATTGGTCAAGGCGGATCTCTTCAGTCCGAACCACACGTCTTTCGGGTGGGAGCAGGCATCGGCTGCGCTTGCACAGAAGAAGGCCGCGATGATGGACCTGGCCGGCTTCATCAAATATGGCTTCCCCGAGGACCAGGTCGGTCAGATCGCGTTTTCGCCATTCCCGGAAATCACCGCTGGGATAGGGCGCTACGAAGACTTCGCTTTGAACTCCGTCCACGTACCGAAGAACGCGAAGAACAAGGAAGGGGCGCGCGATTTCCTCGCCTATTTCTATAAGCCCGAAAACCTTTCAGCCTTCCTGGAAACGGAAAGCGCGGTGCCACCGCGCAGCGACTGCCCGCCGAGCAAGGACCCCTTGGTCAACGCTGCTGTCGAGCAGCTCAAGACCGTTGCCGGCTCGGCACAGTATTACGACCGCGACACTGATCCCGACATGGCGCTAGAGGGGCTGAAGGGCTTCCAGGAATTCATGGCCAAGCCGGAACGCCGCGACCAGATTCTGGAGCGCCTCGAGGCGACCCGCAAGCGCATTTTCAAGACGTGACGGTCGGCAGCGGTCGCGGCACCTCCCTAAGCGCACCGCACTCCGGGCGGGAACAGCGACAAGCCTTGGCTCCTGCCCGGAACGATCTTTCGAGAGTATAAAACGATGTCCAGCTTTTGGCGGCGCCACCGGAATTGGATGGCCCCAACTTTCTTTATCCTGCCCGGAGGCCTTTTGTTCGGGATCGTCATCATCATGGCTTCGATTCAGACGATCTGGGTTTCCTTCTTCGATTGGGATGGCGTCGGCGCAATGCAATGGGTGGGGCTGTCGAACTACACCCAGCTTTTCGAAGATCACCAGTTCTATCTCTCTCTCAAAAACAACCTGATCTGGCTGGGCATGTTCATGCTGGCGCCACCCTTGGGACTGGCGCTTGCGCTGTTGCTCAATCAACCGATCAAGGGCATGCGCATCATGAAGTCGCTGTTCTTCGTGCCGCTGGTGCTCGCTTCCGTGACGGTGGGCGTCGTTTTCACCTGGGTCTACGATCCGAGTTTCGGTCTGTTGTCGCTGATCTTCAGCTATTTCGGAGCCACGGCGCCCGCGCTGCTTTCCGACGAACATTTCGTCACCTTCGCCGTCGTCGGCGCAGCACTCTGGCCGCAGATCGCCTTCTGTCTGGTCCTGTTCCTTGCGGGCCTCAACAACCTGAGCGAGGATCTGATCGGCGCTGGCCGCGTGGACGGCGCGCGCGGCTTGCCGATGCTCTGGCACGTCGTGCTGCCGCAATTGCGCGAGGTCAGCTTCATCGCGCTCGCCGTAACCGTGATCGGTGCGCTACGCTCCTTCGACATGGTGGCGGTCATGACGTCCGGGGGTCCGTTCGGCTCGTCCACCGTGCTCGCCTATCAGATGTACGAGCAATCCATCTTTTCCTATCGCTTTGGATATGGAGCAGCCATCGCCACCGTGCTTTTCGTCATCATGGCGCTCTTTATCGTCTGGTACCTGCGCACGCTGCTCAAGCCGGAACAGGAGAGCATCTGATGTATCCGCGTCCGATTTCCGAAGACTCTCCCTGGCGTCGCGCTGCTTATGTCGGCATGACCGCGCTTGTCCTGATCCTCTGGCTCGTGCCGCTGATTGCCGTGATGGCTACCGCCCTGCGGTCTTTCGAGGAAGTAATGGCCGGCAACTACTGGGGCTGGCCGAAGAGCTTCAACTTCGTCGAAAACTACGCCGCCGTCTTCACCCAGACGGCCATGACCCGATACTTCCTCAACAGCCTGATCCTCACCCTGCCGTCGGTGCTAGGTGTGCTTATACTGTCGACACTTACCGGCTACGTGCTGTCGCGTTACCGTTTCCGCGGCGCCAACCTGATATTCGCGCTGTTCGTCGGCGGCAATTTCCTGCCGGCACAGATCATGATGATCCCGGTGCGCAACCTGATGGTATCGATCGGCCTCTATGACACCTACTATGCGCTGATCGTCTTCCACATCGCCTTCCAGACCGGCTTTGCGACGCTCTTCATGCGCAACTTCATCGCCGCGCTGCCTGATGAGCTGTTTCAGGCAGCGCGGGCGGAGGGGGCATCGCCGGGCCAAACGCTGATCCATGTCGTGCTGCCGCTCATCCGCCCGGCACTGGCAGCGCTTGCGATTCTGACCTTCACCTTCGTATGGAACGACTATTTCTGGGCAATCGTGCTGACGCAGAGCGATGCGGTGAAGCCGGTGACGGCGGGCCTCAGCAACCTGCGCGGTGAATGGGTGTCGGCATGGAACCTCGTGGCGGCCGCCACGATCATGGTCGCTGTCCCGCCCGTCGTGATGTTCTTCCTCATGCAACGCCACTTCATCGCCGGCCTCACGGTCGGAGCGGTGAAGGGCTGATGCGAAAGATTAAAAGGATGGTTCGAATGACCAGCGTTGAAATCCAGAATGTTCAGAAACACTATGGCAGCTTCCATGCGCTGAACGATATCAACCTTTCCATCGAAGAGGGCGAGTTCGTCGTCATGGTCGGCCCATCAGGCTGCGGTAAGTCAACGCTTCTGAAGGCGATTGCGGGTCTCGAGTCGGTGACCTCGGGCCAGCTCATGATCAAGGGGCGGGATGTAACCAAGGTGGAGCCTGGTGAGCGCGGTATCGCGATGGTCTTCCAGTCCTATGCGCTTTATCCGCACATGACCGTCGCCCAGAACATGGGCTTCGGTCTCCGCATGGCAGGGCGTTCCAAGGCGGAAATTGATGTGGCAGTTGCGCGTGCGGCAAAGATCCTGCGGCTCGAGGAGCAACTCGGCAAGCGTCCCAAGCAGTTGTCCGGTGGCCAGCGCCAGCGAGTCGCGATTGGCCGGGCCATCACCCGCTCGCCTGACGTCTTCCTGTTTGACGAGCCCCTGTCCAACCTCGATGCCGCGCTGCGTACGCAGATGCGGGTCGAGCTTTCGACGCTGCATGCCCAGCTCGGCTCGACCATGATTTACGTGACACACGACCAGGTCGAGGCAATGACCATGGCGAGCCGCATCGTGGTGCTCAATCGTGGACGCATCGAGCAGGTCGGCGCACCGCTCGACCTCTACAGCAACCCGGCCAATCTGTTCGTCGCTGGCTTCCTAGGTGCGCCGCGCATGAACTTCGTTGCCGGCACGGTCGTGGAGGCGCAGGGCCACGGCGCACGCGTCGCCTGTGCCGCCGGACTGAGCGTGGCATTCGACGATCTCGTTGTGCCGGCTGCCAAGGGCGACATGGTTACACTAGGCATTCGCCCGGAAAAGCTCCGCATCGATGATGCAGTTTCCGCCATCTCCTTCAGCGGGCAGGTGCGGCTGACCGAATATCTCGGCCGCGAGACCATCGTCTATGTCGATGCCGGCGAACTCTCGACCGTCGGCTCCGACAGCGGCACGAGTGTCTTTACTGCCCAGATCGGTGACATCAGACCCTTTCAAGCAGCGTCCACCGTATCGATCACCTTCGACGCGCGCGATGCCTACCTATTTGCCGTCGACGGCCGAACCATCAGCGCCGACAAGCCCGTCGCAAGTCTCTGAACAAGGATAAGTACGACATGAAGCGTAAAGCTCCTGCGCCCCTTTCTGTGTGGCGCACCCTCAATCTTGACGAGTTTCTGCTAGGCGTGCCGCATTATCCGGAGCATGTCGACGAAAGCTACTGGAAGCGCGACGCGGAGCGCATGGCCGCCGCGGGCTTCAACGTCTCGCGGCTGGGCGAATTCGCATGGCACATCATGGAGCCGCGCGAAGGCGTGTTCGATTTCTCGCTATTTGACCAGGCGATCGAGGTGCTTGGCTCCCACGGCATCAAAACGATCTTCTGCACGCCCACCGCCACGCCACCGCGCTGGCTTACGGCCACTTATCCGGAAGTGCTTCGCGTCGATGAAAACGGAAAAACGGCCACCCATGGCTCGCGCCAGCACGCCGACACCAACAGCCCAGTCTATCGCATGCATAGCCGCCGGATCACCCAGGCACTTGCGGAACATTACCGGGACAACAAGCATATCGTCGGCTGGCAGACTGACAATGAGCTCAACACGACCTCGTCGACCTCCCATTCCGAAGCAACCGAGCGCGAGTTCCGCCGCTACCTGCACGATCGCTACCAGACGATCGATGCGCTGAACTTTGCCTGGGGCGGCAATTTCTGGGCGACAGCCTATGACAACTTCGACCAGATCACGGTGCCGCGTGCGCATAATCCCGGGTTTCCGAGCCCGGGCCATTTTCAGGACTATCATCGGTTCCTGGCGCATGCGACGGCGGCCTTCCAGCGTGATCAGGTAGAAATCTTGCGCAGGGCCAATCCGGTCTGGTTCATCTTCCACAATCTCGGCCGTCTGGAAGACATCGACTTTCGCGGCCAATTCGGTCATGACCTCGACTTTCTGGGTTTCGATATCTATCCGATGCTCTACGACGAAATGCGCCGCACTGGCGGGCATGCCGCGACGCAGGCACTGCATTTGGACGTCTGCCGCGCCTATAGCGGCAACTTCATCGTTCCGGAACAGGCATCAGGCTTCGGCAGCCAGCCAGGCTTCTCGACCATGACACCCGAACCTGGCGAAATGCGCCGCATGGCGCTGAGTTCGGTGGCGCGCGGCGCCGATGGACTGATGTTCTTCCGTTGGCGCCCGGCGCATTATGGTGCCGAAATTTACTGGATGGGCATTCTCGACCACGACGACGTGCCGCGGCGCCGCTACCGGGAAGCGATGGAATTTGCCCGCGACATTGCCAAAATCAAGAAGGATTTGCTGGGTACCACTGTTCGGATGGATGTCGCTATCGCCGGCGCCGATTTCGATAATCAGGAAGCCTACAAAGCCTACCCTATGGGGATGCCCAGCCCGGTTGAAGACGCTGTGCATCTGCATCGCTATTGCTATTCCAAGGGCATCGCCTGCGGCTTCATACATCCCGAAGACGACCTTTCGCGGATCAAGTTACTCTATGTGCCGCATTGGGTCATGTGGAAGCCCGAATGGAATGGCAACGTCGAAGCCTTCGTCAAGAACGGCGGCACGCTGGTGATCGGGGCGATGACCGGAACGCGGAACGTGCACAACCATATCCCCACGGTTCTGGCACCCGGGCGAGGCCTCTCCGAGCTCTGCGGCGTTCGCGTCGAGGAATTCGGACGCGTCGCTGAGTCGGGCGCCGATGGCCTGTTCGGCCTGCAGGGAACTGAATTTGGCCTGCACCATCCGGCCAGGCGACTGCCGGCCAGCTCGGCCGCGCGGCGCTACAAGTTCGTGGTCGGCAATCAGGAGCATGAAGCCGCCCATCTTTATGAACTGCTCGACGTGGATGCGGAGGTCGAGGTGATTGGGCGGTGGAACAACCGCTTTACCAGCGGGCGGGCGGCGATTACCAGCCGCAAAGTGGGCAAGGGCAGTGCCATCTACATTGGCACATATCTTACGGGATCCCTGGTCGAAGGCCTGGCTGACCAGCTCTTCGCACACACCGGTATTGCGCCGCTGGTCGCCAACCTTCCCGCGAATGTGGAAGTGACGGTCCGCGAAGCTGCGGGCAGGAAACTCCTGTTCGTGCTCAATACGGAGGAAGATACAGTCGAGGTCTCGTCGCTGCCGACCGGCGTCGACTTGCTCACCGGTAAGGAGGTGAGCGGTTGCCTTTCACTTGGGCCGCATGAAAGTGCGGTCATTCGCTTTTGAGCAATTCACGTCTGACCAGGACGGGCCGGCAAAGATGCATGGCAGCGACAGATTGTTAGGCGGCGCGGATCAAACCGGCTGGTTCATTGCGTCCCGCAGGGTATCGTTGATGCGATCCTGCCAACCCGGACCCTCTGCCTGGAAATATGCCAGAACGTCACTATCGATCTTGATCGAAACCTGTTCTTTTGTGTTCGGGATCGCGGGGCGCTCGACCGCTGGCGCTGCTACCTTCTTGGCCGGCTTGAAAAGCGCTTCTGCCGCGTCAAGGGGATTGACGGATCGACGAGGTGGGCGGTTCATGTTCATCTCCATTGTTCGGACGAGGGATATATCCTCCGCCGGTCTTCGTTGGTCGGGTTGCCGGTCGCACTCTCGTTCTCACCCGGTGATGTGTCTCGTTTGCCTCGAAGCAGGTGACATATCAAGCGGTTTGACCTTCGCCACTTGAAAGCGCCCCTCAAGCGCCACATTTGTCGTCCACTACCCCTATTAATGGAGCCTTGTTATTGGGGTTGAAAGGCCGCTCTCCGAAAAGATCAAGTGCGCTTTCCAATTTCGCGGCTATCGCCAATGCCGTGCTGCAATTGCAATTGTCCTATTGAATACCCATATTTTTAAAGTGTTCCCCAATTTCAACCAAAAGCTTTGGTTTCGTCTGGCGTCTTTTTCAGCCGTCCGCGAGTTGGCGACCGCCTGCCCTCCGGGTATCCCGTGACGGGCAACCCCGCAACAACTGATGATGCCTACCCATTGGGTCGGCAAAGGAAATCTATTGGACAATACACATACCGCCGCCGCGCCCGTGGTGGTGAAGCTGCGTGAGCGCGGTGAGGCCGTAGTGCGGCCCGACAAGAGCTGGAAGCCGTACCCCTGCCTCCTCACACGTCGTGAGCTGCAGGAATTGATCGCCAATCAGCTCGGCTGAGCGGCAACGCCTCCAATAAAAGAACAAGGAGAACAGAATGCAGGTACTCGTCAGAGACAACAATGTCGACCAGGCCCTAAGGGTTCTGAGGAAGAAAATGCAGCGCGAAGGTCTGTTTCGGGAAATGAAGGAGCGGCGCGCCTATGAGAAGCCATCCGAACGCCGCGTTCGTGAAAAGGCGCAGGCCATCAGCCGCCATCGAAAGGCCGCTCGCAAGCAGCTTCAGCGTGAAGGATTGATCGCGGGGCCAAAGCGCGCGGCCCCCGCTCGATAGCCCCGAATGCCGCCGGTACGCCGCGCGTGGCCGATCGGATTCCTACGAAAAGGATGGACGAATGGAAGAGCTAGACAGCATAACGATTTCCGAAGAGCGCCTCGAGGATTGCCGTGACGTCATAGAGCCGGAGTTGCAGGATCTGATTCAGAGCGCGCTTAAATCAGGCTTCTCGCGTGAAGAGATCCTGATCGCCGTTAGCGAACTGGTCGCCGAAGACTTCGCGACCGTGATGAAAACTCCCAGCGTCCATTGAGGCTATCGGAGGGGTCAATTCCTCGCCTCGCTTGAAAGGCGACGACCGGCCGAGCTTTTCGATCCCTTCCGTCTACCACTCTCTGTAAGGGGATGACATTACAGGCACCGGTCAAGATTCAGCCAGTCTGGGAGGGTTGCTTTAACCCATGTAACCTCCTGCGCTTTCGCGGCGCACTGTCGGAGCCGGCAAAGGATGACCCTGAGAACCTTGCCGGGCACCTTCTTTCCGGACAGCCTGGTGGCACGGAACAGCTCGACCTCGAAAAACAGGATCTGCAGAACACGGGCAAGCTCTCGGCGCTTCTTGTCGGCAGATTGGTCGAGATGGTCTGTCGGGGTCACTGCCGCGTCAAAGCCTTCGGTGGGAATCGTATCCATCGTAGCGGCTCGTCGGTTGTTGCGCATATAAACTCATTACGCGCACATTTCTGGACTGCAACCAGTTTTAGCTGGACAGAAAGAGCGCCAAACGAAGGGAGGTCGAGCCAGCGGGCTGTTCTAAAATTGGAGTTCCGCTGGCGGATTCGTGTCCCCGAGCTAATGCAAAAGGCTGAATTGCAATCAGGTGCGATCGGTCGCCTCATTGAGATGGGGAATCTTGAACTTCATCGCCAAGGCGGGTCTGCTTACGGTCCGCTTCCGCGGCTTTGTGGCGGTTTCAGACATGCGCCTGATTGTTGTGAATGACGTTTCCGTTGTCCGGGGTGGTGCCACGAAAGTAGCGATCCAGTGTCTGCAGGCCTGTGTCCGGGCCGTCGTCGATTGCACGTTCTTCGTTGGCGATGACGGGGCCGGCCTGAAGGAGTACGGACTGCACATCCCCACTGTCGCGCTTGGCGAGAAGCCGCTTCGAGATGGGCCAGACATCACCAATATCTTCGACCGTCACTTTAACAAGAGGGCCTATGAGGCGCTGTCGAAGCTGCTGTGGGAATCGTCTGAGGAAACGGTCGTCCATGTGCACGGCTGGAATCAGATCCTCTCGCCATCCATCTTCCATGCGTTGGCACAGAGCCGGGCGCGGGTGATCATCACGGCCCACGACTTTTTTCTGAACTGCCCGAATGGCGGCCGGCTCAACTACAAGAGCGGCGAAATCTGCCCCGTAAAACCGATGTCATTCGAGTGCCTGGCAACCAACTGCGATAAGCGCAACTATCTGCACAAGCTCTGGCGCTTCCGGCGTATGCTCGGGCAGATCGGCGTGGGCAACGCCTTCTGGGAGCGCATCGAGGTGATCCTCGTGCATGAGAAAATGGAGGCCTATCTGACCCCGGGGCCAATCGGGAACTTCCAGACCTTGCGCACACCCACCGAGCCTCTTACGTGGCGGCCAACCGAACCTTGGCGGCGCGAGCGCATCATGTTCCTCGGCCGCATGACCTGGGAAAAGGGCGTGCGTACGCTGGGCGAAGCGCTACGCATGACCGGCGAGCCGGCAACCCTGATCGGCCGCGGGCCGCTTCTCGAAGAAATGCAGGTGATGCTTCCCCATTGCTGGGTACCCGGCTGGCTCGATGATGCAACCGTCTCCGAGCTTGCCGACCAGGCACGAATATTCGTGATGCCGTCTCGGATGCCCGAGCCTTACGGGCTGGTGGCCGCCGAGGCGATCATGAGCGGAATCCCGGTAATCATAAGCAGCAATGCCCTCATTGCTGAGGAGATTGAGGAAAACGGCGCAGGGCTCGTGTTCAAAAGCGGCGATGCCGCCTCACTGGCGGAAGCGCTATTGAAGGTCAAAAACGACGGGCTTGTGCAAAAGCTTGCCGAAGGCGCCCGCGCCTTCGCCGACAAGATTGCGCCCAGCCGCCCAGAATGGGAACGCCGGATGATCGCGATCTATGCAGGGAAGACTGCATTTCTCGCTGCTTAGGAGGGATCATGACCCGTGCACTCGTGACTGACGGATGCGGCTTTGTCGGCCGGCCACTCCGCGACCGGCTTTTGGCCGAGGGCTTCGATGTGGTCTGCGTCGATTTGATGAAACCGGGAACAGGTGCAAGGCCACCTGTTTCAAGCCAGCGCTTGCATCGGCAGTTCACCTTGAATCAGCAGGACTGTCGGGCTTTCTTTGAAAGCTCCATAGTGCACTTCACCTATATGTTTCACCTCACGGCGCGCTTCGGCGGGCGCATGACGCTCGAGAACCAGAGGCCGCTTGTTGCCGAAGATCTGGCCGTCGACGCAGCGCTCTGGCGATGGGCAGGCGAACGCAGCCCCGGAATCGTCGTCTATTTCAGCTCCAGCGCGGCCCATCGCGTGTCACTTCAAACTGAGGCGACGCAGACGAGGTTCTCCGAAGACGTGATTTCTTTCGAGCGCCCGATCGGCGTGCCCGACCTCGGTTACGGCTGGACCAAGCTCACCGGCGAATATCTGATGAAGGTCTACGTCGAGCGCTATGGCGGCCGGGCCGTTGCTACCGGCCGTTCAGCGGTACGGCGAGGACCAGGACCTGGCTTATCCCTTCCCGGCCATCTGCAGCAGACTTCTCAAGGAGCGCGGCGCGCCGGAAGTCTCCGTCTGGGGGTAGCGGACACCAATGCCGCGACTTCATTAACATTTCCGATTGCGTCGATTTCATCGCGGAAACGATCGACGCATTGCGCATCTTCGCGAGCCCCAACCTCTCGATGGGCAAGGCAACCGCTTTCATTGCGCTTGCCGAGCTTGTCAGATGCGGGCTCGGCTGGACACCGCAGGTGCGAGGAACGGAAAGCCGTCCCGAGGGGGGTATCCTTCCGCTGCGGCGACGTCACACTTCAAAAGGCGTTCAGGCTCACGCCGAAGATCAGCCTGCAGGACGGCGTGCGGCGTTCGCTGGAGCATCATTACCGGAGGTGCGATATCGATTACTACCAGTACCATCTATTTCAAGGTCGCGGCCATGGCGATAACCGGCTTCGGCGAAATCGTTCTTCCGGGCACGGTGGGTAAGCTGATGTCGGTCGTGACGGGATGATCGCAGGCATTTCTCTTTTCGTGCGGCTTGCCTAGATCGTCGTCCGTCCCGACAAAAATCACTTTTCCGCGTATGCAAGCGGGCTGCAGCGCCACGAGACCGACGTCATCGACTGCAGCTGGTTGCCCGCTTTCAACATGGAGTTCTTCTGCATGCTCAGCCGGCTAACCAGTCTCTTCGCCGCTGCTCCGCTTGTTGCGTTGCAAGCCCTCAGCAATCCCGCCGTCGCTCAAGAGCGGTGGTTGGCTGGTTTTTATCCGGGCTGGGAATATGAATTTTATCCACCAGAACTCATTGATTTTTCGTCCCTCACTCACGTGGTGATGTTCTCAGTGGTTCCGGAAAATGACGGATCGCTTGATACAAGTTTCTTCATGGACTCGATGACTGGTCCTCGGATCGCGCAGGAGGTTGCTATGCGGGCGCGCGCAGCGGGTCGAAAGGCGCTCCTCGCAGTTGGCGGGGGCGGACTGGTCGACCGAATGCGCCAAGCCTCAAACGACGCCAACAGGCAACGCTTCGTGGCCAATCTCGTGGATTTGGTGAGGCGGTGGAATTACGACGGTCTCGACATCGATTGGGAACCTATAGAGCCTACGGACCAGGCAAATCTGGCGGCCTTGGCCAAGGCGCTTCGCGACCAGATGCCCGACAAATTATTAACGATCGACCTGAGCTGGAAGAATTCGAATTCTTCCATTGAAAATCAGGAAGCTCGATTCTTGATGCAAATCGAGCCAATCTTCGATCGGCTGAACGTGATGACGTACGATATGGCTGATAACTGGGAGGATTGGCTGTCGTGGCACAATTCTCCGCTTTACGGTGACTCCAACAGCACTCCTGCTTCGGTCGCCAGCAGCATCAAGGCTTATATTGGAGTGGGCATCCCCGCCGGGAAGCTTGGTCTTGGCGTGGCATTCTACGGGAGCTGCTGGAACGCGCCGGTTTCGGCTCCGCGGCAGGCTGCTGGAACCGCCCAAGTGATCGCCGGCGATCAAGACATGAGCTATAGGAATATCATGACGTACTATTACGACCCTAGCTACGCCGAGTACGACACAACCGCTCAGGCGCCGTATCTGTCTCCATCGAAGGAGATCGGCCCGTTCGGATGTACGTTCGTTTCATACGAGGACGAGCGTTCTATCGCGGCCAAGGGGGAATTCGCCCGGCAGAATGGCCTGGGTGGGGCAATCATCTGGTCTCTGGGTGAGGGATACATGCCGACGGCGACAAACCCGAGCGGCCTTCTGCAGGCCGCTCGTAAGGCGATTCTCGATTGAGCTGAAGGACAATCGCGGTGCTGGCGGTTCCCCACTTGCGAGGAGTGAGACCGGTTGAGAAGACCGGGCGAAGCGCTCGGGGGTGCTTCGATCGCCTCAACAGGTTCTCAACCATTTCGGCAGGACGCGCCAGCGCGGCGGCAGCGCTTGCAGAGTGCTGGCGACAAGCCCGGGAAAGAACACGGCGACGATCCCGATGTACAGTGCAAGCGATGTCGCGAACGAGGTCACGCTGAACCAGTCGGAGACGAGCGCGCGCCGAAACAGAAAGAGCACTGCAAGCGACACCTCCACCATGGCCACAAGGGCGATCGCCTCGCGGATCAGCTGTGCGTCGACGCGAGCGGATCGGGCAAGAGAGCGCGACCAAAGCATGCCGGCCCCCAGGCATATAGAGAGCACGAAGCCGAAGGATGCCAGCGCGACATCCCACAATGCCCCGATTGCAACCAAGGCTATGCCCGCCAGCAACTGGACCGCAGAACACTGGAGCAGCGTTCGGGCTTGCTGGGTGGCGATCATGAAGGAAGGCACGGAAGCTACGAGGGCCAGGACGGGCAAGGCCAGCGCGAAAATCATCATGATGTCGGCCACCTGGATCCAAGCAGACCCCAACGCAATCCCGACGATCTGGGCTGAGAAAATGGAAAATCCGAACGCCGGGACGCAGAACAGCACGAGGCTTCCAAGCGAGATATTCAGTATAAAGCTCTCGAGCTTTTGGGGGTCGCCGGACATTCGGGCGAATATCGGAAGGAGGCCTGCCGAAATCGGATAGAACAGCACGCTCGTCACCAGATCGAGGAGCGCCTTCGCCGAGCGGAACATGCCCGCAGCAGCCGGTCCTGCAAGGAGCCCTAGCGTGACTTCCGGCAGGCGTTGGCCTGCCGCATCGAGCACGAGCCGACCCATCAGCTTGGCGACGCTTGAGGAAGCGCTCTGCCAGTCCGACTTGGAAAAGCGGGATCTCGGAAAGGCCGGCAGGGCGGCCAAGCACACGAGGGACCCCGTCGCCGCCGCGAGAATGGTCTGCGCAATGATGCTCCAGGCTCCGCCGCCGAAATAGGCAAGGGCGATCGACAGCGCACCTCCCGTGAGGATCGCCAAGGGACGCCGGATCGCCAGCACCGAAAAGGCGAATTTTCTAGCAAGCAGCCCTTCTGAGACCAGTCCGATCCCGGTCAGTGCTGGAGCGAGCGCCGAAGCCCGCATCAGATCGTCGATCAAGGGATCGCCGACGGCGGATGATAGGATCGGTGCGGCTGCGACGATGAGCATCGCCATCAGCAGGCTGCTACCGATCGCGCAGACAAAACACGCGCTCAGATAACCCGGCCCAGCATCCTCCCGCTGTATGACGGTCTGCGTGACCCCCTGCAATGCATGGTTCGCAATCAGCGCTGGAGCAACGGCCATGGCTGCCATGCCCAAGTCGGTCGGGCCGAGCAGTCTCGCAGTAATCAAGAAGACGCTGGCTTGAGTGGCCCGCTCAGCGCAGATTTGCACCAAAGACCACGCAGCACCCCGTATTGCGGTGGCGCGCATCTTATTGCTTGCAAGTTCTTGCGTGGCCGTTGATGCCTGCAGGTTTTGGATTTCGACGCCGGACTCGTTTCGGTTTTCGGGGCTCATTGGTAACCCGTTACCGCCGGGGCGCCGCTGAGGGTCCGGTCCGAAAGCGAGCCTGTCGTGTGGCGTGAGACCTTGATCACGTCTCCCGGTCTGACCGGGCTCGTTTCGGCCGTTACCTCCTCGACCAACTGTCCATCTCGCTCCCTGAGGATCGAATATGTAATCTCGATCTCTTCGTCGTGACCTGCAGCAGGCGCTCCGTCTATCTGCAATTGCTGGATCAAGTCCTCGGCGGTGCCAAGCTTGCCTGTCACGCTCTCGAGTTCGCCGTCCACGCCGTTGAGCTCGACAAGTAACTCACTGCCGTCCGCGTCCTGCAGTCGCCTTATTGAGGCCTCAGTGCTCGCGACGCGCTCGCTAACCTTGAGCATTTCGGTCTGCACCTCTTTGCGCTTGCTGTCGACGGCCAAGGCGGTCCGCTCAAGCGCATATACACGTGCCGAAGGAACCAAGCCCTGGGATTCGAGCTTCCGCACCTGGACAAGTTCGCGGTCTACGCTGCTGCTCTGCGCGTTCTGGGTCTCGATCTGGTTCTGCAAAGTACTCATCTGCCCGCGGAGCAGTGAAAGCTGTTCGTTATAGTTACCTAACTCGCGAGCGCGTGTCTTGCGCCGCTGATCAAAAACGAGCTGCTCTCGCGTAATCACATCTTGGACATTCGGCTCGCTTGCGCGCAGTCTCAGTCTCGCGGGAAATTCGATTTTATCTTTGCCTCCGACTGTCGCTTCCAGCCGGGCACGTCGAGCCTCAAGCCTGTTCCTTTGCGCCCTCAAGACGTTCAGTTCGCCATTGGCCTGAACCATATCGCGTTCGAAACGGGTTTCTCCTAACGCCGGGGCCCTTGCCATGCCACCTGCCACACTGAGCGCATGGATCACTCTCATGCCTGGCCTGAAGGGGTACTCTCCCGGTTTCTCGACCGCACCGATGATGTAGAATGGACGATGTTGCACTATTTCGACGGCAGTGACGGGAGGATTGACCAGCCGCACCTTCGCTTGAAACTGCGATGCGATCGAGGTCGCGAATTTGGAAGCGCTCATCCCGGCCGCCTTGATGTTGCCAAGCAGCGGTATTGCAACGTCGCCTGCCGCATCCACCGTGAATTCGCCATTCAACCGAGGTCGGATCTCGCCGCTCGCCGAAGAGATTTCCGTCACGCTGATCCTGAGTTTATCCTGGGAGCCTAGCATATATTCATCCGATGCATTGCCGGCTGTTGCTCCCGCCGAGAACAGGAGCACCAGCGCCAGTGCGCCATTTTGCGCCGCGCCTGGCACGTTAAGACGAGCCATGATCACACTCCCTCCACCGCTTCTGCCGGACCGCCTGCCCGCGCTAGCTCTTGGAAAATGCTGAGCTTGCCAGCGTTTGAACCAGAGCCCAGCCCACGTCGTGCGCACAAATACACTCTTTTCCATCATTCCATCAGCGTCATCTTCCGCCGGGCAACCTTGTTCAGCACGACTCCGAGTACCTTCAGCCGCTGCGGCTCGAGCATCTTCAATGCTAGGCCGAGAGCAGACTTGTCAGTCTTGTTCCACTCCGCCAATATCACGAGATGATCCAACAAGCTGACCATCGCCAGGGCATCTCCGCATCTGGCCAATGCCGGCATGTCCACGCAAATCCAGTCGAAATCCTTACGATGAGTTGCGATTATGCGGCCGACCCAATCCGGTCGGTTCATGAGCTTCTCGTCCACAGCTGGCCCGAGCAGAGGAGCGAACTTCAGGGCAATGCCGGGAAGGCACCGGACTTCGGAGCTCTCGGCGTCAGCGTCCGACCCGTCTGACGACAAGTACGTCAGTGGGGCAAGCGTCTGGGTAAGCTGCCGGGTCTGAAAATCGGCATCGATGAGCAGGACCTTGTCGCCCGCGCGAGCGAGAAGCTGAGCGAAATTGGCGATCAGCGTCGAACGACCTTCGGATCCACACGCAGAGACAACGCCGACGACGATGGCCCGGTGGCCGCTGGCTGCGACCACCAACTGGGACCTGAGTAGGCGAAGCGCCTCGCAAAACAGGGAGGTCGGGAAGTCCGCCGCATAAGACAGTGCGGAAGACGATAAGGGCTTCCTGTAGGACCTTCGCAACCATCGAGGCAAGAGCCGCGAGAACGGATTGGGCCTCAACGCGCGCACCGATGGAACGAGTCCCAAGCATCGGATGGAAAGTTCGTCCTCGAGATCGCTCCTTTCCCCGACCGTACGCTTCATCACGACACGGGCGGCGGCGGTGCAGATTCCGAACCCCAATCCGGCAAAGAGGCCGAGCACCAGCAGCACCGGCGTCCTAACGCCGGTGCGCTCCACAAGCGGACTTGCCGGCGTCAAGATCCGGGCCAGGGGCGCGCTCTCCCGCTCGGTAGCCTCCATCCTGAATTTCCACTGATGATCCGCATAGGTTCTCGCAATGGCATTCGCGACGAGCGCTGACTTCTCAGAGCTGCTTGCTGTGACTTCGATTTCGGCGACGTACGATCGCGCGGCCCGGCTGGCCCGCATCGCTGACCAAAGTTGTCTGGCGGCGATCTGCCGAAGTTCGTCATCAGGTCTCGCCTCCGCGCTTAACGTCGCGTCCTGCGTCGGCATCCGTGCCTCGAAGATCATTCGTTCAAGGCTCGACCGCCAAGCAGCCAACTTGGAGGAGAGGCCGGATTTGACGGAAACGAATTCGGGATCTTTATGAAGTGCGAGCTCATCAACCACCTCAAGGAGCACGTCATTCGACTCGATAATCTTGATCTGTGTATCGATATAGGCGGAGTCCGCAGAGTCGCTGGGGACCTGCCCGTCAGACACCGGTAAGCGGTAATCGAGAATAATGACCGCCCGCGCCCGATACGTCGGCTCGGCACGCATGGCGTAGGTTCCCGTCAGTGACATACCTATGACGGCCCAAAGTGCGAGCCAAAGCCAGTTGGCCGATAAGAACGACAGAATAGGACCAAGGAGGAGCGGGCGCGGACCATCATCTGAGGTCAATGCCGAGACCTTCGACCAACGTGCTGCTTGGTGATGTTCATAACGCATAAACTTACCCATGATACAGATGAGGACGGCCGTTACTTCTTTCGTTCGCTATTTCCTCTGAAACTATCGTGCTCAAGATCTTTGCCCCATTGTCGATCGTATAGGGGGCGATGCTGGCTTCGCCCTTTTCGCGGAGGAATGCTATTTCGGCCTGGGGCAGGGAAAGAAGCGTTCTCAGGCAGTCTTCTATGTCGCGAACTCGGGGCTCGAAGACGAGACGCGGATCGATCGATCGGGCTAATTCTGCGCTGCCGCACGCTGTGCTGACCGCACATAGGCATCCGCGTTGCAGGGCCTCGTTGACGACCAGTCCCCACGGGTCTGCCAATGACGGAAGGACCATCACGTCGATCGAGCGATAGAATTCCTCCCGCAGCTCGCCGTCAACGTATCCCCACCATCGAATTCGTTCTGCCGCTCCGACGGACATCGGAACCATTCCGGCCATGTGAAGCGACACGTCGGCTTCTCCCAGTGCCGCGAATGCCTCGATGAGGGCCGTCACGTTCTTTCGATTCGAGCCCGCTCCGATATAGCCGAACGATCTGATCGGGCCGCTCCGCCGAACCAAGGGGCCGCTGGCGTCGGGCACAACACAGATCATTCGCTTGGTGGGGATCTCGGTCGGCAAGCTGCGCAGGTATGCCTTGGTCATGTCGGAAAAAACGATCGCTGTGTCGCAAATTGCACACAATATCTTTGAACAAATTCGCTGATAGAGTTGTTTGACGCGTGGCTTGAAATGATCTGGAATGTGCTTTTCCCAAAGCAATAAACGCTTTCCTTCCAATTTTAGAACGAAGGCCCAAAAGAGCATGCAGAGGTTCGTTGGATTGTTGTCCAATAGGACGACGGTCTGCGGTTCCGGTCGAAGCCAGAAGAACACAAGTGGACCGACGGCAAAACTGGGACACCTGACGACTGTGTACGTGGTCTTATGACAGGCGCCGCCCCATCTTCGCCCCTCGTCCTCCGGGCTCTGCAGATAAAAAACTATCAGGTCCGTGCCTGAACGCGCCATTTGCTCAAAGATGGCGTGCTGGTGTGGCGAATAGTAGTTCTGCACAAAGGCAATCGTCCCACTTGCCTTATCCGGCTGTTTGCTTGCTGCCCTCTTGAAGAGGACGTTCTGAGCGTCCGTCATGGTACACCTCTGCTAATGATGGGTTGCCCGCCTAGCGAGGTCACTCGCCAGGATGGCGATGAAACGGGAATTGGTTGTAAGATTGCGCTTCCACAGCTTCCGCGGTTCCAAGCAAAGCCGCCAGGCCCATTCGAGCCCGGCATTCTGTAAGAGGACCGGGGCCCGGGGCAGAAACCCGGCGGCGACATCGAACGCTCCGCCCACGCCCAAGACAGCCGGGATCTGCAAGGCGGAGCGCTGTTGCTCACACCAGATCTCCTTAAACGGCGCGGGCATTGCCACCAAGAGCAGATCTGCGCCGCTGTTGTTGATCTCTGTTGTGATGTCAGCGTACTCGTTCTTCGAGAAGAAGCCGTTTCGCGCGCCGGCAATTCGTATGCCTGGATATCTCGACGCGACGACTTCCATGAACCGTTGCAGTCGCTGCTGGGTCGTCCCGAGCAAATACACGCTCAACCCTTCGGTCGACCCTCTCTCTAATAGTGCTTCCATTAGATCGATTCCGGTCACTCGTTCGGGAACCGGGGTGCCGAGCAACCTACTGGCCCACACCAGGGGCATTCCATCGGTCACGACGAGATCTGCCTTCCCGACAGCCGCCGAAAGCGTCGAATCGGTCCGCATCGTCACAAGAAGAGAAACATTGGCAGTGATTATGATGTGTGTTTGCCGAACAGGTTCGGCCCGCCAATGCAAGACGAGACTTACAACATCGTCAGCAGGTATGGCGTGGAAACGGGTATTCAGAAATTCCACAACTGGAATTTTGTCAAAGCTGTTCATACAATGTGCCTCCCCCTGTTCCCGGCCTGATCGAGGCTGGCTGCATAGAGGCACCATCCCCACTCATAGGGCCGTATCTCGTGATTGATGCATAGTGCCATTGAAGGGGCTGCGCTTCCGCGGTGACGTCCGGCCAGCGCGAGCAGTTTGTTGCCCAAGGATGCGATTGGGGGCTCGCTCCGTTCGATATTCCTCCAGATTGCAGTCGCCTCCTCGTCGATGAGGCTGACACCCAGCTCGTTTTCGAGAACCCAGCGTTGGCTACGTTCGATTGCTTGCGAGTAATCCCCTCCACCCGCTGCCCGCAGGATCATCAAAGCCATCGGCGCCATTGCATGCTGATGAACCGAATAAACGGGATAGCCCTCCGCAACCCGTCCCGAGGACACGTCGTAGTGCCACCACCACTGGCCCTGGCTGCCTTGTAGCTCGGTCAGCCGCCCGGCTATCCGTTCCGCCAACCGAAGGGCTCGCTCGTCGTAGAGCACGATCGCGGCAAAGGCCAAGGCCTGGACGGCGTAAATTTGGTCGGCGAAGTTCGCAAGCTGTCGACGTAGTCGATGTCGGAGCGGGGCTGCGGCACTGGCGTGGCTGACCAAACGAGCGTTCTCGTCATAGCGTGACCACAATACCGAAACAGCCGAACGAGCCAGATCGAACATGCGGGCGTTGCGCACCCGCCCCAGTTCATGAAGCAGGCCGCTGGCAAGCCACGCGACCTCCATCGTGGTCAGCCGATCGGCCCATTCCCGCCGGTCATTCAATGACACGCCGATACGATCGAGGAGGTCTCCCAAGGCAAGGCCGTCGAGGACTGCGTTCGCCCAGATGGCAAGGCCGGTTGCACCAAGCGCTCGCTCTCGGCCGATACGGTCGAGGGCCGCAGATAACGCCTTCTGGGATGGTAGTCCAATCTGACTGGGAGCGATGCCGGCTCTGTCGAGACCTATCAGGCAGATGAGCGTGCTCGTAATATTCTCTGTCCCTCGGGTGGGCTGACCGGATTTGCGGTCCCTGATCTGCAGGTCGAAGAGGCCTGTCTCAGGATTGGCGGCCGCTCGCAAGCCGGAGGCGCAAAGCGGCAACAGACGTGCATATGCGTCAGGAACGGCGGGTGAGAATTCCGGGCCTGTTTCGAAATTTATAATAGTTGGCATCGGAGCCTCTCCATCGTCCCGTGGTGTGTCTGACGCCCATAAAGTCAGCAGATAATCGCCTGCGCTTTCGTCGTACCTGCAACCCTTTCGCGCAGCTTCTCAATCATTCGAGCGCTGGCCAAGCCATCGCCGTAGGGGCTTTTGTGAATGGTCATCGTGGGGAGGCGGCTGGTGCTCAGTGCGCCGATAGCCTCCTCCACAATCCGGGTCCGGTCGGTGCCGATCAGCTTGGCAACCCCTGCTTCGATGCCCTCTGGACGCTCGGTATGCTGCCGGGTGATCAGGACTGGCACACCCAGCGAGGGAGCCTCCTCTTGAATGCCGCCCGAGTCGGTAATGATGAGATGAGCCCTAGCCATCAGATAGACGAAGGAGACATAGTCGACGGGCGCTATCAGATGTATTCGTTCACGCAACTCCGGATGTGCGCACCCGAGAATGGCGTTGACAGGCTCCTGCACGTTTGGATTCAGATGAACTGGATACAGTATCTCGACATCCGACAATTCCCCAACTAAGTCGACGAGCGCTTCACACGTCCTGCGGATAGGGTTGCCAAAGCTTTCGCGGCGATGCCCTGTGACCAAAACTAGGCGTCTGTACGGCTTCAAAAATGAGAATCGATCGTCCAGCTGTTCTCGCAATACACTGTTCGACTTTATAAGATTGATCACCCACACCAACGCATCGATGACGCTGTTCCCGGTCACGAATACCGAATTCTCTGGATGGCCTTCCTGCAGCAAGTTGCCGCTGGCCCAAGAGGTGGGCGCGAAATGGAGGTCCGCTATGGTGCTGATGAAGCGCCGGTTGGCTTCTTCAGGATAAGGAGAATACTTGTCGGATGTGCGAAGCCCGGCTTCCACGTGCGCAATTGAGACCTTTTCGTAAAATGCGGCCAAGCTCGACGCGAACGCCGTTGTCGTATCACCTTGGACGATAACCCACTCCGGTCGCGCCTCCCGGATTACATTCGCGACCTCTACAACAATTCGTGACGTAACCTCGGCAAGGCTCTGCGCGGGTTTCATCAAGTTCAGATCGTAGTCAGGCTTGATGCCGAATACATCGAGCACCTGATCTAACATGAAGCGGTGCTGTCCGGTTACGCAGACCCGAATATCGAATGACGGATCAGCAGCTGCCGCCTTGACAAGAGGAGCAAGTTTTATTGCTTCTGGCCTTGTGCCCAAGACAGCTAATATCGTTGCTCCTGAGGAACTCATTGGCTAAAGACCGCCCATCTATAAATAGTGCAATAGAAATAATGTACGATGGCTATAATAAAACAAGAGATCATAAGGAGTATAATTCGTTGGTATTAGCTAATAAGTCTGGCCCATGACAAACAACTTGCTTGGAAAAGTGCAAGATTTGATCTGGATATGAGAGTTTTTACGATCATGAGTTGTTCGAATGGCGGAGCCTGTGAGGGATCACATGCCCCGTGCGGTCAGATCTGGGGCGCTGGGTGTCTCCAGACGACCGGGTTCACGATCAACTGCGGATCCCAACCAGCTCACGGAAAGGGCAACGGCATTGCGATGATTCCGTTAGCAGTTCCTCCTCGCGGGCGATGCGGCAGCTGAAGTCGTGGATGATACGGCCCAGATAAATTTCCGATACCTGCTGCGCAGGGCGTGCGCATTGCGCGTCTGACGTCTGATCAGCGCCACTTGCCGAGGCGCTGCACGGTTTGGTGCAGTGACGCCCGTCTTTGTCGCAAGCTTCGCTTGCTGCTTCCTGGCCGACGGTGAGCTTCGCTTCGACCGGGAACGTCACGGTTTTTGCTGGAGGGCGGTGTCCGCCCTCACTTGGCGCGTATCCTGCAGCTTCATCGCCGCGGTCTTAACCGCAATTCTGACGCCTTGCTGCATGGAAGCTTGCGTTTGCCGATGGAACTACCTGTCGGGCGAAGGAAAGAGCTCGGTTCTCATTGCGAGGTGGTAAGCCACCAGTCCGATCCATTCATGAGCAGCCAGATCGGCGAGGTACAAACCCATAGAGACGGAACGTGTCGGGCGTCCCACATCGGAGGGCCGAGCCCGATAGCCTACGGGGTATGGGATGACCGGAAAATCGGCCGCGCGAAAGCAGGCGACGGCCCTCGGCATGTGAAAGGCAGATGTGACGAGCAGCCACGACTCCCCCGGCTTGGGACTTGCAACAGCCTTGCTCTCGACCGCATTCTCGCAGGTGTTTCGCGAGCGCCCTTCAAGTTCGATCCGTTTTTCCGGAACACCGATTTCGACAAGAAGGTCGCGCGCGACTGCCGCCTCCGACTTCTCCTCGGCAGACAGTAAATTTGCCGTCCCGCCTGAAAGGAGAATTCTCGCATTGGGGTAGAGCAGGCTGAGCGCGGCCGTCTTGGTGAGCCGCTCGCCTGCATCGGTCAAGGTGATCGTCTGGCGTTCGGTCGAGATATCAGTGTCAATTTCCCCGCCGAGGACAACAATACCCGTCACATTGTCCTGGATGGCAGGTTGCGGGAACCGGTCCTCCAGTACGAGAAGTCCTGCACTTCCAACGGGGAACCACCCGACGATCAGCAAAAGTACGGTTGACACGATGAGGAGAATGCGCGCTGCTCTGAACCGACGCATAGCAAGGGCCACGATCCCTACGAATGCCATCAATCCAATCAGATTCGACAGTACTAGAAATGCTGCCAAAAGCTTCGAAAGAACGAAGAACACTTGCGGCTCCTGAGATCGCTCTGAATATACGTGGAGCAAACAATACACTGCATTTGGAAAGAAGAAGAACCATCCAACGTAGTCCTTTTTGGTCAGCTGACGGGCGGCGAGTTCGACGGCGTACACGGCGCTCGAGGATCGGCGTTGCCTCGAGATGCCCCTTCACCTGCCCGCTTGCCGTTGGCGCTGCTGGCGCCGGCGGCACAATCACGTGAGGAGGGGAGGGGGCTCGTCTGGAAGCTTATCGAGACTCTATGCAGACCTGACCGGGCGTTAAAGCTTGAGGAGCGGATCGTAATGGTGGTGTGCGAGCTCGCCGGGGTTTGGTACGAACTATGCGCGCGTGCTGGCGCTGAAGCTCAAGGGAATCTGCGACATCGAGGCCGAAGGCAAGGCAGCGCGGGAGCTGAAGCGCGGGTCCGGCCCCTGATCACGAGACGTACCGGTCGAAGCGTCGAAGCCGTCGTTCTGCCCGACGTGCCCGAGTTGATCGCGCTGATGATCGATTTGCTACCTGTCCGGCTGCTTGCCTGCTTCACGGCAGACTTTATGCGTGTTCATATCGATTTGGCGCGCAAATCTCGCGAAATCTGCGATGACGGCATGACGCAGCGCCTGCGGTTCCAGCAAATGTTGGATCAGTTGGCGAATGCCAGAGCAGCCAGTGCCGCGCCTAGTGCGCGGCTTGCGGATGCGCTGTTTGCCGACCCGCATCAACCGTCCTGCATCAGGTTCATCTTGATCCATTCTGCGCCGGCATTGGCGTCGTCGTATTCCATGCCGATCACCACCGCGTCGTTGATCAATGTAGACAATGCAACAAAGCCCTTTGCAGTTAGCCATTGGCTGGCGTTCATCGCCTCATTGAGCAGGGACACCAATGCATTAAGCTTCCGCACATGTGTGATCCGCAACGGTGTCACGATCGAATATCGCGGGAAAATGATGGCGGTGATGGCGCCCGCCTGTTCGGATGATCGAACAGGCGGGATGTATTTCACAGTTCGTCCATCCGGACGCCGATACTTAGGAAGGCGGTCCAAGTTCGGAAACCGAGTCCGAAGGAGCTCCCAACTGCCGGGCTTGGCCGCAAAGGCGAAGGCCAGTCCGCGAAGGCCCGGGGGCTGCGCGGTGACAAGAGCAACGTCGTCGGCAATGGCAGACATGCCCGACGCGCTTAGCAGCGCCGCCAGTGTGGTTTTGCCTTGACCGGAAGAGCCGGCCAACGCTATTGCGCCCGACGCGGAGGAAAGGACCGCTGCGTGGAGGGCGATCCAGTCGGGCCTAGGCCCAAGCACGGCATGGAGGACAGCCTCTTTCAGGCCGACAGCGAGAGCCGCTGGATCGCAGAAGCTCGCCCGTTCTCCAGGCTGGTGGGCAATCCAGTAGCCGTCTTCGCATGCTCCCACCGTAATTTCGGTTTCGGCAACGCCGGTATGGTCATGGCGCAGATGACCGGCAAGGTCATTCCAAGCCCGTTTTGCGTTGGAATCTGGGAAAGAGATGGCAATCATTGCGCCAGCGACGCGGTAGATTTCTCTGGTGGCGGAAATTGACTCTGGGCTTTCGTCGCTTCTAGATTTCGGTCGAATGGGTTGGATCAGCTCTTGCTTGAGAAGGGCAAGTTTTTCCCATTCGGCCAGGCAAGACGCGATGTAGTCACTCGCCTCGTCCAGACGACATCCCGTCTCATTGGCGAGGAACCGCGCGATCCTGCTTGGTGGTTCGCCTGCAGAAACGCCAAGCCAAATTGAACCAGATATGGGGCTCAACTGATAGACGCGTTGCTGGGGTTCGGAGAAAAGAGCGTAATCGTCGTCAAGAGCGCAGAGCACAACACCGTCGCCTGGCCATAGTTCCATTGGTCCGGTTCTCGCCGGGTTGTCCGGGTGCAGGCGCCGGGTCATCGTCGATTCGCCGCGACAATTTTAAACGGCTTCCAGATCGCGCGTAGCAAGGAAAGCCCGAAATCGTCCAAATGCTTGTAAGCGGCGTATTCCTGCCGTGCGATTTGACGGCTAAATAGGAGGTCCGGCAGCACCCCTGCGGGGCTGCCGCCGATCTTGACGCCGGCCAGGCGTTGCAGATTCAGGAAGAACAAATCCCGTGCCAGTGCCAGTCGACCTGACGGCAACCTGGCACGGATCGCATCCCAGTCGATGTCGTACCCCAAGTCGAAGATCTCGCGGCAGTCGAGAAGATGCCGCAGTTCGACATCGCCCGTGCGCAGCCGGCTGTCCAATATCATGTCGTGAACGATTAGGTGGACCACCCACTCCACTGGCGTGGGGATACTAATCCGAACCCCCATCACTTCGAGGCGTATGCTGTGGAGCGGTTCGCTCTCTGTGTATAAAATAGCTGGGCCGGGCGGCCTCAGATGCAAGTCCAGGGAACCAACATCGGCAGGCCGATAGAATTTCCCGTATGCGTGTGGACCAGGGTCTTCTGGAAGGGGTTGGTAGCCAATGCCGAGAAGTCGCCCCACGCTTCGCTCGACATTGTTCTCGTCGATCACCAGATCCAGGTCGCTGATCATCCGGCTGCCCAGACGATGTTCTGGCATAATCATCAGGAGGGCCGACCCTTTGATAAGCAACGGTTCGATCCCCGCTTCGTTCAATACACGCAGGGTCTCGACCGACTGTCGGCGCAGTCGTCGATTTCGCTCTTCATTCAAATCATACAAAAAGCGCAGATAGTTTTCGACTTCCCCAGGAATGCTGATAAGTAACCCCCGATGGCGAAGCCATGCATACAATGCGGGGCCAACTAGGTGCCGATTGGCCTCCTGTACGACTTTGTCCCAGTGATCCTCAGCGGTATTGATCCCGTTCAACAACGCTGCCAGCATTTGGAAGCCGGATTCAGAGCCTCCCGATCTCATGCAACCCCTCCCGCAACATTGGTCCTTGCAGCTGACAACAAGAACGGCTTTCAAGCCGTCTTTCGAATGCTGAAGAGCTTGTCGTCTTGTGCAACTGATTGGGGATGCAGGGTGAATAACCTGATTGGACCATCACGACGCCAACAACACTGCGGAACGGTTCACGATGACATTGGTCGAGGGAACTCAGTTCCATGACAGCTGACAACTCAATACCAACGAGCGCTGATGATGACCGATGGGCCCCAGCCTCGGAGACCGTGGACATGATCTTCGACGGCACATCGGCTAGATTGTTTGCCGCGGTAACGGTTTGGTTCAATTCCACCACGTGCGAGGGCGGCGTCGAACAGGACCCGTATGCACATGGTTCTTATTGTTCTTATTGCCGTATCCCCAGCCGGGCCGACCGCCAGAGGCAGCGACAGCGGGCGAGTTCATGGAGAGGTCAAGCAGCACCGTCACTGCGGGGGGCGTCAGGGCAGCGAATTTCCCAAGCCCCTTGATGAAATCACGCCGTTCCATTGTTGGACTTGCATCATTTTGTTCTTTGGTTTCACGCTCCGTTGCCATCGGGTTACCTCACGTGCTCGATTTTATAACTTTATAGCATTAACCTCATGGTGAAAAGTCAGGCATAAGTATTATGCGAGAACTCGAATAACCTGAACGAATACGCGAATCGAGTTTCCTCGGACCCTTTGAAAATCTCGAGAGCGTCGCAATCCTTTCCTAGACACGCCATGGCGCTCTGATGAAGCGGCTCCAGGCGTCGGCCGTGCACGAGCGCAAACCCTTTTGAACGACGAAGCCCTCATAGCTCTATTTGATGACCTTCTAGTGAGATTATCGGAATGACACTCGGCCGGCTCCCTGGTGAATGATGTCTGGCTCTATGAGCCGGGCCTGGAGACGACACATGTGCAGAAGTGTGAGCACTGGCCCGAACCAGTGCCGCGGAGACGCTAAAGCATGCCATGGTTGTGATCGTTTCGGTTGTTGCCCGACGCCACCGCCTTCTGATTGATCTCTCGATACCGATAAACAGTTCGAGACTCGCAGATGAGCCGCTGCGCAACTCGTAGGCACTTGCGATAGAGTTACACGGCAAAGCCGCAGCATAAAACATATTAAAACGGAACAGTAACATTCAGATAACCCGACAATACCTAAATATCATTACTAATATATTCCTTTCAATTTAGTAACTTTGCATATATACATAGATATAGCGAAAGCAATAGCTCTGCGCCGGGGCGGCGGAAGAAATATACGCAATATATATCTTCGTGACGTTTTGAATGTTGGGGGGAGTTATGTCTATATGGTATGCGCACCGTCACATCTCGTCGCTGCACTTTCGCGAGAGCCCAAAATGCGAGCGACTGCCGCTGCACCTCGCCGATCCCGGCCATATAGATGCAGCAGTCGGCCGGTCAACGAGGTATCTTTTCGTCAGGCGCATGTTCGATATCGCGTTTGTCCTGGCGAGTGCGCCGGCTAGCGTCCTGCTGGTAGGCGTCGCCGCGGCGGCAGTGCTGGTAACGATGGGTCGTCCAGTCTTTCTCGCCCAAGAGCGCGTTGGTTACAGGGGACGGACATTCCGAGCACTGAAACTTCGGAGCATGCGCACATCCGATGGCGCTCCCCGGCCAACCAGTCTGGATGATGACAGAATTACGCCTCTCGGTGCGTTCCTCCGACAATCGCATCTCGACGAACTGCCGCAGCTCTGGAATGTCCTCGTCGGCCAGATGAGCCTTATCGGCCCCAGGCCAGAGTGGGTCCCTCTGGCTCGCCGGTACGAATGCGCTTTCCCGGAGTATAAACTGCGCTACTGCGCACCTCCAGGTTTGACGGGCTTGGCCCAAGTCAAGCAAGGATATGTTTCGACAATTGAGGAAGTTAAAGCAAAAGTTGAGTATGATATATACTATATACTAAATATATCAGTCGCCATGGATTTCAAGATACTTCTTCTAACGTCGAAGACAATATTTAACAGTGCGCTATCGCGATAAGAATCAATTGTCGAGTTGCGTCGTACTACGCACTCGATTCTTTGGAAGGGGGATTTGCATTGAGCGATCAGAACAATGTATTGGTCACAGGAGGTTGCGGTTTCTTGGGCCGCCACGTCGTCTCGAGGCTTGCGGCCCAGGGGTGCCATGTAACAATTCTGGACGACTTGTCCGCCGGCACCCCGCTAGACACGGCGGACGCGTCGATCAAATTCGTCAATGGAGACATCGCCGATCCAGGCACCATCCTGGCGGTTCTCGGCGAGCGGCCTTTCGACCATGTCATCCACCTTGCAGCCATACATTTCATTCCTCGCTGTGAAGCGGATCCGGGGGCCGCATTCATGGCGAACGTGGTCGGAACAAGGAATCTGGTTGAAGCGCTCGTACCGTCCTCGTCGCTGAAGTCTTTGGTCTTCGCATCCAGCGTCGCAGTCTACGCGCCATCTGTAGAGGTCCTGTCTGAGGATGCCGATACAGTGCCGATGGATATCTACGGCTGGAGCAAACTTGTCTGCGAAGATCTTGTTCGGAGCGCTTCGGTTCGAGGAGGATGGCGAGCCGTCTGCTGCCGTCTTTCCAACTTGATCGGGCCGGGCGAGACGAATCCGCACCTCTTTCCTGAGATCGGCAGGCAGATTGCAAGAGGAGAAGCGCTGATAGAGGTTGGGAATACCACGCCAAGGAGAAACTATCTGCATGTTATGGACGCAGCCGACCTGTTCGTTCGATGCCTTGGACTGTCAGGAAGCGACGTCCACACGATAAACTTTGGCTCAGGTGAGGAGTACTCGGTCGCGGATATATTGAGCCTGTTCCAGAAAGCCGCGCAGAGACCAATCAAATTCGTTGAAACAGCAGCGCGCAAGCGCAAGGTCGATCGGCCTAGGCTTCAGCCAAACACCACCGTCATGCGGGGGCTAATCGGAGAGCCGCAGCGCTCGGCCGAGGATGCGATCAAGGCCGTTTTGATGGAATTTGCTCTCGAAACACAAACGAAATGGTCAATTACCGGGTAGGGTGGCATGCGCGTCATAATGGCAAATAGATATTTCCTGGGTTATCTCGGAGGGGTCGAGCGCTACATCGCGTCCCTTGCTGCCGAACTGGGGAGGCTGGGCGTAGACGTCGTGGTATGCGCGGCCGGCAGTGACGCGCTCGTCCAGTTCGAGGGGCTCGCAGTCAAGACGGTGCCGTCGCAGGCCCAACTGCGCGCCTTCGTTAACCGTGGAGCCGATGTCGTCCACGCGCACCTGCCGCGCAATCCCTTCTCTTTCGCGGCCATGCGGGCGGGCCACAAGGCTGGCATGCGCACCGTGTTCACGCCGCATGCCTTCTATCCCGATGGATCCGCCCTCAAGAAGCTCGCGAAAGCGGTGACTGACCTCACCATGACGCGCCATACAATGAAGATCTGCGACACCGTCGTGAACTTGACCCCGCAGGATCAGGCAGACTCCATACGCAATGGATTGCACAGGGAAAAGTCGGTCATAATCCCGAACTCTGTATCAATCCGCGAGCTGATTGAACTCGAGGACAAATCGCGTGACATACTTCCTCCATTTGAGCAGCCATATGTCCTGCACGTCGGGCGTTTTCACCGCGTGAAGAACATCCCGTTTCTAGTCAGGGCGCATCGCAGGATCCCCGACCATCATCTGGTCCTCATCGGTCAGGACGACGGTGAGTTGCCCGCCGTCAGAGAACTCGTCTCGCAACTTCAGCTCGAAGGACGGGTCCATATCCTGGAACGTGCTGATCGGGCCCTGGTCATGGCTGCCTATATGAACGCCTCTGCGGTAGTGCTGAGTTCGCGCTGGGAGGGCCTCCCCACAGTTCTGCTCGAGGCGATGTTCTTCGGAAAGCCCTTTGTCGCCTCCGACGTGGGTGGAAACGGCTGGCTGGTAGAACGCGGTGCTCCCGGGATGATATTCAAGCTGGACGATGAAGATGGTTATGTCTCGTCACTTGCTGCCGCCTGCAGGATTCCTGCAAGTGCACTTGCCGGCGGCAGAGCCCTCGTCGCCGATGAATTCTCATGGGAAGTTAATGCCCGGCGCCTCCTGAACATCTACGCTAAGAGTAACTAATCACCTGAATTCGACGTTTGTCATCGACCTCTGACAAAAGCGTTTGACGGATGCGCCGAATGTCATCTGCGGATTTTGGCCCGCTATAAGGCTCGAATGTCGGGTTTGAACCGCATTGTCGAGGTATGTTCGTCTCGACGGAGCTGCTTTCGGGTCAGTTCCGCAAACCAGCGTTCGGCCATGACGCCAAGTTCGGGGTGATGTGCACGCGGTAGCGTGGCTGGCACATCAGCGAGTTTTTGATCGACGCAGTTTTGTGGGTCGCATAGTTATCCATCACGATATGAACGTCCAAATCGGACGGTACGCTCGCATCGATTTGCTTCAGGAAGTCCAGGAATACGGTGGCCCGAATGCGCTTGTCCCATTTGCCGATGACGAAGCGGGAGGCGACATCTAGAGCTGCAAACAACGTGGTTGTGCCGTATCGAACATAAGAATGGGCAGGCCGTTCAGGCACGCCGGGCATCATCGGCAGTGGTGCGCCGCCTGCCGACAAGCGTATGACCTTCACGCGGACGTCACGACCTGCGCCGAGGCAGAATCCTCCCGCGCATCGCCACGCAAGGTTGAGCTATCCGGCAGGAGTCGAACGAGCGATCGCTTAGGTGCCGGGCCAGTTGCGCATGCGCACGCAGTCCTTCGAGCTCGTCGTCTGCAATCGGCGGGAAGAGCGTATTCATCCGGCCGGATGAGAACGACCATTGCGCCGTCACTCTAATCCATGCATCGTCCCGGGCGTAGAATATGCACCTTAGCAATCAAGTGCGTGCGCCGTTCGACATGCGGCACGACAAGGCTCAGGTCATGGGAACGTACTGGCTCCTAATTGCGTCCTGCATTGGTGGGATTATCGCTGCGGTTCTTGGGCTCTCAGCGATGTCCTGCGTGAACATCGCTACGGTTTTGCTTCTGGGGAGTATAGCGCACTTGCTTTTCAGCGGTTATGGTCTCAACATCATCATCACATCCATTGGAGCACCTGCCGTTCTGCTTGTTTCGTTCTTTTTCAGCGGGTGGGCGCTCAGTGCAATTCGGAAGGCCGACAAGAACGATTAACCGTCGCGTGAGCCAATCTGGCTGTCACGGAGCTTTATACAATGAGTGGCATGCCGGCTGCTGATCGGAAAGGCACCTTGGCTCGGTGGGATGGCGATTTTCTTCCGCTCGCTCTCGTAGCCTTTTGTACGGTCATGAATTTCGGGCTAGCACTCGTCAATAATCTCGTCACAAATATTCAGGAGATTCACGTCGTTGCCGTGCAGCTCGTTGTGACCCTTTGTGCTGCCGCATTGGTCGTGTTGCGCCGACCTCGTTTGACGGCCGATCAAGTCATATTGTTGGTTATGCTAGTATCGTGCGTTGTAATATCGACAATATATCACGGTCAGACCGATGTAAAAATTCTGTATGACATGTCGGTGATTCCGCTTTTCGTTGTTTTAGGTTCGACCATCAAGCGAGTACCGAGATGGTGTATGCATATGCTATTTATCATAGTATTGATTACGGTGGCATTTGAGACTGTCATGCCTGATGCTTACGCCAAGATTGTCAATCCCCTGAGATACTATGCGAACACAAGAAGCTGGGTCGCGGACAAGATGGATGACCAGGCCGATGACTCAGGGTTCTATTTCGGTGCCCAGCGAGCCGGACAGGGCGACGCTACGCATCGCGCGAGCGGCCTCTTTCTCGAGCCTCTGTCCCTAGGTTACTTCGCTTGTATTGCCGCAATTTTCTATATGAATGAATACAGATATCAAGCCGGCAGGAAAATACTTGCTGTCTCGGGCTGTTCCTTGCTCATAATATTGTCCGACGTTCGAGCCGCCTTGGGAGTGCTTTTCGTCATTGCGATAGGGGCGCCGCTCCTCGCGCGATTGCCGCGCTTGGCAGGTCTTGCGTTGCCATTCGTTGTGATCGCAGGTGGAGCGGTTTTGCATTATTCCACGGCTGGTGATCAGCACATCGCCGACTTGGCGGGACGGTTGTCCTGGACCTTTGAGGAACTCAGGGAAGCCGACTTGACGACACTGCTATTCGGAGGATTCGATCAAACCCATGCCAATGACAGCGCAATTCTCTACTTTGCAGAGGTTTCTGGAATATTGGGGTACGTCCTTCTATTGTACATATCCGCGGGCGTCTCGTCCTTGAATGAGCGCCCATTGATCACGAATGCCGCGTTGATATACTTGGCCAGTACGAGTCTGTTCGGGCACGCTTATGCTTCGATCAAGACCGGAGCACTTCTCGGCTTTGTCGTGGGCAGCCAAAAGCGCAATCAAGAGACACCAAACGTTAAGTATCTGCCCCAGAAAGCAGTTGAGTGATGTCATATCCTTGATTGTTCGGTGTTGAGAAGAATCGACAGAAACGCATCATTCCGATCAACGTTTCGAACACGACCAATCGGAGCTCACCCTGCGGTTGGAGCGCGCCGGCCGCGGCCATTAGGGCGACGATCTCGCCGTCGGCATAGATATGGCGCGTCAATGTCCGCCGCGACTTGTCGAATATCGCGTTTCCGGAGGCTCTATCGCCGGAGCCAGGCGCGTCATGTAGGCCGCAAACGGCTCCAGGACTACCAGCCGTCCAAGCCAGGTGAAGGATGGACTGATGCGCGACCGGTCCTTTGCCGCCGACAATTAGCCTGGCTGCCTTGCGGCGCGCGTGCTCCTGTCTGCACAAAGATAACTAGGATACCCAAACACCGCTCGGATCAATTCAAGCGAAGCGCTTCTTCAGGAAGTAGCGCGCAATCGCCCCCGGTCCGCTTTCCAGTTGCCCGAAGATTTCGTAACCGAGTTTCTCGTAGAACGGCCTTGCCTGAAATTCGAACGTATCGAGCCAGACGCCGATATATCCGCGCTCCCGGGCGATGGTTTCCGCCTCGACCATCAAGCGTGTGCCTAGGCCTGTGCCGCGGTAGGCTGAAGGAATCGCGAGATACTTAATGAAAGCCCAGCCGTAGCCGTCGACTGCATAGAGCCCGCCGAGAACATCCCGGGTGTGCGGATCGCGAACGAGAATCGCAAAATCGGGCTTGTCCTGGATGTCCCCGACGTTGGCATCATTGTATTCACGCAGCGTCCTGGTGATGGCGGCGCAATGTTCACTGCTGGGATGATCGGTGATGATCTCGACGATCGGAATATCGACAGGTTCCATGGGCGCGATGCTCGCACAACGGCCATTCGATTGAAAGCGAAACGGTTTGCTAGTAGGGAAGCCCCACATAGTTCTCCGCAAGCGCAGTCGCCGCTGCCCGGGAATGCGTCAGATAGTCGAGTTCAGCCTCCTGGATCTTCTGGTCGAAATCGCTGGTATCGGGGAACCGGTGCATCATCATCGTCATCCACCAGGAGAAGCGGACGGCTTTCCAGACTCGTGAGAGCGCGCGGTCGGAATAGGCATCGATGCCATTGTTCGAGCGATCCTGATAGTGCTCGATAAGGCCGCTGAAAAGGTAGTGCACGTCGCTGGCGGCGAGGTTGAGGCCCTTGGCGCCCGTCGGGGGCACGATATGGGCGGCGTCGCCGACGAGGAAGAGACGGCCGAAACGCATAGGCTCGGCAACGAAGGAGCGGAGAGGCGCGATGGATTTCTCGAAAGGCGGCGCGGTGATCATCTTTTCGGCATGATGAGCTGGGAGGCGGCGGCGCAGCTCGTCCCAGAAACGGTCATCGCTCCAGTCCTCGATCTTCTCGTCAAAAGGACACTGGATGTAATAGCGGCTGCGGGTCTGCGAGCGCATCGAACAGAGCGCGAAGCCGCGCGGATGGTTGGCATAGATCAGCTCATGGCTGACGGGCGCAACATCGGCAAGGATGCCGAGCCAACCGAAGGGATAAACCTTCTCGAAAGTGCGGATTGATCGTTCCGGCACCGCCTTGCGGCTTGCACCGTGGAAGCCGTCACAGCCGGCGATGAAATCGCAATCGATGCGATGCGTGATGCCGCCCTTGTCATAGGTGACGTAAGGCAACTGGCCGTCGAATTCATGCGGCTGGACGTCGGCCGCATCGTAGATCGTCAAGGCGCCGCTTTTTTCACGATGATCCATCAGATCGTGCGTGAGTTCCGTCTGGCCGTAGACCATGACACGCTTGCCTCCGGTAAGCCCAAAGAGATCGATGCGGTGATCGCGGCCGTCGAAAGCAAGCGAGAAGCCGTCATGCGGCAACCCCTCGGCATGCATTCGAGCGCCGGATTTCGCCTGGTCCATAAGGCCAACCGTGCCTTCCTCTAAGACGCCGGCCCGGACGCGTCCAAGAATGTACTCCTTCCCGACACGATCCAAGATGACGTTTTCAATGCCGGCCTCTGTCAAAAGCTGGCCGAGCAGGAGCCCGGCTGGCCCGGAACCGACGATCGCGACCTGCGTGCGCATGTTTCCTCCCGCACTGTCTATCGCCAAATTCTCCTCCTCGTGCGCGGCCGCGGCAATGGACATTTCACGCGAGAAATTGAACAAATCGAACATAGAGGGATTTGCGCGCGATGACGAAATTCGTTCCAACCTATGAGCTCTATGGCGAGAGTGCCGGCAAAAAGCCGGATTTCTGGCTGCATTGCGAGACAATTCCATCGCGCAGTAGCCTCCATCACTGGGAAATCCGGCTGCATCGGCATGAAAACTTCCTTCAGATCTTGTACATCGATGCCGGATCGGGAGATGCGATCTTCGGCCAGGAGCAGCACGTAATCCATCCGCGCACCGTGATCACCGTACCGCCGGGCCTGAAGCACGGCTTCCGCTTTTCGAAAGATATCGACGGCTTTGTTATCACGGTGCTCGCCTCTAATCTGAAAGCCACACCTGGCGATCGCAGTCGTCTCGGGGAATGGCTGGCCGAACCGCACCTGACTGAGCTCGATATGCAAAACGAGGATGCCGCTTACGTGGCGCAGACGCTGACGCGGTTGGGAGAAGAATTTTCATGCCGGCGAAGCGGCCGGAACGATCTGCTGGATGCCTATGTGACTTCGGCACTGCAACTGACGGCACGGATTTCAGAAGGTGCCGAAAGTGAAGCGGCCGATGAGAATAGCCGGCGCATGGAGGTCCTAAGCGGCCTGATTCAGCAGCACCTAAGGGGACATAGGCCGGCTGCCTTCTACGCTCGCGAGCTCGGCATCTCGCCGACGCATCTGAACCGCATCGTCAAGGCTTCAACGGGACATAGCATGCACGAACTCATCGCCCGCAAGCTGACGGACGAGGCAAAACGTGAACTGGTCTTCACCTTCGGCAGCGTACAGGAGATCGGCTACCGGTTGGGCTTTGGCGATCCAGCCTACTTCTCGCGCTTTTTTCTGAAGCAAACGGGCGAGACGCCGCGCGCATGGCGCATGGCCGAACGAACAAGGCTCGGCGTATGATTCCGCTTCTGCTTGCGGGGGAGGGATCACCGCACCGCTATCGCAAAACCAGCCGCAAGGCCCTTTGCGTCTCCCGCAAAAGCGGCAGATAGCGCTCGGCCATTTCCGATGCAGGGGCGTGGACTGCCGGCGCCCCGATGTTGATGGCTGCAACCGTCTGGCCTCGATCGTTTTCGACCGGAACGGCGATGGAGCAAAGGCCGATTTCAAGCTCCTGATCGATAATGGCATAGCCTTGCGAGCGGACGCGGCGGAATTCGGCAATCAGTTCTTCCGGTTCCGTCTTGGTTTTCGGCGTGTTCTGCCTCAACACCGTCCGGCCAAGGATAGCACGGGCTTCGCTTTCCGGTAGCGCCGCGAGCAGCACGCGGCCCATCGAGGCGCAATAGGCGGGCAGGCGGCTGCCGGGCATCAGATTGATCGACATGACGCGGCGCTGCGAGGCGCGGGCGATATAGACGATCTCGGTGCCGTCGAGAACCGAGGCAGAGGCGCTCTGCCCGGCCTTGTCGGACAATTGGTCGAGATGCGGCTGGATCTGCACGGGCAGCGGTGTTGCCGAGAGATAGGCATGGCCGAGGCGCAGGATCTTCGGCGTCAATGTGAAGAACTTGCCGTCGTAATCCGCATAGCCGAGTTCTGCGAGCGTCAGCAGCGAGCGGCGGACAGTGGCGCGGTCAAGACCGGCGAGCTTTGAAACCTCTGCGATCGACAGGCGCTGGTGCATCTCGCCGAAGACCTCGATGACTTTCAAGCCGCGGGCAAAGCCGCTGACGAAATCAGTTTCCCGCATTCCGACCTCCAATCAAGGTGTCACAATGTGCGCTATACGAACAAATGTCAAATATCGCACAAAGTGCCTTGCCGCCGATTTTGTCTAGCCCTATTCGTGTTCATGAGGCGTGGAGGAACGTACCCCCACCACATCCGGCAAGGAGAGATCCCGCATGGACAAGGCAATCAGGAACGCGGCGGAAGCCGTCTCCGAAATCAGTCACGGCGCCACCGTCATGATCGGCGGTTTCGGCGGATCAGGTGCGCCGATCGAGCTTATCCACGCCTTGATCGACAAGGGGCCGAAGGACCTTACCGTCATCAACAATAACGCCGGCAACGGCCGGATCGGCATCGCTGCGATGATCGACGCCGGCATGGTGCGGAAGATGATCTGCTCTTTTCCGCGTTCCTCGGATCCGCGCGCCTTCACGGAAAGATATCTTGCCGGGGAGATCGAGCTGGAACTCGTGCCGCAGGGAACACTTGCCGAACGCATCCGCGCCGGCGGGGCCGGTATTCCTGCATTCTACACGCCGACGGGCTATGGCACCGAGCTTGGCGAAGGCAAGGTGATCGCCGAGTTCGATGGCAGGCACTATGTCCAGGAGCGCTGGCTGAAGGCCGATTTCGCGATCGTGAAGGCGCATGTCGGCGACGCGCACGGAAACCTCACCTATAACAAGGCCGGCCGCAACTTTAACCCGCTGATGTGCATGGCGGCTGCAAAGACGATCGTGCAGGTCTCGAAGATCGTGCCGGCGGGCGGCATCGATCCCGAACATGTCGTTACGCCTGGCATCTTCATCGACCGCGTCGTCGAGATATCCAATCCGCAGCAGGAAGAAGAGCTCGTTCGAGCCGGAGTGGCCTACGCATGACCATCGATACCCGCCCCCGCGACACGCGCGAAGATGTTAAGCTTTCCAATGCCCAGATCGCCTGGCGCGCGGCTCAGGACATCGCCGACGGCGCCTATGTGAACCTCGGCATCGGCTTTCCCGAAATGGTCGCCCGCTACCAGCCGCCGGGCCGGCAGGCGATCTTCCATACGGAAAACGGCATCCTGAATTTCGGCGAGGCGCCGCCGGCCGGCGAAGAGGACTGGGACCTGATCAACGCCGGCAAGAGGCCTGTGACGCTGAAGCCCGGCGCTTCCTTCTTCCACCACGCCGACAGTTTTGCCATGGTGCGCGGCGGCCATCTCGACGTCGCCATCCTCGGCGCCTACCAGGTTGCGCAGAACGGCGATCTGGCCAACTGGCGCGTGGGCAACAAGGGTGTGCCGGCGGTCGGCGGCGCCATGGATCTCGTACACGGCGCCAAGCAGGTCTTTGTCATTACCGAACACGTCACCAAGAACGGTGAGCCGAAACTGGTCGAAAGATGCACTTTCCCGCTGACCGGCGTCGGTTGCATCACGCGCGTCTATACGAGCCATGCCGTCGTTGACATTGTGAAGAGCCGCTTCGTGCTGCGCGAGAAGCTGGCGGCTATCTCAATGGAGGAACTGCAGGCTATGACCGGCGCGCCGCTCGATACGGACGGCCCCGTTGCCGACCTTCTCGTGCCGGAGCTTTGAGGAAGAGACCATGACCGAAGCCTATATCTGCGACTACATCCGCACACCGATCGGGCGCTTCGGTGGCTCGTTGTCGTCGGTGCGCGCGGACGATCTCGGAACGGTACCCCTGAAAGCACTGATGGAGCGCAACGCTTCGGTCGATTGGGAAGCCGTCGACGACGTCATCTTCGGCTGTGCCAACCAGGCGGGCGAGGACAACCGCAATGTGGCACGCATGTCGCTGCTGCTTGCCGGCCTGCCGGTGTCAGTCCCGGGTACGACGATCAACCGGCTTTGCGGCTCGGGTATGGATGCGGTGATCACCGCCGCGCGCGCCATTCGCGCCGGCGAGGCGGAACTGATGATCGCCGGCGGCGTGGAGAGCATGTCGCGTGCGCCCTTCGTGATGCCGAAGGCGGACACGGCCTTTTCGCGCAATGCCGAAATCTACGATACGACGATCGGGTGGCGCTTCATCAATCCCGTGATGAAGAAGCAATACGGCGTAGACTCCATGCCGGAGACCGGCGAGAACGTTGCGGAAGATTACACGGTCAACCGCGAGGACCAGGATGCCTTCGCGCTGCGCTCGCAGGTGAAGGCCGCTGCCGCTCAGGCAAACGGCCGGTTGGCAAAGGAAATTATCCCAGTCGTGATCCCGCAGCGCAAGGGCGATCCCGTGGTAGTCGAGAAGGACGAGCATCCGCGCGCAACGACGATGGAAGCGCTGGCGAAGCTCGGAACGCCCTTCAAGAAGGAAGGCGGCTCAGTCACAGCCGGCAATGCCTCGGGCGTCAACGATGGCGCTGCGGCATTGATCATTGCTTCGGAGGCGGCGGCGAGGAAATATAGTCTGAGGCCGATCGCCCGTATCCTGGGCGGTGCGGCCGCCGGCGTGCCGCCGCGCGTCATGGGTATCGGACCAGTTCCGGCGTCGCGCAAGCTGATGGCACGGCTCGGCATGACCAAGGATCAATTCGATGTCATCGAACTGAACGAAGCTTTCGCTTCGCAGGGGCTGGCAGTGCTGCGCGAACTCGCGATTGCCGACGACGATCCGCGCGTCAACCGCAATGGCGGCGCCATCGCGCTTGGCCATCCGCTTGGCATGTCGGGCGCGCGCATTACCGGAACGGCTGCGCTGGAACTTATCGAAACGGGCGGGCGCTATTCGCTCTCGATGATGTGCATCGGCGTCGGCCAGGGGGTTGCAATAGCCCTCGCAAGAGTCTGACGGCGCCAGGCACCCGCCGGCTCTCTCTTTCGTGCATTGTCCATTCTACATTCCGCCTGATAAGACTCTCGTCAAATCCATTTCACTATCTATTTCATTGGTTTTCGGAGGCTGTTTCTGGCATGACGGATCTTGCTCAATCACTCGCGTCCATCAAAATACCTGACCTGAACGGCAAGGCGGTGCTGATTACGGGCGCATCGACCGGCATCGGTGCGGCTCTCGCGCGTGCATTCGCAGCGCAGGGCATGAAAGTTGGCGTCCACTATAATGCGAGCCGCGAGCCGGCAGAATTGCTCGCCGATGAGATCAAGGCGACCGGTGCCACCGTGCATCTGGTGCAGGGCGATGTCTCACGGGAAGGCGAGACTGAACGCGTTGTCGAGGAAACCGCTAAGACCTTCGGCCATCTCGACGGCCTGATCAACAATGCCGGCGGCATGCTTGGCCGCAGGCCGACCGCTGAATATACTGACGAGCATTATGCCAAGGTTATGGACCTGAACGCCCGCTCAGTCCTCGCTGCAACGCGTGCCGCGCATCCGTGGCTGAAGAAGCAGGGCGGCTTCATCATCAATACGACCTCGATCGCCGCGCGAAACGGCGGCGGCAACGGTGCGATCCTTTATGCCGCCTCCAAGGGCTTCGTCTCGACGATCACGCGGGGCCATGCCAAGGAGTTCGTGGCCGACCGTATCCGCGTCAATGCCGTGGCGCCGGGCGTCATCGCGACGCCGTTTCACGAGCGCTATACCAATGACGAACAGATGGAGATGCAGCGCAGGACCATTCCGATGGGTTTCGTCGGCACACCGGAAGACTGCGTCGGGGCCTATCTGTTCCTCGCTTCGCCGACGCTTTCAGGCTACATCACCGGCCAGATCATCGAGGTGAACGGCGGCCAGTTGATGCCGTAGCGCCCTTAGAGCCGATCCAGGGAACTTTCGCACTGCGGTAACGTTTCCCGCTTGGCCATCCACCAAGCGGAGACACTATGAGTTTTTCCTTTTCCGAACTCGATTTCATGAAGCCGGAACTCGGCGCTGAATATACCGGGACTGGTACGCATTTCGCTGTCTATTCCGCTCACGCCGAGCAGGTCGACCTATGTCTCTTTTCCGACGACGGCAGGACGGAAATGGCACGCATGCCGTTGCCTAAGCGCGAGGGCGATATCTGGTCAGGCTATATTGGCGGGCTGAAGCCGGGCGCCGTCTACGGCTATCGCGCAAGCGGACCCTATGATCCAAAAAACGGGCATCGCTTCAATCCCAACAAGCTTCTACTCGATCCCTATGCCAAGCAGGTTGTTGGCGATCTCAAATGGAACGATGCGCTCTACGGCTACACGATTGGCAAGGACGATCTCTCCTTCGACGAGCGTGACAGCGCGCCTTTCACGGTGAAAGGCATGGTGCAGGATCCGGATTTCGACTGGGACGGCGATGAGGCGATCCGCCGCCCGTGGACGGAAACGGTCATCTATGAGACGCATGTGCGCGGCATGACGATGACGCATCCGAAGGTGCCAAATAAATTACGCGGCACGTTTCTCGGCATGTGCAGCGATCCGATTATCGACCATCTGACGAAGCTTGGCATTTCGGCCGTCGAATTGCTGCCGATCCAGTATTTTCCGAACGACCGGTATCTGGAGGAAAAGCACCTCACCAATTACTGGGGCTACCAGACGCTCGGCTTCTTCGCACCGCAATCGCGCTATATGTCGACCGACAAGATCACCGAATTCAAGACCATGGTGAAGAAGTTCCATGCCTCCGGCATCGAGGTGATCATGGATGTGGTCTATAACCACACGGCTGAAGGCAGCGAAAAGGGTCCGACGCTTTCCTTTCGTGGCCTCGACAATGCGAGCTACTACATCCTCTCGCCGGACGATCCTCGTCACACTTTCGACACGACAGGTACCGGCAACACGCTGAATGTCGCCAATCCGATGGTCATGCGTATGGTGCTGGACAGCCTGCGCTACTGGGTCGGCGCGATGCATATCGACGGCTTCCGCTTCGATCTCGCGAGCACGCTCGGCCGTCAGGATATGGAATTCGACCGTCAGGGTATCTTTTTCAGCGCGATCCGGCAGGATCCGATGCTTGCTGGTGTGAAGCTGATCGCCGAGCCGTGGGACGTCGGCGAAGGCGGTTATCAAGTCGGCGGATTTCCGCACCCCTTTCGTGAATGGAACGACAAGTTCCGTGACGATGTTCGCCGCTTTTGGAAAGGCGATGGCGGACTGGTGTCGGAGATGGCGGAGCGCGTCACCGGCTCGGCGCGGCAGTTCAACCATTCTGACCGCGGCTCGACATCATCCATTAATCTTCTTGCGGCTCATGACGGCTTCACATTGATGGACACGGTCTCCTTTGACGGCAAGCACAATGAAGCGAACGGCGAGGACAATCGGGACGGCCACTCCGACAATCACTCGGACAATATGGGTGCGGAGGGCGCAACCGACGACTCCGGTATCAATGACGCGCGCCGTAGACGGCGGCGCAACATGATGGCCACGCTGCTGCTCAGCCAGGGCGTGCCAATGATCCTTGCAGGCGACGAGGTGGGCAACAGCCAGGGCGGCAACAACAATGCCTATTGCCAGGACAACGAGATTGGCTGGATCGACTGGAACGGGCTAGACGATCCGTTTCTAACCTTCTGCCAGAAGATGATCGCTTTCCGCAAGGCGCAGCCGGAGCTTCGGCAGGAGCGGTTCCTGACAGGCGAAACCGCAGAGGACGGACGGATTGAAGTCGCCTGGTACAAGCCGGATGGCCATTTCATGGACGACGGCGCGTGGAATGACAACGAATTGCGGGTGCTCAGTGTTTACGTGTCCCGGAGTGTTCACACATCGGACGCGGAAAAGATGGACGGCCTCTTCATGGTGTTCAATGCTGGTGGGGATTGTGAGGTGACGCTTCCGGAGGTCAACGGCATCAAGTCCTGGCAACGAGTCGTCGAGACTGGAGCCGACGACCCCTTTACGGCATTCGATCCGGAAAACCCGGTGATGGTCTACCGCGAAAGTATTGCCGTTTTCGCGCCGAAAGGTGCCACAGAACCGCCGAAGAAGGCCACGAAGACCGAAGGTCCGCGATGGTTCCACTTCGGTCGCAAGAACCGATAACAATCGAAACAAAGCGATGAATGCGGAAGACCTACGTGAAGTTGGCCTGGTCTATGTAAGCGATACCGAACCCGGTATCCGCAGGCAGAAAAAGGGCAGGGGCTTCTGTTACCGGTTGCCAGACGGTTCGCTGGTCAGGGAGCCGCAGCAGAAGCACCGTATCGCCGCGCTTGGATTGCCTCCCGCATACGAAAACGTCTGGATATGTCTGAAGGAAAACGGCCACCTGCAGGCGACTGGTTTTGACGCGCGCGGACGAAAGCAATATCGCTATCACAATGATTGGCAGTCCTTTCGCAGCATCGCAAAATTCGATCAGCTGATCGCTTTTGCCCAGGCTTTGCCTAGGATACGGCGGCAGGTGCAGCGCGATCTTGAGACCGGCGCTGAAGATGTCCGTGGCGTTCTTGCGGCTCTGACGACATTGCTCGATCAAGCACATCTTCGCGTCGGTAACCAAGCCTATCTTAAGGAAAATGGCACTTATGGCGCAACGACGCTTTTGAAGCGGCACATCACGATAACGGAGGGCCGGATCGAGTTGAAGTTTCGTTCCAAGGGCGGAAAGCGTGTTCGGCGCAGCCTCCGGCATCCCCGGCTGCAAAAGATGCTGGAAGAGATCGCCGACCTCCCCGGCCGCCAGCTTTTCGTTTGGAAGGATGAGACCGGTACGTTGAAGCCGATCGAATCCGGACGATTGAACAGTTATCTGGCGGAAATTTCCGGTACTGCGATCACCGCGAAAACCTTTCGGACGTGGGCCGGTTCGCTCGCGGCCTTCGCCGTTGCGCGGAGCGCATTCGAAGGCGGAAAGCGCCCGACCGTGAAGGATATGGCGGAGGCGTCAGCTGCCGTGTTGCATAACACGCCCGCCATCTCGCGCTCAAGCTACATTCACCCTTCGATCATTGCTCTTGCCGACAAGGACTATGTTTGTCCGGAGGGGACGTTCCCGCTGGTTGTGCCGCTGTGGGGGTTGCGGGCGGAAGAGAACCGGCTGCTCGATTTCCTTTCCCGCGATCGGCGGGCAGCAGAGGCGACTGTACGTAAAGCCTCATAAAGAAACGCCCGCACAGGGGGCGCGCGGGCTCAAGTGAACAGGAGGTCCTATCAAGCGGCTCGCTTCTCGTGGCGGCCTTCCTCGATCTCTTCGACGACCTTCGTGACGAATGCGTCCAGATCGTCTGGCGAACGGGAGGTAATGATGCCCTGGTCGGTTACTACCTTTTCATCTTTCCAGGTGGCGCCGGCGTTCTTTACGTCGGTCTTGATTGAGCGGTATGAGGTTGCCTGTCGGCCGCGCAACGCATCGGCTTCGATAAGCAGCCATGGTGCATGGCATATGGCGGCCACAACCTTGCCGGATTTCACGAACTCGCGAACGACGCGCATGGCGTTCTCGTCGGCGCGCAGCTTGTCAGGATTGATCTGGCCGCCGGGCAGGACGATGGCATCGAAATCGTCGACCTTCACGTCCTTCGCCTGCAGGTCGACGCCGATGCTGTCGCCCCAATCGCCCTTGTGCCAGCTCTTAATGCTGCCCTCCTTGATGGAGGCAATCTTGACCGTGGCCCCGCGCTTTTTTAGCTCCTCGTGCGGTACCCGCAGCTCAGAGCGCTCGTAGCCGTCAGTCGCTAGGATAAGAACTTTTGCAGAGTTGATGGAAGGCATGGACATGTCCTTTCCTTCTTCTGTTGAACTCGGGATGCCTATGCACAACTACGCCAAGCGCCGTTGGTTCCGAGATAGCAAGCGGAACCGCTAAAGGTCGAAGCTGTTATCGTTGTAGCGGATGAGGAGGCGAACTGATGGAACCCGAAGCAATCCGGCTGGAGCCTAGCGAATTCGTTCCCAACAATCCCGCGTTTCCGCTGTTGTTTTATCGAGGCGTGCTGAAGGATGGGAATCTGGCGGAGGGCTTTGAAGGCCTGTTCAGACGAAACGGCTGGGGCAATATGTGGCGGAACGGCGTCTATCCGTTTCATCACTATCATTCGAAAACCCATGAGGCCTTGGGTTTTGCCGCGGGCAGCGCGACGTTGATGCTTGGTGGACCGACAGGCCCTAAGATCGAAGTTCATGCTGGCGATGCAGCGATATTGCCCGCGGGAACCGGCCATTGTCGTCTTTCCGCAAGCAGCGATTTCCTGGTGATCGGCGCCTATCCGCCCGGGAGCGACTACGATCTCTGTCGTGAAGCGGCAACGCCGGAACAATTGAGGCGTATCCGAGACCTCTCCGCACCACGAACCGATCCGGTTACCGGCGGAAATGGCGGACTTATTGCACTTTGGCGCTGAAATACTGGACATGGCAAGCTGGTGATGTTCAAGCCACCTGTTTCCCAGATGAGTGTCGTGTGATCGGGCTTGAAACCTGGAACTGAAGCCTCAAGGCACGCACAATGATGTAGTTAAACTTGACGCTAATTCCCCGTGGGTTTGCGAGGGCAGGTGCGGTTCCGGTCGCTTGCGAAATAGTCAAATAAATCGTATAAGTCGATTTATCTGAAGGAGGCTGTCCGATGCAGAAATTTACCACCGTCGATTTGCTGCGCGACATCAAGACCGTCACTATGGCGGCCGATCGTCAGCCGGTTGCGATTACCCAGCACCGCAAACCGAGATACGTCCTCATGACCTACGACGAGTTCGAGGCCATGAAAAGCAAGGGCGACCCTCGAAGAGTCTATGGCGCCAACGAAGCTCCGCAGGACCTGGTGGACATTATTTTGCCCGAACTGGACCGTTTGATCGAAGAAGGCCGGGAAGCCGATGGCTGATATTCCGGCCAACGGCAGCTGAAAGCCACCGATCCGATCAGAACCGCCCGCAGCCGAAACAAGCCAGCTTCGGCAAGAGCTTTCGTGATGTCGCCCGCGAAGGCATCTGGTCCTTCCAGTCCGCCGCTGCGCTTAAGGACGCCGACGAGGCGGCGTCGCTCGCGGAGATCGTCCTTGATCTCCTTGTGGGCGTTCACCCGCGCCGTGATCTCCCTGCGCTATGCGGGCCGACATAGCGCCGCTTGTCGCCTTCGGGAGTAGGGAGATCGAAGCAATCGAGAGGGAACAGCGCGGTCCCGCTGTCCGGACACCTACGGCATTCGGATCAGTGCATGGCCTCGATAAAGGCGCGGCGATAGAATGCGGCAAGTTCGATCCGTTCTGCAGCGACCGCCGCAAGCTTCTTTTGGAGACGGCGCTCGCATTCTCGTGATTGTGCTGCCGGCGGCCTACCGTGTGGCGTTGTGGGCTTTAGCCTGATCCGTGGGCCGAGGTTGTCGCAATATTGGGCAAGCGTCATTCCGGCTTTGATCAGAAGAGCCCTGATATGCGGACGGTGCTCGGCGGCAATGACGAGGCCAAACGACTTGATCAGAACAGGCTTCGGGACTGGCAGCTCGATTTCGTCGACTAAGTCGTTACCTACGTGTTCTTCCTCCGAGAACACGAGGTACTGGTCCACCAGATTATGAGCGGCCTCGAGAATCTCGGTGTCCGGGCTGTACCGGCACCAGGTTTCAGCAAAAGTACTCAGCGATCCGTATGACATCGAGAGCTCCTTTGCCCCTTTAATGGAACGCGTGAACTGGCCGGTTGTTCACAAGGAAGTACATTGTGGCTCGGCGAGGCACTGCGTTATGCGGGCTGTGGGCGCCGCTTCCGTTGCCCGATCCTGGCGCGGCTCTTTCTGTACGCAAGCACGTCAGCACTTTTGAAATGCAGCTAGTTCACCTGGCACGTGCGATGGGGCTGTGCACTCTCCTCAGGATGGTCTCCGGAAGCCACCCCGGCGCCGGTGGCCAGACATTGAAGCCGCCGCTCGCAGGAACGAGCCGGAGGAGAGGCGCCGCAAGCTGCGGTCGGCCGAGCGAAGCGCCGCCGCTATCCGCTTAGATGCAATGACCTGTCGCTGCTGGGGCGCTGGGTCGGTACCTCCTATGGGATTGTCGTCTTCACGGAAACAACTGGCGAACTCGTCGATCGAGAAACCTTGGAGGAACTGGTTCGCGCCTGGCCGATGAAAGAGGCTAAGACGGAAGGCCGCGAATGGTGGCATCCGATGATCGAGGAGTTGAGGCTGGCCAGACGAGCAGCGAGATCGCGTGAAGCGCGAAAGGGCGCGACGACGATACGATTTCCGCTGGGTGGCTGATCTTGAACAGTTGGCGACCGCCCACAATATCATCCGTCAGGATCATTGGTGGCATGGAAAGGAGGACGAGATGCCGCTGAACGATGTTCCATGGACAAGGCCGGTGAGGATCCGGCTGCAGTGCGGATTGGACCGTACTTTCACAGGTGTCTACGACGCCCTGGATTTTCTCGAAAACGAATGGCCGTTGCGTCACGGTGAGCGCCATCAACGAGCGGTGAAGACGTGCCGCGGCGCTCTCAGCGGGACCATTCCCGCCGTGATCGCGCGCGAGGCATTCGTCGCGGCTTGTCTCGAAGCCGGCATGCCTGCCGTCATGGCCCCGTGCAGGAGAAAGCCCACCGTTCATCCGCGCCGGCCAGCACACGCAGCTGTCATCTAGCCGTGCATCAACGATGGTCTCGCCTCCAAGGAGGCGAGACTCGCATGAGCTTCGTTGTTTCCGAAGGGCGCTTGGAGGAGCGCCGTCAGTCGGCTCGACACGCCCCTTGAGACTGTTGACGTGCTTCGACAACTGGACGGTGGGCGGATAGTTCACCAGCAGATGGACGTGATCGTCTTCGCCGTCGCACGATACGCGTTCTGCATCGACGTCGGACCATAGCTTCGCGATGATGCGCGACAGGTCGGCCACGGCGCGTTCCGACTCACATCCCGCCTGTACCTGGTGACGAAGACCAAATGAACGTGCAACGCAAAGACACGATATCTTCCCGTGCGATAATCGATATTGCAATGCCTACGGGCCAATTGATACAACCATAGCATGACGAACCGCGCGTACAAGTACAGGATTGACGCTGACCCGCCGACGGCGGAATTCTTCGCCCGCTGCTGCGGCGTCGTGCGCCTCGTCTACAACATCGCCCTTGAGCAGCGATCCTCCTTCTGGCGGCAGTTCAAGAAGGCCGAGGGAAAAAACATCTCCTACCCGTCCCAGGCGCGCGAGCTGACGGCGATCCGCGCCGAGGTGCCGTGCACAATGCCCGATCGACGCGCAGCAACAGGCGCTGCGTGACCTTGACCAGGCGTTCCAGAATTTCTTTGCCGGACGGGCGGGCTACCCGAAGCCGAGGCGCAAGTTCGTCAACGACGCGTTGCGCTTCCCGTCGAGCCGCGTCGGCGCAATCGCGGTGCTGAACGCGAAGTGGGCGCGGGTGCGGCTCCCGAAAATCGGCGCCGTAAAGTTCCGCTACACCCGCCCGATCAGGGGCGCGGTCGGCAACGTCACGGTCGTGCGCGAGGCCAACGGATGGCACATCGCCTTTTCCTGCGCGTTCGAACACGAGACGCCGGTAAACGACAATCCGCCCGTCGGCATCGACCGCGGCATCGTCAACACCTTCGCGCTCGCCACGGGCGAGATGCACGCGATGCCGCCATCCAACCTCAACGACCGCCACAAGCAGTGGCAGCGGACAGCCGCACGGCGCAAGAGCCGTTCGAAGCGCCAGGCCAAGGCGAGACGCCACGCCGCGCGGATCGCGGCGAAGGCGGCGCGCCAACGGCTGCACTGGCAACACGTGACGACGACGCGCATCGCGAAGCGCTTCGGGGCGGCCGTCCTCGAGGACCTGAAGATCCGGAACATGAGCGCCTCGGCGAAAGGGACCGTCGAAGAGCCGGGCAAGAACGTCGCCCGGAAGGCTGGCCTCAATCGCTCGATCCTCGCGGCGGCGTGGTACCGCTTCGAGCTGTTGCTGACTTACAAGCTTGCCTTCCGCGGCGGAACCGTCGTGAAGGTCGATCCGAGATACACGTCCGTGACCTGCTCAAAGTGTGGGTCGAGAGACAAGGCAAACCGCGAAAACCAAGCGAAGTTCCTCTGCCTCTCCTGCGGACACGCAGACCACGCCGACGTCAACGCGGCGGTCAACATACTCCTGGCCGGAACACGGCCATCGGCGGCGTCGGAGACTTCCGGCGGGAGCCGAGGACTCGAAAGGGCGGCCTAAAGCCGCCCCTGAAAATCCCCATCCTTCACGGCGGGGAAGATGTTAAGGAACTTCCGGCTGCCAGCCAGCATTCCGATATGGATGCTACTTCCGGGAATGACCATGGCCAGTGACAAACTATCAACCTATCGATCGAAGCGCGATTTCCGAAAAACGGCTGAGCCGGCGGGTGAAAGGCCCATTGCGCGCAGCAATCGCCCTCGTTTCGTCATCCAAAAACATGACGCGACACGGCTTCACTACGATCTGCGGCTCGAGCTCGATGGCGTTTTCAAATCCTGGGCTGTCACGAAGGGCCCATCCCTCGACCCGCATGACAAGCGGTTGGCGGTCGAGGTGGAGGACCATCCGTTGGATTATGGCGATTTCGAAGGGACGATCCCGAAGGGCCAGTATGGCGGCGGTACTGTGATGCTATGGGACCGCGGCTATTGGAAACCGGAAGGAAAAAAGAACCCGAAGCAAGCTCTGGCAAAGGGCGATTTTAAGTTCACCCTGGAAGGCAAACGGCTGAACGGCGGTTTCGTGCTGGTGCGCATGGGCGATGATCGCGAACGTGGCAAGCGAAACAACTGGCTGCTGATCAAGCACCATGACGCGTTTTCGGTCGGGGAGGACGGCGCGGCGATCCTGGAGGAGAATGACACATCGGTCGCCTCCGGCCGAACGATGGAGATGATCGCCGCTGGCAAAGGGCGCAAGCCCAAACCATTCATCGTCACGGGAGGCAATGTCCAGGCAGACGCGGTCTGGGACAGCCATCAAGGGCTGGCCGCCGAAGAGCGAAAATCGGATGTGCGAGCCGGCAAGACGTCGGTCACTCCTGAAGACCTGCCTGACTTCATCGCGCCGCAGCTCTGCCAGACCCTGGAGCGTCCTCCGGCAGGCGCTGGTTGGATTCACGAGATAAAGTTCGATGGCTACAGGATCCAGATGCGAGTGCTGAATGGCGACGCGACACTTAAGACCCGCAAGGGCCTCGACTGGACAGCGAGATATCGCGAAATCGCCGAGGCGGCATCTGCGCTGCCGGACTCGATTATCGATGGTGAGATCTGCGCCCTCGACGAAAATGGTGCGCCCGATTTTGCTGCCCTGCAGGCGGCGCTGTCGGAGGGCAAGACCGGCAATCTCGTCTACTTTGCATTCGATCTTCTTTACGATGGCGGCGAGGATTTGCGATCCCTGCCACTCGTCGATCGCAAGGTGCGGCTCCAGAACCTGTTGTCCGATGCCGGCAACGATCCGCGCATCCGTTTCGTCGAGTACTTCGAGACCGGAGGCGACGCGGTCCTTCGATCCGCCTGCAAGCTGTCGCTGGAAGGCATCATCTCGAAGCAGGTGGACGCGCCGTACCAATCCGGCCGAAGGGGGACATGGGCCAAGTCCAAATGCCGGGTCGGCCACGAGGTTGTGATCGGTGCTTATGCCAAGGCCAATGGCAGGTTCAGGTCCCTGTTGGTCGGTGTCTACCACGACGACCACTTTGTCTATGTCGGTCGCGTCGGCACCGGGTTTGGGGCGAAGAAAGTGGAAACGCTGCTTCCGAGTTTGAAGGCGCTCGAGAGGGCGAAATCGCCCTTCGCCGGCATCGGCGCGCCGAAGAAGGAAGCGGAGGTCACGTGGCTGAAGCCCGAGCTCGTGGCGGAAATCGAATTCGCAGGCTGGACCGCCGACGGCCTTGTGCGGCAGGCCGCCTTCAAGGGACTGCGGGCGGACAAGCCAGCTAGGGAGGTCGAGGCCGAACGGCCGGCGAAGCCCTCGAAGGCAGACCTTCCTGAGCCAGCGCCGACAACTGCGGCGGAGAGGACAGCGCGGCGGAAGGGTGTTAAACCGAACGTGATGGGGGTGCTGATCTCCAACCCGGACAAGCCGCTTTGGCCGGATGCCAATGACGGGGAACCCGTCACCAAGGAAAAGCTTGCCCGCTACTACGAAGCCGTCGGCTCCTGGATGATAGAGCATATCAGGGGACGGCCCTGCTCCATTATCCGCGCACCCGACGGGATCGGTGGTGAGCAGTTCTTCCAGCGCCACGCGATGCCCGGCACGTCGAACCTTCTCGAACTGGTGAAGGTGTTCGGCGACAAGAAGCCCTACCTGCAGATCGACCGCGTCGAGGGCCTCGCAGCCGTCGCACAGGCCGGCGCCGTCGAGCTGCATCCCTGGAACTGCGAACCGGGTCACCCGGAAGTGCCGGGACGGCTCGTCTTCGACCTCGATCCTGGTCCGGACGTAGCCTTCTCCGCAGTCGTTGCAGCGGCCCGCGAGATGCGGGACAGGCTTGCGGAATTCGGCCTAATCAGTTTCTGCAAGACCACTGGCGGCAAGGGACTGCACGTTGTCACTCCGCTGGCGGTCAGCAAGCGCAAGCCGCTCTCCTGGGCGGAGGCGAAAAGGTTTGCGCAAGCCGTCTGCCAGCAGATGGCCTCCGACAATCCCGGGCTCTATCTGATCAAGATGACGAAGAGCCTGAGGAACGGCCGCATCTTCCTCGATTATTTGCGCAATGACCGCATGGCGACGGCGGTCGCACCCTTGTCACCGCGTGCCCGGCCGGGTGCCACCATCTCGATGCCGCTGACCTGGACGCAGGTCAAATCCGGCCTCGACCCGAAGCGCTTCACCATTCGCACCGTGCCGGCGCTGCTAATGAAGTCTTCCGCCTGGGAAGACTACTGCAATGGCCAGCGGCCGCTGGAGCAGGCGATCAAACGTCTCGGCAAGGCAAGGGTCGCCGCATGAGGGCGGAAGAACCATGGACGCCGGATTGGGAGTTGGCGGTTCGCGTCGCCATCCCATCCCAATATGGCGCGATTTACCTGCAGGTCCTTGCGCCGCTGCGCGACATGAGTGAGCAGCGAACGCGGAATACCGACTTTCCCGAGTACCAGATCTATTATTTCGAGAGCGGCAACGGCATATCAGGAAAAGATAGCCGAGAGACCTTACCGTCCTTGCTGCCAAGCCGACTGCGCTTTGCCGGAGCTCGCTTCCACCTATGCCTCTGGCCAAGTAAGCCCGCGCACGTCGTTCGATGGGTGTTGCATGTCGTTGCCGCCGGCCAGTACGGGACAGAAATGATGGACGGGCTTCACAGGTCATTCTCCTGGCGGGGATCAAGCAGGTCAATGAGCCGCGCAATCCGTCCCGTCGGCAATGGGCGGCCTTCATTCGTCAGCGCTTCGTCGGCGTTGACCCAAGCCCAGGCTTCGGCAAGCTCTTTTGCCGAAGCACCTGTCGCCAAGATGTCTGCAAGCATGACCTCATCGACCGGGCCGACGATCGCCCTTATTTCTCCTGAAGATAGCGTCATATCAACGACCTCTCACTTTTGGAACTTCATGGAGTTGACGGCAGCGCGGCAATACACTCGCTGCTGCTGCGCACAAGCGCGACGATTCATCCCTAGCTCTTGATCGTGATGCGCTTGGCACGCGATTGCGCCGTTTCGGAGCGTGGCAGGGTGATCGTCAGGACGCCGTTCTTGAAGGACGCGTCGATCTTGTCTTCCTGCACCTCGCTGTTGATTGAAAGGCGCCGCTCGAAGCGGCCATAGAACCGCTCGGAGAACTGCCGGTCCTTATCCTCGTTGTCGGCGCGCTTTTCGCCGCGGATCGTCAGGATGCCGTTGTCGATCAAAAGTTCGATATCCTTCTCCTCCATTCCCGGGATTTCGGCGAGGATCCGGATGTCCTTATCCGTCTCCGCGACTTCGATCTTCGGCCAGGCGGTTTCGAACATGAAACCGGAGCCGACTGTGGGAAAGCGGCCCTCGAAGCCGCGGAAGACGTCGTCGAACAGTCTGTTCATCTCGCCGTGAAGCGCAAGGAACGGATGCTGGTCTCTGCCTGCATAACCTGTCGGGACCGGACTGTTGCTGCGGCCCCACGGAATAAGATCACGGACTACACTCATCTCAACCTCCATACCGGCCGCGCCGGAGTAAGGCCGGCGCCGGCCGTCATCTTGTTTGATCAAGTTGGCTGATCAAGGGTTGATCAAGCCACCTGCTTTTCGCCTTCGATCTGAAGTGATGCAGTCTGCTCTTCAACCTGCTGGCTCTCGCCTGTACCGATCGCGATGCGCCGCGGCTTCATCTCTTCGGGGATCTCGCGTTTCAGTTGGACCGACAGAAGGCCGTTCTTCAGGCTCGCACCAAGCACCTTGACGTGGTCGGCAAGCTCGAAGCGCCGTTCGAACGATCGGCCGGCGATGCCGTGATGCAGATATTGCGCGTCCTCCTTCTCGGCCTTCGTGCCGGCAATGACCAGCACGTTTCGCTCGTGCGTGACCGACAGATCGTCCTCGCCGAAACCTGCGACAGCCATGGTGATGCGGTAGTCGTCCTCGCCTGCCTTGACGATATCGTAGGGCGGCCAGGTATCGACGGCCTGGAACCGCTGCGCATTAAGGAGATTGAAGACGCGGTCGAAGCCGATGCTGGACCGGTAAAGGGGAGCGAAGTCGAAGTCGTTTCTCATAGCCATATCCTCCGTAAAGCAACATGGAATGGAGACGCCTTGGAAACGCGCGTCTCCAACACTCAGCCCCTATTGGCGGCTGACAAAACTGATTTGGTTGCGGAAATTCGAGGTTTCAAGGGTGCAAAGACAAAAAATTGGCACTCTAGGTATGAGAGTGCTAAAAAATGCAGTGGTCGATGTGCTCGATAGAGGAGGAGACGTCAAGATCTTGACCGCTGCATGAGGGGCCGACAGGCTATAAAGCGCGACTCACGTCTTGAATTCAATCGAAGTCCTTGCCACTTGAGCGATCGTTTTCCCATCACGACGGAGATGATGACACATGACGACTACCGCCACGCAAAACCCTGCCGAAAACCACGTCTTCGAGGCCGATGTGGCGCGCCTTCTACATATGATGGTGCATTCGCTCTATTCGGATAGGGATGTTTTTCTGCGTGAACTGATCTCGAACGCCGCTGATGCCTGCGAAAAACTGCGGTTCGAGGCGATTGCCACACCGACATTGCTTGCAGACGACACGGACAGCCGTATCACGCTATCGCTCGATGAGGAAAAGCGCCAGTTGGTCGTCGAGGACAACGGGATTGGCATGAGCCGCGACGAATTGATCGAGGGGCTCGGCACCATTGCCCGCTCGGGAACCCGTGCCTTCATGGAGCGCATTGAGGCCAACAAGGCCGGCGACGGCGCACAACTGATCGGACAGTTCGGCGTCGGCTTCTATTCCTGCTTCATGGTTGCCGAACGCGTCGACGTGGCTTCGAGGCGGGCGGGCGCCGATGAGGTCTGGTTGTGGTCGTCGGATGGAAAGGGCAGCTACAGCGTCGGCCCCACGGATATGGCGGATGCCCCGGCGCGCGGCACGCGTATCACTGTGCATTTGATGGAGGACGCCAAGACCTATACGTCGCGGTGGTCGGTTGAGCGCATCGTCAAGGAACAATCCGGCCACGTTCCCGTGCCGATCACGATGGTTGAAAAGCGGGGCGCCGAACCGATCCAGCTCACCGATGGTACGGCGCTTTGGACGCGTTCGAAAAATGACATTTCGACCGAAGACTATACGGATTTCTATCGCGGCATTTCCGGACAATATGACGAGCCTGCCCTGACTGTTCATTTCAAGGCCGAAGGTCGGCATGAATATACGGCACTCGCCTTTGTTCCCGGATCACAGCCATTCGACATGTTCGATCCTGACCGCAAAGGCCGGATAAAGCTTTATGTAAGGCGCGTCTTCATCACCGGCGACACCGAACTCATGCCGCGGTATCTCCGCTTTGTACGGGGCCTCGTCGATACCCCAGACCTTCCCCTCAACGTTTCGCGCGAGATGATCCAGGCGAGCCCGGTTCTGTCGGCGATGAGGAAAGGCATCACCACCAGGATCATCACGGCAATCGAAAAACTCGCCGAGAGCGATCAGGACGCGTTCATCAAATTTTGGGAGAATTTCGGTCCGGTCGTCAAGGAAGGCATCTATGAGGATTTTGAGCGGCGCTTGCAGCTGATGGCTCTGTCGCGTTTCAGAACCACGGTTTCGAATGATGGTTACCGCTCGCTTTCCGATTACGTCAAGGATACCAAACCGGATCAAAGCGCAATCTACTACTTGGCTGGCAACAGCCTGGATCAGCTCAAGGCGTCGCCGCAGCTGGAAGGATTTCGCGCTCGTGGCATCGAGGTGCTGCTGTTGACGGATTCCATCGACAGCTTTTGGGTGATGAACGCGCCCGAATTCGATGGAAAGACGTTCAAATCGATCACGCAAGGGGCAGCCGACCTGGCACAGTTTGCCAAGCCTGATGAAGAAGCAGGCATGAAAAGCGAAACATCGGCTGATGTCCAGCGCTTCATCGCCTTTGCACGCAACACGCTTGCAGACCAGGTCTCGGATGTCCGCGCCTCCGATCGGCTGACGGAAAGCGCAGTCTGCCTCGTCGCACCGGAAGAGGGCTACGACCGCCAGATGGAAAAGATATTGCAGAGCGCCGGGCGGCTGCAATCGGTGGCAAAGCCGATCCTCGAGGTCAATTTCGAGCATCCGCTGGTGAAGGGAATTGCCGCCCAAGCGGATAGCTCGTCACTAAGGGAAGACGCAGCATTGCTCCTTCTCGACCAAGCACGGATCCTTGATGGCGACAAGCCCGCAGATCCGCGTGCCTTTGCCGAGAGATTGACTCGGGTGTTCCAAAGAGCGTTAGAATCTTGATCGAGACTTGGCGGCGGCCTCGCTCGGACTCTTCAGCGGCTCGAAGAGCCAGAGATTATGGCCCCAAGGAATCGGCAACAATTTGTTGCACGATTATCTCGTCGGGAAAGGCCTCAGCGGAGGCATGCTTGTAATTGAGGTATTGAGGAGCAAGACCGCAGGGGATTGGATTGGTCCGCTCTCGGACCCATCACGCTATTCGGTTGCTTCAGGAAGGCTGCCGGAGTTGTCGAAGTTGGCATAGTTGCGTAATGATGGCTTCCCCTATGACGTGCCGCAAAACTTGTCGAAAGCTCTATCAGGTCATCCTGTGGCGGCGGACGGCATTGCCTACCATGGCCGCCACGACGATACCGAGCTGTGCTTTGCCCTGTTTGAACCGGTAAGATCCGCCGTGTCTATGGCGGAGCGCCGCACCGATCTCTATGCGAACTGGTTTTGGCAGGTGGCCGGACGGTATAAGATCGGATTGGCTCCCTGAGCGGACACGTCCAGTCATCCGAACTTTCTATGCGGTCCGCCCGCTGGTCACGGTCAACCGCCGGCTGGGCCAGTTCGGTAGGCCCGGCACGCAGTAGATCTTTGGGGGGCGGACGAGATCGGGGGCGGAAGAAGAGTGAGCCATGATTGCTAACCGCAGCCGCCGTTTCCGCCAGTCGATGCTTACTCGGCGGCCTGCGATAGAGAAAGAATATCCGCCTCCGGCAACGCAACCTGGGCTAGAAACTCGTAGTCGTCCACCATGTCGTGGACATCCGATCCGGTTCTGGCGACGGTCCAATAGTCGCGGCCGGCGCCAAATACCGTCGAAATCTGCACGACCTCCCAGGCGCCTCCGGTTCCCCTACGTCTTGCCCAGTAGAAGCATTCGGGCTCCAAGGCCAACAACTCAAGCATCCGCGAACTCCTACATTGCCCACTCGTATGCCACCCGATTGAAACCGAGCATCGGACCGAAGCCCCACCTGATGCCGGTATCCACCCGGCGGCAACCATACATGAGGATCCTTCAGGTGTCATCGGGGAATTGCCATGACATCTGCCTGCCTGGATCGTTTTCACCACTTGTTTGCGACGTCTCATCGCGGGCGGCATGTTAGCCTGTTCTCTGAACGCCCAATTGTTTTGGCCTCTTGACTCATTTCTGAATGAGAACATACGCGCCGCGATCGAACGGCATTTCACGAAGCTCAAAATTTGGGAAACCGTGCGCTGCGCGGTGAGAAAGTACGTGCGCCCATTAGTAACCGAAGCCACTCAGCCGGAAGGCACCGATCTGGATTGGCAGGTGCAGGCGATGGTTCGCGTTTCATGACGATGACGCCAAGGCAGCAATCACGACCTTGCTACTCGACTGCAAGCATCTGCGGCGTCAACTGGCGTTGGCGGAGAGCGTGCTAAGCCGTGGCATCACGCGCGGGTGGTCGCCCCACATACGATCGAGAGGTAGGCAAATGAGCGACTACACGCGCAATCGCAGAGTCAGTTTGAAACGCGCCATGTTGACAAAAGCGCCGTGGGATGAGGCGTGACCCTCAGTGCACAGGCACCACTGGCCGATCATCACGAACCGGCCGAATTCAATTCCGGCGTTCGCGAATTGGATGACTGGCTGCATCGGCGCGCCCGCGCCAATCAGGAAGGTGGTGCATCACGTACCTTCGTCGTGTGCGAGGGCAGCCACGTCATCGCCTATTATGCGCTCGCCTCCGGTGCTGTGAAGCAGCCGGAAGCTCCTGGCTGTTTCCGGCGTAACATTCCCGATCCGATTCTGGTTGCCGTGCTCGGCCGCCTCGCCATCGACCGGACCTATCAGGGGCGCGGTATCGGCAGGGCATTAGTGCGCGACGCAGGTCTGCGCTTGCTCAATGCCGCTGAAATCCTCGGTATCCGCGGCGTGCTGGCGCATGCGATTTCCGATGACCCTCGCGTCTTCTATGAGGCGGTCGGCTTCCGTCCTTCACCGTCCGACCCTATGACGCTGATGGTCGGGCTGCATGATTTGAACAGCGCGATGAATTGATCGAGACCGAAATGCCTGAGAGCATTGACGAGAGCCTACATCCCGGTGTGGCGAGGCACGGCGCGACGTCTTCGCCCAAGCGACAACGCTTTTTATGATCGATTCTGGTAATGCCGCGGGCATGTCCGAATAATCACATCCGCTCCTTCATTACAAAGAGCCCCGACGAAATCGGGGCTAGTTGTTGACTAGAGGAACGTCGGGACACGTTCGAAAGATGAACGTGTCATATGGATCATGGTTTCCGTACGCAAACGTACCAATGCGCGAAGAATTGAGGCGGACCGCGCAGCCACGTGCAAGGGGAAGAGCACGGTTACAGGAGAGCTGCCCGCACGATCCATTTCTCCGAACTTTAGAGAAGGTCAAATTTTCCTAGTCCATCAGCCATGTCTCGATTTCATCCTCAGTATCGAGCAGCAGTGGCCGGCCAATCGCGCCGCTGGCAAGTCGTCCCTCTCGCAGCGCGATTATTACCCTGTGGCGATCAATTGAGCATGCCGCCTTCGGTGTTTCCTCACTGCAATGGCAGTCAAAGCTCGAAGGCACGCCCGATACCGTGCATGCCGGCCGATTTTACATCAGCACACGGCGGCAGCCCGACGGCGTAAATTCCGTGAGCCCGTGCTTGTGTAAAAACAGAAAAACGGAAAGCGCGTGCTCGGACCAGTGGCCGATCTTGCTCGGAGTGATGTTCGGAGTAAAACCTGTACCCTCAGGATCAGAACCTCCAGCGAAGCGCGTCGATGCTCTGATTACTCCCAGGACATCGCGGGTCGAATGGCAGTCAGCACAATTTCCAAGCGTTTCCACGAGATAGGCGCCTCGATCATGGACGAGATCGCCACAGGCGCCTCGGTTCGACCTTCATTAAAAAAACAGCTTCCAGAAGCCAAGAAGGCGGCGGATGCGGAACAGCAGAGCAAGGTCGTGCGGTGGCGGGCGTCGGGAAATGGCCGGCAACGTTTCCAAATACGCATAGAGATCCTTGATGCCCTCGATGCGCATGCCAGTATAACTGGGGTAGGGGAAGGCGATAGAATGCTCGCCAGCCGGCTAGACACCGGAGATCAACGCATTTGCCAGATCAGCGGTTGACCACGATCCGATTCCGTCGACGGGGTGCTGTGAGATATTGGGAACGCGGAATGTTCCGAAAGGAGATGCCGACGCAAGGCCCCACCCAAATTGAGCGGATCGGACTGGCCGGGAGTTGCATGACAAGAAGCGCAATTGGCCGCGGCGAAGACGAACCGCCCGCGGCCCGCATCGCCTCTGCTCTTTGGAAGATTTTCGCGCTGAGATTTCACCGGCGCAGCAGCAACGCTGGGGGTGCGATGTTCGCGTTGAAAGCAGATGAAACGCCTTCGTAGCCGGTCAGCGTGGACGTTTACTCGCCAGTAAGATGAGAGGGACGCTCAGCGGGAGGCGGCGCGCAATTCTCGTCGAGCCTTGCAGCCAATTCATCCACACACTTAACGCCGCAGCTCACAAGTCCGATGGCGTGCTTCAGCGCATCCTCGCCGCGCTCGCTGTGGACATCGATGTGATTTTTCTGCGACCACCGGCGAAGGCCGGAGGTGATGAGATCGACCTCTTCGTCCGTAAAGGAGAGGAGTTCAAAAAGAACCATGACACCACCCTCCCGTGAAGCAAAGTGCTCGACCCGATAGAGCCTCGCGGACGCCGGCAAACACTATGGCAGAAGGCGCGGATGGCAAAAAGGCATTGTACGTTTTCGAACATATCTCATCTCTCATCGACTGAGCGCTCGGCTTGCTTCTCATCACAGAATTTGAAGACGCTGGTCTTCCCACTGCAGACCTCGGCTTTGCACGCAGGATCGTCTTCGTGGAGACAAAGTTAGCCCAATGTTCTGAAAACCCCCAATCCAGATTGGTGTATTTCGGCGGATTGACTTCGGTCGCGATGATGGCCGCGCGTGCGTCTGCTGGCGCACAGTCTAGGCCTTGAGTTTTCATGGAATGCCGCTGAATCGACGCTGTTTTCATCATCGGCAGAGCCAAGATTGCCTTGGACATGCTGAACGGCATCGATCATCGAAACGACAAGCAAGAGTGCGGCCGACGATGATCATCACAGCAATGAGAATAATCAAAAGCGCACGACCGCTTTCTTTCCTGCGCTTTCCATCGATCTCTGCAATGTATTCCCGTGGCGCGGTTTTCTTGTTGTCGTCATCGGTCATGGGGAGGGCTTAAGGCGCTCGGCAATTTCGACCTTCGAACGACGACCGCGGGGCGAAGTTCCCACGCTCAATTCAGAACTGGATTTTAGACGGTGGCTGGTTAAATCCAGATGATGCGCGCGGCAAAAGCGCTGCGGCGATCAACGCCCTTGCGGACCACGAGGTCGGCTAAGCCGGATGGAGATCTGACCGGAACGGTCGCCGCGCCTATTATCTCTTCTTCATCGACTGCGCTGCGGCATGCCCTCACGCTCTGTCTGCCGTCGATTCATGACGGTGTAGGCGAGGCGCTTGATAGCCCGGCTCGAGAGCCTCGCGGGGAGTATAGGCGGTGCTGATTGCGTCGTTTTGCCAAGTTGTGCGTTATCATTGGAGAAACCGAACCATGTGGGAGATTGATATGACCAAGACCTTTGACCTCTCCGAATTCTCGGATGAAGACTTGGCCTCCCTCATCGAAGAGGCAAGGACTCTGCAAGACAGCAGACGCGCAAGCCGTAATCGTGCGCATGCAGCAGGTGTGGGCGGTTCGAAGGGGCAGGATCTGAAAAATCTGGACCATGGCGCAATCCCCACACCAACGCCGCGCGAAGTTAAGGACGAAGGTCCGGCACACGGTGTGCCGGAATAAGCTCTGCTCATTTGACCGGTGGCAGTCGTCGATCGGGCGCATAGCAGCCTTGGTTCTCATCGGAACCAAGACCGAAGAAGATGAGAAAAAATGGACCGGCCATGACGAACAAAGACCAGGAATACGACGCCATGAGTGGCGATAAATGGGTGCTTCGGTGATAATCGGAGTTCTAATCACATTTCTCGTAATCATTCTCGTCTTGTACTTGGTTCAGCGGCTGCCGATCGATGCCCCATGCGGCAGATCGTGCAGATCGTAGTCATAATCATCGGAATTGTTTCGCTGCTGAAGTATTCAGCCGTTTGGTAGTGCCGGTAAGGACCTGTCTTGGCCGACGACAAAACGACGCGGGGAGCCCCAACCTCAGCTGAAGGCAATCTCACGCTGCACGCCCCCCCTCGCCGGTAGCTGGTGCGCGGACCTCCCATGGTGTTAGCGATGAAGCATTTGAGGGGGTTGCGAACCACTGGACAGATGCATCTTTTTAAAGAAATACGCGTTGTGCTGTGATCGCAATGCAAGGAGAAAACATCATGACGCGGCGCGACATAGAACATTCGAAGGGCCTCGATACCGACGCCGACCTGCAGGCTCATCTCGCCGAACTCGAGGCCGAAGCCCCGGCCGAGGAAGTACTCACACCTCCCGCAGATGACGCTCCGTCGAAAGCACCTCTGCAGCGGATCAAAGACGACCTCGACCACGTGCGCAATGAGATCGAGATCCTTGGTGCAAGGCTCTCGCTCGTCAAGCAGCAGACGGTTGCCGTCGCCAGATCCAAGGCCGAATGGGCCGACGCCAGCGCTCATGCCCAGCTTGGCGCGTACCCATGGGCGAAACTTGCCGCTGCAATGGCCGCGACCGCGGTCGGCGCACGGGTGCTGAGACGGCCACCGGGTGCGGTTGCGGCTGCCATCATACCTCCGCTCATCGCTCGGTTCGAAGCGAAATCCCGCCCTTAAGAGCGACAGATGCAACAGTAGGTCCGGCATAGTTGAAGCTGGCCGAGGGTCACGCCGATTGCTGGAGCGGGAGGCTTCTTCCGGGCCATCACCGCCGCCGCCGATGCGACAACCAACAGGAGAGGTGAGCGGAACGCACGGCTCTTAGAGGGCAGTGCATCGTCCCGCGCATCTGTAGATGCCAAATTCCGGCCCGGAACAATCAAAGCTCTCATTGGTTTGAAGATATTGAAGCCGCAACAGAGGCCATCAGCCTTTCGAAGCTCGATGCTGCCTTCCGCGCCGGCCTACCGAAGCGCGCATTGGCACTTCAGTCCCTGGTTTCGCACATGCGTTACGAGGGATGCGGAACCGCAGAACTACCGAGAACGTTGACCCAGCACATCGGACTTGGAAAGGCGAAATGGCAAAGAGAAATGGCGGGGCCCTCCTTAATCACGGTGCGGCAGACCTGCCATCCGTCACCGTGGACAGTTACAATATTGAACTCCACGACGAGAACGGTTTCATCGGCGATCGCGCCAACAGGCAGGCTTTCCATCAGAAACTTGAAGATTGGCGTCAACGCGTTCGCAAAGGCGGCAAGGATCCGCTTGGCGATACGGCGACGGAAAAACTGTCCAAAAAGCAGATCGACGCATTGTTGAACGGCGAGGATAAGGAAGCCTGTGCATTGGTTCTGGGGGCAATCGAGGACTTCGCTACGGAAATTGCGTATGTGTTGCAACAATTTCTCGAGGAGGATGGCTGGGACGGTACGAGGCGGATTGCAGTTGGAGGCGGCCTGAAAGAGAGCTCCTTCTGTGAACTGGCGATTGCGCGGGTGATGGTGAGATTAAAGAGCAAGGGGCTACCGATTGATATCGTGCCAATTGCCCATGACCCTGACGAGGCCGGGTTGCTCGGCTCGGCGCACCTAATGCATTCCTGGATGCTCGATGGATATGATGGCATCCTCGCAGTCGACATCGGGGGCGCCAATATTCGAGCAGGCGTTGTGGAAACCAGGCTCTCCGACCGCCGGGACCTATCGAAAGCGCGAATCTGGAAATCTTACATTTGGCGATATGGCGAAGACTGCAACAGCCGGCACGCGGCCATCGAGAAACTCGTAAAAATGCTAACCAAACTGATTGGCAAGACGGAGAAGCAGCGTTTTTTGTTAGCGCCAGTCATCGGTGTCGCATGTCCCGGTATCATCGAAGCGGATGGATCAATCGCACGTGGCGGCCAGAACCTGCCAGGCGGCAACTGGGAAGGTGAGCAATTCAATCTGCCCCGCGAACTGATGCATGCCATCCCGGCTATTGGGAAACATGACTCGCTGGTGGTGATGCACAATGATGGCGTCGTTCAGGGCCTATCGCAGATTCCCGTGATGCAGGACGTTAGACATTGGGGAACCGTCACGATCGGAACGGGTTTCGGGAACGTTCGCTTTACCAACCGGGCCGCATCCGCAACGAACAAGGATTGAGCCATTATGGCCCTTGGGGCCCCATGCGTCCGCATTTGCCGAACCGGTAGAGCAAAAGATGCCGGGCGAAGCTCGACAAGTTTAGACTAATAGGCCGAGAGCCAAGTTCTTGGGCACGACCGGAAGGTTCCAACAACGCGGCGGCCCGCGACGGAGATGAAGATTACAGCTTCACTTCGTTTTGCATGATCTTATCGACGGTGATGGGAAGTGGCGGATGCGCTTGCCGGTAGCGTGGAAAATGGCGTTGGAGATCGCAGCGGCAACCCCGGCGATACCGATCTCACCGACGCCTTTGACACCAATCGGACTTACCTTGTCGTCTTCCTCTTCCACGAATAGAACCTCGATATCCTCGACATCTGCATGCGTCGGCATGTGATATTCGGCAATGTTGTGATTCATGATGCGGCCGCTGCGATGATCGATCATGCCTTCTTCGTGCAACGCCATGCCGAGACCCATGACGATGCCGCCGAGGATCTGGCTGCGTGCAGTCCTGGGGTTGATGTCTGGACCAACCCGACCGTGCTCTTCGATCGAGGAGAGGCCGGCCCCACCCATGACATCGGCAATGGCAATGCCGACCTGGTACAAAGGCCTACAGGGAAATTCCCATAGCCGAGCGGGTGGAGGTCTTAAGCCTGATCGGTGATGCCGCTGTCGATGACGAGGGCAAGGCGAGTCTGCATCTTCACGGCGTTCTCGGTTTCCCCGACGGCAGCACCAAGGGCGGGCATTTCATGAAGGGACATGTCCGGCCAACGCTCGAGGTACTCATCCGCGAGACGCCGGCCCACCTGAGACGTCGGAAGCAGCCGAACCTCGGCATTGCGCTGATCGAGTTAAATTAAGCGATCGGTACCAGCTTCTGACGGCGTGAAGGGAATTCGGGGAGGCTCTGGCGTTCTATTGCGCATGCGCTCCGCCTGGCCGGGCAACCTTACTCAATCCCGCTCCCGCCGACGCTCTGTCGCCAAGGGCCGCATCTCCGATCGAGAACACGCCGGTAAGGCGCTTATCCCGGTTGACGACTGGCAGTCGGCGGACCTGGAGATCGCCCATGTTGTGCGCGACACTGTCAATGTCATCGTCTTCGAAGCAATATTTGACGTCATGCGTCATGACTTCTCTGACTTTCGCGTCGGTTCCAAGCCCGTCGGCGAGGGCGCGAACAACAAGGTCGCGATCTGTGGTCGTTCCAATCAACCTGTCGTTTTCGCCAACCGGCATGAAGCCGATTTCTTCATCCGCCATCTTGCGAGCAATCTCCCTGATTGTCTGATGAGGGCTGGCGATCTGGACGTCGCGCGACATTATTTCAGAGACTTTCATGGTTTCATTCTCCTTTGCCTGCTGCGTCTCTTTTGGGTTTGCGGATGAGACGCTCGCGTTTTCGACCCGGACTCATCATCTCCGTCCATTGTCATTTCCGCCGACCAGTTCGGCCTCGCCCGACAGCTGATGCCGTACTGCTTCCCACACAGTCATAGCATCGGCTTCAGCGGGAACGCGAGGCTTGTGACCGGAAGTGCAGCAAGCCGAAATCGATAGGTATGAACGCCATCGGAAGGGTCGGGGCCGTCGTAATGGAGGTTGCTGAAGTCATTGTAGGCATGCCGCAGATCTTCGGCCGTTGCCTTGGAGCTCATGCCTTCGGTAAGCTGGCGCCGGCCAGCCGGAATGTCATGAACCGCCCAGTGCCTGAACGCCGGCGTCGGCGCATCTGCGTCCTCCATGATCAGCACATAGCTCTGCGTTCCATTCGGCGGATCGTGCCATTGGAGGAACGGCGAAAGATTTGCGCCCGGCCGCTCATGCCGCACAGGAATCTCTCGCCTGTTCTCAAAGGCTGGGCTTGTCAGCTCAAACGCCATGACATCCTCCTCTTAGTATGCCACCCAAACCGGACAATCGGCGAAAGGTTCCGTTGGCGAGGCGATCGCACATCGGAGCGTCAGTTGTCAGTGAAGATTGCAAACGCTGGAGCTTCATCCCCAGATCGCTTTCCGGTTGACGCGGCGGCCCATGTTTTCCGCAGCTTCGGGAACCTCTCGGCAAGCTTCACTTTAAAGCGAAGCATCGCTGGCTCCCCGGCGGAAAAAAATGGAACAATGAATGGCGTGCAAAGTTCAAGCGACATGGCGCGATGCGATTTGCGCTGCCATCCAGTCGGCTCTTCCTCCCAAGCGCTCGACATCAGAGGCCCGGCGCATTCTTGCGCCGGGCCTCTGATGAGCGATGAGTAACCCTGGCGAAATCAACGCTATGGCTTTTTTGCAACGCCATTTGCGCAGGATCCCATTCCAATCTCGGTCGACACACAAGAGTAGCGACGTCCGTCAGCCCTGACCGACGCGGGCTGCATGTCTGCTGCGGGAACTAGTGCGCTTCGTGATCGTTCAATGGAGGACGAAAGGAGCGACGACGAAAATGCAGGCCTCACTTCAACTCGACCATGCTGCCCAGATTGCAGTCGAGGCGCACGCTGGCCAGACAGACAAGACTGGCGCGCCATATTTCGAGCACTGCCGTCGCGTCGCCTTAGCGGTTATCGGTGACGAGGAGAAGATCGTCGCTTACCTTCATGACGTGGCGGAAAAAGGGACGGGCTGGACGGTTGACCGTCTGAAGGAAGAAGGATTTCCTCCGGCGGTGGTTTCCGCTGTCGATGCCCTTACTAGAAGACAAAATGAAGACGATGAGCCTTTTATCCGCCGCGCGATTTCGAACGACATCGCGCGGCGCGTAAAGCGGGCGGACCTTGAGGACAATCTGTCGCAGGCGCAGCAAATCGGCGCCGACACATCCAAGTACGATCGAGGGTTGACGATCATTTCTGAGACAAGGCGGCATCATGAACGAGAAGAATAAGTGGATCGGCGGCTGTTCGTGGGGCGACGAGAGATGCCGGTCCAAGCGCGCGCCCACATTACGTCGGCTGCGCCACTGAAGCATGCGCTGCCGGGCGACAAGCAGGCCCTTGCTGTCCTGGTTCGGCTTGCGTCGGGAAGTCGAATGAACGACATCCGCAGTCCATTATGGCGCCGACAGAAGAAACCATAGCCAGTTGTAGAACTGGCATTTCAGAAGAGACGACCGAGAGCAGGTTTGCCTGCGGTTTTTCATCCTTGGAGATATCATGCCCGCAGAACCGGTCTTCCCCCCGCACGATCTCGAACCTCGGAAGGGCAGTCCCAGTCCGCGCCTCAGGGAAGCCGAATTCAAGAAGCGGTTCCTGAACCAGTTCCAGGATAAGGCCTACGGGCCGCTTGGCCGTGAACTTAACAGCATCGCAAGCGCGGCCTGGGACGCCTATCTTAATTCTCGAAAGAGCCCGAATACGCGGAAAGCAGGACCGGAGTTCAGCGATCCGGACTACGATCTGTCGGTCGACTGGCTCAATGCCCGAGACGCCATTCGTGCCGCGCGGGTTCGGCATGATAACGCAAATGGGCCGCTTCGCATCCTGCTGATCAACGGCTCGTCACGCAGCGAGCATACCTGTCCCGGCGAGTTTTCGAAGAGCTTCAGAATGGTCAAGATTGCCCAGGAGATATTTGCCGGCCGGCCTGAAATCGACGTGAAGATCCTCGATCTCAGCCGCCTCTGCTCCGAATACGGCCGACAGATACATCCGTGCAAAGCCTGCTTCTCGACGTCGGCTGCGCTCTGTCACTGGCCCTGTTCCTGCTACCCGAACTATTCGCTCGGCCAAATCCATGACTGGATGAATGACATCTACCCCATGTGGGTTGAGGCACATGGTATCATGATCGTGACGCCGGTGAATTGGTACCATACCTCATCACCGTTGAAACTCATGATGGACCGGCTCGTCTGCGCTGACGGCGGCAATCCCGATCCGACGACAACACATGGCAAGCACGCTAAGGAAGCGAAAGAACTGGAGATGAAAGGTTGGAACTATCCCCGCCATCTCGCAGACCGCCTTTTCGCTGTTATCGCCCATGGCGATACGGAAGGTGCCGAGGATGCGAGACGCGGCGTTTCCGAGTGGCTCAAGTCCATGGACCTCATCCCAGCCGGAACGATGGCAGAAGTAAGCCGCTACATCGGCTATTGGGAACCCTACGCCACGAGCCATGAGGCGCTCGACAAGGACACAGCGATGCAGGAGGAGGTGCGCAACGCAGCGCGAACCCTGCTTGGAGCCATCCTTGCGAAGCGCACGGGCAAGAAGGTTACTGCTGATCTTCGCCAACCGCGCGAAAAGTGAACCGGTTACGCTCATCATGTTCGATGGGCGCTTGCATTTACAACTCGCCTTCGCTGTAGATCTGGCCGATACAACGCAAGCTGCGCTTCATGGCCCCGACGGTGTTCGGCATCGTTTTGCGAATGCGCCCAAAAAGGCTACGGTCCATATCCGCCCGTCCATCTCGAATTCGCACGCAAACGTATACATCTCGTGGCCTGTGCTGTTGTGCTTTATCAGATTTGCATCCGGCGGGGTCTTTTCCGCAAGCCTCGGGCTTGTCGCAACCTGGTTCCTTTGAGACCGCGGCGAAATCGAGGGAAACGCCCGATCGCCTCGGCGTCGTTCGTGCTATGACGACAGGACCTGTTCTGGCTCGGAACGCGCCAAATGTCACGCGCTCACGCTTAAAGTCCGCAACCTTGGCTCGTCCGTGCGGCAGCACTAGCAAAGGGACCGCGGTTGCCCGTGGAGGATGGGAGAACCGCCGCGCGACCCATATCGAATAAACGGCAATGGAAGATGTTCCCGTCGAGATACAAAAAGCGCCGCCCTTGTGTGAGAAATGCGAGGCAATTGCCATATCTCTTCGTCGGGTCAAGAACAAACGGCCACAGCCCCGCTCGAAGGCACTGATCGGGTGCGGCCGCTTCCGCAGCGGCGTCCGGTCCTCAAGGCAATCGGTAAGCGGAACCATCGCAGGTGGTCACAGGATTTGCTACGTGTTTGCTCGTCGGCGGTACTGCCACCCGCTGAAAAATTACTTGCGGCAAGACATTCCCGCATGCACGACATCAACTGCCAGATTTCAATGGAACAATCGCAACGGTTGGAGTGTTTGACATGGGATCCGCGTAGCGGGGGCCGCCAACTCCAGTTCACACTGCCACCTGCTAGAGCGATCGTCCGAGTGCCGCAGGATTACGGTCCCTCAACCCTGCGGCACGTGATGCGACAGGCCTCGCTCTTCTCCTCAATCTGGCGGGCGCCTGCCGCACCTGCATACGCCCAGCTGAAGCTTCCGGCATGAATTGCTGCCCATCGGACGGCCATGCGATCAATCAGTGGCGGCGTAAAGAGACCAGGTGGATGGCGCCGCCAGGAAAGGGCAGCCGTCTAAGAGAATATCCGCATGCAGGGCTGCGTGCGGCGCTGCTGTTCTCCTCTCAGAGACAGGGGCATCAGCATGAGAGCGAAGGAGAAAGGATAATGCACCGAGCCGCAAGAATTCCTGATGTCATTTCACACGACGAACATATCGTCACCGCCAGGGAAGCGTTGGAGGGTCTCTACCTGAAGCTCGAACAGGAGTTGGAAGTGCGTCTAGTCGCGGCCGCGTTGCGCGCCGGTTGGCAGGCTGACGAAGCCATGGAGGCGATCGCTCAGCTTCGCAACGAGGACTTGGAGAACTTTGAAGCACGCAGCCGGCCGCGAGCGGAGGAAAACAACCGCCGTCGGATTTGATGCCGTTGACTCAGGTTCACAGTTTGAGGCCGCGGCCCGTTGTCAAGAAAAGGGCGTCTCCGCCGGAAGGGTAACGGCCGAGTTTTCGCCACCCAAGCATGCTTATTCCGAAACCTCGCTTTGCTGACCGATCAAGCGCGCATAGTCTGCAAATTCCGGGTTTTCACCTCTTTCCGCGGCCTCGTTGGCCAGAAGCAGAAGCCGGATCGGGAAAACCACACTTTTTCGGTTGGCATCGGACAGCTGAGGCAAGTTATCCGCGCTGACACGTGCTTCCGCCTCAGTCAGCGCGGCGCAAACATCTGAGTGACTGATGATGCCCTTTTCGACCATCATTTTATTCATTGCTGCCAGGGCCATGTAGAGCCCCTCCAACTGTAGATTGGCGGTATTCAAATCAGTTTCCTTTCAGTCAGTTGAACTTACACTAGGCGAGATTTGCAGGGATTTTCACCCTGGCTTCGCATCAGAAGAACCGACCAAGCCGATGTCTGTTCCGCCAGAACGGCCGCAGACTTTGGTCTGCAACGCCGCTTGTCCCAGATTTCACTCATTGAAGGACAGCCATCTTCACAGCGATACGAATGCAGGCGATCGCGTGCATTGGTCTACAGCTGTGATTGACGGTGATCGGACGTGCTCGGAAAAAGTGCCGTCATTCTCTGCTCAGCGGTTATCCAGGCTCGAACGTGGTAACGCCGCATAAGGAAAACGTTTCGCGCGAAAACTGCGATTCCCAGGAGAACCGGAAACGGTCACAGTCAAGCCGGCGATCGCCTTCACGACCACACCAGCAAAGACGCCAGCGATGCCGCCGGCGATCACGCTCACCACGCCGGCCGTGCTCATGAACGACTGCCAGCGCGACTGCTTTCCGGCCCTGTCGCTCAGTACAGCCTTATCGTCGTCATGGGTCGAATGGACCAGATATTTTTCCATCAGAGGCGCGACCTCAATATAATAGTGGCGGATCCGTGCGATCCCGCGCGCATGCCCCATGTCTGTGACCTGCGCAACGAAAGCGAGAGCGATTGTCGCGCTCGATACCGATGTCAGGAACAAGTTGGCGCGTTGGTTGGCTTCCTGGATCGTGGCAGCCCGGGCAGTCTGCAATACGAAATGTTCGGTGGTCATGAATTGCAGGACCCGCCGCCGCGTCTTGCTTTCGTCCGCCTCCGAGCTAACAGCCATTTTCACGCGGCGATCCGTCATCACTCCCTCGCAATCTCGGCTCGAGGTTCTGCGGCGTAGAACGCCCGGCAGGAAAGCCTCGAGATTGCCGAATTCATTAATGTGCTGCTGCTGCCGAACCGGCGTGACATTTGGACACGGCGAATGGCGATGCGGTGACGGCCCTCGGGAAGTTCGTCAGCTTGAGTCTTTTCCAAGTGGCGCCGCAACGGCCACAAAACTGGCCCCAGCGGCGGCGGATGCCGCCGTCATTCGCGGTTCCTGCCATTGCTTGATGCTGCAACATCGCCTTCACATTTTTTCCCGGTGATGCCGGCGCCACACGGACCAAAAGGTTCCACAATCAGAGGCGGGGCGTCGACCTGGAGTGGAGAACGGCTAGCATCAGCGCGAGTTCCGTTGCTGAAAGAAAAGTCAGGATGAATGCTGGAACTGGCCAGAAACGTCGGTCCTATCTGGGACGTTCAAAGCATCACCCTTCAAGCTCGCCAGCGAAACGCGCTGTTCTGTCGAGGCCGTCCCGATCTGACTAATGTCGCGCAAAGGAACGCGCTTGAAAGGGCCAAACTGAAGGCTATCTGACGACGATATGGCTCGCCACGCGGCAATCCAGGAATAAAAGGAATAAACGTGACAGGCGGATGGATTCATCTTTGCATCGATATGCAGCGGATGTTCTCGGAGGATACGCCTTGGCATGTAGCGTGGATGCGCGAGGTATCGCCAGAAATTGTGGAACTCGCGCGTTCCCATCCAGATCGGACCGTCTTTACACGGTTCATACCGCCAGACCAGCCTGAAGACCTCCCTGGCATGTGGCGAACCTATTATGAAAAGTGGCGGATGATGACGATGGAGCATCTCGACCCGCAGATGATTGACCTTGTTCCTGCCCTGAAGGCTCTGGTTCCTCCCGCGCGCGTCTTTGACAAAATGACATACTCGCCCTGGGTCTGCGGACGGCTTCACAGGATGCTGTCGGAAGAGGGGGTCGGGACTGTCGTGCTGACTGGAGGCGAGACGGATGTCTGCGTCCTGGCGGCCGCGCTTGGTGCGATCGATCTCGGATACCGAGCAATCCTTCTGAGGGATGCCGTCTGCAGCGGGGCCGACGAGACGCATGATGCTTCGCTTGAACTCCTCGGCGGCAGGTTTTCGGTTCAGCTCGATGTCACGACCACGGAGAAATTCCTGAGGGAGGTTTGACCCGCTTGCCGGAGACGCTCTGTGGCCATTTGGAACGGAGATAGCCTTCATCTTATGCCCGCGTTGGGTTCGTTTTCCAGACACCTCTTGCCGACTTTCAGGCGGATAGTTCCGGCGGTGGTGCCCCCAGGCTACAGATTGGGCGCTTCTGCCCGTCGGTCATCACAAGTGATCGACGCGCCACTTGCCTTGTCGCTGGTTTTCTCGACCTCACGGGTGCTGCTCATGACCCTTCGGAGTTTTGGTAAACAAACGCTGGTCGCTACAATTATTGAATATCAGACACCCAACTCATGGCTTGGGCTTTCTGCTCCTGCGGGAAGACCCGGGCGTCGATCTGCGGGAAAATCATTCCCGTCATATCCGTGGCCGCTTTAATCCATTGCTTATCGGAGATCACGGCAGCGCGTTTAAATCGGTGGAATTCGCTGAGCTTGCTTAAGCCGTATTGCAAATCGCGTTTCAGAGCATCGGCCGTCATGTCCTCGAAATCCGTGAGGTCCGCCAGGACACCAATGTCTTCATGATCACCCAGCTTCTCCTCGATGACAGGTATGACTTTTTCGTAGTCGTCCGCCGTGACGGTACCGGCAACACGAAACGCCGCGACGTTGTCCGGAGCGGTTATGAGCTCGATCATTATTTCCTCCGTTCAATGGGCCTCATGCACTGCAACCAAAACCTGTCGTGGAAGGATGTTCCACAGGCGCAAACATCGTGGCGCGCCGGGATCTCGCTTCTTCCACAGCAACCCTGAAGCCCGTCTCAGATCAGCGGCTTACCGCCCGTCACAGCGACGGTCGCCCCCGAGACGTAGCTTGAGAGCGGATCGGCAAGCATTACATAGGTTGTCGCGAGTTCGGCAGGTTGACCGGCACGTTTCATTGGCACCTGCTGGCCGAACGTCTCAACGGCTTCCGGCGACATCGTCGATGGAATAAGAGGTGTCCAAATCGGTCCAGGAGCAACGGCGTTGACCCGGATGCCTTTTTCCGCCAGCAGCTGGGCTAGCCCTGCGGTAAAATTCTGTATGGCGCCTTTCGTCGTCGCATAGGGCAGCAGCGAGGGGTTAGGCATGTCTGCATTGACTGACGCGGTATTGATAATCGCGCCGCCGGGTTTCATGTGCGCCACAGCCGCTTTGGTCAGGTAAAACATTGCGTGAATATTGACCTTAAAGGTCAGGTCCCATTCGTCGTCGGAAATCTCGGCAATGTCGGAGAATGTCGCCTGATGCGCCGCATTGTTCACCAAGATGTCGATGCCGCCAAATTCGCTGGCAGCGCGCTCGATGATCGTGCGGCAGTGCTTCGAGGACTGAATATCGCCGGGAACGATGACGGCTTTGCGGCCCGCTTTTTCGACCCAGCGCTGCGTTTCTCGCGCGTCCTCGTCCTCGTTCAGATATGAGATCAGGACATCTGCGCCTTCGCGCGCAAAGGCGATCGCAACAGCCCTGCCGATCCCGCTGTCCGCGCCCGTAATGATCGCTTTTTTTTCGAGTAGACGGCCAGAACCCCTGTAGGACTGTTCGCCATGATCCGGGGCCGGATACATGGGTCGCGTTAGGCCTGGCATCGGCTGCTGCTGTGGCGGGAACGACGTAGGGTAGCTTGGCATCTGATTTTCCTCTTTGTCCGATGCAGCTCGAACATTTGCAACGCCTAAAAGTTCCGAAATGAGCGGATGTGAAGTGAACGGCAGACCCGGCAGCCCAGTCTGTCCCCAGGTCAAGGTCGCCGCTTGGGACTGCCCGACGAGTGGATCTTTGAAGGGAACCTTTGGCTTCCCCGAAAGTTCGCCGGGCGAAGAGACTTGTATGCCCAAAGGCCGTTAGAGGCAGCCGGCGATGATGCTGAAAAACGTTTGAAAGGACGCTCCCATGCAAGCCGTTCGAATTCACCGCTTCGGCGGGCCGGAGGTGATGAAAGTCGAAACCATCGACGAACCATTTCCGGCGGGCAACGAAGTCGTGATCAAAGTTCTCGCCGCGAGCGTGAATCCCGTCGACGTGAAGGTGAGGGAAGGCAAATATCCTCCCGTAACGGAGAGGGAGCTCCCTATGTCCTTGGCCGGGACGTCTGCGGTGAAATCACCGATCTTGGCGATGAGGTGTCAAGCTTCCTCATGGGCGACGAGGTCTTTGCGTTCCTGTCTCCCGGCCATGGCGGATATGAGGAATTCACGGTCGCAAAGTCCAGTGAAGTTGCCATGAAACCCAAGTCGCTCGATCCTATCACCGCGGCGGCCGTGCCATTGGCGGGGATCACAGCCTGGCAAGGGCTCTTCGAGCTTGGCAATCTCAGCACAGGCCAGCGTGTCCTCATTCATGGTGGTGCAGGCGGCGTTGGGCATTTCGCGATACAATTCGCCAAGGCGAAGGGCGCATGGGTGGCAACGACTGTGTCCGCCGCCGACAAGGACTTTGCAAAGCAGCTTGGGGCCGATCAGGTCGTCGATTACAGAAACGAGCGCTTCGAGGACATGGTGGAGCCTGTCGATGTCGTCTTCGATCTGGTTGGTGGCGAAACACAGGAGCGCAGCTTCAGCGTCGTAAAATCCGGTGGCGCCCTGATTTCAACGCTGTCGGAGCCTGACGCCGAACGGGCCAAAAAGCAGAACATCCGTGCCGGCCGCTACACCGCGCAGCCCAACGGCGCTCAATTGCAAGAGATTGCCACGTTGATTGATCAGGGCAAGGTGAAGGTCGTGATTGATCGGATCTACGATCTCCATCAGGCAGCGGAGGCACATCAAGCGCTGAAGGAACCGCAGGTTCGAGGCAAAATCGTTCTCAGGGTGCTCGGCTGATCCATATCTAAATTGGGCACTGTTCAGGCCGGCAAGTGTTGTCAGGAGCGCGAAGAGGTAAGGAAGGAACGTCAATATGTGGAAAGCGCAGACACACCAAACAGCGGCGGACGGCATTCCGCATGTTGCACTAGAGAGCTCCGTTTCCTTTCTTCGCGACGGCTATACGTACATCTCGCGCATTTGCGACGCACACAGGGGCGACGCCTTCAGCACGCGCATCATGCTGACGCCGGTCATCTGCATGCGCGGTGCGGAGGCAGCAGAGATATTTTGGCGCGATGGTCGACGACGTCGGCAGTTTCGGACCAGCGAATTGGCGTGCGCGCCATCTTCGCAATCGAAGTGAAGCCTGGGCGCGTTCGATTGTCGAGCTTGCGAGAGAAGGGCAATTGCCGTTGGACGACGGCGACGCGCTTTCTATCATCGCCACCATCGAGACGTGGATGGCGAAGAGCTTGGTCCCGCTGTCGCTGCCGTGGAGCTATTGAATGTGCTGAGACCAATGGTGGCTATCGATCGGTTCATCGTCTTTACGGCGCTTGCGCTCCACGAGCGGCCGGATTGGGCGGAGAAGATCCAGGCTGGCATGGACAAGGACGTTGAAAGCTTCGTTCTCGAGGTCCGCCGCTTCTATCCCTTCTTTCCGGTGATTGGCGGAAAGGTCGTAGAAGAGTTCGACTGGAAACCTCACTCCTTCATGGTCGGGCCGTGGCTTATTCTCGATCTCTACGGCACCAATCATCATGCTGCCAGCTGGGAAGATCCGAACAGCTTTAGGCCGGAGCGTTTTCTGACCTGGAAGGGCGATCCCTACACCTACTTGGCTCAGGGAGCCGGCAAATTTGAAGACAATCATCGTTGCCCCGGTGAGTGGCTGACGATTGCGATCCTGAAGGAGGCGGCGAGGTTACTGTGCGGCAGAATACAGTATGAGATCCCGCTTTAGGATCTCAGCATCGATCTGGCCCAGATACCGGCGCTGCCGAAGAGCGGCTTCTTCATCCGCGGGGTCCGGGCTACCTGATCGGCCAGGGAGGCATCCACATCGGCGGTGGACGGCAGGCGCAGTGCAAGCAGCGCAAACTGTACGTTTCCGAACGGGAACATAAAATCCTTTTCAGTGTTCAACCGTCGGATACGCGGCTGACCTTCCCTCTTCGTGGTTCGCGTTATCCGCCTGCGCCCTAGAGGGGATAGGCCTCCTGTGGCACGAAATGCGACAGGAACCGCTCTTGCCGCCCTTGGGCGTGTTTCCTGTCGCATTTTCCATGTTTCGGCGAATAGCCCGCCTGCTTTGGGGCCGACATCAGAAATCGGGAACATTTCCTTATTCCTCATGTTTGAAGACAACGAACGCGGCGCCGAAGAGCTCCGTTCTACCGAGGCATTTCACCGCTACATCGAGAGCCTTGCGATGCCTCAAGGCGGATGGCCGCGATCTTTGCCAATCCGCTCTCGGCGCATATGAAGCCAGCCTCTCATGGTTTCGCTGCCATCCAGGCGCCGCGCAATCGATGAGGAGGCTTGCGATGAGGGAAGAAAAGAAAGCGACCGCCCCGCAGGTCCGTGGCGATATTCAGAAAGGATTAACCGGCGACATAAAGCCTGGCTTCGATCCGGCACTTGCACCTATGGAGACCGATGGGGAAGCTGCCGGCACACCGATGACAGCCAAAGAAATCGAGATTGCCCGGCGGACACAGCGGGCAGATCCGGTCGATCGACAGGAGGATTACGACGTGGCCATGCGCGAGCCTGGGACGAACCGTGCCACACCGCAAACCGTTGCGACCGGATGGCTACGCGTCTTCATCGTCATAATGGCGTCGATCGCCATCGGGATTGCGCTTCTTACCTGGCTTTATCCAAGTCGATAGCGTCTTCGTGTCTCCCAATGCCACTTGCGCGCCCGGCCGCCGGTGGCGATTAGGCTTTCCAAGCCGCAAGAAAGAGCGCATGGTTTCAGTCAGACCCGCGCAACAGCCTCTTGGCCTCCCAGGAAACCGCGACGGCCTTGAACGGATGGCAGGCCTATGGACGCCGCCGCCGGAAGAGATGCGGCAGTTTCCTGGCGTCTGAAAGCCACAGACGAACGCGGCGCTACCCCTCCCGGGCTATTTCGGCCACGTCGACCGATTTCGGAGAAATGTCAAAACCGTACAGAGGCTCCAGGCATTCTGGAATCGCGCACAGCTTTGACGCATAAACGAGCAGATTCCTTGATCGTGGCGCTCTGGTATGGGCCGAGGTTGCCCGCCGATTGGAGAGACAATGCCGCCATTTAACCAATCGACGGTGAGAAACAGGCTCCTTAGCGTTTTATCACTTGAGTCCTTCGAGGCCCTTCGACCCGCTATGGAGGCTGTCGATCTTCCGATAAGGTATGTTCTTACGGAGGCCAATGAGCCGAGCAGCTACGTCTACTTCATCGAGGACGGATTGGCCTCGATCGTGGCGACTAGTGTGGATGACGAGAAGGTCGAAGTCGGCCATGTCGGACGTGAAGGCCTGGGCGGTTACCATGTTTTGCTCATGGCCGACAGCACTCCGCACCGCACTTTCATGCAGGTTGCTGGATCAGGGATTGCCGTTCCTGTTGACATCTTGCTGCAGGTGGTTGATAGGGACAAGCCGACACGCGACCTCCTCTTACGCTACGTTCATTCGGCCGAGGTGCAGCTTGCGCACTCCGCTTTGGCGAATGGCCGGTATAGTATACAGGAGCGACTTGCCCGCTGGCTGTTGATGTCGCATGATCGCCTTGGCCGGGCCGATTTGCCGCTCACCCACGAGTTCCTGGCGTTGATGCTTGGTGTCCGGCGTTCGGGTGTCACCAACGAATTGCATATCCTTGAAGGTATCCACGCTATCACCGCGACCCGCGGCAACGTCCGTGTTCTCAGCCGGGAAAAGCTCGAAGAAATCGCTGGCGGGTGCTATGGCCTGCCTGAAGCAGAGTACGAACGTTTGATCGGAATTCCAATCAAGGCTGGCCCCTTCATTCGCACCGCCTGATCGCGTCTCCAAAACCGACGATAGCCAGCAGCGTTCCCGCATCGTCGCATATGTGAATTTGCTGGTCGGAAATGTCACGGCCGCGCAGCACAGCCTCGCTCATGAGCGTGCGTGCATCAAAAATCGCCTCCGACCTCGCTTCGTCGAGGGTTGCAAGCTCTGTGCCCTCAGGATCGACGACGACGCCCGAGCCCGTGACAAGATTAAAGTAGAATCGCGGCACTGCCGGCTCCTTTTCGCATTGAGCGAAGTGAGAGTTTGACTCATGACGCTGTCTCAAAAAAGCGGTGCGTGCTGTTTTTTCTGGCCGGCCGAGATCGGGCTGCGCGCTTGTCCAGCCGCCTTAACGGGTACCTGCGTTAGCACGGACGCGTTTCCCGTATTTCTACGGGACCTTCGTTCCTCGTATCGCCTGGAGCGATGGAGCAGAGTGATTTTAATCCAGCGCCAAAATGGAGATGGTATTGCGCCGCGTTTAAGACGGGCGACGGATGCATAATAATCAGAATTTCAGGGCAGTGTGCGCTTTCGCACAAACTCCGTGTCGATCGGAACACATTTTTTCATCGATCATTTTCCAATTACCAAATGGAGAATGAAACCGTGAATTCACAACCCATTCGGCCCACGCCACAAGAGCAAATTGTTTCCCTTGTTCCGGCACTTCGAGCCTTCGCTCGCCAATTTGTTCACAATGGGAGTGACATTGATGATCTCGTACAGGAGGCTGTCGCCAAAGCACTGGCGCACGTAGACCGATTCGAGCCTCGCGGCCCCGACGCCATGAAATCGTGGCTGTTTACCATCATGCGCAACACTTTCCTCACGCAGTGCAAATCCCGGAAGCGTTCGCCTATCGGCTCGGTCGATGATCTGGCCAGCTTAGACGTGCCCGTTAACTCGAATCAGGAAATGGCGCTGTTTGCGAACGACGTCCGGGCGGCCCTGAAGAACCTCCCTGTAAAACACCGAAAGGCTCTTATCTACGTTGCTTGGGGGCTAAGTTACGAGGAAACAGCCGGTCTCTGCGGCTGTGAGATCGGTACGATAAAAAGCCGTGTCAATCGCGCACGCGGTCATCTCGCTGCCCGCCTCAACGGCGCAAATGTCTCTCCAGATACGCGAGGATCACCGATAAGAAAGTCTTAAGTTTCCTTTGGCGCAACGGCTGGGGCATTGGTTTTTTCAGCGCCAATCCAAAAATGTCATCCTTGTTGCGGCGGCGTTGGCGGGCGAAGATGCGCATTGAACCAATCCGCAGCGTGCCGGACCACTTCATCGAGGGTACCGGGTTCTTCAAAAAGATGGCTCGCGCCTTGGATGATAAAAAGCTGCTTCTCGGTTTTCAGCGCATCATACGCCCGTTGATTCATTTCGATCACCGGCCCGTCGAGACTTCCGACCAGAAGCAGAGTGGGTGCGCGCACATCTGGCAAGACATCAATAGCCAGATCGGGCCGGCCGCCGCGCGAGACGACTGCCGCAATGCTCGAACCCAAATGTGAGGCGGCCGTCAAAGCCGCAGCCGCGCCGGTACTCGCGCCGAAATAGCCGGGCACGAGACCGGAAGTTCGCGGGTTGTCTCCGATCCAGCCTGTTGCCAATGTCAGCCGCGATGCAAGAAGATCGATATCGAAGACGTTGCGTCTGTCGCGTTCTTCGTTCTGCGTCAACAAGTCAAGTAAAAAAGTGCCTAGTCCGGCCCTTCGAAGCGCCGCAGCAACGTGGTTGTTCCGCGGGCTGAGTCGGCCGCTCCCGCTCCCGTGAGCAAATATAACGATCCCCGTTGCCCCGTCAGGTATGCCCAAAAGACCGTCGAGGCCCTCCGGTTCGATCCGCACCTCCTCGTTGCGCTCTGGAAAAGGCATTTCGGCCATGCGTCTATCCCGTTGTGTCCTTGCGTTCCTATAAAAGCACAACTGAAATCGGCCGCGATGGTTTCCATGAATGGAAGAAATCCTGCCGGCGAGGCGCAGTTCGATCGGTATTGGCCTCGTATGTCGCCGGCTTCACTTGTCGATGTGGCGCTCGCGGACGTCGGCAGGGGGTACTGTCCGTCGCCTAGACCTGCAGCAGGGCGTAAGGCTTACCCGTCGGCTTTTCGACATCGGCCGCGACATTGAAAACCGGCGCTCCGCCAGGTGTGCGGCCTTCATAGGTGCCGCGGTGGGCATGGCCATGGACGACTGCATCGACATGAAAGCGATCTATTGTTTCTGCAAGGCGTGAAGAGCCGAGGAACGGGTAGATTTCCGGAGGCTCACCGATCACCGTTTCGGCGATCGGCGCATAGTGCAGAACAACCAGAGCTCGCTGGGCGCGCACCTGACGCATCGCGTTTTCAAGACGCATGGCCTCGTCGACACTCTCGGCAACCATGGCCTTGATCGCCGCTTCTCCGAACGAACTGAGCATATATCTGCCAAAGCCGCCTGCGAAACCCTTGGCGCCGACGAAACCGACGCCGTCGATTTCCGTTGCCTGCCCATTGAGAAGGTGGACGCCCGCTTCCAGCAATATGGAACACACATCGTCCGCAAAGCCGCTTTCATGGTCGTGGTTGCCGAGGACTGCGACAACAGGTACCGCGCAACTCCTGAGATCGGCTGCTAATAACTCCGCTTCCTTTGGTTTGCCGAGATCCGTCAGATCGCCGGCGATCACGAGCACATCGGCCGCACCTGAAATCTCGGAAAAAAGGTCGCGATAGGAGCTCGCGGTGTCTTCCCTTACATGAAGATCCGCGACGGCTGCGACGGTTAGTTTTCCATTGGTTTTGTTCATCGGGCAGCTCCGGTCATTCGCTGCGCGCCTCTCCGTCACCGCCAACGTCGGCAAACCCCCATTCCTTGACGTCGATTTCGAAATCGCTATGCGAGTACATGCGACCGCGGCAGATCTTTGTCTGTGGCAGCGGGAGTTCGCGCTGTGCGGCAAGCCGGTCAAGGAGTTCGTCGAGAAGCCACAAGGGCACCTTGTCCCGCTCGGCAGGGTATATCCAGCGAAAGTTCAGCAGATGGATCAGAAGGACCTCCCAGTGCACCTCCAAATATCCGAGCAGCTTGTGCCAGTCGATCTGGTCGTGCGCCCTGAGGATAACGTGTGCGACGTCTGCGCCGTCATAGCGATCCCGCTGCTGTATGAAACACTTCGACCAGATCAGTTCCGTTGGTGCGATGATTGAGACATGGCTCCCATTCAGCTCGATCCGCCGTGCTTTTTCGAACCACTGATCGCTAACCGGCATCGTCCCATTGGACGATGCGAAAATGACATCGAAGAAATGCCGGCCTTTGAAGACCTTTCCTAACCATCGATCGTCCTCAATCTCGACAGCATAGCCTTGTGCCTTGAAGTGCGCCAGAATGCGCGCGTAGTCGCCGGCCTTGCAAAAAATGTCGAGATCCTTGGTGGAGCGTGAAATGCCGGTATAGGCGCTGACGGCGTAGGTTCCCGCCACTAGAAAGGGAATTCCTGATGCGACCAGCTCTCTCACAGCTTGCGCGATGAATACCTCCGCATCACGATCGGCCAGCTTCGGCACGGCTTTTGCCTCCATTCGAGAGGAGGCGGCAGCGCGCGCGCCTTGTGTGCAGGAAGTCATTCCGACGCCTTCCAAAAATCATTGATGATACCGGGAACACGCAGCCTGTTACTAAGTTCCATCTTCGGCTGACGATGAAGGAGCCAATACGCAGTCGATGGCGGACTTGTCATGTAGTGAGGCGCGGCTGACGGAATCAGAACTCTCGGAACATTTTCCGATGACGTTTGTTGCAAGGCATGTGCGGTGACGAGGAAAGGCGATGAGAGCTCCGGCATGGCGTGGCAGGGAGGCCTGTGAGTTCGGAAAGGAACCTGCATGCCCGAGCTAAAAACTCCATGGTACATCGACGCGGTCATCTACGGCATCGATGTCGAGAAATTTGCGGATGGAAATGGCGACGGCATCGGCGATTTCATCGGGCTGACGCAACGGCTATCATATCTCAACGACCTCGGCGTGACCTGCATTTGGCTGTTGCCTTTCTACGGCAGCCCTGATCGGGACAACGGCTACGACGTCAGTGATTTTTACGCCATCAATCCGAAAGTCGGCACGCGGACCGACTTCCTCAATTTTCTCCACGGGGCCGGCGAGCACGGCATCAGGGTGATCATCGATCTCGTCGTCAATCATACTTCAAACGAGCATCCGTGGTTCGAAGCGGCGCGGCGCGATGACAAGACGCGCTTTCGTGACTACTATGTCTGGAGTCGTGATCCACCGTCGGTTGAGGCTGGAGCGACTTCGATTTTTCCCGGCGAGGAAACCAGCGTCTGGAGCTACGACGAAGTCGCCAGGGCCTACTACTTCCACAAGTTCTATCACTTCCAGCCTGAACTCAATATCGCAAACCCCCAGGTTCGCCAGGAGATCGAGCGCGTGGTCGACTACTGGCTGGCCTTCGGCGTCAGCGGCTTTCGCCTGGACGCTGCCCCTCTGATCATAGGCGACAACGGTTTGGAGCGAGCCAATCCGCGTGATCCACACGGTGTTCTGCGGGATATCGGAACCTATCTGCAAAAGCGGCGGCCTGGCGGCGTCCTGCTGGGTGAAGTCAACCTCGAACCAGAGGGAATGGGACGGTTTTTCGGGGAGGGCGAACAGCTCGGCTTGCTGTTCAACTTCATGCTGGCCTGCTACATCTTCGCAGCCATGGCGAAGGAGGATGCCGGTCCGATCCACGAAGCATTGAGCCTTCTGCCCGAGCCGCCGCCTTTTTGCGGATGGGCGAACTTCCTCAGAAACCTCGATGACTTTGATTTTTCGCGCGTGCCGGCAGAATTGAAGGAGCAGGTCTTCAAGGTCTTCGCGCCTGAGGAGCGTATGCAGGTCTTTGGTCGTGGCATCCGCCGGCGGCTCGCGCCTATGCTGAAGGGCGACCAACGGCGCATAGAGCTTGCATTCAGCCTTATCATGTCCATGCGGGGACCGCCGCTTTTCGTCTACGGCGACGAAATAGGACTTGGTGAAGACTTATCGCAACCAGGCCGGAATTCAGTTCGCGTTCCGATGCAGTGGTCTGCTGAAAAGAACGCAGGATTTTCAAAGGCGAATGTCGGAGATCTCGTTCAGCGTCCGGTTTCCAGCGGCCCGTTTTCCTACGAGCACGTCAATGTGGCAGACCAGCAAAAGAACCCTCGATCCCTATACAGTCACATCAAACGCCTGATCGCGTTGCGGCGCAAACGTCCGATCTTCAGCAGCGGGCGTTTCGTCAGGCTGAATGCCAGCGACCCGGCGGTATCAATTCACGGCTTTGAAGATGCCGGTTCTCTTCTTCTCGTCGCCCACAACCTCTCGAGCCGGGAAGTCACAGCTGAAGCAGAACTCGACGCAGTGTGTTGCAAGAGGCTTACTGATCTGATTGGCAGGGCAGAATATGACGCCTCGATGAAGCTTCGCCTGAAGATGGCCCCTTACGGGTATCTTTGGCTGAGTTCGGAAGAGAGCTGATGGTTCACGTCGGATACCATGCATCTCAAGAGCAATTTACCCCGCGCGAACTGATCGACTATGTCTGTCTTGCCGAGCAGGCAGGTTTTAACAGCATCATGTCGTCCGACCACCTTGCGCCGTGGAGTGAACGGCAAGGTCAGTCCGCGTTTGTCTGGACATGGCTTGGTGCAGCGATGCAACTTACAAAGCTGCCTTTTGGTCTGATCACGGTCCCGTCAGGCTGGCGATACCATCCGGTGATAACAGCCCAAGCGGCAGCCACGCTGGCGCAACTTTTTCCGAACCGGTTTCCGTGGATGGCCGTTGGAAGCGGCCAGGCGTTGAACGAACATGTCGTAGGCGATCGCTGGCCTTCCAAAGCCGAAAGAAACGCGCGGCTAATCGCTGGCGTGGAGATCATTCGAGCTCTCTGGTCTGGCGAGACAGTCAGCAGCACTGAACCGGTAAAGGTCGACGAAGCGAAGCTTTATGCGCTTCCCGATCCGCCGCCGCTGATCATCGCCGGCGCACTCTCAACCAAGACTGCCGAGTGGGCAGGAGGATGGGCCGACGGGTTGATCACTATCAATCAGCCACGCGAAAAAATCGTCGAAATCATCGATGCCTTCCGCCGCGGCGGTGGCGAGGGAAAGCCGCTCTATCTGCAGGCTCATATTTCCTACGCGGCGACGGAGGAAAATGCTTTGCTGAATGCCTTCGATCAGTGGCGCAGCAATGCGGTTACGGCAGCCATGGCCGAAACATTGCGCTCGCCTAAAGAGTTCGACGAAGCGTGCGTAAATGTTCGGCCGGAAGACATGCACCGGTATGTGAGGATCGCCTCCGATATCGGACAGCACAGGGCATGGATTGAGGAAGACGCGGCGATCGGCTTTGAAAAGATATACGTTCACAACGTCGGCAGAAATCAGCGCGAATTCATAAAGGCGTTTGCTCAGCTGCTATCTGCACTGTCCTGAGGATTTCATCTGGACACGCCTTCTAACGCAAGGCTGTGTCCGCGCCTGCGGTCTGGCCTGCTATCCCGGCGCGGCTCAGCTGCTTCAGATCTACGTCTGGTTCCCGGAGATCGACTACGCCTCGCCCTCGTCGCCCGCCGCGCACCCGTCCGGGGTTGCGGTAGCAAGACCGCCGTCGCTGAAAGAGCAAAAGGCGGCAGTCCAGAGGTCGTCCGTTACATCCTACTCAGGTGACGGCCCGCGAAGTGAGTTAGGGTCACAAACTCTTTTTTTTCAAATGACGGAACCCCTGTTGCGAAATAATGATAGGTCGAGTGAGGGTTCGTCAACAGCGCGGAGAGCATCCGAAGGTTCGGGGGCCGTTTATTGACCGACCGTCACGTTTTCGACGGCATCAAGGCGCTGACGAGTTGGCGGACTGTGCCGCCAATGACTCGGCGTTCATGAGGATCTCCCTCGAGAAGGGCCGAGGATATGTTGCGCACCTGCTCAAAGCGGATGTGGGGCGGCAGCGGCGGCACCTCCGGCCGGTCGGAAGCCAGCGCATCATCCCATGCACCTGCAAGCTCGTCTGGGCGATCGGAATGCGCTGCGAGGCATCGAACTTGGGGTCTCCTTCCATCTCGCGCTTGGCCGCGAAGAAAAGAGCGAGTGTCCTCCTTCTCGTGAGCATCCATTTGCTGTTGGGTCCTTTCCGCAGGAACCTCCCGCGGATATTCCGTTTCCTCGGCTTTCTGAGAGGTGCGCTGATCCAGGGACACGTGAGATTCCCGCGTTTTGGATTAGCAAAAGGCTAGCGCCGACTAGTTGACTGGTTCTTGCGACGAAAGCCGGAGAAAAGTGCGATCCGGCTTTTTCATTCACCGCGGTGCAGCCGCTACCGATTCTTCTTAGTCTTGAAAGCGTCAGACACTTTCCTGACCTTAGGATCGTTCAAATTTTCGCCATGCGCGTCGCGGTCGCGTTCAGGGTTATCCTTGGCCGGCAGATATCCGGAGGGCTTTGTTGCGGGAGGGCCTCCCAGCGTGGCGACTGATCCGTCATGCCTGGCGTGCCATCTCTCGGCTTCTTGATTGCCATAACATGCTCCTTTCGTTGCGGAACGAACACGGCAGTCGGGCAATTGTTCCGATTGCTTCACCTTCGGCCGCTATGCACTCAACCGAACTTAATCCAACGCGGGCGGTGTTGAGACGATGCTTCGCTCATCGAGGCTGGTATCGGGTAGTCCCTCGACTCGCTCCTCCGCCTCTTGGCGAGAGCCCTTGCGGTCCGACCTTTTGAAACCCGCGGAACGCTCGTGCGGGGATGGATCGTGCAAGGTGTCGGAGGGATCGTCCAAACCGCTGCTACCTTGGTCCTCAAGCTTCGTGTCGGTCGGTATCGGCTCCAGATCCATTTCGGGTGGTCTCATGTTTTGCCGACCTTCCACCACATCGTCTTTATCAGGTGGCTTTTGCATTAATTTCCTCCTGGCAAAAAAACAGCCTCAAGCCGTGAACTTGGCGTCGGATTGGCGCTTTGCGCTCATGAGGCTCTGTTTGACGTCTCGATCGACGACACTTGTATGACTCTCTTCCCTGTCGGCTTTGCCTTTGAGGGATATAAATTGGCAAACGACGCACAAAGATTGATGTTCCAAGAATGATTTGCCACAGCGATCGAGTCTGTTTCGCGAGGCCCGCGGACGCTTCAATACGATCAATGAGCAAAGACGGCTGATGCAGCTATTTTCCTTCTCTTGCTGCATGCCGCGCTCCAGCGCCCACGCGATCGAAGGCCGCTAGCGTCTGCCAAGAGGACATTTGCGGGACGTTCTGAACCCGCGCTGACGATGGCGTCAGCACCTTTCCCGTTCTGTCACATTCCGCGCATGTCTCGCCGCCGACCTACCGGTCCCACTACACCGGCGACAGATGTTTTCCGCGGCGTATGGCGTGCTATGGGGTACGGCATCGATATCTTCCTTCTTGGCGTGTTTCGGTTCTTGGTTCTTCATGTCGTCATTCCTGCTGATGTTACCCTCCATAAGTACTATCTATTCAGGAAAGGCGATGTTCCTTTGAACGATCCGCCAGCAAGCTGCCGCTTCCCATGGCAGTACAACATCCTGGTTACCTGACATCGAAATGTCGCCACACGAACGATGGCTCCACGATGGTCGAGTGATTTTGAGGTTCTGGCTATCGAGTCGCCAAACTTGTTGCGCCAGCTTCGCGAAAAGCGGCCTCAGCCCTGGCTATATCTTCCTGCTTCAGGTCCGCCGAGACTTCGATCTCCCCTCTCAGCGCCGCATGGACGCGGCCGTCCGAATGGGAAGCATCACCGCCTGAAGGCGCGGTCCCAGAAGAATTGCGTTTCTCCTTCGGCTGCACGAAAATATCAGCGCGTGCGATGTGATGCTGCTGCGCGAGGCGTTCTATGGCAAGGTCCGCTGCCGCGCGGGTCTGAAAAGTAGCGGTGATTGTTCTAACGCTGTCGTCTGCCATTGAATCCGTCTCCTGATCTCTCAGTTCTTTCTGCCTTCCTCAAATATTGCCGTTGCCTATAACGGCAGCCAAAGTTCATTCCGAACCCAGCCGCGATGCGTCGTGCTGCTGCTTTACTTCCTTCAGAAGCTTCTCCCGCGGCGTATCAGGGAGCTTTCGTTTTGTGGCCTCGACCATCATTTCATCGGTCTCGACTGGCTGAGCGCTGTCATCGGGAAAACCTTCGGCACTCTGGCCGATCGGCGCGTTTCTCGGTCTGTCATTCAGACCATCAGTGAGCTTCTTATCTGTCATGTCAGCCTCCTCTCGATTAGAGAACTCGCAAACGAGCCTTTTGTGCCCTCGACGAGGCGGAGAAAAGGGCAACATTGAGTCGACGGATTTGGACAAGGTCCCCGCAGTATCTCCTCATACTCGAGTTTCTGGAATGGCGAAGCTTGGACCTCATTGCCGGCGAAATACGAAGCCGTAACTCTGGTGGCGGTTGCGGCCGGCTGCTGCTGTTCCTTCCAACTGGAGCGCAATCGGCTCATGATGTTGAGGGAACATTTGAAGCGCTGTGATGTTTGACGGGTCTGTAATTTTAATCGACCAGTGAAGCGGCGAGAACACGATGAAGAAATTTATTCTCACAGCTGTCGGAATAGGACTGGCTCTCACGACACCGGCCTTCAGCCAATTAGCGGCCGAAAAAATCGGTGTTGACACTTTGATTGGCGTGCCGCCAAAGACCGAAGATTTCATCCAGGAGGCCGCAACGGGCGACATGTTCGAAATCCAGTCCAGTAAGCTCGCCATGGAGCGAACTGACAATGCGACGAAGGCCTTCGCGCAGCAAATGATCACAGATCATCAAAAGACCAGCGAGAAATTGAAAGGTCTTGTGACAGGCGGCAAAATTAAGGCCGCGCTCCCGACCGCGATGACATCCTCTCGAAGGGGTACGCTCGACCAGCTAAAAGGCCTTCAGGGCGAAGCTTTCACAAAGCAGTATCATTCCGACCAAATGTCCGCTCACGAAGGTGCAGTCGACCTGTTCAAACGGTATGGCGAGGAAGGCGACAATGACGAGCTGAAGGCCTGGGCAGCGAAGATGCTGCCGGCGTTGGAGCACCATCTTCAAATGGCGCAGAGTTTCAACAAATAGTGGATGCCTGCTCGCTGCCGGAGGCAGAGAATTGTCCTTGTTCATCCAACCCGTCGACTATCTTCTTGTTGCCTGGTTTCTCCTCGCGGCTCTAAGCACCGCCTATGTCGCTTGGGACCAGTTCCGAAACAACCCCGAGCCGGCCGTGATGAAGTGGGGTTTCATCCTCGTCACGCTCTACCTCGGTCCGGTCGGCCTTCTGCTCTACGTGCTTACGGACAAGGAACCCCGGCCCTACACCCACGAAGAGTTCGTAAGACCGCTCTGGAAGCAGGGGATCGGCAGCACTATCCACTGCGTCGCCGGCGATGCGACCGGCATCATCATTGCCGCGGTGATCACCGCCGTTGCCGGCCTGCCGATGTGGCTGGACATCATCGTCGAATACATTGCAGGTTTCGCCGTCGGCCTGTTCGTGTTTCAGGCGCTCTTCATGAAGAACATGATGGGCGGAAGCTACTGGCAAAACGTTCGCGGTTCTTTCATGCCCGAATTCATCAGCATGAACGCCATGATGGCCGGAATGGCGCCGGTCATGGCGATCCTGATGATGGGTCGCGACATGCGCGCCATGTGGCCGGGAGAGATGCTCTTTTGGGGCGTCATGGCCCTCGGGATAGGAATCGGGTTTGCGGCCGCCTATCCCTTCAACGTCTGGCTGGTCTTCAAAGGGCTGAAGCATGGATTGATGACGGCGCGCGGCGGCGATCGAAACGAAGATGCCGCCGGCGAGGAGCCTTCGGAGCATCCCGCCATGAGTATGGGCCATGGGTCGGAAGCGCGACACGCTCAGCACACGTCTCGCCGGTCACCTGCGTCGCATGGGAGCCACCAGCACGGAAGGAAGCTGCCCTCGGCTCTCGCGCCCACCCGGACCCAGCTCGCGACGATGGCGGGCTTCACCCTGATCATGCTGGTTGGCGGCTACGCGTATCCGTTTACATTGGTCAACATGGGCCTCAGTGCCCACGACGTCGGAAGGTCGATCATGGCGCCTGGGATGATCATGACCTTCGATACGCCGGCAGACGCCATGAAGGACATGGCGGCCGTCGACCCGCGCGACATCAGCTTCGACGCGCCTGCCGGCGCCAGCGGCGGCTCTATCCTGCAGCCCCGGATGGAAGGCGGCGTGAAAGTGTTCGACCTCACGGCCTCCGTTATCCGATGGACGATCCTGCCAGACGTCACGGTGGAAGCTTACGCCTATAACAACCAGGTTCCAGGACCGACGCTACGCGTGACCGAAGGCGACCGAGTTCGTATCAATGTCAAGAACGACCTGCCCGAAAGCACCACAGTGCATTGGCACGGTCTGATCCTCCCGAACGAAATGGATGGACCGGCGACGATCACTCAAGAGCCCGTGGAACCAGGACGGACCTTCTCGTACGAATACACTGTCGGCCAGCACGGCACGTATTTCTATCACACGCACGACCACGTCGACCGCCAGCAGGCGCTCGGCCTCTACGGAGCGCTTATCATCGACTCGAAGAATCCGGCCGACGCCTTCCCCGCCGACCTTGAATACGTGGTCCAGCTTCAGGAGTGGATCAAGCGGGGTTGGCTCACCTTCCCGTCCATGCCGATGGAAGGGGCGCTTCCCAACTATTTCACGATCAATGGCAAATCGTATCCAGCCACGGAAACGGTCCGCATGAAGGTCGGCCAGACTCTGAAAGTGCGGTTCATCGGATCCAACACGACAGCGATACACCCGATGCACATCCACGGCGGCCCTTTCGAAGTCGTCGCGATCGACGGTGAGACGTTGGCGCCATCGGCAAGGTACCTCGCCGATACGGTCAACATCGCGCCGGGCCAACGGTATGATGTTCTTTGGATTGCGCGAAACCCAGGGAAGTGGCTGATCCACTGCCATATCTCGCATCACACGACGAACAACAACGTCGAGACGGACGGCGGCGGTGGTTTGATGGTCATCATTGAGGTTGCGGAAGGCAGGTATGGATGAGAGGCTCGTTACATCTCATTCTCTCCTCTTCATCTGTGTCCAGGCCAAAGGCGGTTGAAACGGAATTTCCGAGCGGCCGCATCCCCAGTTCCTCAGGTGGCATCGCGAGAACTGCTTTAAGCAATGAAGGCGACGACTGCGGCAAGTTGATCGGATCATCCGGATCAGTCCAGCGAGGTGATGTTCTGGCGGAGCATCCTTGCAAATTTCTTCAGATTCAGGGGATGAGGGTATTGGGCAAGGCGGGAGCGGATCGCGACGACATGCGAGCTATGATTGATCTGGCGCTGAAACCGCTAGAGTAACTCGCATTTGACATAATGATCAGTTTTTACTAATCATAAGTCATGACTGTTGATCATGCCCAACTATCTGCTCTCGGCGACGCTACCCGACGTACGATCTTCGAACTGATCGCGTCGCGCCCTCGCACTGTCGTGGAAATCACACGCGAGGTTACCGTCTCCCAGTCGGCAGTTTCCCAGCATCTCAAGGTGCTGCGCGAGTCGCATCTGGTTCGAGCCGAGTCGAAGGGGGCGAGCAATGTCTACCATGTCGACCCGGCCGGGCTCGCCCAGATGCGCGCTTGGCTCGACCGGTTCTGGAGTACAACCTTGTCGGCGTACAAAGTGGTCGCCGAGAATTCATCGGAGGAGTTGAAATGAACACGCAGATGCCGATCGCGTCCGTCAAGCAATCGATCGTTGTCGAGGCACCGATAGAGCGAGCGTTCAAGGTATTCACCGAGGGATTCGGCAGCTTCAAGCCACCGACACACAACCTGCTCGCAGTCCCGATCGCCGAAACAGTGTTCGAACCACGCGTCGGAGGTTACATCTACGACCGCGGCACCGACGGCAGCGAGTGCCGCTGGGCGCGTGTGTTGGCCTACGAGCCGCCCAATCGGGTGCTCATGAGTTGGGACATCAGCCCGCGGTGGCAAATCGAAACAGACCCGGACAAGACCAGCGAGTGGGAGGTGGTGTTCACCGCCGAAACCGACAATCGCACCCGCGTCGAGCTTGAGCATCGAAATCTCGAACGTCACGGTCAGGGCTGGGAAAGCGAGCGCGATGGCGTCGCAGGTGATCATGGCTGGCCGCTTTACTTGCAGCGGTTTGCAGACCTGTTCCAAAGTGCGGCCTGAAGAACGAATGCGAGGTCCCTCTGAGTGGAAATACATTACTTTGAGGCCCTCGGCGGTCTGCTCTCGCGCAATCCAAGGAAGGGACACGAGTGGTCGCAGCATCATGCCGCTATCATACGGCAACATCGAGGACAGACCAGCGACCTCAATGCAATGAGGCGCTCGCGGCGTGACGCTCACCCCTGTCGTGTAGGGCGAACCTGTCGACCATGTCGGCGCAAGCTTTATTGAAGCCCAACACCTCAGCATCGATGCGTATCTTGCGATACTTCAAGACCGGCGAAACATGCAATCGCAGGTCTTGGCGCAAACATGCCGCTTCACCAGTCTCCTGCATGGTCCACTTTCGAGCCGCCATTTGGCGGGACCCTGTGACCGACTTGGGGGCGCAAAGTGGTCGGCCAACCACGAATATGCTAACTCTGCCGAGGGCAAAAATACGTCATTCGACCGTTAGCGATTCGAGCTTTTTCACCGCCGATCACCGCCGTTACCACGCTTTCTCGCCTCTTGGCTGTTTCCCGCTCTTCGCGGGCACGTAACTCCGGCGGCAATTTTCGGCGTTATTGTAGCAAAAATGGCAGCTTTGGCGCCCCAGCGCAGATGAAACAGATAACTACGTTTCCGCTGGATCACTCTGATATTGCGATCGCAGGCACGAAAATCCGACCAATCGTCTCCGAGGCCAGGCTCCGTGTCGTCCTGCTCGCGAACATCGTCGGTTTCGCCGTCGTCGCGGCAACGAAATTTGGGGCGTCGCCAGCGGTGAAGCGCGGGACATAGCCAAGCTGTTTCTCGTTATCCATCTGCTCTTCACGTTGGCCTTCGTGATGGCGGCTGCTTGCGGAGGTAAATTCTGAGGTTCTGTACCCACGTCCGCTTCACGACCAGTTCCGCTCGGCCTCATTCAAACTGTTGGTCTTCGATACCCTTCGGATAGCGATCGAGGGTCAGCTTCAACTGGATACCGTGCTCGAGCCATGCCTTCAGCCCCGCCAGCAAAAGTGTGAAGCCTTGTGTGGAATCAGCGACGTAGCGCATGAGCTTGTCGGCATCTCCCGTCCATCCGGACTCCTGCACGCGTACGAAAGTCGTGCCATCCGGAATGGATTGGAACGTCCATTCCACAGTCGTTGGGCCGCTGTAGCCAGGCCATTCGATCACGACGCGCTTGTTAGGCTCTATGACCTTTGGCGTGACCTCGATGGAGACGTCGTGGCTCTCCCAATCCCACTTGACGGTCTTACCAGTCTCCAGCCTTCCGCTGCCTTTGCTGAACCAGAATTTCGTCGTGATGTCCGGGTTCACGATCGCTTCAAACACATGCTCGACCGGCTTGCGGACGAGCATTCCGGTCTTGGCGATCGGTGCGCGCGTGATCTGCGGATTGTTCATCACTCTCTCCTTCTATTTAGTGAAAAGCATTATTTCATATGGCTAGTTCCTCTCCGCAGCCAAGGGTGTGTCTTGGGCCGTTACTCAGTGTTGCTCATCGCCCAGCATGTGAACCGCCAGGCTGTGCAATGGCTTGCCTGATAGGCGTTCCGGACCCGGTTCATATGCGTGAGGTTGAACGCCCGGATGGCCTGCAAAACACGGCGCGTCGTCAGGACCTTGCTGATTGAGGAGAACCCGCGGACCTTGATGCCGGCGTCACGACACAGCGCTCAAGAAAAGCTTCGTCCAGCCGGCCGTGATGGAGTGAACGATCTCGACGGCGGCTCCATCGCTCAATGAGGTGAGAAATGACCAGTGACCGCAGGGTTTCCCGCGAAATCGTCGAACGCTTCCACAACGCTTTTGAGAAGCATCGCCACGAAGATGTTGATGATCCCATCAGCGAGGGCTGTGTTCTTGAAAATACGGCGCCGGCCCCGGATGGAGCGCGCTACGCAGGGCGCGAGGCTTGCCTCGCTTTCTGGAAGGGCGTGGCGTCGTCGGCCAACCTCATCTTCAAGGCTGAGGAAATCTCCGGGATGGGCGACCGCGGGATCATCCGCTGGCAGCCTCGCCGGAGCGAACGCGAAGGGGACTGGGTTCGAGGCGTCAATATCATGCGCGTCCGGGACGGAAAGGTCGTCGAGGGTCTGGGGTAAGTGAAGGGGGCTGACGTTCCGATCGCGAACCGGCGATCCGCGCCGGTCTGAATCCCGAGCCTCAGCATCTTCTCAGCTGTCGCGGGTCCGACACCGTGGAATTTCTTGACGGGCAGGGCCTCGACGAAGGCTGGATCCTGCTTCGGCGTGATGACAAACAATCCGTCGGGCTTGCGCTGGTCGGAGGCCATCTTGGCGAGGAATTTGTTGTACGAAACACCGGCCGATGCGGTGGGGCAGCCATCGCATTCGGGCTCCCGCGCGATTAACATGCATTTCCTTTCACTCGAAGGCAAAGGATGGGCGAGCGCGCGATCGCTGGGCCGTTACCAGCCTAGATCCGTTTCGGTGAAGTCGTTGCCCTTGTAGGCAATCTTCGTCCGATAGGCTTTTGCGCAGGCATATGAGAAGCAGTCGCCCATATTGAGCTTGGCAGGATGATTGACGACCTTTCCAAACTGCTGGGCTGCGTCGAGAGCTTTCGTACCAACATCGCCGGAAATCATGGTTTCGCGGGCCTCCAGATCGATAATGAACTGATCGACCATAAGGCGGGCCTGCGACAGCAGCATTTCCGGATTTGCCGGCCTATCGCGGCCTTGGGCCCCGGCCAGACGCCGCGTCAAAGAAAGCGAAGCTTCCATGCGCACAATGGCTGACACGAAAAATTGCCCGTGATGCTTTTCCAGCCGCTCCATTAGGGCGTCCGCATCGTCTTCTTGGGCAAGTATGGCGACAATTACTGATGCGTCGATGAACAGCATCAGTCTTCGCCCCACATTTCATCGGTTTCGCGCTTATGGTCGCCGGGCGCAAATGGTCCCGCTGCGCGGGCCATCGCAAGGGACTTGGCAAGCCGATCTCGAATCGGCAAGCTGGCCTTACGACTGGCGATTTCATGTTTGAGAGCCGCCTTAACGGCATCAACCTTGGATGTCTTTGTGAGGCCGATCAATTCGTCGGTGAGTCTGTCGACTTCTGGATCCTTGATGTAAAGCGGCACAGGGGCATATCCTTTCTAGGATATTATAATATCCAAAATCGCATATGCTTGCAACGAGACTCAGCCGCAAGCCTTCGCCAACTCATTCGATATGATCTGAGTTCTATAAATCGCTGTTATCCCACTTTCAGTCCGTAGGTGGTATATCTGTAGTGAAATGGCTGATGCTTCATCATCAACGGAGACGACTGCGATCTTCGCGCGCGGAACACAATCCAGTGCTTTGGCGCTGAAATACTGGAACTTTTCAGGCTGTGATCAGTTAAGAAGCTTGGATCAGGAGAAATCTTGAGAGGGCGTCTGCATGCCGAACCTCCGGAAAATGGATCCAAAGAACAGGAAGTTCGATCCGCGCGACCGGCTGATCGTGGCGCTCTATGCGCAGCTGAAGGCAGAGCGGGAAACGCGCGAAACGCTGGAATGGGTGATACGCAACGGCGCGCTATCAGACGACGTGCTCGAAGCGATCGCTTCCGACCCCGTGCGGCCCGTTACCAGCGACGATATCGCTTCCGTCGAAAAGATCATCGCGCTGGACGAGCGCCGCAAGGCAGCGCCGCGCGATGAGGACTAAAGAGAGGACTGGAATGATGGTCGACATCACCTATCAGATCGTGCCCCATGACGCGGGCTGGGCATACAAGCTCGGCGGCACGCTCTCGGAAACCTATGCGACCGTGGAAGAGGCGATCAATCACGCTAAACACGCAGCGGCCCGCCAGAAGATCGGCAACGGCGACGCCACATTGGCTTTCCCAGCACCGGACGGCGGGTGGAGCTTCATGCCGCTTGAAACGGACAAGAGTGGAAGCAGGCTCTGACCGGTAGCATAGGAGACGAGCATGGCAGCGCGGGCAAGCTGGAAAGGTCATTTGAAGATCGGCGATCTTGTCTGCGCCGTCGGACTCTATACGGCGATCTCTTCATCGGACCGCGTCTCCTTCAATATCATCAACCGGAAGACCGGCCATCGCGTCGAGCGTCAGTTCGTGGATAGCGAGACGGGCAAGCCGGTGGAGCGCGAGGACCAAGTCAAGGGCTACCGCATGGAGAATGGCGAGTACATCGTCATTGAAGGCGACGAGATCGCCAGCATCATGCCGGAAAGCGACAAGGTAATGGACGTTCAGGGCTTCATTGCCCTCGATGAAATCGACAAGCTCTATTTCGACCGTCCTTACTATCTCGCGCCAGTCGATGAGCATGACGAGGAGGCGTTGCGCCTGATTGCCAGGAGCATGCGCGAGAACAACGTCGCAGCGCTTGCCGAGGCCGTGCTTTTTCGGCGCAACCGGACGCTGCTGATCCGCCCGCGCGACGACTGCGTCGTCGCGACGATGCTGAACTTCGACTACGAGGTTCGTTCTGCCGGTCCCATCTTCAAGGACATTCCCGATATCAAATTCGACAAGGAAATGCTTGAGCTTGCCGGCCATATCATCGGCACGAAGCAGACTGCATTCGAGCCGGGCGAGTACGAGGACCGCTACGAGGCGGCGCTGACCGAACTGGTGAAGGCCAAGATCGAGGGCAGAGTGCTGCCGAAGAGGAAGCCGAAGCCGGAAGGCAAGGTCGTCGATCTGATGGAGGCGCTGCGCCAGAGCGCCAAGATGAGTGGAAAGAAAGCACCTGCGAAAGGGACGGCGCAGCGCAGCGCCTCTGATAGCCGACGCAAGAAGGCTAGCTAACCATGGCGCTTGAAACCTATCAGGCAAAACGCAACTTCGGAGCCACACCCGAACCGCGCGGCGCCAAAGGCCGCAGTCCGGGAAACAGTTTCGTCATTCAAAAGCACGATGCTACGCGGCTGCATTACGACTTCCGGCTGGAGATGGACGGCGTCTTGAAAAGCTGGGCGGTGACCAGGGGACCGAGCCTCAACCCGGAGGACAAGCGCCTTGCGGTGCATGTCGAAGACCATCCGCTTTCCTATGGCGATTTCGAAGGCATCATCCCGAAGGGCCAATATGGCGGCGGGACGGTGATCGTCTGGGACCGCGGTACCTGGACACCGCTCGGCGATGCGAAGAAGGCCTATCGAAAGGGCCATATCGAATTCGAGCTTGATGGCGAAAAGCTTAAGGGCCGCTGGCATCTGGTGCGAATGCACGGGCAGCCGGGCGAAAAGCATGAGAACTGGCTGCTGATCAAGGGAGACGACACCGAAGCCCGCCACGACGGCAAGGATATTTTGAAACAACGGCCGGAATCGGCAAAGACCGGACGGCGGATAGAAGAGGTTGCTAAGAACCCGACCGATACCTGGAACTCCAAGCCGAAGGGCGACGGCAAGGCTGTAGCGGCAAAGACCAAGAAGGCCGGGCGGCAAATACATGATTGGCCCAAAGGCGCCAGGAAGGCGGCGATGCCGGATTTCGTGGAGCCGACGCTTGCCAAGCTGAAGGCCAAGCCGCCGGCCGGCGACGGCTGGATCCACGAGATCAAATTCGATGGTTATCGGCTGCAGATCCGGATCGAAAACGGCGAAGTGAAGATGCTGACCCGTACTGGGCTTGATTGGACGGAAAAGTTCGGCAAGGACATCGCCGATGCTTTCAAGGCATTGCCGATTCAATCGGCGATTATGGACGGCGAGCTTGTCGTCGAGCAAGATAGCGGCGCTTCCGATTTCTCAGCGCTTCAGCAGGACTTGAGCCAGAGGCGCTACGATCGTTTCGTCTTCTACACCTTTGATCTGATCTATCTCGACGGCCATGACCTGAGGGACGTGCCGCTGATCGAGCGCAAGCGTCTGCTTGAAAAGATGTTGCCTGCCGGGAACGACAAGCTGCGTTACAGCGAGCATTTCGACGAGAACGGCAGCCTGGTTCTGGATCACGTCTGCAGGCTGAGCCTGGAGGGCGTTGTCTCAAAGCAGCGAGATAGCACATATACTTCGGGCCGCAGGGGCGAGTGGATTAAGGCCAAGTGCTCGCAGCGGCAGGAGCTTGTCATCGGTGGTTATGTGCCATCGACCTCGATGAAAAATGCGATCGGCTCGTTGGCGATGGGTTTCTACGACAACGGCAAGCTGAAGCATGTCGGGCGCGTCGGCACTGGCTATACGGCGACGGTCGCCCAGGATCTCTATGAGCGGCTTTCGAAAATCGAGCAGGAGGAGAACTCCTTCGACGACAGGCTGACGCCGGAGGAACGCCGGGAGCTTGTTTACGTGAAGCCGGAGCTTGTCGCGGAAGTGGAATTTCGCGCCTGGTCCTCCGATGATAAACTGCGGCATGCCGCGTTCCGCGGTTTGCGTGAGGACAAGCTGGCGAAGGACGTGGTGCGTGAGATGGAAAAGACCACCGCAAAGAACCTGCCGAAATCGACTGTCACGCTGACGCACCCGGATCGCATCTACTGGCCGGATGAAGGGGTGACCAAGGAGGGGCTTGTCAATTATTACGCGCAGGTCTGGCGCTTCATGGAGCCTTACGTCGTCAATCGTCCTCTAGCTCTGCTGCGTCTGCCGGACGGTGTCGAGGGGCATCAGCGTTTCTTCCAAAAACACGCCTGGAAGGGCATGAACGAGAATATCGAGCAGATTACCGACCCGAAGGACAGGGGCGGCGAAAAACTCCTGCGCATCACCGATTTCGATGGCGTGGTGGCACTGGTGCAATCGGCCGTCCTGGAAATCCATCCCTGGGGGACGACGACGGATAGCTGGGAGAAGCCGGACATGATTACCATGGATCTCGATCCCGGCGGCGAGGTTCCGTGGGAGAGTGTCATCGCTGCCGCCCTGGAAATTAAAGAGCGCCTGGAAGCGGAAGGGCTTGCCGGCTTCGTCAAGACGTCCGGCGGCAAAGGACTGCATGTGGTCACGCCGCTGAAGCCGAAAGCAGGCTGGGCGGAGGTGAAGGCCTTTGCGAAACGGCTGGCGGATAGCATGGCTGCAGAAAATCCGGACCGTTACATCGCCAAGGCGACGAAAGCCGAGCGCACCGGCAAGATCTTCATCGACTACCTGCGCAATGGCCGCGGCAACACCGCAGTCGCCGCCTATTCGACGCGTGCCCGACCAGGAGCGACAGTCTCGATGCCACTTGAATGGAGCGAACTCACCGCCGATATTGGCCCGGCCTACTTCACCGTCGACAACACGCCGCCGCGGCTCGACGCGCTGCCGAAGGACCCGTGGGATGGGTTCTTCGCGGCCGCAAAGCCGCTTGAGAAGAGGAAACGGTAGGCTCCCAGCGCAACCGCTCGCGGCGAATGCCTTCTCCCCACTGGGGAGAAGGTCCGGCAGGCGGATGAGGGGGGTCGCAAGTTCGACTTCGCCTCGTTCCGTCGTCGCTCACCCCGCTCCGTTCACGCCGCCTTCGCCACTTCGCCATGCGGGTCGAGTACGAATTTCGTGGCGGCTCCCTGGTCGAAGCTCTCATAGCCTTGCGCGGCATCCTCGAGCGAAATCACCTTCGCGTTGACAATGTCGGCGATCGGCAGGCGGTCGTGGAGGATCGCCTGCATGAGCTGGCGATTGTATTTCAGGACGGGTGTCTGGCCGGTGTGAAAGGATTGCGCCTTTGCCCAACCGAGGCCGAAACGGAGGGAGAGGTTGCCATGCTTGGCGGCATTGTCGGCGGCGCCTGGATCTTCGGTGACGTAGAGGCCCGGAATGCCGATCGAGCCTGCTGCGCGGGTGATCTCCATCATCTGATTGAGGACGATTGCCGGCTGCTCGCCGCCTGAATGGCCGCGGGCTTCGAAGCCGACGGCATCAATGGCACTGTCGACCTCATTGCTGCCGACGACCTGAGCGATCATGTCACCGAGGCGGTCGCTCTTCGAAAGGTCGATCGGTTCGAAGCCGACCTTGGCGGCATGTGCCAGACGATCCTTGTTGAAATCGCCGACCATGACGACGGCAGCACCGAGGATGCGGGCAGACGCGGCAGCGGCCATTCCGACCGGACCGGCGCCTGCGACATAGACGGTCGAGCCGACGCCGACGCCGGCGCGCACTGCCCCGTGGAAGCCGGTTGGAAGGATGTCGGAAAGCATGGTGAGATCGCGGATCTTCGCCATCGCCTGATCTCGGTCGGGGAGTTTTAGCAGGTTGAAGTCGGCGTAGGGTACCGTCACGTAGCGGGCCTGCCCGCCGATCCAGCCACCCATATCGACGTAGCCATAAGCGCCGCCGGCACGCGCCGGATTGACCGTCAGGCAGACGCCGGTGTCCTGCGATTTGCAGCAGCGGCAGCGGCCGCAGGCGACGTTGAAGGGCACGGAAACGATATCGCCGACGCTCAGCATTTCGACGTCGACGCCCTTTTCGATGATCTCGCCGGTGATTTCGTGGCCGAGAACGAGGCCGGGCATAGCCGTCGTGCGGCCGCGAACCATATGCTGGTCGGAGCCGCAGATATTCGTAGAGATTACCTTGAGGATGACGCCGTGCTCGATACGGCGGCCATCCGGCGCTTCCAGTTTCGGATCATCGATGTCGCGGACTTCGACTTTGCCGGGCCTTAGATAGACAACGCCTCGGTTTTTGCTCATTTTCATCTCCTCCATTGAAAATGTGACCAGCCATGCATGGCTCCTCTCCATGCAGGCCTCTTCGGACAGAATAGTGCAGAACGGCCGGCGCGCCGTTCCGTTTACGACGGTTTGGGGCTGGAAATGGCCGCTACGCTCAGCGGGATCTCGGCGACCTCGGCTTTTCGTCCTCCGCGGCCAAGCTCTTCTTCAGGGCATCCATGATGTTGATGACATTGCCGGTCGATTTAACGGCGGGGCGCTTTGTTGCCGGTGGAGCCTGCTTGAGGCTCTTCGTTTTGTTGCGGATCATTGTCCTCAGCCGTTTCTGGATTGGATCCTGCACCATGGAGGCGCTCCACTCCTTCGTCTCTTCCTTGACAAGGCGCTTCATCATGGCAAGCAGCTTGGTATCAACCTTGGCATCGATATCGAGATGCGAGACCGGCTCTCGCAATTCGTTGCCGTAATGTAGCGTCCAGAGAATGATGCCCTTGCCTTGAGGCTCCAGAAGGACGGCCCGTTCGCGGCGATACAGCACCAGCCTTGCGATGCCGACCACATTGTTTGCCCTCATCGCCTCGCGAATGACGCAGAAGGCCTCGGTACCGACCTTGTCTTCCGGCGCCAGAAAATGCGGCTTGTCGTACCAGATCCAGTCGATCGAGCCGCGCGGCACGAAGGTGTCGATGTCGATGGTGCGGGTGCTTTCAAGCTCGACCTCCTCGATCTCCTCGTCTTCGAGGATGACGTAATCGTCCTCACCCTTCGGATAGCCCTTGACCTGCTCCTTCTCGGGCACGGCCTTGTGGGTGACGCTGTCAACGTAGCGGCTTTCGACCCGGTTGCTGGTCTTGCGATTGAGAACATGAAAGCGGACTTTGTTGCTCTCGGTCGTGGCCGGCGTCAGCGAGACGGACGCCGTGACGAGTGACAGCTTGAGATAGCCTTTCCAGAATGTCTGCCGCGCCATGGGCGATCTCCTTAAGCCGCCTTGTCGAGTTCGGGATAGTGCCGGAAGATGCCATCCTCGTTGAAAGGAATGCGCCGCTCCGATTTCAGATAGGCGGCGATGTTCGGACGCCTGGCCACCGCAACATGCAGGGCAGACAGTGCCGGATATGTCGTTTGATAACCCGCCATGCCATTCGGAAACGCGTAGTTCAGGCCTTCGATGATCTGAAAGAGGGAGAGATCCACATAGGTAAGCGCATCGCCGAGGATATGTTGCGAGCCCTTCGGATTCTGCTGCAGCACACGCTCGAAATAGCCAAGGAACTTCGGGACACGCTCCTTGATGAATTCGGCCGAGCGCGCCTTTGCCTCCTCCTTCTGATCCTCGTAGTAGAGCGAGGTGGCAATCGGATGATGCGTGTCATGCGCTTCGGCGACGAAATCGGTGATCGTGAGTTGCAAGCCGTTCAGCACGTACCGCAAGCCTTCATCCTCAGGCGCCAAATGAAGCTTCGGGCCAAGATAGAGCAGGATATTGGCGACGTGCGGGATGATGAGGTCGCCGTCCTTCAGGAAGGGCGGAGCAAACGGGATATGCGGCTCCGAGCCGCTTCGCATGAGCCTCATCATTGCGCTGGTACCCCGGCCGCTGCCGGATTCGCGTGTGACGTCGATATAGTCCGCGCCCGCCTCCTCCAGCGACAGCCGGACAAATTCTCCGCGTCCCTGGATGCCATCCCAGTAATAAAGCTCGTAAGCCATCCATTCCCTCAATGCCGGGTTTCGCGGCCGAAATCTTTCCGCAGTTCGTCCTTCGCCTGTTCAAGTGTGTCCTTTTGCTTCTTCGTCAACTGGTCACCGGCGCGATTGATGTAGAAAGTCAGCATCGACATGGCCGAGCGATAGGGGCTTGACTTGCGGCGGTGGCTCGCCTCAGCCGATTGTTTGATCGAGCGGGCGATCTTCTTCGGATCGCTGGACGTGAAGACGCCCTCCTTAAGGTCCATGGCGTCACTGCGCTCGGTAACCTCTTGCGACCATTTCTTCTTCGCCTTGGTCATCGGCAAGCTCCTCGGTCCGGGACGGCGCACCTTCGAAGCGCGCCAGTCTAGCGATCAGTGGTGGGTATGATGTTCGTTGCGTTTGCGCGTCGCGGCCGCTTTCTTGGCGGATGCAGAACGTTGGGCTGCCGAGCGCGACGCGGATGCTGCACCGCCCTTGCGGCCGCCTTTTTCGGAGGCTTCGTGCGTCTCCTTCTTGCCGCGGCCCGAACCGGACTTCTTCCCGCCGCCGCTTTCCTTGTTGACGGTGGCCCAGGCCCGGCGCTCTGCCTCCTGGTCGGAAACGCCACGTGCCTCGTAGCCTTCCTCGATGTGTTCGGCCTTGCGTTTTTGCTTGTCCGTATAAGCGGATTTGTCACCTCTTGGCATCTCTCTGCCTCCTCTCGTTGCAAAAGAACTTGAACCGCCAGGAACTGCAAAAGTTCCAGCCTTTAGGCACCGAGTTCGGATATTGAAGCGGAAGCCAGGCGTTGGGTGGAAGCTAAGCGATAGGCCTCTGCCTGAAGGCGGTCTTCACCGCCTGGTCGAGGGCCGAACTGCTGAACGGCTTCAGAAGCAGAACCGAGCCTGAGAAGCGGCTTGCATCCGGAAGGTGGTTGTTTCCAGTCGCAAAGACCAGTCCCACGGATGGAAATATCTCTCTCGCCTTCGCGGCGAAAGCAGGCCCCGACATTCCCGGCAGGCCGACATCGGCGACGATGATATCGACTGCCGTATGCGTCAGGATCTCGACAGCCTGCTCGCCGCTTTCGGCGTCGATCACATCGTAGCCGAGATCCTGAAGTATCTCGGCCATGTCCATGCGAATGAATGCATCGTCCTCCACCAGCAACAACCTGGTTCTGTCGTGCGTGCCTTCGCGCGACGTCGTGCCTGGCGCAGGGCCCGGTCCGGTTGTTGCCTGGCGGCGCGAGGCGCTGCTGGCAAGCACATGGCGGATCTTCCGGGCAAGCGCGTCGCGCGTATAGGGCTTCGAGACAAGTTCGAGGCCGGGATCAAGGCGGCCGCCGTGGACGATCGAGTTCTCCGTATAGCCGGACGTATAGAGAACCGCGATGTTCGGCAGGCGTTCACGGGCCATGCGCGCGAGTTCGGGGCTCTTCAGCGGGCCGGGCATGACGACGTCGGTGAACAGCAAGTCGATATGCGCACCGCTTTCGAGGACGGTGAGCGCACTCTGCCCATCGCGGGCCTTCAGCACGTGATAGCCGAGGTCAGTCAGCATCTCGACGACAGTGGCACGCACGCCCTCGTCGTCCTCTGCAACGAGGATGGTTTCCGTACCGCCGGCCGGTGGCGCCGCCTCGTTATTGGCGACGCGGTCCTCGGTCTGGAACGAACGGGGCAGATAAAGCTTGACCGTTGTACCTTCGCCGACCTCGCTGTAAATCTTCACATGCCCGCCCGATTGCTTGACAAAGCCGTAGACCATCGAAAGCCCAAGGCCGGTGCCCCGGCCCTCGGGTTTGGTGGAGAAGTAGGGTTCGAAGGCTTGCGCCATGACCTCCGGCGTCATTCCGGATCCGGTGTCGGTGACCGCGAGCACGACATACTGGCCCGCAGTCACCTCCGGATGGGTCCGGCTATAGGAATCGTCGAGAAACGCATTGCCGACTTCGACCGTCAGCTTACCGGACCCTTCTATTGCGTCCCGCGAATTGATGGCGAGATTGAGAAGAGCATTTTCGATCTGGATCGGATCGGCGAAGGTGTTCCAAAGGCCGCCGGAGACCATGGTCTCGACTTCGATCTCCTCGCCCAGCGCGCGGCGAAGCATGTCATCCATGCCCGCAACGAGGCGGCCTATGTTGACGACCTTCGGCTCCAGCGGCTGACGGCGGCCGAAGGCGAGCAAATGGCTTGCAAGCCGTGAGCCGCGTTCTACAGCGGCAAGCGCATTGGAAATCCGCTCCTTGGCGCGGCCGTCGTTCGAGATGTCCTTCCCGAGGAGCTGGAGATTGCCGGAGATCACCTGCAGCAGATTGTTGAAGTCATGGGCCACCCCGCCCGTGAGCTTGCCGATCGATTCCATCTTCTGTGACTGCTGAAGAGCAGCCTCCGCCTGCTGGCGCTCCGCGATCTCGCTTGCAACACGCATTTCCAGCGTTTCGTTGAGCTTGCGGAGCTTATCTTCGATGCTGCTGCGCCGGGCGATCTCCAATTCGGCTGCGCGCAGCAGCCGGGCGTTGTCGATCGCGACAGCCGCCTGGCCGGCGAGGCTGACAAGACTTGCCTGGGCCGCATCCGTAAAGCGGCCGGGCTGCGCATGGCCGAAGAAGAGGCCGCCGATCACTGCACCGCTTCGGGATTTCACCGGTACAGCGAGATAGCTTCGAACCGGAAGATGACCCATCGGCATGCCGGAATACGGAGCGTTCTGTCCGTAGCGTGGATCGAGCAGAATGTCGTCGGAACGCACGACACACTCGCCGCTAAAGGTCGGCGCGAAGACCTTGGTATTGCGCGGCATCGGGAATTTGTCGAAGTTCTTGCGGTCGACACCCGAAAGTGCATAGAGCATGTAGCTCCCGCCTTCGCCGTCATCGACATTGTAAAAGAACGCGCCGAATTCCGCGCCCGTCAGCGCGACGCCGGCATCGACAGCAATCTTTGTTAAACGGTCGACATTGAGTTCGGCCGTGATTGCAGCACCTGCTGCATTGACGATCGAAAGCGCCTCGGATTTCAACCGCAACTCCTCGAGCGCGTGACGCTCGCGGCGTTTGGCGATGACTTGCGCTGAAACTTCCATGGTTGCACAAAGCAGGCCTGCAATAGCTCCTGCTTCGTCGCGAAGCGGCGTGTAGGAGAAGGTGAACCACGTGTCCTCGATGCGACCGTCCCGGCGCATCGGAATCAGCAATTCCTCGAAGAGCTGGGATTCTCCCTGGAGTGCGGCGCGGACGATCGGCCCGAATTGCGGCCAGATATCGCTCCAGACTTCGGCGAAGGGTTTGCCAAGCGCGCCCGGATGACGTTCAGGGAAAATCGGCACATAGGCGTCATTGTAGATGAAGGCAAGCTCCGGCCCCCAGACGACAAAATTCGCCTGCCGCGAATTCAGAACGAGCTCGACGATATGCCTGAGAGAAGCCGGCCAGCTCTTGACCGGGCCCAGGCTGCAGCCGCTAAAGCCGGAATTCCGCAATATATCGCCGATGCTGCCGCCACCCCTCGGCCAAACGCCGTCTTCGAGCCGGGTCATTCCAACCGCTTTCATGATCAGACCGCAAACGATGTGAATCGCACGGGAATTCAGCCCACCTGCGAAAGGCAAAATAGAGGCTTGGGAGATTTCGGGAAGGGCAGGTCGGAAATAAGCTTAACGGCACCAGAGGCCGCCGTTATGTATCCAAACTTTCGCTTTTGCTATTTGCGATGGAGCCATTGAGAGCCGGTGAATGCCTTGCTGAAATTAAAGAAGCGGCTGGAACGGGAACGGGTTTCGGGGAATACAAAACCAACCATGTTGTCGATCGCGACGACGAGGCCGAGGGCCAGAACCAGATAGAGAAAGGCGGCGAGGGATAAGATCAGCATCTCCGCTCTCACATCGGCGTCAAGAACATGTAGCAGCCTGCTACGACAAGGGAAACGAGAATGGCGTCGAAATAACCTCTGTTCATGACAAGCCTCCCACTTTCGCCGTTAACAGCCGAAGCGAAAATTGGTTCCGCCACTCGTGGCCATTTCGCAGCCTTTTTTCGAAGGTGCCCCGCTATGGTGGTCATTCGGCCCGATCTATTCCTCATGTCAGTGCCATCTGCACTTTATAAACACCATAAAGCGCAACTAATTCAAACATATGACAACACTTTCCGGAGGCGCTGCCCTTGCAGCGTCCACACGAGGTAGGAGTTTCGGTATGAATGCGTTCAGACTGACTTGCGGCTGACGGCGCGCTTGGGAGCCGGTTTCACGGTGCCGTTGCTTTTGGTCCCAGCGGCTGCCGTGCGTTTGGTCCTAGTCTTGACTTCCTTGCCGTCCTTGGACGCAGCAGAGCGTTCGAGCTTTTCGCGCTCTTTTCTCGCCTGCTCCCAATGTATGGAATCGCGTCCGGTAGGATGCCCCTCTTCTTCCCAAAGGGCGTATGCACGTTTTTTTATCCACTCTTCCCGAGTTTCTGTCATCGCTGATCTCCAGTCACATCATCCCGCAGCCAAACGCTAGACTGGGGGGATGGTTCCAGAGGAACCGGCGATATTCAAGAAGAATTTTGACACAGTGCAAAATATTATTTGCGCCGCAGCATAAACGCCCCGTCAGTTGGTCTGAAATGCCGTGGCATTCGTCAAATCCTTGACGAAATTCGCGCGGTTTACGTTGGCGTCTTCCTCGTCGCGAATGCGCAGAAGGTAAGACGGGTGAATGGTCACCAGAACGGGCGGATGGTTTGCCGGCTGAAGAACACGGCCGCGCTCGGCGGTGACCTTCACTTTGGGACCAAGCAGCGAATAAAGTGCTGTAGCGCCCAGCGCGACAACCAGTTTCGGCTGCAGGATCTCAAGCTCGGCGCCGAGCCACCATGCGCAACGCTGGATTTCTCCGGCATTCGGCTTGGAATGCATGCGCCGCTTGCCGCGCGGCTCGAATTTGAAGTGCTTGACGGCATTGGTGACGTAGCAGCGGGACCGGTCGACGCCCGCCTCTTCGAGACACTGATCAAGCAGACGTCCGGCGGGACCGACGAAAGGTTTGCCCGCCAGGTCTTCCCTGTCGCCCGGCTGTTCGCCGACCAGCACAATGTCGGCCGTACGCGGGCCTTCGCCGAAAACGAGCTGCGTGGCGTTCTTGTAGAGGTCGCAGCGCGTGCAGGTTTCGGCCTGAAGTTTCAGGTCATCGAGGCCTTTGGCGTCTGCCGTTTCCAGTTCGAAAGCCGGGCCAAATTTGGGCGCGATGTTCATAAGCGCTTCCTTCTCCAGTCTTCTGCCTCAACCGATCGGCAAGGCGTTTGTTCCGGCGCGGGGAACAAGCGCAGCATTCATGGATTTGAAGGAGTGTTCGAGACGTCCAAGCCAGTCAGGGGATATGCATGAATCAGGTTTCGAAAGTCGACTCTATTGCAGGAATTCGAAAGAGCTGGGGTGCCGAGATTGGCGCGGATGGTGTCCGTTTTCGGATCTGGGCGCCGCGGCAAAAGGAGATGAGGCTTCGCTGCCCCGGCAAGGATCGGTCGATGAACCGCTCTGACGGCGGCTGGTTCGAGCTGACCGTTGCGGAAGCGAGGGGTGGCGACGCCTACGCCTTCGTCCTTTCGGATGGCAAGGCGGTGCCCGATCCTGCCTCTCGGGCGCAGGCCGGCGATGTGCACGGCCCGTCGCTGATCGTTGATCCTTCCTACCGCTGGATGAATACCGGCTGGAAGGGCAGGCCCTGGGAAGAGGCGGTGATCAGCGAAATCCATATCGGCACTTTCACCAGAGAGGGCACCTTCAAGGCGGCCGCCGAAAAGCTCGGTCACCTGGCTGGGATGGGTTTCACGGTAATCGAGGTGATGCCCGTCGCGCAATTTTCCGGAAAGCGCGGATGGGGTTATGACGGTGTGCTGCATTATGCGACGCATTCGGCTTACGGTACGCCGGCCGATTTCAAGGCATTCATCGACGCCGCGCATGGCCACGGTCTGGTGGTGCTGCTCGACGTCGTCTACAATCATTTCGGTCCGGATGGAAACTACCTGCACGGCTATGCGCCGGAATTTTTCCACGCCGGTCGCAATACGCCGTGGGGTGCCGCGATCGATTTCGGGCAGGAGCCGGTGCGGCGTTACTTCATCGAAAATGCGCTTTATTGGATCGGCGAGTTCCAGCTCGACGGCCTGCGGCTCGACGCCGTGGAGCAGATTTACGATACCTCGAAGCGCCACATCCTCGCGCAGCTGTCGACGGAAGTACGCGACGCCTTTGTCGATCGCGAAGTGCATCTCGTCGTCGAGGATCAACGCAATCTCGTAAGCCTGCTGGAGCGCGACGACGGCGGGAGAGTAAAGACCTTTACCGCGGAGTGGAACGACGACTTCCACCATGTCGCTCATATCATCGCAACCGGCGAAACAGCCGGCCACTATAAGCCCTTCGCATCCGACCTTTGGGAAAAGACGAAGCTTTCGATGCAGCACGGCTTCGTCTATCCGGACCGCGGCGATCCGCCTGAGCTGCCGAAGGATGAACGGGTCTATTTGCCACCCGTGGCCTTTATCAATTTTCTCCAGAATCACGATCAGGTGGGTAATCGCGCTTTCGGCGAGCGCTTGATCAGCCTTGCGCATCCCGGCATGACAGAGATGCTGACGGCGGTTCTGTTTCTATCGCCGCAGATCCCCTTCCTCTTTATGGGCGAGGATTATGGCGAGACGCAGCCGTTCCACTTCTTCTGCGACTACACCGGCGAACTCGGCGAGATCGTCCGCAGAGGGCGGATGGCAGAGGCGGAAGGCTTTGGCGGTTTGAAGGAAGGCAAGACAGCCGGCGATCTGCCGGATCCAAATGCGATCTCTACGTTCGAGCATTCGAAGCTTCGATGGGAGCGTTCCGACAGCGATGAAGGTAGACGACGGAAGGCCTATGTACGAGAGCTTATCGGTCTGCGGCACAAGTATGTCGTGCCATTGCTGAAGAGACCCGGCCGGATCACAAGCGCGGCGTTGGAAAGCGTCGATGGCGTGCTGGCTGTCAACTGGACCTTCGGCGGCAGCAAGCTGGAACTTCGAGCCAATCTGAGCGACCGTCGTCTTCCGGTACCCCCTTTCGAAGGTGCAGTCATCTTCGATCTGCTGCCTCGCAGCGAGCCGGGGGACGGCAAGCTTGCCGCCCATTCGGTGGTAGTTGCGCTCGATCCCAAGCTGGCAAAATAGCAGCACGAAAATTTCGCGCTTCTGTTGAGCGGCGGCGAATTGAACGCCGCCGTTTTGCAGCTATATCTTCTTCCAATGTTTTATCTCATATCGACCTACTGGGCGCATATCCTTTTCGTCATTTCGCTCGCGATGGGAGCCGCCGCGGCGATCCATGCCGCCATGACGAAGGAGGAGGTACGCGCTGCAATCGGCTGGGTCGGCGTCATCATCCTCTCGCCGATTGTCGGCGCGGTACTTTATGCGATCGCCGGCATCAATCGCATCCGCCGGAAATCCCTGAGCCTCCGTCGCGATGCCCTGCTGCCGGCAGCCGACCTTGACGAACTCGAGAGTTTCGATGCGGAGCCGGAGAGGATCATCAGCGCTTATGGACGGCGCTTTGCAGCATTGCAGACGCTTGGCGATCGCGTTGCCCGCTATCCGCTCACCACCGGCAATACGATCGACATGCTGGAAACGGGCGACGATGCCTATACGGCGATGAAGGCTGCGATCGACGGGGCCGGGCGGAGTGTTCTGCTTGAAACCTATATTTTCGATCGCGACAAGATCGGCCTCCAGATTGCCGATGCGCTGATTGCGGCGGCAAAACGTGGCATCGAGGTGCGCGTGCTGATCGACGCCGTCGGCGCGCGCTATTCCGTGCCCAGCATTCTCGGCTATCTCGCTGATGGCGGGGTGATGGTTTCGGTCTTCAACGGCAATGTCATCATGGGCCTGCGGCTGCCTTATGCAAATCTCCGCACTCACCGAAAAATTCTGATTGCCGACGGGCGTCTGGCGTTGACGGGCGGTATGAATATCCGACAGGGCTTCAGCTACGCGATGACGGGCGATGATTTTGCACGCGATACGCATTTCTCCGTGACCGGCTCCGTGGTTGCCGATCTCTTCGATGTCGCGGCCGAGGATTGGCGCTTTACGACAGGTGAGATTCTAAGCGCGGACGCGTGGCGGGTCGAAGCGCCCGAACGCCAACCGGGCGATCCGGTCTTCATGCGCGTCGTTGCCTCCGGACCGGACCGCAGCGTCGAGACGAACCATAAGATGCTGATAGGCGCCTTTTCTGTCGCGCGGAAATCAATCCGCATCATGTCACCTTATTTCCTGCCCGATCGTGAACTGATCAGCGCGCTGACAACTGCCGCTCGGCGCGGCGTCGAGGTCGATATCGTCGTGCCGGCCGTCAACAATCTCGTTCTCGTTGACCGGGCGATGACGGCGCAGTTCGACCAGATCCTCAAGAACTACTGCCGCATATGGCGCTCGACCGGCAGCTTCAGCCACTCCAAGCTGATGACGATTGACGGGGTCTGGGCCTATGTCGGTTCGTCCAATCTTGATCCGCGCTCGCTCAGGCTGAACTTCGAGGTGGATCTCGAAGTTCTGAACGAGGGGTTTGCGGCGGAGATCGACGAGCATATCGACGAGATGCTGAAATCTGCAGCACCGGTGACCTTGGAGAGCCTCCAGGGGCGGCCCTTCCTGGTGCGGCTTGTCGAAAAGTTTCTGTGGCTGGGTTCGCCCTATCTTTGATTTTCTCGGATCGGACATGGCAAGTTTTACCTGTGGGCCTATACTGCCAAATCAGAGCCGATTTCGACCAACGGAGCGCGCGTAAACTCCGATGCTTGCCAGGAAAGACAGCCTGCCCGCCAACATTCTCGCGTCGATCCGTAACCGCAAAAAGCGGTTGGATGCCGTGCTTGCGGCTGCAAAGCCCCGGGCGGAAGGTACATTGATCGCCTCCTACAATGTCCATAAATGCGTCGGCGCCGACAGGCGTTGCGATCCCGAGCGAACAAGCCGGGTGATCCACGAGATCGGCGCCGACGTGATTGCCTTGCAGGAGGCCGACACGCGCTTCGGGGAGAGGACAGGCATCCTCGATCTGGCGCGCCTGGAGCGCGAGACGGCACTTATTCCGGTTCCGGTCTCGGGCATGTCGAAGGCGCATGGCTGGCACGGCAATGTCGTGCTCTTCAAGAAAGGCCTGGTACGCGACGTGCACCAGATCAAACTGCCGGGCCTTGAACCGCGCGGCGCGCTGGTTGCGGAACTCGAACTGGAAAATGGCGGAGAGCTTCGGATCATTGCCGCCCATTTCGGGCTTCTGCGGCACTCACGTGCGCGGCAGGCTCAGATGCTGGTCGATCTGATGGCGGATCGGAGCGAGGTGACGACGGTCCTGCTCGGCGACCTCAACGAATGGCGGCTCGGCGACCGTTCGTCGCTTAACACGCTTCAATCCGCCTTCGAGGCGCAGCCTCTTGCAGTCGCAAGCTTCCCGGCTCGCCTGCCGATCTTGGCGCTCGACCGCATCATGTCGAACCGGAAAGGTGTGCTGACGAACGTCGAGGCGCATGATACGCCACTTGCGCGCGTCGCCTCCGATCACTTGCCGATCAAGGCGGTTCTCAACCTGAAGAGGGTGGAAGAGCTGACGGCGTCCGCCTGATCCCTCATCCACCTGCTCATTTTTGATATCAGCTCCGGGGTTTCAAATTTTCCGGATCGTAGAGCGGCCTGTAGCCGACGGCGGCGACGTCGACCGGATAAGTCTCACCGAAGTATTCGATGACGAGCTTGCGGCCTTCCTGGGCATGGGACCAGGGCAGGTAGGCGAGCGCGATGTTCTTTCCGATTGTCGGGCCATAGGCGATCGACGTCGTGTAGGAGCGGCGGCCGAACTCGTCGACAAGGGTCTCGCCGGTTTCCGGATCCATGACCGGCAGCGTGCCGACCGGATAGCGGGCGACGCCTTTGCTGTCGATGTTATCGGTCATCACCAGCGTGCAGAGCATCGCCGGCTGGTGCTCGCGGGCCTTATATTCGAGATGCCTGGCCTTGCCGCGGAAATCGGCCTCCTTGACCTTCGGACGGGCGAGGCCGGCTTCGATAAGATTGTACTGCGTGATGAGGTCGGCATTCTGCAGGCGCAGGCTCTTTTCCATGCGACGGCTATTGGCGTAGGTCTCGACGCCGAAGGCCATGACGCCAGTCGCGCGCAGCGCATCCCAGACGGCAAGGCCATCCTCGTACTTCATGTGCAGCTCCCAGCCCTGCTCGCCGACATAGGAGATGCGGAAGGCCGTGACGTGCCTGCCGTCGATCTCGATCGGCTTGATCGCGGCGAAGGCGAAGTTTTCCGGATCGAGGGCCGCCGGATCGGCGACGACCTTCTTCAGCGTGGCGCGGGCGTTCGGCCCCCAGATGCCGATGGTGACGTATTTTTCGGAGACGTCGGTGACGGTAACGTTGAAGCCCTTATCCTCGGCAATCCGCTTGATGTAGTGGAAATCGCGCGGGCCTGCGTCCGCCCCGTCGATCACACGGCAGCGGTCGGCGATACGGATGACCGTCAGATCGGCGCGCACCATGCCCTCGTCGTCGAGGAAGTGCGTGTAGATGCCCTTGCCGATGTTGGCGTCGCCGCCGATCTTTGCGGCGCAGACCCACTCCATCAGCTCGACATGACCAGGCCCTTCGACGTCGAACATGTAGAAGTGGCTTAGGTTGACGATGCCGCAATCCTCGCTCATCGCCAGGTGCTCGGCATTGGAGACGCGCCAGAAGTGGCGGCCGTCCCATTCGTTTTCGCGCACCGGCACGCGATCGCCGTACTTCTCAAGCAGGTGCTCGTTGGCTCTGTAGCCATGGGCGCGCTCCCAGCCGCCAAGCTCCATGAAATAGCCGCCGAGCTCGACTTCGCGCTCGTAAAAGGGCGAGTGCTTGACGTCGCGGCTGGTGGCATAGGGCTCGCGCGTATGAACGGCCGGGAAATAGATCTTCTGGGCGGCCTCAAAACAACGGTCCTCGATGAACTGTTCCGTCAGCTGGTGCGCGTAGAAGCGTGAATAGTCGATGCTGGCGTGGTCGATCCCGGTGCGGCCGTCGGTCATCCAGTCGGCGATCAGCTTGCCATAGCCGGGACCATCCTTGACCCAGATGGCGACGCAGTACCAGAGGCCGCGCACCTTCTGGCTCTCGCCGCAGGACGGGCCGCCGGCGGCGGAAACCTGCAGCAGGCCGTTGAAGGAATGGCTTTCGTTATAGCCGAGTTCGCCGAGGATCGGGGTGAGCTCCATGGCGCGCTCGAGCGGCGCGATAATCTCATCCATTTCGAGGTCGCGCTGCGAGGGCGACAGGCGCGCCTCATGCTTTTCGAGCAGCTCGCGGGGATGGCACATGCGCGGACTGGTCTGCTCGTAGTAACCCCATTCGATCTGGCCGCCCTCGGTGGTCTTCGGGTCGCCGGTGTCGCGCATATAGGCGGAGTTGCCCTGGTCGCGCAAAAGCGGGAAGCCGATTTCTTTGCCTGTGCCTTCGAACGCGTTGTAGGGGCCGAAGAAGGTGAGCGGATGGTCGACCGGCATGACCGGCAGGTCCTCGCCGACCATCTCTGCGACCAGACGGCCCCACAGGCCGGCGCAGACGATGACGTGATCGGCCATGATCGTGCCGCGATGAGTGACGACGCCCTTGATGCGGCCGTTCTCGACGATCAGCGACTTGGCCGGCGTATTGGCGAAGGCCTTGAGCTTGCCGACCTTCTCGCCGGCATCGACCAGCTTGCCGGCAACCGTCTGCGAGCGCGGGATGACAAGGCCAGCATCGGGATCGAACAGGCCGCCCTGGACCATCTCTTCCTCGATCAGCGGGAACTTTTCCTTGATCTCGGCGGGGCTGACGTAATGGGCGCGTGTGCCGAAGGCCTTGGCCGAGCTCAGCTTTCGCTTGATCTCCTCCATCCAGGTGTCGTCGCCGGTGCGGGCGACTTCGAGGCCGCCGATGCGGGCGTAGTGTCCCATCTTCTCGTAGAAATCGATGGAGTACTGCGTCGTCCAGACCGACAGATAGTCGTGGCTGGTCGTATAACAGAAGTCGGAAGCATGTGCCGTCGAGCCGATATCGGTCGGGATGCCCGACTTGTCGATGCCGACAATATCGTCCCAGCCGCGCTCGATCAGGTGATGGGCAATCGACGCGCCGACAATGCCGCCCAACCCGATAATTACGACTTTCGCCTTGTCTGGAAATTCTGCCATCACATGCACCCTCGAATTTTGTTGCGCCGAATCTAGTACACGCGATCTTGCAGCTACAGTCGATCCACGACATTAAGATGTAGCGATCCGCCAAAAGCATCCTTCGTTCAGGTTCAGCGTCGCTGGCATCCCCCCGTTGGGGACCGATGTTATCTAGGCCTTCGCGATCGCCGCGTTAACTGTTTGTTAACCATGTCGGCGATAGACATGGTCAACGATTTCTTAACTCAGATGACCAAAGTGCTAACAGACGCTCGCTCGATCCGAATCAAGGGCCGCTCCTTCCTCGCGGTCATGCTTTCTCCGGACCTCCCTTTCGATGATTGGCTGGCGAGGCTGGATGATCTCGCAGCCCGTTCAGCCGGATTCTTTCTGGGGCGGCCCGTCGTTCTTGATGTCACGGACCTGCAGATCGACAGGTCGCAGCTGAAGGAACTTATCGCGGAACTGACGCGACGCAATGTGAGCATCATGGGTATCGAGGGCGGGCGCCCTTCAATCCTTGGGCCGGGCATGCCGCCTGCGCTTAAGGGCGGTCGTCCCGGTTCAGACTTCGAGCTGCCGAAAGCGGAACCAGTTATCGATCTGCAAAACAAGCCGGCGGCCGCCGAGATTCGTTCGGCACTACAATCCATCGTGATCCGGGAGCCTGTGCGTTCCGGTCAGTCGGTGATCTTCCCGGAAGGCGACGTCACAGTCATCGGATCGGTTGCCTCGGGTTCGGAGATCGTCGCTGGAGGGTCGGTCCATATCTATGGGGCGCTGCGGGGTCGAGTCATGGCAGGGTCGGTTGGAAATGCGTCCGCGCGTATCTTCTGCCGAAAGCTTGAGGCCGAGCTGATTGCGATCGATGGCATCTACAAGACCGCCGAAGACATGGCCTCGCACCTTCGTGGGCAAGCCGTCCAGCTCTGGCTCGAAGGCGATACGATCATGGCAGAGAAACTTATCTGAGCCGAAAGCCGGCTAGGACAAAGGAGAGCAAGATGGGGAAAGTCATCGTCGTCACTTCAGGCAAAGGCGGAGTTGGCAAGACAACCTCGACCGCCGCGCTGGGAGGGGCCTTGGCACAGAGAAACGAGAAAGTGGTCGTCGTCGATTTTGATGTCGGGCTGCGGAATCTCGACCTAGTGATGGGCGCGGAGCGAAGGGTTGTCTACGACCTGATCAACGTCATACAGGGTGACGCCAAGCTCTCGCAGGCGCTGATACGCGACAAGAGGCTGGACACGCTGTTTCTGCTGCCGGCGTCGCAAACGCGGGACAAGGACAACTTGACCCCGGAAGGTGTTGAACGGGTCATGGCTGATCTGAAGCGCCACTTCGACTGGATCATCTGCGATAGTCCGGCGGGCATCGAACGCGGCGCGACCCTTGCAATGCGCCACGCCGATGTCGCGGTCGTCGTCACCAACCCGGAAGTCTCGTCGGTACGCGATTCAGATCGCATCATCGGCCTGCTGGATGCAAAGACCGCCAAGGCCGAACGCGGCGAGCGGATGGAAAAGCACCTGCTCCTGACCCGATACGACGCCAACCGGGCGGAACGGGGCGATATGCTCAAGGTCGACGACGTCTTGGAGATCCTGTCCATCCCGCTCCTCGGCATTGTTCCCGAAAGCATGGATGTTCTGCGCGCCTCCAATATCGGCGCTCCTGTGACACTCGCCGATAGCCGCAGCGCACCTGCGATGGCTTATTTCGATGCGGCCCGCCGGCTTGCTGGTGAGGATGTGCCGATCACAATTCCGGGCGAAAAGCGAGGCATCTTCGGCAAGATCTTCGGACGGAGGGCCGCATGAACATCTTCAGTTTTTTCGGCAGAAAGCAAACCGCACCCGCGGCGCGTGAACGCCTGCAGGTGCTTCTGGCACACGAACGCTCGTCGGTGGGTACAGACCTCGTGTCGCTGCTGCGCGAGGAGATTCTGGAAGTCATCGCCAAGCACGTGCAGCTCGACGCCGATAAGGTGCAGGTGAAGATGGATCGCAACGAGCACGTCTCGATCCTGGAAATCGACGTCGAAATCCCGCTGAAAGCAGCTGCAGAGGCGGCTTGAAGCAGTCCGCTAAACCGTCTCACTGGCACTCGTAAAGACCTGAAGCCGCCCGGTGATATCAAGAGCCGGGCGGTTTTCGTAAGCAAGGATTGTGCCCAAGGCAATCGTTTCCTACTCGAACATCCCCCTCGGCGTCTCGCCCTTCAAGAAAGGTTCGATGAAGGCATGCAGCAGGTCGGACTGGTTGATGACGGCGGTGTGTGACGTCGCCGGCATGACGGCAAGACGAGAGGCAGGAAGGGGCTTGCCCATATCGCCCATGACGCCGCCGCCGAGCAACCGGAACATGGCAACCGAATGTTCTAGGGTTGCAACATCGGCGTCGCCGGAGATGAGCAGCACCGGTATCTTCAGCGACTTCACGTCCTTTTCCCATGCCATCGGCTCGTGCTCGAGGGCGATCAGTTTCCTGACCAGGGCAGGGAAGCCGTCGGGATTGGCGGCAAGCTTGCGGTAGTCGTCGGCGAACGGCATGCCGACAAACATTTCCACCGTCATTTGCGGGATGAAGGCCCTGAACGCCGGCTGCCAGCCCTCGGCATCGTAGGCAACGGAGGCTGCTGCAAGTTTGTTCACTTTTTCCGGATGGCGGACGGCGACTTGCAGCGCAGCGGCCGCACCCATGGAATATCCGAACACATCCGCCTTCTTGAGGCCGACCGCGTCCATGAAGGCCGCGACGTCGTCTGCCAGGTTTTGATAGGTAATGGGGCGGTCGATGTCGGTGGTGCGGCCGTGGCCCTGGAATTCGAGCGCGTAGACCTTGTGGGTTTCGGCGAGCTTGGGGATGATCGCGCCCATGGACGGGATGTTCATATAAGCGCCGTGCAGCACGATCAGCGGGTCACCGTCTCCGGACACTTCATAATACATCTGCATGCCGTTGACCTCGACCCGGTCGCCTGTCGGCTTGGGTTCGGCCAAGGCTGATCCTGCGATAAACAAGCCGACTGCGGCAATGAGGGCGGTGCGGAACATGGGGTGTTTCTCCTTTCGTCTCATGCGTTTTCATCAACGCCGACAATAAGACGAAAGGCCGTTGCTCAATCCGACATGGCCGGCTCAAGATTCTTCGGCGCCTACGGTGCTGCGCTGCATGCTTGCCATGTGACCTGATCCGCGGATTTTGCAATTGCGAATAAGTCGCACTTGCAAAAATAAATTCCTTTCCTTAAGACTGTAATGCAAGTCATTCGCAGCAAGGAGCGTGAGGATGTTAAAACGGGCAGGGCGCCTATTGGCCGGATTGATAGCGGCAGCAATCGTGTCGGTCGCGGCGATGGGACCGGCAGCGGCTGCGGAGAAGTTCAAGGCGGTGACAACCTTTACCGTTATTGCAGACATGGCCAAGAACGTGGCGGGTGATGCCGCCATCGTGGAATCGATCACCAAGCCGGGTGCGGAGATTCACAATTACTCCCCGACACCCGGTGACATACAAAGGGCGCAGGGCGCTCGCCTCATCCTCTGGAACGGGCTCAATCTTGAGCGCTGGTTCGAAAAGTTTTTCGTTAATCTCCATGACGTTCCGGGCGTCGTCGTTTCCGAAGGCATCGAACCGATGAGCATTGCCGAAGGGCCTTATTCCGGCAAGCCCAACCCGCACGCCTGGATGTCGCCGAAGAATGCTCTGATCTATGTCGACAACATCCGCGATGCCTTCGTGAAGCACGATCCGGCGAACGCCGCTGCCTACGAGGCCAACGCTGCCGCTTATAAAATGAAGATCGAGGCGACCATCACGCCGATCCGCGAAAAGCTTGAGCAGATTCCGGACGACAAGCGCTGGCTGGTGTCGAGCGAGGGCGCCTTTTCCTACCTCGCCCGTGACTTTGGCCTGAAGGAACTCTATCTCTGGCCTATCAATGCCGACCAGCAGGGAACACCACAACAGGTCCGCAAGGTGATCGATGCCGTTGAGGCCAACGAGATCGCTGCCGTCTTCAGCGAGAGCACGGTGTCCGACAAGCCGGCCAGGCAGGTCGCACGCGAAACCGGCGTACATTACGGTGGCGTGCTCTATGTCGATTCCCTTAGCGAGGAGGAAGGGCCCGTGCCGACCTATATCGATCTGCTCCGCGTAACCTCCGACACGGTCGAAAAGGGCCTAGTCGAAGGCCTGTCGCAATGAATGAGCCGCTTAAAAAGCTTGCCCGTCCCGCGGATGCGGGATCGGGCATTGCGGTGAGCAGTGCGACCGTCACCTATCGCAACGGCCATACTGCCCTTCGCGATGCCAGCTTCCAGATCCCGACGGGCACGATTACGGCGTTGGTCGGGGTCAACGGCTCCGGCAAATCGACACTGTTCAAGGCGATTATGGGCTTCGTGCGCCTTGCCAGGGGCGACATAAGGATACTCGGCATGCCGGTCGGTGAGGCACTGCGCAAGAACCTCGTCGCCTATGTGCCGCAAAGCGAAGAGGTGGATTGGAACTTTCCAGTCCTCGTCGAGGACGTTGTCATGATGGGCCGCTACGGCCACATGGGCATGATGCGCATCCCGAAGGCGGCCGATCACGCTGCCGTGTCATCGGCACTCGCACGCGTCAACATGAGCGAATTGCGCACGCGCCAGATCGGCGAGTTGTCGGGCGGGCAGAAGAAGCGGGTCTTCCTGGCTCGCGCGCTGGCGCAGGACGGCCGCGTCATCCTGCTCGATGAGCCCTTCACCGGCGTCGACGTCAAGACCGAAGACCAGATTACCGTTCTGCTCCGCGAGTTGCGCGACGAAGGCCGGGTCATGCTGGTCTCCACCCACAATCTCGGCTCGGTACCGGAGTTCTGCGACCGCACCGTTCTCATCAAAGGCACCGTCCTCGCCTACGGCACGACTGCCGAGACTTTCACTCCGGCAAACCTCGAGAAGACTTTTGGCGGCGTGCTGCGCCATTTCATGCTGACCGAGGCTGACGACCGCGGGTCACATCCGATTGATGTGATGACCGACGACGAACGCCCGCTTGTGATGCAAGATGGCCGGGC